>JAFUYO010000009.1 GCA_017470505.1 Butyrivibrio sp. | reverse complement strand
GGAGGAAATCACCTATGAGTTTACAGAGGTCGATGATGACTACTTTTCGGATGCTCTTTTTATAGGGGATTCCAGGACTGTGGGACTGTCCGAGTACTGCGAGCCTCTCGATGAGAGGGCAACCTTTTACTCCAAGGTATCTCTTACCATCTTCGATGTTATGAACAAGGAATTCATAAAGACAGACGACGGCAAGATGAACGTTGAGAGAGCACTCTCAGAGAATCAGTTTGGCAAGATATACATTATGCTCGGCTTAAATGAAGCCGGAACAGGGGATGCCGGGTATTTCAGGGAACACTACAAAGAGGTGATCGACAGGATTTGTGAGCTTCAGCCGGATGCCATCATCTACATCCAGAGCATTATGCACGTCACCGGCAAAAAGAGCGAGAGTGACAGATTCATCAACAATGAGAATATCAACGGAAGGAATGAAGCTATCGCTGAGCTTGCCGATCAGAAGAGGATCTTTTACCTTGATATGAACGAGGCTGTGGACGATGAGAACGGGGACCTTGACAGCAGCCTTTCATTTGACGGTGTGCACCTTAAGGCATCGTCCTATCAGAGATGGTATGATTTTTTGCTTCATAATGCGATAGTGAGGTGATAAAATGGCAAGAGAGATGACTTTTAAGATGGAGCGCCCGGGACTATTGAAGGAGGGCGATGAGGTCACGGTTACGGAAGGAGTCCTTCCGAGCAACTACTACTACACGATCGACCCGTCGCTTGCCATGTCCGGGAACTTCCCCTTCAGGGACAGGATGCTCGAGCGTGAGGGCGTTGTCACGAAGGTTGAAGAGAATGCGAGGGGCTTCTATGTCACCGCGGTTTTCGGGCAAAACAATGATTAACGACGAATGAATCTCATGTTATACTCATTCTTAAAGAACTGAAGGAACAGGGTATTTTGCCACAGTTCCTAAATCAGAGATAAAAACAGGAGGATACAAATGGAGTACATAAAGACAGATAAGGCACCGCAGGCAATTGGACCATATTCACAGGCGATCAAGGCAGGGGGCTTTCTTTATGCTTCCGGACAGATACCGATCAATCCGGCAACAGGGGAGATTGAGGCGACGACCATTACAGACCAGGCTGACAGGGTCTGCAGGAATATAGGTGAGATACTCCACGCAGCAGGCACAGACTATGAGCATGTTGTGAAGACGACCTGCTTTCTTGCCGAGATGAGTGACTTTGGCGCATTTAATTCCGTGTATGAGAAGTATTTCACAGGAAAGCCTGCGCGCAGCTGCGTAGCTGTCAAGCAGCTTCCGAGGGACGTACTGTGCGAGGTTGAGGTTGTAGCCTATATTGGATGATTCTGTTACTGTTTGGGGGCCTTGATGAAACACCGACTTATAGCCGGCATTTTGCTGGGGACAATGCTGCTGACCGGCTGCGGAAGTCTTACCGGGAGGCACAATATTGACTCGGGCTTTTCGTATATTGAGAGCCACGAGTACCAGAGCGCGCTCGAGAGCTTTGACGCCGCTGAGGAAAACGGCGAGGATGAGTGCCTTCTCGCAAGAGGCAGGGGAATTGCCCACCTTAGGCGGGGAGAGTATCAGGAGGCTGTCGACAACTTCCTTTTGTCTCTTTCTGCAGATGAGGGGATAGTTGACGATATGGATTTTGATACCAACTACTACCTCGCTGAAGCCTATCTCGAGCTCGGGCAGTACAGCGACGCCAGGAATGTCTATGACGCTATCTTAAAGTTTCGGGGCAAGGATACCAACGCGTATTACCTTCGTGGGATCGCATCACTTGCCTCGGGAGACCACGATGCGGGATATTCGGATTTTTCAAGGGCAATAGCTCTTGGAAACCGCGACTACTCCATGATGATAATGATATACAAGGCTCTTGACGAGTACGGGTACACGGATGAAGCCCTGTCCATACTTCAGAAGGCGATGGACAACGGCTCCGACTTTATGACCAACTATGAGAAGGGGCAGATATCCTATTATCTTGGGAACAACGCTGAGGCGCAGAGCTATCTGGAGGCTGCAAGGAACGAGAGGAACCAGGAAAAAGAGCCTGTCGTCCTCCTTCTTGGGCAGACCGGGGAGAAGCAGGGAGACTACAATTACGCAGTCAGCGTATACAGGACCTATCTCTCAGAGAATCCCGAGTCGGCTCCTGTCTACAACCAGCTCGGAATGTGCCAGATAAAGCAGGGAGACTACGATTCGGCTGTTTCTTCCTTTGAGTCGGGGCTGGCTCTCGGCAACAGGGAGTATGAGCAGGTGCTAAAGCTCAACCAGATAACTGCCTATGAATATCTTGGCGAATTTGGAGTTGCCGCTTCGATGATGGCTGATTACCTTAAAACCTATCCTGATGACGAGGATGCGGCGAGAGAAAATATATTTTTGTCTACGAGATAGTTTGAATATTTATAAATATAAGGCGGGAAAGCTTTATCTTCCCGCCTTTTTTTTGTCGCCTGAATACTGTTTTATTATGCCGCGGACCGTGGTCTCAAGATGGGGCTTTAGGTCTTCGAGAGGTACCGGATCGCTGTACATGATAGAGCTGTAGCCTGTTGCCCCGACCAGCTCTATGATCTGGAAGAGCATGATCTCCGGGTCGCGCAGCTCGACGTCTGCCTCATCTATCATCTTCTGATATACATCTCTGAAGTCTATGTCATCCTGGCTGACGGGGGATGTGAGAGCTTTCTTGAAAACCGCCCAGGAGAGGTCCTTGTAGATAAAGGCAAGAAGCCCCTTGTTTGCTGCAAGAAGGTCGAGCACGTGGTCGATGATGAAAATGATCCTGTCATCAAAGGCCTTTATCCCGGAGCGGTTGAGCTCGCCGTATGCCTGCATGAACAGCTGGCTTGACTTGTGCGAGATGAGGCGGTTCCTGATGTCGTACTTGTCCTTGAAATAGAGATAAAAGGTCCCCTTGGCGACACCCGCTTTTTCTACAATATCTGATATTGACGTCTTGTTCAGCCCCTTTGAGGTAAAGAGCTCAAAGGAGGTGTTCAAAAGACTCTCCATTTTATGCTTTTTGTTCTGATCGGCTTTTCCCATACGTTTCCCTCTCGGCTTGTTTGCTCCTCTACTATAACATTTTTTTATTTAAACGAACATATTTATGCATATAAAATATTGACCAATGGTCATTTATATGTTATACCTTATACATAAAATGACCGTTAGTCAATAATACGAGGGGGATTTTATGAAAAAGCTTTCGCATATGATTGTTAAGCTGAGATATGTTATACTTATCGTGGCAGTGGCACTTCTGATTCCCTCTGCAAT
Source organism: Butyrivibrio sp. (assembly GCA_017470505.1). Classification (GTDB taxonomy): domain Bacteria; phylum Bacillota; class Clostridia; order Lachnospirales; family Lachnospiraceae; genus Butyrivibrio. The sequence goes on along the minus strand of JAFUYO010000009.1, from coordinate 120,510 downwards.
CGGCTACTTTGGTACGAGAGTCAACTACGACATCCTGACCTACCTTCCCGGGGACATTGAGACCATGAAGGGGCAGGACATACTTCTCGATCAGTTCGGGACAGGCTCTTTTGTTCTGTATGTTGCCGAGGGCATGGAGGAAAAGGATGTAGCTTCATTAAAATCTAAGATCGAAAAAGTGGATCACGTTGCAGACGTCATCTGGTACGACAGCTTTATGGACCTGAGTGTGCCGATGGAGATGCTTCCAAGCGATGTCTATGACGCGTTCAATTCCGGAGATGCTACCATGATGTTCATAGTCTTCGATGATGGCACATCGGCAGACGGCACCATGCAGGCCATTGAGGATATCAGGAAGGTATCTGACAGGCAGTGTTTCATGAGCGGTATGAGCGCGATAGTCACGGACACCAAGAACCTGGCGATGGCTGAGACACCGATATATGTAGGTATCGCGGTGCTCCTTGCAGTCGTAGTTCTTTCGCTGACAATGGATTCTTATCTCATCCCGCTGTTCTTTTTGCTCAGCATCGGAATGGCAATCGTCTACAACATGGGATCCAACATCTTTAAGGGAGAGATTTCTTTTATAACCCAGTCACTGAGCGCGGTATTGCAGCTCGGCGTCACCCTGGATTACTCAATATTCCTGTGGCACAGCTACCAGGAAGAACTGCAGAAAAATGACGACAAAGAGGAAGCGATGGCAAGCGCTATCTCGGCGACATTTTCGTCAGTCATCGGCAGTTCAATAACAACCGTTGCGGGCTTCATTGCGCTGATGTTCATGAGCTTCACGCTTGGACTGGACCTTGGAATAGTAATGGCCAAGGGAGTCGTATTCGGAGTCATAGGCTGTGTGACCATCCTGCCCAGCATGATACTTGTCTTTGACAACCTGATAGAGAAGACAAGACACAAGCCCCTCATGCCGGAATTTAAAAGGATACCCAGGCTCATTGCCAAGCACTACCTTGTGTTCTTCTTTGTTTTTTTAGCGCTCCTGTTTCCTGCAATCTATGGAAATAACCACACGTCTGTCTATTATGACTTGACGCAGACACTTCCTGACAAGCTTGAGAGCGTTCAGGGAGCCAATAAGGTGGATGAGAAGTTTGACATGAACTCGGCCTATATGCTTCTTGTGGACAAAAACCTCAGCACATCAGACATGAGCCTCATGATAAAAGAGCTCAGACAGACGGACGGGATCCTCTCAGTACTCGGCGCAGATTCAATAATTGGCCCCGCCTTTCCGAGGAGCTTTATACCGGATGACCTTCTCTCAGATCTAGAGAGCGATGAGTACAAGATGATACTCCTCACGACGGATTACAAGATCGCATCAGATGAGATAAACGCTCAGATAACTGAAGTGGACAGGATAGTGAAGAGCTTTGACCCCGGAGCAATGGTAGTCGGAGAGGCACCCTGCACAAAGGACCTTATCAACATAACCGCTCATGACTTCCAGGTCGTGAACACGGTATCAATAGGACTTGTGTTCCTGATCATCGCCTTTGTCTTAAAGTCGGTGTCGCTTCCGTTTATCCTGGTTGCCGTCATAGAGTTTGCGATCTTCGTGAACATGGGTATTCCCTACTACACGGGGACAGTCATTCCCTTCATATCGTCGGTTGTCATCGGAACCATACAGCTCGGAGCTACGGTTGACTATGCGATCCTCATGACAACGAGGTATTTAAACGAGAGGAATGCGGGACATGACAAAAAGGAGGCGACTCTTATAGCCCTTACTACCAGCATGAAGTCGGTAATTGTAAGTGCCCTCAGCTTTTTTGCGGCGACCTTCGGTGTGGGACTAATATCCAGTATCGACATGATAGGGTCCCTGTGCATGCTGATGGCCAGAGGAGCCATTATCAGTATGTTCACGGTTCTTTTGGTGCTGCCTGCAATGTACATGATATTTGATCCTCTCATCATGAGGACGACCTTTGGAATGAAGAATAAGGAGCAGGGACAGAAACGCAGTCATATTCTGGAGATGCTCCACAGACATAAAGTAGCATAGGAGGAAAAGAAAATTATGATCAGGAAAAAACTTATAAGATCGCTTTCGGCCCTGATGGCCGTTATGCTCTCTGTCATGACAGTGGCCTGCGGGCAGACAACTGTTTCTGACGAGGCGGCAAATGCCATTGAAGCTTCAATAGAAAACCCGGAAGAAGCGGAGTTAGAAAAGAGCATTATTAAGACAAGCGGAGTGTCCGGCGCAGAGTCAGTTGCCGACAAGGTTGAGACCGTGTACGTGTCGGCTGATGCAAATGGAGCCGTGAACGATGTGGTAGTCAGCGAGTGGCTGAAAAACGCATCATCATCGACAGCTCTTTCGGATAAGACAGAGCTCAAGGATATCGTAAATGTAAAGGGGTCGGAGACATTTAGTGACAACGGCGACGGGACTCTCACCTGGAACGCCGGCGGCTCTGACATCTACTACCAGGGAACGACAAATAAGGCACTTCCCGTTGATATGAAGATAACCTACTTCCTTGACGGAAAAGAGATATCCCCCGAGGAGATCGCAGGAAAGAGCGGGAAGGTTACAATAAAGTTTGACTATCAGAACAGGGACAGGCAGAGCGTCAATGTGGACGGCAAGGAAATAGAGGTTTACACTCCTTTTGCCATGGTCTCGGGCATGATGCTTGACTCTGAGAAGTTTTCTAATGTTGAGATATCAAACGGCAAGGTAATTTCGGACGGCGGAAACATCATCGTCATGGGAGTTGCGATGCCCGGACTTAAGGAGAGCCTTGATATTGCGGATGATAAGTGGGAAGAGATAGATGAGGAGAACGAGATAAGGGACAAGCTCTCAGGATCTTTTGAAATTACAGCTGACACGACGGACTTTGAGATGGGAATGACCGTGACCATGGCATCCTCCGATCTTCTTTCTGACTTTGGGATGAGCGATCTCACAGGGTCAGACAAGATAGATGAATTAAAGGACGATATGAATGAATTAAACGACGGGTCGGATGAACTTGTTGACGGCACCAGGAAGCTAAAGGACGGCACGACAGAGTTTGTTGACGGAACGAGAAAGCTCTACGACGGAGCTACGGAGCTCTCTGACGGAACACAGAAGCTCTACGACGGAACAGATACACTTCTGTCCGGAACCGGGGAGCTTGCAGACGGAGTCTCAAAACTCTATGACGGAATAAACGCATACACAGACGGTACGGTCAAGATAAAGGACGGCGCAGTGACACTTGCAAAGGGCATTGCCTCCGCAAAGAGCGGATCTGCAGCACTCAAAAAGGGCATGGACGACGCTAAGCTCATCGACAACGCCAAGGCCCTTGCGGATGGATCAAAGCAGCTGAGCGCGGGAATGGACCAGCTCGGAGCTGCAATCGGAGGGCTTTCCAAAGCCATGGGTGCAGTCGCTGACCTTAAGAATATGTACAATCAGATCGATGCTGCAGAAAACTATCTGACAGGAGCTTCGAGCGAGTGGACGTCAGATGTGGCAGCAGGTTTTTACATCCTGACAAAGGACTTGGAGGAGACGATAACAACTCCGGAGCAGGTCGCGAAGCTAAAGCAGGGCGTATCTGCCGCATCCTCCGGGGAGAAGGCAGTAGGGGACGCTACAGAAAAGCTCACCACCTTTGTAAAGACGATGGCACAAAACAACGATGAAAATGTTGTGACCGTAAGCACGGAGACTCTTATAAACACAGATGAGGAAGAAGTATCTGAAGCTTTTGAAGAGCCTGAAGATACAGAGAAAGAAGACTCTTGGGAAGAGGTGCCTTCTGATGAGGAAGTGACAGAGCCCTCGGATGAAGAGGAAATTATTGAAGAGGAGGAGATTTCAGAGCTCTCCATGGAAGAGGAGGAAGAAGCTGTTACAGAGTCATCCGATGATGATGAATCAGAGGATGATGCAGAGCTTATGGCGGTGAATGCAGAAGGCAATATCGTTCTGACTCCCGCACAGTACCGGGAGCTTGCTGAGTATGTGACAGCACTTGCGACAGGAAATGCATACTGGTCAGCAGGAATGAAGGGAGTGGGCGCCTACTACCAGCTCCTCGGCGCAGCCGGGGCGGCAAAGGCAACTCTCAGCCAGGTCCTCTCGGGCGTTCAGGGAATGAGTATTGACAAGGATTCAGTCGCAAAGATCCAAGCGCTGGTAGAGGGAGCAAAGACCATATCAGAAGGAAACTCCAAGCTCTCAGCGGGGCTTGAGAGCCTCTACAACGGAACTGCCCAGCTTGACAGCGGCCTTTCACAGCTAAAGAGCGGCGCTGACAAGCTCGCTGACGGAAGTAAGACCCTCACATCCAAGAACGATGAGCTCATGGACGGCACAGGGAAGCTCAAAGACGGCGTGAATGAGCTGAATGACGGGGCGTATGAGTTAAATGACGGCGCAAGGCAGTTAAACGACGGAACGCGCGAGCTTGCAGACGGAAGCAAGGAGCTCTACGACGGAGCAACAGAGCTTGACGACGGAGTTAAGGAGCTTTTGGACGGCGTTATCAAATTCGATGAAGAGGGCATCAAGAAGCTCTACGAGGCCTTCGACGGCGACCTCTCAGACTTCAGTGACAGGCTGACAGCCATCGAGGAGGCGGGAAAGACCTACACAAGCTTTGGCGGGTCGGATGAAAATGTCGACTCATCAGTCAAATTCATAATAAAGACAGACAGCATAAAGAGCCTGTAATCAGCTTGAATTTTGGGCCACCTGGCGGCGTACACCGTCAAGTGGCCTTTTTTATTCGTTTTCTATTCAATAAGAAAACTTTTTTACAAATCGCGCGAGATAATTTATCATGTATGGAGAAAAAGCCGCAGAAGCGGATACGGATTTGGAGATAAGCTGTGATGGCTGGTAAACGGGAGAGTTTGAATTCTCTCTACATACTTGATACAGGGTGCTTTGATGAGAGAGATGCGTTTGAGAAAGCGTTGGCTTCTGTGGATGGTGAGAGAAAAGAGAAAATATATAAGCTAAAGCCATTTAGAGATAAGTGCCTCTCTCTCGGAGCAGGAGTTTTGCTTAACCATGCCATGAAAACGGCAGGGATTAATGACTTTAAAACAGCTTTGTCAGAGCATGGAAAGCCGTACCTGCAGGGGCGGGGAGATGTCTTTTTTAACATATCCCACTCGGGGAACATGGTCATAGTCGGGGTGTCGGACAGGGAGATCGGTGTAGATATCGAAAAGGTAAGACACTTTAACGACAGTCTGAAAAACTACGTGTTTTCTGAAGGAGATTTGAGGCTCTCGGAGCTTATTGAGAAAAAGTACTCTTTTGAAGCTGCGGGTGAGGTATCACCATCGGATATAGCCCTTACAAGGCTCTGGACAGTCAAGGAGAGCATAATGAAGCACTCGGGACTTGGAATATCGCTCGGGCCCAAAATGATAAGGCTTAGGGGGATTGAAGAGGGGAGCACTCTTGCAATCATTGCGGATTCCGATAAGTATGACTGCGCAAGCCTTGAGATAACGTGCTTTTCACTTGAGGGGTATCAGATAAGCGTCTGCTCTTTTTACAGAGACTTTCCGGAACCGGAGGAAGTTAGATGAAGTATTTTTTACTATATATAAAACAGACGCTCAGGTTTGTCTTAAAACCACTCTCCTTTGTGCCGGCAATCGTCATGATGTGCATCATTTTCATGTTTTCGGCGCAGGATGCGGATGAGAGCAGCATGCTGAGCTATGAAGTCGGGGTGAAGGTCCTGACCTATGCGAATGAGAAATTTGACAAGGGATGGAGTTCTAAGTACATCGAGCAGCTATCCGAGATGGGGCAGCACTACATAAGGAAGACGGCTCACTTTACCGAGTACTTTCTTCTGGCCGTGTCGGTGGCATTTCCGCTGTATGTCTACGGAGTCAGGGGCCTCTGGCTCGTCGCTGCCGCAGGCTCGTTCTGCGTCGGCTTTGCATGCCTCGATGAATACCACCAGTCGTTTGTGGCAGGCAGGAGCCCGGAGCTCAGGGATGTTCTCGTAGACAGTGTCGGGATCTTTACAGGGATCATCGTGACCAGGATTGTTGGATGGACCGGAAGGATGACGATTTTCAGGCCGCTGTCCAACCGCAGGAAGAGAAAAAACAGCTGAGGATGATTTTGTAAAATTTTTATAAACTGAGGGTGAGCTACATAGCTTACCCTTTATTTTATTGAAGAAATGGTATAAACTATATTGAATTGTTTTTATAAAAGATTGCGCACAATGTAATAGCAAAATGAGGAGCATTATATGAAACTAGTGGAGATCAGGGATGTAAGCAAGATTTACAACCCCGGCGAGAATGAGGTAAAAGCGCTCAACCATGTCTCTATCAGCATAGGCAAGGGTGAGTTTGTGGCTATTATCGGTCAGTCAGGATCGGGAAAGTCCACGCTTATGAATATGCTGGGATGCCTTGACACCCCCACGAGCGGCAAGTATTTTCTCCACGGACAGGACGTCTCCCACATGACAGATGATGAGCAGTCAGACGTCAGGAACAGGGAGATCGGATTCATATTCCAGGGGTTCAACCTGATACCGTCACTCACGGCGCTTGAGAACGTCGAGCTTCCGCTGATATACAGGGGAGTCGGCAAGAAGGAGAGGGAGAGACTTGCAAACGCGGCACTCAACAGCGTCGGCCTCGAAAAGAGAAAGACCCACAGGCCAAATGAGATGAGTGGAGGACAGCAGCAGAGAGTTGCAATCGCAAGGGCCATAGCGCAGGCACCGCCGATACTGCTTGCGGATGAACCCACAGGAAACCTTGATACTGCATCGACCAAAGAGATCATCAGGATAATAAAGCGCCTCTACTACGAGGGCAGGACAGTCATAATCATCACGCACGACCCCGGTATAGCTCAGCAGGCAAAGCGGATAATTACAATATCGGATGGTATGATAAAGAGCGATATCATAAACCCTGACTACAGGGATGAGATTTGAGAGAAGTTTGGGAGGAAATATGGCTGATAATAAAAAGAGCAGGAAGAAAGAGATGAAAGAGAACAAGGAAAACATGACTGTTAGCAATGAGCAACTACAACAGGAGCACTCTCCTGAAGATACGGAAAAGAGCGCCCTTAAAGAAAACGCCGAGAAGGCTGCAGCATCAATTGCGTCCGCACCATCAGAAAACAATGAGATAAGGGAGACGACGGGAAGCTCTGTTGAAATCTACGACGAGGATGAGGATGTTGATCTTCCCGCCCCGCCCAAAAAGAGGTTTAAGAAGAGATATGTATTTATAGGAATAGGGCTTATTGCGGCAGCCGTACTGGTTGTGAGTTTTATAAACTCCCGCAAAAATGCGGTCGTCTATGTCGAAACGCAGGAAGTTACACTTGGGAGCATTGAAAATATCATTTCAGTGTCCGGGAGCGTAGAGAGCGGCGAGAGCAAGACCTATTTTTCAGAGGTTACCGTACCTATTGATAAGGTCAACATAAAGGCCGGAGACAAGGTTTCGGCAGGCGACGTGCTCTTTACCTTTGATGAGGAGGCACTTGATTTGTCCGAGAAGACTGCAAATCTTGCGATAAAGCAGGCCAAGGGGAGCTACAGCGCCGTGGCTGCGGGTACGATTGATGCCCAATACGCACAGGGTATGACTCTTCAGCAGGTTCAGGACAGGCTTGATGCAATAACAGCTGAGACAAACGCGCTCAATGACAAGATAACTGAGAAGAAGAACAGGATAAACCAGACGATCGTCGACATCCAGAAGACACAGATGGATGTTAACCAGAACGGTATCTCGGACTCGCAGGAAGGGCTGTTTAATAACGGAAACACTGACTACATCTACAGAAATGAGAGCGGCAGCAAGGATTCTGACGGCGATTACAAGGAGCCATCCGAGTCCGACAGGCAGATGTCTCTTGCGCTCAGCCAGACACTTGCAGACGTGCAGTACGCCCTGAGCACGGATGCCGAGATCAAGGCATGGAGCGATCAGATAACAGCTCTTTCCGAGGAAAGGGCACATCTTCAGGCAGCCAAGTCCGCCAAGATAAGCGGCGGCTCGGTTCAGGCCTCCAAGGCGTCGCTTGATACTACACAGCTGACTCAGGAGGATACGATCGAGAAGATACAGCAGGCAAAAGAGGGCATCAAAGCAGACTTCAACGGCGTTGTGACCAATCTTCCCGCGACAAGTGTCGAGGGGGCAACGGCGGCAGCCGGGCAGCAGCTCGTGACGATCGCAAATCTCGATGACGTACAGGTAAGTATACAGGTCTCAAAGAGCGACCTTCCCAAGATCGCGCTCGGACAGAAAGTTGACATTACTATCAATGGAAAGCCCTATGAGGGTGTGATCGAAAAGATTTCCGGTACTGCTACCAAGAACTCAAACGGTGTGGCTGTGGTTGCAACAACCATAAGGGTCACAAATCCCGATTCTGACATAATCTTAGGGGTTGAGGCCAGCAACAAGATCCATGCACAGAAGGCCGACAACACTATTGTTCTTCCTTATGAATATGTTCAGACGGATGGTGACGGTGACTATGTATATGTTCTTGAGAACGGCATCATCACGAGGAAAAATGTTGTTGTCGGCATCTCGTCAAGCACCGAGGCGCAGATAACAGAGGGACTTTCTGAGGGCGACCTCGTAATAACATCTGATGTTGATACGCTGACTGAAGGGACAGAGGCTTCTATAGCAAACACGTAATATGGGACAGATTGGTGAGTATTTTAAAAGTGCTGTTAAGCAGATAGTGGGAAACGGCTACAGGACACTGATGACCATGCTGGGCATAGTCATCGGTATCGCTGCGGTCATTGCCGTTGTTTCTCTGGGAACCGGAATGAGCGATTACGTCACATCAGAGCTCAACGGGCTTGCCGGAAACTACGGCATTGTCATGGTTGATTCGTCAAAGACGTCAGAGCGCTTTACAAGAGACGATATGGCACTGGTCTCAGAGACGGTGAAGGACATTCATGGGATTACGCCGAACATCAGCAGCTACGGCAAGGTCAAAGGCAGCAGGAAGACCGTTGAGTGCAGCCTCGAGGCGGGAACTGAAGTTCTTGAGGCTTTTTCTACAAACGGTATCGCCAAGGGATCGTATTTTACGGCCCAGCAGGTTGAGAGCGGCGCAAGAGTATGTGTCATGCTCCTGGACGATGCCAAAGAGATTTTCGGAACGGAAGATGCCATCGGCAGGGATGTTGAGATCTCAATGTACGGTAAGAGCGTAACCTACACGGTTGTGGGTCTGAGGGGCCACATGAGCGAAATGTATGAGTTTATGATGCAGGGGCAGGACTACTACGCCCAGCTCGAGGTTCCGTATACCTGTTTTGGAGAGGACTTCGATTATGACACTGTTAATTTCACCAATCTTGTGGTGTTTGCAGATCAGTCTATCCTTTCGCACAAGGTCGATGAGGTCAAAAATCTTCTGGCCAATGTTCACGGGCTGCGCGGCTCTAATGCCCTGAGCGGGTACAGTCTTGCGGACTTCTCCGAGCAGCTCGATCAGATCCTTGGCTACGCGAGGTCCTTTCTTCTTCTTGTATCGGTGATCTCGCTGATAGTGGGAGGCATAGGTGTCATGAACATCATGCTGGTTTCGGTCTCGGAGAGGACACGCGAAATAGGCATCAGGAAATCGATCGGAGCAAAGACCGGAGCCATAATGATCCAGTTTTTGTTTGAAGCGGCTGTTTTGACGTTCCTCGGCGGAGTAGTCGGAATAATACTTGGTGTTATCGCATCGTATATCATCTGTACGGCCATCGGATTCAGGGTTATAATCGAGCCCGCGACTGTACTTGGCGCTGCGATGTTCTCTGTACTGATAGGTCTTTTCTTTGGACTCTATCCTGCGAGAAAGGCCGCGAAGATGAGGCCTATTGATGCGCTCAGACTCTGATAACGGGAGCAGGAAATGTTTGCAGAATATATAAAGAGTGCTCTTGCGAGCATAAGGAACAATAAGGGGCGGTCTTTTCTGACCATGCTCGGAATAATCATCGGTATCTCGGCGGTCCTTACGGTGCTCATCATAGGCGACGGAATGAAGGCCAGGGTTAACAGCGAGTTTGATACCATAGGGGCGACGACCATAAGCGTGAGCCTTGATGTGACCAAGACCGACAAGTTTTTTGAAAAGGAAGATTTTTTGAAAATAGAAGAAGTAATGGACAATATCTACGGCATCTCACCGTCTCTTGATGCGTTTGGAACTGCCGCAACAGGCAGGGACGTTTTTGACATGGTCATGAACGGAGGGTCGGAAGCTGCGGAGAATGCCGCGGGAGTCACTATGGTGAGCGGCAGGTTCTACAATAAAAGCGATGTGGAGGGCTCCAATAAAGTAATTGTTATCAGCCAGATCGGAGCCCAAAAGCTCTTTGGCTATGAGGATGTTGTAGGGAAAACAATAGAGCTCACCAATGACAACATGTCCTGTGAGTTTACCGTTATAGGAGTAAAAAAGAATTCAAATCAGGACACTGCGTATGCCAGCTTTGGCGAAGATGCCATGCTTATAGGACTTATGCCATATACCAGCATGGCGGATGCATTCAACCTGGATATCAATAACTTTTTTACGGGTTTTACGATTTATCTCGAAAGTGAGAAAAAGGATGCGGTCTTAAAAAGTGCAAGATCCGTAGTTGAGAATGTCATGGGGCTCAGAGGGGAGAACGCCGTCAAGTTATCGTCAGGACTTGGCTTTGACCAGACAACGGACAGCATCCTGAATATAATAACGAGTGTTGTTGCAATTATTGCGGCAATTTCGCTCCTCGTGGGCGGCATCGGCGTCATGAATATCATGACTGTGTCCGTGACAGAGAGGACGAGGGAAATCGGAATCAGAAAGTCTCTCGGAGCCAGGACATCGTCCATTCTGACCCAGTTTCTTGCTGAGGCGGCCATACTCACATTTACCGGAGGCATCATAGGTATAATACTTGGACTTACTATTTCATTTATCATATGCAGGATAGTTGATTTTGTTTTTGTAGTAAATCCTCTGCTGGTTCTGGGCGTTGTCGGAATATCCACGGCAATAGGCCTGTTTTTCGGAATTTACCCGGCAAAACGCGCAGCGGCGCTTGACCCTATTGATGCACTCCGCACAGAATAAAAATGTGACAGATTGTGGTATAATATTATTTTGTAGTATTAGTTTTTGGGGAGTGTATTGTGAGAGAAATTATTGACAGGCTTCTTCAGGGGAAATATGTATATGCGCAGCGGAACCTCGATTTTTCAACTGCGCGCATAGAACTTTCCATAGGACAGGGCGAGGTGACGGAAGGCTCTTTTACCATATTCGGATCGGATAAATCACCTGTAGAAGGCAGGATATCTACAACCGACATCAGGATGGAACTTGTTAATGATACATTTTCAGGTTCTCCCTATGAGGTTTCATACAGATTTAACGGAAAAGGCCTCTCCCAGGGCGACGTCCTGAAGGGAGAGTTCAGGATAATATCTAATCAGGGAGAGTATATGATCCCTTTCGTGGTCACCGTGAGGATGGACACTATCGCATCAAGTCTCGGTGACATCAAGAATCTGTTTCATTTTGCAAATCTGGCCAAGACTGACTGGGATGAGGCGGTGAACCTCTTTTATCAGCGTGACTTTATTTCCGTGTTCAAGGGCAATGACGCCCGGTATGAGTCACTATACAGGGGGCTTTCCTACAACCCTGACAATCAGCAGAATGTTGAGGAGTTTCTCATCGCCATCAACAAGAAGCAGCCGGTTAAGTATATTCTGGAACAGACTGAACTTCAGATAGATTTCACGGGTCTTTTACATGACACGGGCGTTCTCATCACGAGGAGCGGCTGGGGGTACACCCACCTCTTTGCGAAGGTATGCGGGGATTTCCTTACTCTTGACAAGTACGAGATATCTGAGGAGGACTTCACGGGCTCCAATGCGAGGCTCGGCGTCCTGCTTCGCACGGAGAATCTCCACGAGGGCAACAACTTTGCAAGGATAGAGCTGTACAACAATTTCACAAGCGTATCCCTTCCCGTCACGGTCACTGTGAATTTGTCGGATGCCTTACACATGACTGCCGACTACTCGGAGATGAAGAGGCTGACAGTGCAGCTGGTCGGGGTGTATGAGAATTTCAGCTGCAAAAAGATAACTTCAAGGGCGTGGCTCACAGAGACCGGCAAGATAATCGCAAGGATGAACGCCATTGACGACAAAAAGCTTGAGACAAGGCTCTATACGGCTCAGTACTACATAACTGCAGGCAGGGTCAACGAGGGGAAATGGCTCCTTGACCAGTCGGCGAGGGATGCCCAGGAGGCACCAGGGGATACCCTTTACAGCTATTATCTGTATCTGTCGACGCTGTGTAGCCGCGAGGAATCCTATATAAATGACGTAACTGAGAGACTTGAGGGAATATACAGGCGCAATCAGGAGAACTGGCGAATTGCGTGGCTCCTTCTGTATGTCTCTGACGACTACTCCCAGAGCGCATCCAGAAAGTGGCTGATGCTTCAGGAGCAGTTCGGATACGGCTGCAGAAGCCCGATCCTCTATCTCGAGGCGATGAACCTCTTAAACGAGAATCCCTCGATGCTGACCCACTTAGACAGCCATGAGAAGCACGTGCTTGAGTATGGAGCCAGAAAGAATCTGATATCCTTAAACCTCGTTGACCAGATAGTTTACCTGTCCATGCGTGTCAGGACATTTGACAAAAAGCTCTTCGGAATACTGAAGTCCTGCTACGAGATGAAGGAGAGCACTGACGTGCTCGAGGCTATTGTCTCAATGCTCATAAAGGGCGGGCGAACTGACAGGGATGCCTTTTTCTGGTACATGAAGGGTGTTGAGAAGGAGCTCCGCATAACGAGGCTCTACGAGTACTACATGATGTCCATTTACACTGATGAGGACGGTCTTTTGCCGTGTGAGATCAGCAAGATGGTGCTGATGTATTTCTCCTATCAGAGTGACCTTGAGTATGACAAGAACGCCATACTCTACAGATATATTCATGAGCACAGGCAGGATTACCCGGAGCTCTACGAGTCCTATGTTCCGCAGATCGAGAAATACCTGATGGCGCAGCTTGACAGGGGCAGGATAAATCAGGATCTTGGGTATCTCTATGAGAACATGCTCACCAGACAGATGGTTGACGCATCCAATGCATCCAAGGTGCTCTCTATCCTCTACACGTCGCAGATAAAGGTAAACGACAAAAAGATAAGCGGCGTGTGTGTGATCTATGATAAGCTGAGCGGAGTCATGCGCTATCCCGTTGTTGACGGAATGGCCTACGTGCCGCTTTATGGAAGTGATTATGCGGTTCTTTTGTCAGACCACGACGACAACCGCTATGCAAAGAGCGTGCCCTACACCGAGACCAGGATGATGCTGGCGGGAGGGCTGTCTGAATACGCGATACCGTATATCCAGAATGGCAAGGAAAATCTGGATCTGTTTTTGTGCGAGCTCGGGAAGAACGCCTACACGATAGATATTGACAACGCTGCAAGGTACAGGGAGCTTGCGTCTTCAGAGCTTGTCAGGAAGAAGTGCAGAAACGAGATCAGAAATAACCTTGTGAGGTTCTATTACGACAACGACTTCACAAGGCAGCTGACAGAGTACCTGACAGAGATGGATCCCGATGAGCTTACGGGCGAGAGGCGGGTTGAGATGCTTGAGCTGATGGTGATGTCGGGACTCTATGACAAGGCTCTTGATTGGGCTGAGACCTATGGAACCTACGGCGTCGATCCCAGGATAATCCTGCGGCTGTGCGTAAGGCTTCTCGATCGGGGGAATCTTCCCGCCGGCAAAAAAGAGATCGAGATAGCGCATTACGCCTTCAGGGCAGGGAAGTATGACGAACAGCTGTTATCTTATCTGACTGTCTCATTTAACGGAACCGTCAGGGAGATGAGGGATATCTGGAAGGCGGCCGAGTCCTTTGGGCTGGATACCTACTCCATAAGCGAGAGAATGCTCATCCAGATGCTCTACTCCGGAGCCTACATCGGAGAAAAAAATGAAATATTCAGGCACTACGTGGAGAGCACCGGCAATTCCGACATCGAGATCGCATACCTCTCACAGAATGCCTATGACAATTTTGCAAAAGGAACCGTTGCGGACAGATACATCTTTGAGCGCATTGAAAAGCTTGCGCTCGATAACACGAAGCTGCCGCAGATATGCGCGCTTTCGTATCTCCGCTATTTTGCCTATGAAAAGAAAAATGATGAGAGGGTCAACAGGACTGTTGCTTCACTGTTTTTAAAGGACCTTCTCTCAAAATCTGTATACTTCCCGTTTTTCATGGAGTATGCAGGGTTAAGCCCCGAGATGGCCGCCTTTATCGACAAGACAATGATAGAGTACAGGACTTCTCCTGACAGGAAATGCATTGTCCACTACAGGCTTGACTCGGATCCGGGCAATGACTACAGAACCCGCGAGATGCGTCAGATGTACGACGGAATATATGTCTCTGAATTTGTGCTGTTCTTCGGCGAGCAGATGCAGTACTACATAACCGAGGAGGGGCAGGAGGAGACGCTCACGGAGAGCGGGACCATCCAGAAGAGTGACATCGTGGGAGGCCAGATACCGTGCAGGTACAGTCTCATCAACGACATCTGCATAGGAGAGACACTTCAGGATTTTGACACCGTGGATTCACTGATAGATGAATACTACAGGAAGGATTTCATCTGCAACAGGCTCTTTTCAGCCACATATGAATTAAAGAAGGAAGGATAGTTTAGTAATGCTACTTGGAAAGTCTGACTCTAAGCGCTTTGTCCTGGGATATGATCTGGGAGAAAAGGTATCTCAGATCAGCTTTCTGGCATCCGATGCGGATATGCCGGAGACTCTCTCGGTGCTGGCGGGATCAGAACTGTATAATATACCGACCATTCTCTGCAAGAGAAAAGACGTAAACCAGTGGTTCTACGGCAAGGAGGCGGTGCGCCACATAGAGGACGGGGACGGAATACCTGTGAGGGACCTTCTGGCATCAGCCAAGCTTGGCCTGTCCGTGGTTGTGGGGGATACTGAGTATGACCCCATAGCTCTTCTGACCCTGTTCATAAAAAGAAGCTTATCCCTTTTGTCGATGGAACTGTCGATGAACGACGTGGATGCGGTGATGTTCACCACGAGGAGCCTGGACATGAGAATGGTGCAGGTCTTAAACGCGGTGACCGCATCACTTGAGCTAGGAAATGCCCAGGTGTTCTATCAGTCGCACGAGGAGAGCTTTTACAATTACATGCTGTATCAGCCTGATGATATAACGCATCACTCGATCCTGGCGTGTGACTATGACCTCGATAAGCTCTCGGTCTACGATATGACGCTCAACTACAAGACAAGGCCGGTGGTTGCAACTATAGATGTGACAACTTATGACGACCTCCCGATAAAAGGGGGATTCCCCAAGGAGGCGTCCGAGTACCACAAGGTCTGCGAGTGGCTTGACGACGAGTTTCTGACTATCATGCAGAAATCGTGCGAAGACAGGATCGTTTCCACTGTGTTTTTATTAGGGGACGGCTTTAAGGAGAAGTGGACCAAGAGGTCCCTTGAATATCTCTGCAGGACGAGGCGCGTTTTCCAGGGGAACAATCTCTTTTCAAAGGGAGCCAGCATTGCGGCCAGAGAGAGGATACACCCCGGCCAGAAGGCGGGCAGGTTTGTTTTCCTGGGGGAGGACAAGCTTAAGTCAAATCTTGGGATGAAGCTCTTAAAGTGCGGAACTGAAGTCTATTACGCTCTTCTTGATGCAGGTGTCAACTGGTATGAGGCGAGCACCGGCTTTGATATCATCATGGATCAGAGCGGCATTCTCAACATAGAGGTGACGCCGCTTACAGGAAAAAGGCCCAGGGTGGTGCAGCTGCTTCTGGACGGACTCACAAAGAGACCTCCTGGGACGACGAGGCTCAAGGTGAGCATGGATATGAGCAGTGTGAATGAAGTTAACGTCAGGGTGACAGACCTTGGCTTTGGCGAGCTCTTCCCGGCGACAGGCCAGGTTTGGGAGCAGACCATAGAGGTGTAGTTTTATATGAGATGTCCTATTCTGTGCATAGGAAGTTATGCAAAAAAACCATATCATATAGAGAAGGTGGGCAGAAATGTCTACTGCATTGAAGAGCTGTGCTACTGCATCGTGCAGAACGCTTTTCTTCTGGATGAGGAGAACTTCGATGAGGAGCTCTTTGACTGGATAGATAAGGAGTGCTCCCTGACCAGACTATCGGACGAGCTGCGGAGCATGTCTTCAAAGAGGTGTTCGGTGGCGGCTCTCGCTGGGACCATCCTTGACTACGTCGGCTATAACACCAGGGGAGAAGTTGACAAGACGGAGGAGATCCTGAGAGAAAACGCGGGGCTCGACGTCTACGCCAAGAAGCTGCAGAGGGCGGATTTTCTGATGAAGAGCGGAAGATTTGCGATGGCCTTTTCAGAGTACAGCTTCCTCTTAAGTAATACCCCCGGAATTGACTCAGAGCTCCGGGCACGGATCGAGCACAACGAGGGCGTTATGTACGCAAGGCTCTTTTTGTTTGACAGGGCTGCAGAGATGTTTCTGGCCGCCTACAACGACAGCGGGGACAAGGAGTCATATTATCAGTACCTGTCGGCGGTCAGGATGAACCTTTCAAACAAGGAATACATATCCTTTATCGCTGACAATGAGGAGGCCTATGAGGCTTCCATGGAGGTTGAGAGGAGGATGAAGGAGGCGCAGGAGCTCTATCAGGCTTCGGAAGTAAAGCATAAGATCGGGACTTTGTCCATGGTCAAGGCCGAGGGCAGAACGCGCGAATACTACGACAGGGTCGGGGACCTTACCGACACCGTCAAAGCTGATTACAGAGGGCTTGTTAAAAACAAGGTGAAATAAATGGGGTTTTTAGACTTCTTTATAAATAATCCAAGAGAAGAGGAGTGGGAGAATCAGGAGAAACTCCAGAACTGGAATGACATTGTCTACACCAGGAAGGATGTGGACATGGATGACCCTGTCCAGAGGCGGGAGTACATCGGGAGCTGTCTTGCACAGATGCAGGAGGCCGCCACTGAGCTCGATGCCCTGGAGATGGAGTACAACGATGTCACGAGCCATCTGCGGGACATGGAGGAGATCGACGCCCTTCCGCCGGAGCAGAGGCGTGAGATCGAGGAGTGCGCAAGAAGGATCCTGGAGTCGCAGCAGCAGCAGGAGAAGTTCAACCGGCGAAAGAGCAGGATGACCGACGCCGAGTTTGAGCACATGGAGAGGATACAGAAGGACGCCCAGACCGGTGCGGGAAAGCTACTCGAGGCAGAAAACTATCAGAAAAAGATAAGAAATGACTTAAAGCGCCTGGACAGTGAGTTTGAGGCCTACCTCTTCCAGGAGGATGAGATATACAGAACCATTGAAAACACCAAAAGGCTCATAATTGCAGTCGGGGTATCGCTCGTTCTGATACTGATATTTCTTCTGATACTGCAGCACGGGCTGGGACTTAACGTGGTGTACGGCTACATGGTGATAATTCTCCTCGCCGGCATTGCGGTGACTGCGCTGTACATACAGAATATCAACGCTGCCGCGGAGCTCAAGGTGGTGAACAAATCCATTTCAAGGCTCATCATGCTGCAGAATCAGGTGAAGATAAGATATGTGAACAACACAAACCTGATAGATTATCTCTGCCTCAAGTACGGAGTAAGCACCTCCAGGGAGCTGACTGATCTCTACGGAAAGTACCTCAGGGAAAAGAGCGAGAGGGAGAAGGTCGAGGATGCGAGAAAGCTTCTCGACTCAAATGAGAAGGACCTTGTATATATGCTGCGCCACTACAGGGTGAAGGACCCGGATATCTGGATCCATCAGGTGGACGCTCTTCTTGACCACAACGAGGAGGTTGAGATAAGGCACAGCCTGAACGTTCAGAGGCAGTCACTCAGAAAGAGGATGGAGTACAACAGGGACGTCGTCGCAGGAAACGCCAAGCTTGAGATCGAGGATATGGCAAGGCAATACCCCAAGTACACGCAGGAGATCCTCGACATGGTATCAAGGTATGAGGACAATTGAGATTTCTTTATGCGGACATCTTGAATGTTTTATTCAAGATGTCATATATTATTGAGTGAGAATCAGATACAGACAGACCGTATTTTTTTCGAAGGAGGAGTTTATGAGTACAGACCGCTACACAAGTCCGCTCTCGGAGCGCTATGCAAGCAGGGAAATGCAGTATATCTTTTCCCAGGATATGAAGTTTCGTACCTGGAGAAGGCTGTGGATAGCCCTGGCAGAAATTGAAAAAGACTTAGGGCTTCCCATAACACAGGAGCAGATTGATGAGCTCAAGGCCCACAAGGATGACATCAACTACGATGTCGCGAGGGCGAGGGAGAAAGAGGTTCGTCACGATGTCATGAGCCACGTCTACGCATACGGCGAACAGTGCCCGAATGCAAAGGGGATCATCCATCTTGGAGCGACCAGCTGCTATGTCGGAGATAACACGGACATCATAATCATGACAGAAGCGCTTGGGCTCGTGAGGAAAAAGCTCATAAACGTGATCGCAGAGCTCGCCAGATTTGCAGATAAGTACAAGGATCAGCCGACGCTCGGCTTTACGCACTTCCAGCCCGCTCAGCCGACCACAGTCGGGAAAAGGGCAACGCTCTGGCTGCAGGATTTTACGATTGATTTAGAAGACCTTGACTATGTACTTGATAACATGAAGCTTCTCGGCTCAAAGGGAACGACGGGGACGCAGGCGTCCTTCCTTGAGCTATTTGACGGTGACCTCGACAAGGTCGACAGGCTTGACCCTATGCTGGCAGAAAAGATGGGCTTTAAGGGGTGCATGGCAGTTTCAGGTCAGACCTACAGCCGCAAGATAGATATGAAGGTCATAAATGTCCTTGCGGGGATCTGCTCGTCAGCTACAAAGATGGCGCAGGACATAAGGCTTTTGCAGCACCTTAAGGAAGTAGAGGAGCCCTTTGAGAAGAGTCAGATAGGCTCATCGGCAATGGCCTACAAGAGAAATCCCATGAGATCCGAGAGAATATGCTCGCTCTCAAGGTATGTTATAGTTGACACGCTTAATCCCGCTATCACCGAGGTTTCACAGTGGTTTGAGAGGACGCTCGACGACTCTGCAAACAAGAGACTCTCGATCCCCGAGGGATTCCTTGCTACTGACGGCGTGCTTGATCTGTGCATCAACGTCGTCGACGGACTTGTCGTATATCCCAAGGTTATCGAGAAGCACATGATGGCAGAGCTTCCATTTATGGCGACAGAGAACATCATGATGGATGCGGTGAAGGCAGGCGGAGACAGACAGGAGCTCCACGAGAGGATAAGAGAGCTCTCCATGGAGGCAGGAAAGAGAGTAAAGGCTGAGGGGAAGGACAACAATCTCCTTGAGCTCATTGCGGATGACCCTGCGTTTAACCTTGATCTTGACGACCTCAAAAAGCTCATGGAGCCCTCAAAATATGTGGGCTGCAGCGCTCACCAGGTCGAGAAGTTCCTGAGGGAAGTGGTAGATCCTATCCTTGATAAGAACAGGGATCTTCTCGGAGTTACCGCTGAGATAAATGTCTGATGCAAAAGAGAGTCCCTGGGGATCTGCCGAAGGCACAGCCCCGGGACCGGGAGGAGTATTATATGAAGATAAGTGAGATTTTCAGGGAAAAAGAGGTGACACTCTCCTTTGAAGTTTTCCCGCCAAAGACAGATGCGGGATATGAGGCTGTTGAGAAGGCGGCGTCAGAGATAGCAGCTCTTCGCCCCGACTTTATGAGTGTGACCTACGGGGCAGGCGGCGGAACGAGCAAGAACACCGTCAACATCGCAGCCGACCTCCAGGATAAGTACGGAGTCAGCGTACTTGCGCACCTTACCTGCGTCTCTTCGACAAGGGAGCTTGTAGGGACCATGATCTCCGAGTACAAAAAGAGGGGCATCGAGAACATCATGGCTCTTCGCGGCGACATACCCGCGGAGGGAAGAGTGTGCTTTGACTACAACCACGCTACCGAGCTCATTTACGACATCAAGTCAATGGATGAGAGCTTCTGCATAGGAGGCGCATGTTACCCTGAGGGGCACGTGGAGTGCGAGAGGCAGTCCGAGGATATCGTGCATCTGAAAGAAAAGGTCGATGCGGGCTGCGATTTCCTCACAACCCAGATGTTTTTTGACAACTCCACTCTCTATCAGTTCCTCTACAGGATCAGGGAGAAGGGGATAGAGGTTCCGGTTGTACCCGGGATAATGCCGATCACCAACAAAAAACAGGTGGCGAGAAGTGTTGCCCTCTCAGGGTCGACTATTCCACAGAAGATGAAGATAATGGTCGACAGATTTTCAGATGATCCTGAGAAGATGAAGGAGGCGGGGATAATCTACGCCTGCGACCAGATAATCGATCTCATCTCAAACGGTGTCAGCCACATTCACGTATATTCAATGAACAAGCCTGATGTCGCTGCGGGGATAATGAGAAATCTCACCACGATAATCAGATAAACAGAAAGGTCTTTTTAAGAATGGATGAAAATAATACACAGTCACAGATAAGTGAGCATGACTTTGAGTATTCACAGGAAGTGATAAAAAAGCTTTCAGACTATTTTGACGCGAAGGTCGTGGGACAGCAGCAGCTTAAGTTCTCGCTCATCGGCGCCATAATAGCAGACGGGCATATCCTCATAGAGTCCGTTCCGGGACTTGCCAAGACGACGGCAGCCAAGGCGATATCGGATGCGGTTGACGGCAAGTTTGCCAGGATCCAGTGCACGCCTGACCTTCTTCCCGGTGACATCATCGGAACCCAGATCTACAATCAGGCGACAGCCAAGTTTGAGAATATCCTGGGACCAGTTTTTGCAAACTTTGTACTCCTCGATGAGGTCAACAGATCAAGTGCCAAGACACAGTCCGCGATGTTGGAAGCGATGCAGGAGAAGCAGGTGACGATCGGCGGAAAGAGCTATCACATGCCCGAGGACATCTTCATTGTAATAGCCACGCAGAACCCCATCGAGCAGGAGGGAACATACCCCCTCTCAGAGGCGCAGACAGACAGATTTCTCATCAAAGAGGTCATCACATATCCCACGGCAGGCGAGGAGGTTGAGATACTGACCCGCATGGAGACCGGCGCTATATCGAGAGTCGATCCTCCTGTTCTGACCATCCAGGATGTGGACAGGGTACAGGGCATCGCAGAGAGAGTATATGTAGATGACGCAATCAAGTGGTACATCTCAAGCATAGTTGTTGCCAGCAGAAGGGCAAATCAGATACAGAACCTTGAGCTGGGCAAGTATGTGCGCATAGGTGCGAGCCCGAGAGCGTCAATCGCATTTTTGAAGATGGCCAAGGCGGCAGCCCTCATCCAGGGCAGGACCTATGTAACCCCTGAGGATGTGAAGCAGGTCAGCCACCAGGTTCTGCGCCACAGGATAGGACTCAACTACTCAGCTGTTGCGGACAACGTTCCCGTTGAGGCGGTTATAGACGGACTCATTAATTCCGTGAAGGCACCCTGATGAAGATTGATTACGAGTACTTATCGAGGATAAGAAGGGCGGTCTCGCTTTACACAAAGCGCAAGACCACCAATATATTAGACGGCGATTTCCACTCCATCCACAGGGGCAGGAGCATGGATTTCGACGACCTCAAGGAATATACCTATGGTGATGATGTGACGGATATCGACTGGAAGTCATCATCGCGCATGGGTTCTATTCTTGTGCGCAGATATATGACGGACAGGCGGCACAATGTCATGTTCATCTGCGACAGGGGCGAAAAGATGCTCGGGGACACCTCTAAGGGAGAGGCCAAGAAGGAGCTGATGCTCATGACGTTTGGGACTCTTGCCTACATAGTGGGGAGAAACGGCGCTGACTACGCACTCTCCTACGCAGGTGAGCACGGCGCATCCGTGAGCTTTTTTAAATCAGGGACAGACCATCTTGAGAAGCTCCTCTACGACTATGAAACAAAAGCTGACTCTGAGAGCAGCTGCAGCTACAGCGCCGTGATCAGAGAGGTCCTTAACACGGTACACAAGAGGATGATCATATTTCTTCTGACGGATATGGAGGGGGTTGCGGCTCTTCCAGATGAGCTCATAAAGAGCATAACGTCTGCGCATGACCTCCTCATCATAAATATAGATGACGCTTTCCTAACAGGGGACGAGGTCTTTGACAGCGACGTAAGAAAATACGAGAGATTTTTCTTTTCACACAACAGGGCCCTTCACGATGAGGAAGTAATGCTAAGAAAGCAGATCCTGCTGCACGCATCGCACGTATGCAAGGAGAACAGGGCGTGTATTACCACCATCGCAAGGCAGGAGGACATCATAGAGAGCACCATAGCTCTTCTTGAAAGGTACAGAAATGGTTACTACGGTTAAGCTTCAGAATCCATTTGAATACAGCTTCTGGGTGATACTTATCGCTGCTTTGATACTGGCGGCGGCGATCGGGCTTTTGGTATACCTCATCATGAGGCTTGTCAGAATATTCCAGAAACTCCCGCCGCGCCCGGCAGCCAGGAAGATAGAACTAAACCCCTATGTCCTTGGCAGGATGAAGGAGGAGTATGTCGGTAAGATCGAGAACATCGCAGGCGGTTATAAAAACGGCGCCATTACCAAGAGAGACGGCTACCAGAGGCTCAGCGCAATCATCAGGGAGTTTGTTCACGAGGCAACCGGCATCAACGTGGAGAGCCTCGTAAAGAGCGAGATAAAGGCACTTGGCATCAGGAACCTCGACAAGCTCATGGAGGAGTACTATGTACCGGAATTTGCCGAGGATGAGAAGGCGGAGAACAAGGACCTTATTTCCTCATGTGTATCGGCAATGGGAGTGATAAAGTCATGGAGTTAATGTACAGAGGCGTTGTCTACGTGGGCTGTATCCTGCTGGCAACGGCGTTTTTAATAATCTATATATTTAACAGAAAGAGCAGTCCTAAGTTCATCGGCGGGATAAAGGCCGCAAATACAGCGCGTATCAGAAACTCGAAGCTGTACAAGAGCCTTAACTTCAGGTACAGGGTGCTGTCGGGCTTGCTCCTCGTGGGAGTTACAGGGAGCGTAATATCCTGCCTGTTCCTTGCGGCAAGGCCCTACAAGACAGACGACGTTGTGAGCGGTGTAAAGAAGAGGGACATCATCCTGAATCTCGACGTGTCGTACTCTCTGTACGACCTCAATTCCGAGCTCACCGACTACTTAAAAGGCGTGGTTGCGGGGCTTGAGGGCGACAGGTTCGGGATAAACATCTTCAACACCTCGTCGGTCACCTACGTCCCGCTTACTGATGACTACGACTATGTCATCGAGAGGCTGGATGCCCTGCACGATTACTTTCTGATGCAGAAGGAGTACTACGAGAACTATTTCCTCAAGTATGACGATATGCGCTTAATCCCGGACGATCAGCAGGAGAGATACCAGGAGCTGTCGGACAGGCTCGACTATTTTGAGGCGGGGACGCTCTATGAGAACTGGTACAGAGGATCGTCGCTTATAGGCGAGGGACTCGGAACGGCCCTCTACTCTTTTCCCTATCTAAACGATTCCGAGAGGACAAGAGTCATAATAATGTCAACCGACAATGAGTTAAACGCCTTTGTAAAAGAGGTGTTAAACCTTCAGGAGGCAGCAGATTACTGCAAAAAGAACAACGTCACACTCTTTGGGATATTCCCCTCAGAGGACAAGTTCTACCTGCCTGAGGAGTACAACTACGCTTCATGTCTGTCGGCCTTTAAGAGTGCTGTGGAGACCACGGGTGGAAAGTTCTACGTGAGGACCAACACCCAGCCCGTCTCCGAGATCGTTAAGGACATACAGAAGCAGGAGGCGATGATGATCAAGGTCGTAATGACCAGACAGACCATGGATCTTCCGCGCATTCCCTTTATTTTCCTGATTATTTGCCTCGCCATGTTCGGCGTGGCAGGAATGGTAATGCAGAAATGAGTATAAACCCGATTTTTCCTGTTGGAATAATGCTTTTTGTCTTCGCGCTTGTTTTGGGCGCGACAGCATATTTCATCATCAGGAGCAAAGAAAATACAACTGAAAAGATTTTTACACTTATAAGGCTGTCCCTCATATATCTGCTCACCCTCATCATAGGTCTTCGCCCTGTGATCGTGGAGACCAGATATGAATTCGAGACCAAGAACCTGGACGTTCTCTTTGTTGTGGACAACACCATCAGCATGTGGGCGCTGGACTACGCAGGCGGCAAGGAGCGGATGAAGGGAGTCATCAAGGATGCAAACATCATAATCGATGAGCTCGCCGGCAGCAATTTCGGGCTCGTGACCTTTGATGATACGCCGCATGTGCTTTCGCCCTTCACCCAGGACATGAATTATATCAAGGATCTCTTTGACACCTTCACATCCCCCGACAGCTATTACGCCAAGGGAAGTGATCTGTCGATCGCCTATCAGGACATAGAATCGCTCCTTCTGTCATCAGCCAGGAAAGAGAACAGGAAGACGATAGTGTTCTTTATTAGTGACGGCGAGATAACAAACGGGACTCAGCTCAAGGACTACTCTGAGCTTGCTCAGTACATCGACTCGGGGGCGGTGCTTGGCTACGGGTCAGAAAATGGTGGCAAGATGAAGGACAGCTACGGCTTTAGTTACATCTATGACTATAACGAGCACACGGATGCCATATCAAGGATAAACGAGGACAACCTGAAAAAGATCGCCTCAGACCTCGGCATCAATTACATAAACATGAACACTCAGGCGGCAGCTCTGTCAGGGCAGGTGAGCCTTATCAAGGACAGCAGCAAGACTGTCATCGAGAGCGGCCAGGGGGCAGAGATAACAAGTGATACGTATTATTTCTTTGCATACCCTCTGATAGCTCTCCTTATTGCAGAGCTTTTTATGTTCGTTAGAAGGGGGAGACTGTGATGATGAAGAGAATTCCTCTGAGAGTATATTTTCTTGCGCTTGTTACGGCTGCCGTACTTGCGATTGCAATTCTTTTGTCGGTGCGGATAGTCGTCAACCATTCCTTTGTGAGGGACTACAACAAGGGGCAGTACAACACACAAAGTGAGGAGAAGCTTTTGTCCATGAACTTTCCCGAGAGCTATGTTCCCTATTACAACCTCGGAAACGCCGCCTACAGAAACGGCGACTACAACTCGGCCATCTCCTATTATAGCGATGCGCTCAAGCACTTTCCTCCCGAGAAAAAGGAATGTGACATAAGGGTCAATCTGGCTCTCTCACTGTGCAACACAATAGATTTTTACTCGCTTGATACGCAGGACAAGATAGATACGGCTCTTTTTGTGCTCTATAAGGCCCGCGATATACTGCTCGAAAAGGGGTGCGCCACCAATGAGGGTGACGGCCATGATGCCGATGCCCAGAAGCTCAAGGAGGACATCGACAAAATGATAGAGCTCCTCCAGAACCCCGACCAGAGCCAGCAGCCTCAGGATCAGGAGAACAACGACCCGGGTGATGACAACAGCGACAGCTCAGGCTCCGGCTCGCAGCCCTCCGACAAGGAGAAGAAGATCCAGGGCGAACTCGAGGACAACAAGAAGAACGCCCTCGAGGACAGAAAGGAGCAGCAGGACAACATGGAGAAATGGGGCGGCTCATTTGACGGCGACGGCGGCGAAGGCGCCTCCGAGGGCGACGGCGATGGCGGCTCCGGGCAGAACTCGAATCCGTGGTAGAGAGTAACGCCTATTTCTTTCATTTAAGTGGAGTGGACAGTTTTCCATCATTGTCAGAGGATGATAAAAAGATCCTTGATATCGTGATTGAAAAGCTGGGAAGAATGAGCAAGGATGAAATTGTATCATTTATGCACAAGGAGCGGGCGTATATTGAAACTGCCCCAAGGGATGTGATTCTGTTTAAGTATGCAGAAAGCCTGCAGATATAATGCTGCTGTCTTGGTGTTACGAGATAGTTATTTATAAAAAAGGTTAGTAAAATATTACTTAAAATCTTGCTAAATAGTAAGCACAATATTAGAATAATACTGAAAGTGAGGTGTTTGAAATGGCAGTAATAAGTCCGGTTTCAGATCTTAGAAATTATAATACAGTACTTGAAAAGGTCGAATATGGTTCCCCTGTATATCTAACTGTGAATGGTCGTGGGAAATATACTATAAGAGATATAGAAGAGGATGAAGAAATTGAGAAGACCAAGGCTATGCTCAGGCTCATGTGTGAGCTTAATAAAGGACGACGTTCCGGAGAGGAAGAGGGATATGTCTCTGCAGCTGATGTCAGGGCACACTTCCGCAACAGACAGAAATGATGAGTTATGATATAGACTATTCACCTGAAGCCATAAGAGATATGGATATGATTTTTGATGATGTTTTTATGGTATCACGTGACCTTGATGTTACACATAGATATCTTGATGATTTGCAGGATGAGATTGAATCTATGATGAATCATCCCAAGACAGGTACTCATCTTTACTATGAGGACTTGTTTACCGGGTACTATTCTGTAAGGTTTAAGGAGTATCTGGCATTTTACAGACTTGACGGAAACATGATGTATGTTGATAGAGTCCTTCAGAGAAAACGTGATTATATGGCAGTTCTCTTTGGCCACGATGGGAGGGATGAGGAATAGAAGGCAGTCAAGTGGCATGTAGTGGAATACTTGAAATATCAAGTTCGAGTCCCGTATGCTCCATCAGAATATGCAAAACTAAAGGATTAATCATAAAAGAGCTCCTGCAGATACAGTGGGAGAATATATTAAAATGAGCTTGTCTGATACGAGCGATAATAATCCATTGAATCTATCGTGCAAATACGATAATATTATATTAAAACTTAGTGTGAAATCGATGGAATGTTATTGGGAGATTGTCTTATGAACCACAGTGTATTGAAGCAGGTCATCAATGACCAGATAGAAGTCATTCAGAATACTGAAATAATAGAAAGAGATTATTCTTTTGAGAAAAATGTAAACTATGTGTTGGTCGGTCTTAGAAGATCGGGTAAGTCTACCCTCTTATATAAGATGGCAAAGGAACTTGTAGCTGAAGGTTGCGATTGGTCTCAGATAATCTATGTAAATTTTGAGGATGACAGATTGCTGGGATTTACCATGAATGACTTCAACGACATTGTAGAAACAGCTTATGAACTGACAGATGCCAAAGATATTTATTATTTCTTTGATGAGATCCAGATCATTGAAGAATGGGAGCATTTCGCCAGGAGAATGGCTGACCAGAAAAAGCGTGTATATATTACCGGAAGTAATGCTAAAATGCTCAGCGCAGAGATGGCTGGCGTTCTGGGGGGAAGATATATACCAAAGATGATCATGCCTTTCTCGTTTGGTGAAGTGCTGGATTATAAAAAGATTGCGCATGATGACACAGCTCTTCTTACCACGTCAAAATCAGCAAAGATAAGACGAACATGCCAGGAATATGTCTCAGAAGGAGGATTCCCTGAGGCACAGCTTTTGAATAATAAAAGAGAATATATAAAAAGTGTTTATGAGAAGGTCCTGCTTGGAGATATCATAGAACGAGAACAGGTAAAAAATAAGATGGCACTCCGACTCATGGTGAAAAAGATCGCAGAGACAGTCATGCATGAGGTTTCGTTTAATACACTGGCGGGTAATGTAAAGGCTACAGGAACTAAGACTTCTACCGACTCAATGATAGAGTATGCTACTTACGCTGAGAACGCATATCTGCTGTTCAGAACAAAGAATTATGTATCTAAGTTTGCTGAAAAAGAGAGCATACCAAGATTTTATTTTTATGACAATGGGTTACTTTCTCTGTTTTTGGTAGATAAGCCATCAGCTCTTTTGGAAAATGCAGTTGCAGTCCGGCTGAAACGCAAATATGAGGATGGTGTTTACTATTTTAAATCCAAGCAGACAGGCATAGACGTTGATTTTTATCTGCCGGAGGAAGGCTGTGCAATACAGGTTGCATATGCTCTTGGTGATGCAAAAGAGCGTGAGACCAGGAGTTTGGTATTCTTTGCGGAGAAGACTGAGGGCGTAAAAAAGCTGATAATAGTTACAAATGAAGAAGAGAGAGTCATAGAAAGAGATGGCCATAAAATCGAAGTGATTCCTGTTCATAAGTTTCTGCTGTAGACAAATTGTACTCTTGCAGTGGAGGTTGTTTTTACAGGGCTATCAGTATGATATTGCCCATTATGCTAATGCTGAAGAGAAAGTAAAGGCGGAGAAGTGCTACCTGTCGCTTGCGAGGCAGCTCCTTGAAAAGGAGAATCACAAGTTCCAGTATAAAGAAGTAGAGCATGGAGGAAGAGCACAAAAATATTATTCAAGTATAGAGTGGCTCCTCAGGGCTGATATTATAAGCCTATGCAAGGCGGTAACAGATGTAAGATATGATCTTGATGATTATGCGAGAGACGACTTCTTCAGGGCTTATACCACGGATCTCTCCCTGCTTGTTGCAATGAAGGATTTTACACTGAAGCAGCATATTGTTGAAAATACACTTTCCGTAAACACGAAGGGAGGTATCTTCGAGTGTGCCATAGCGGATGCTCTATATAAGAATGGATATTCTCTTTATTTTTACAAGAATGAGACTACCAAAAGAGAACTGGACTTCATTATCCAGAAAAAAGGAAGAGTTGTTCCGATAGAAGTCAAAAGCGGCAATACACGGGCCACTTCGTTGAAATCTTTCATAAAGAATAAGGACGATATTGAATTTGGTTTTAAATTTATAGATGGAAATATTGGCATTGACAAGGACGGAATAGTCACATTGCCGTTGTATATGGCGGCTTTTGTATGAGACAGTATGTTTACATGCACTGTCATGGAAAATGAGCATTTTTCAAGGAGAAAGATTTTGCCTGCGTTTGAACTGAGAGATAAGATTTTATCCGGAGGGAGCATAGAATTTGATGAAGCGCTCTCTCTTTATGATGAACCGCTGGAGGATGTATGTGCTGCCGCGGATGAGATCCGCAACAGGTTTTGTCAAAAGAGCTTTGACATGTGTGCAGTGATAAGTGTAAAGGGCGGAAGATGCAGTGAGAACTGCAGGTTTTGTCCACAGGCGAGCTGCTCAAATTCTCAGATAAAGGAGTTTGAACTGCTTTCAGCTGATGAGATAATGGACAGGGCAAAGAAACTTGATGAACTTGGAATTGGCCACGTCTGTCTCGTATCATCGGGAAGGAGACTCTCTAAGAAGGATATCAGGTCATTGTGCGACGTAGTCCGTGCAATCGGGAAAGATTTGTCTGTTAAACCCTGTGCCTCGCTCGGACTTATTGATGAGGAAGACTGCAGGAATCTGAAAGAGGCGGGGCTCATAAGACTTCACAACAATCTTGAGACGTCGGAGACGCACTTCATGGAAGTCTGCACGAGCCACACCTACAAGGAAAAGCTTGACCTTCTTGAAGCTGCCAAAAAGGCAGGTTTGGAATTGTGCTGCGGAGGGCTGCTTGGGATTGAGGAAAACAGGCGCGACAGGATAGAGCTTGCTTTTACCATAAAAAAGTATGCGCCGGAGAGTGTTCCGCTAAACCTTCTGTATCCATCCAAAGGCTCAGCCATGGAGGATGCAGAAAGGCTTTCCTATGAGGAAATCCAAAAGACCTTTGCAATCTTCAGATTCATCTTACCGAAATCTGAACTGAGACTTGCTGCGGGAAGAGACCTTCTGGAGGATACCGGAGAGAAGTGCTTTCTCTCAGGAGGGAATGCCGCAATCACAGGCGACTGTCTCACGGTTAAAGGCATATCTGCCAGTGAGGATATAGAGAATATAGAACGGATCATTTCTGAAAGATGGTGAGCGCGATATTTTGCTCTCTGCGTTGAATATAACTGCATGATAACACATCATTATTTTGGGCGTATTAATAACACAATACGCCCTTTTATTTATACGTAAATACCCTCATAATAAGTTGTATGAAGGGAGATTATCTTATGAGTACAAAAAAACTTGGCTTTGGAACAATGAGACTGCCGCGGCTTGACGCTGACGATCCGGCTTCTATCGATATTGAACAGTTTAAGAAAATGGTTGATATGTTTATAGACCGGGGCTTTACCTATTTTGATACAGCCTATCCATATCATCAGGAGAAATCCGAGGAAGCGGTAAAAGAAGCGCTGGTAAAGAGATTCCCGCGTGAGAGCTTTTATCTTGCTGATAAGATGCCTATTTTGAGAGTCACAAAAACGGAGGACTATCAGACGTTTTTTGACGAGCAGCGAAGACGCTGCGGAGTAGATTATTTTGACTATTACCTGCTCCACAATCTTGGTCGCGACCGATATGTTAATACAGAGAAGTTCGGCGGCTTTCCCTTTATCGCAAAGCTCAAAAAGGACGGCTATGTGAAAAACATCGGTTTTTCTTTTCATGATGATGCCGAAACCCTTGACAGAATACTCACCGACCACCCGGAAGTCGATTTTGTGCAGCTTCAGATAAACTACCTCGACTGGAACAGTATTGCCATTCAGTCCGGCGCTTGTTATGAGGTTGCCAAAAAGCACGGCAAGAAAGTCACGGTCATGGAGCCCGTAAAGGGAGGTGCGCTGGTAAATCTGCCGCAGCATGCATTAGATAAATTCAAAGAGTTTTATGGCGATTCTGAATCTGTGCTCACTCCCGCATCCCTCGCGATCAGATACGCGGCATCTCTTGATAATGTGCAGATGGTGCTGAGCGGTATGAGTGACATCTCACAGCTCCAAAACAACACTGCATATATGCGGGATTTTGAGCCTTTAAATGAAGCTGAGTACAAACTGATAGACGAGATAACTAAGATTCTGAACAGTTCCGGCACAATACAGTGCACCAGCTGCAGGTACTGCATGGAGGTATGCCCCGGGAACATAAATATTCCGGAGTACTTCGGCCTCTACAACATGCACGCCGTCACCGGAAACAAGTCGAACATGTACTACGAGCGCTTTTCCATGAATCACGGAAAGGCATCAGAGTGCATCAAATGCAGCAAGTGTGAAAAGAACTGTCCGCAGCACATAAATATCAGAGAGAAGCTCGAGGACTTTGCTGCGTTGTACGAACAGGAGAATAAATGATGAAAATAGGAGTTATCGGTGTCGGAAACATGGGAAGCAGAACCAGACTTCGAGAAAAAATTTGAAGAAGCCCTAAAAATAAAGATTGGATGATGCGTGTAAGATACAGAGGCGAACATAAGCCTGTTTGCAGACGTCTTGAATGTTTCATTCAAGATGTCATATAATGTTGAAAGCGCATATTAAAAACAAGGAGAACGAAAAAATGGCACAGAACCCAATAGTTACAATTACAATGGAAAACGGAGATGTTATAAAGGCGGAGCTCTATCCGGAGATAGCGCCAAACACAGTAAATAACTTCATATCACTTATAAGCAAAAAGTTCTATGACGGACTTATCTTTCACAGGGTTATAAACGGATTCATGCTCCAGGGCGGAGACCCGGAAGGAACAGGAATGGGCGGCCCCGGCTACGGGATAAAGGGTGAGTTCTCATCAAACGGCTTTAAGAACGACCTTAAGCACACTGAGGGAGTGCTCTCAATGGCAAGATCCATGATGCCTGACTCCGCAGGCTCACAGTTCTTTATCATGCACAAGACATCACCCCACCTCGACGGAGACTATGCAGCATTCGGAAAGGTGACCGAAGGTATGGATATTGTGAACGCCATTGCAGAGACACAGACAGACTGGAACGACAGGCCAGTGAGCGACCAGGTCATGAAGAGCGTCACTGTAGAGACCTTCGGTGTAGAGTACCCGGAACCTGAGAAGGTATGACTTATGAAAAACTCAAAAAGTTTATACAAAATTTCGTTATGCGCAGCATGTTAATCTGATACAATTATAGGTGCGAAACGACACAAGAGCTTCCATGATCTCTGAAACGGTACGTCACAGGGGTTGTGGAAGCTTTTTTATGAAGGGAGACTTTAGGATGAAGGCATTAAACAACCTCAGTGTAAAAATTAAACTTTTGATTTTGACAGTACCGCTGATAATCTGTGTTATTGTAGCGGTGATATTTGCCGGAGTTCAGATGAACAGCACAGAGCAGGAAGTTACGCATGTCTATTATGATATGCTCTACAATGTCAACAGCTCACTGGTAAACGCTGACAGGGATTTTTATCAGTCCCTGCTCGGAGCAACGCAGTACTATGACATTGTAAACGGATACAGCTCCATGCCTGCGGAAATAGTTGAGGTAAAGTCTGCTGAGAAACTATCCGAGTATACTGACAATGCAAGGCAGGTCTCTGAGGGAATAGATGATGTCATCAGGGTTGCAAGTCAGGATGACCTTCTCTACAGAGAACTCAAATCTGACAACGGGTATTCTTTCGAGCAGGCAGCTTCTTTATTTAAGTCAGATCTCACAGAGTGGCAGAGCCTTTACGATGTAGAAAACAATAAAGGCGACTGGAGCGCGTTCAACAACAAGTTCACGGAGTCGAGAACGGTTCTCGACGATATGCAGGAGATAACCATTGCGTGGGCGGAGGCTGAACACAGTTCTCTTTCTGCCGCCAACACCACCAAGATTGCCGTATCGGCTGTTATTTTTGCGGTCATCATTGTACTGCTCTTTGCACTTGCAATCTATGTGATCATGCAGATTACAAGAGGAGTGGCAAGAGCAACAAAGAGCCTTGATGAACTTGCCGGTGGAAACTTAAAGCTAGAGTTTCCGAATGATGCCGATATTGCGCGGGATGAGATCGGGCAGATAGAGAGAAGCGCCAAGAAACTGACATATAAGCTCAGAGAAGTCATAGAAAAGAGTATGCAGATGTCACGGGATCTTACAAATGCAGGAACGAATCTTGCTGATTCGGCTTCTCAGGCATCCCAGGCATCCAGCCAGGTAACTGACGCTGTCGGTGAGATATCAAAGGGAGCTGTGTCCCAGGCTGAGAGCGTTGAGAGTTCCGCCAACAACACGGGCAGGATTGGCAACAATATTGAAGACATTGCGGAAAATGTAGGCGAGATGGACAGCTACGCAATGGATATGATGCAGTCCTGCGACAAGGCTATGGAAGCTTTGGATGAACTGATCAGGCAGAGCGATGAGGTCACCCGTTCCGTTAGAGAAATCGGCGATACCATCAACTCCACAAACGAGTCCGCCAAGAAGATCTCAGGCTTTACCCAGGCAATCACGGATATTGCAAGTCAGACCAATCTTCTGTCCCTCAATGCCTCGATCGAAGCTGCCAGGGCAGGTGAAGCCGGAAAGGGATTTGCGGTTGTTGCCGATGAGATCAGGCAGCTGGCAGATCAGTCCAAGAACAGTGCCGACGAGATCAAGAATATCACGGAAGAGCTTCTTGCAGATTCCGCATCCTCGGTGGCTGTCCTTGAGAGGCTCAATGAAAGCTTCTCCCAGCAGGCGAGCCAGCTTGACTCCACCAAGGCGGACATGGAACAGATGTCTGCCAATGTGGGAAGCGTAAAGGATACCTCCGGCAATATTTCCGGAAGGGTTTCATCGCTCACAGAGGCCAAGAACGGACTCATGGAGATCATCTCGGATCTCTCTGCCATATCTGAGGAAAATGCTGCGTCCACAGAGGAGACAAACGCATCAATGCAGGAGCTCAACGCGACCTTCGCGATGATAAGCGAATCTGCAAACAAGCTTCAGAATATCGCCACAGACTTAACCGACACAATAAGCTATTTCAACGCCTGAAGTGCGGGAAAGCCGGAAGTTTAGCCAAAAGGGATTGTTCCTTTTGACTCAGCCAACTGTTTTACTTGAATACTTATTACCGGGGAAAGGATAAGTCCGCCTCAGGAGAAAACGAGATAGATCTGATAATTGAAGAGAATGGAATCCTGTATCCTGTAGAGATCACAGGCGAGGTGGCGTTCAAGGCTGGCGTGACCGTGGAGGTCGAGATTTGAGGGGAACACCGGGCAGCATATCACTGTGGAAATGGTGGTGTGCTGCCCGGTTTTTTGTGTTTATGTGGGTAATCACACGAGCAAATCCCCACTTGCGCTCATATCCACACCTGTGACACACTCCGTTTTAGGCGAGGCGGTGGTTCTCGCCTGTTTCTCGTCCGGGAAAATTTCAAACAATCCGTTGAAATCAGCCCCGGGTTTTGCCATAATATAAGCGTATCTTTGTGCTCACGTGCAGGGGGTAGAATCCGCGCTGGCAGGCCGATACATGAGATGAGAACATCTCATATTTTTGATTTTTTCATAAATGTACATTTAGAATTTAAGGAGGAGCAGAAAAATGAATTCAATTGATTACTCACAGAATACCAGCTGGTGCAGAATTCCGGAGATCACAAAGGAAGTCGACACGTTTTACATTTTCGCCACGGATTATATCATGTCAAGCTTTGAAGAGGGCGCTCCCGATTACGCGACCCTCGACAACCCCGAGTTTCTGGAAGGCTCGAAGCTCGAATTCCGGGATCACGCGACCGCTTACGCGGATTCCACCAATGTGTTTGCGCCGTACTACCGCCAGTCCGGTTTGCGGTACGCAGGGGAAGTCATCAGGAAGACCGGGGACTTCACCAATGCCCTTCTGAATCTGCCCTTCGAGGATATCACCGCCGCGCTGGATTACTACTTTGAGAACTGCAACGGCGGCCGCCCGTTCATCATCGCGGGCCACAGCCAGGGCTCGGCCATGGTCCTGCTGCTGCTGAGGACATATTTTAAGGATCACCCCGAGTACTATGCGCGCATGGTCGCGGCCTATGCCATTGGCTACTCCGTCACGAATGACTACCTTGCGTCCAACCCGCACCTGAAGTTTGCCACCGGCGAGACCGATACAGGCGTCATCATCGCATGGAACACCTAGGGCCCCAGGAACGTGGAGCTCAACGCCAAATCCGTTGTGATCCTGCCTGAGACGAGGAGCATCAACCCCCTCAACTGGAAGCTGGATGAAACCTACGCACCGGCAAGTCTGAATTTGGGTTCCATCGTAGTGGATGCGAAAACCGGTGAGCCTTCCATCGGGGATGTGGGTGCGGATGCGCAAATAAACCTTGCCCGCGGCACAGTCGTGACGAATGCCAGGATTGAGCCGGTGCCCGAGGACGTTGCCAAGGTCGCTGCCGAGTTCTTCGGACCGGATGGCCGCCACGGCAATGACTATACTTACTTCTACAATAACATCAAGGACAACGTGGCCAAGCGCGTTGCAGCTTATTTGGGCAAGGCGAAGTAAGATTTGTTTTCAGCAGGTCGGGGTATGTGGACGAGGGGGTACAAAGGTGAGAGATATATCGTGACGATTCCTGTCGGAGCTGATACTGCAGATCTTATTGACAGCAACGGATATGCCGGATTCCATTATCTTTGTGGAAAGTTCGGGATGATTTCGGTTGGATCCAACTGATTCCATTTCAGAGGCAAAAGAGATGTGTTTTTTCCTGAAACAGAAAAATAAACATGTGAAAATCACCTAAGAAGATATGTAATATGGTCTGCCCCGGTGGTATACTCTTTTCATACAAGAACATGTAACGTACTTGTACATGAGGAACCGGTAAAAGGGAGTAGCGGGTGCCTACAGGTACTCTTGAAATCGTCAGGTCGGAGATAGTGATATCTCCCGTATCAAGTCAAACTGCAAGACTTTTATCGCAAATAAACAATTGTTTGCGGTAGGAGTCTTGCTTTTTTAAAAAAACTTATCGCAGACGCCATTGGGAGCACAGCTCCCGGAAAGAGAGGTTTTTATGACACTATCAATCACAGCTGTTTTCGCGGTACTCATCCTTCTGGTGGTAATGATAATCGCCACCGGATATGTGAAGGCTCCTCCGGACAGGGCTTTCATCATCTCGGGACTCAGGAAGACCCCAAGGATATTGATAGGACGCGCCGGTATCAAGATCCCGTTTTTTGAAAGAGTCGACAAATTGTATCTGGGACAGATGACCGTTGATATCAAGACAGAGCAGAGCGTTCCCACGAATGACTTCATCAATGTGAATGTGGATGCTGTTGCAAAGGTGAGGATAGGAACGACATCGGAGGCCATCCAGCTGGCAGCCAAGAACTTCCTGAATAAAGACCCCGAGCAGATCACTATGGATCTGCAGGATTCGCTGCAGGGTAACATGCGTGAGATCATCGGAACACTGGCTCTTAAGACCATCAACACCGACAGGGACAGCTTCTCGGATCAGGTTATGGAGAAGGCTTCAAAGGATATGAACAAGCTCGGTATCGAGATCCTCTCGTGCAACATCCAGAACGTAACTGATGAGAACGGGCTGATAAGTGACCTGGGTATGGACAACACAGCCAAGATCAAAAAGGACGCAGCAATTGCAAAGGCACAGGCGGACAGGGACGTGGCAATCGCACAGGCGGAAGCCGACAAGGCAGCCAACGATGCGAGGGTTCTGGCGCAGACAGAGATTGCAGAAAAGAACAACGCACTGGCCATCAAGCAGGCGGAACTTAAAAAAGAAGCAGACACGGCAGGCGCTATTGCCGATGCCGCTTATGAAATCCAGCAGCAGGAACAGCAGAAATCCATCCAGACGGCAACCGTTAACGCGCAGATCGCGAAGGCTGAGCGTGAGGCCGAGCTGAAGCAGAAAGAGGTTATTGTAAAGCAGCAGGAGCTTGCAGCTGAGATCGAGAAAAAAGCTGACGCCGAGAAGTACCAGATGGAAAAGAAGGCGGAGGCAGAACTCATCCAGAGGCAGAAGAAAGCTGAAGCTGCAAAGTACGAACAGGAGAGAGAGGCAGATGCCAAAAAGGCCCAGGCTGAGGCCCAGAAGTTCGCGGCAGAGCAGGAAGCAGCCGGCATCAAGGCAAAATACGATGCAGAGGCAGCAGGTATCGCAGCGAAAGGTAAGGCAGAAGCTGAAGCCATAAAGGCAAAGGGCCTTGCGGAAGCAGAGGCAATGGAGAAAAAAGCTGAGGCTTACAAGAAGTACAACGGCGCAGCAATGGCGGAGATGATGATCAAGATCATGCCTCAGATGGCAGCAGAAATTGCAAAACCTCTGTCACAGATTGACAAGATCAACATCTATGGCACGGGCGATGGCACAAACGGCGCGAGCCAGATTTCAGGGAATATGCCAATTGTCATGAAACAGGTTTTTGATACCATGTCAGAGGCAACAGGGGTTGATTTCACAGAGATCATGAAAGCAGGAACATACGATGCCAAGGTAAATAAGAACATCAACATCACCGGCGCTGATGTTTCCGTAGAAACGAAGTAAAATCGGCAGTTTCCCTTTTTATATGGGTGGTTTGCTCTTATGGGCAGGCCACCCATTTTAAATGAGCTTGTTTATAAAAAGTTTACTGTAATTTCCAACAGAAATGAACGATAATAAAGATAGTCACCTTTTTGCCGCGCTCAGTGCGCTTATGAGGCAGGCGGCATTGTTATATTACAAACGACTTTGAGCTATGAAAGGAGATTCAGCATGGATGGCATGAGCACTCAGGATATTCTTAATGGACAGGATCTTTCTACTGCTAATGTGGATGACCTTTTGGCGGCGATGTCTGCCGGAGAGGCGCAGACAGAAAGTGCTGCCGAGCAGCCGGCTCCAAAGCCCAGGCGTTCTCCGAAGAAAGCTGATACTCAGGAACCAATTCCTGATCTCCCGAATCTTGATGCTATAATGGCAGGGATGGCAAGTGAAGCGCCTGGACCTGAAGCGACCGCTGATGCAGATGCTATGGCGGCAGCTATGGCAGCAATGTCGGCGAATACAGCACCGGGTGCAGATGCGCCTGCTGATGGACAGGCATCTGAAGAGGCACCTGTAGATGTTGATGCGATGCTGGCTGCAATGGCGGCAGCAGAGACAGCAACAGATGTAGATGCAATGATGGCGGCGATGGCTGCAGGTAAGGATGCTCCGGCAGAAAGTGTGGCTGCGCCTGCTGAGGGTGTGGCTGCGCCTGCTGATATTCCTCTTCCGGATATCGATCCAGTCATGGCTGCGATGATGGCTAATGGAGATCTTCCAATGCCGGAGATGCCCGCAGCAGATACAGCGCCTGTAGCTGACGCGGCACCATCAGCTGAGATGCCTGCGACGGAGGAAGCACCCGCAGCAGATGTGCCGGTGGATGTGGACGCGATGATGGCAGCAATGGCAGCAGAGGCAATGCCCGCAGCGGAGGCGGCACCTGCGGCAGACGCGGCACCTGCGGCTGAGATGCCTGCGATGGAGGAAACTCCCGCGGCAGAAGCGCCGGTAGATGTGGATGCGATGATGGCAGCAATGGCAGCAGCAGAGGCAATGCCCGTGACAGACGCGGCACCATCAGCTGAGATGTCTGCGACGGAGGAAGCACCCGCAGCAGAAGCTGCACCTGTGGTAGAAGCAGCAGAAGCGCCAGTAGATGTGGATGCGATGATGGCGGCAATGGCGGCGGCAGAGGCTATGCCTGCGACGGAGGAAGCACCCGCAGCAGAAGCGCCGGTAGATGTGGATGCGATGATGGCAGCAATGGCAGCAGCAGAGGCAATGCCTGCGACAGAGGCAGCCCCCGCAGCAGAAACGCCGGTGGATGTGAACGCGATGATGGCGGCAATGGCAGCAGCAGAGGCTATGCCTGCGGCAGAGGCGGCACCTGCAGTTGAAATGCCCGCGGCAGAGGAAGCACCAGCGGCAGAAGCTGCGCCTGCAGCAGAGATGCCTGCGGCAGAGGAAGCACCTGCGATAGAGCCAGCACCCACAGCAGAAGCGCCGGTGGATGTGGACGCAATGATGGCGGCAATGGCAGCAGAGGCAATGCCCGCAGCAGATTCAATGCCTTCAGCCGATACACCAATAGAAGTAGAAGTATTTATTCCGGAAGAGACTCCAGTAGCAGAGACTCCTGCAGAGAATTTGGATGCAATCCTCAACGCGGAGGTTGATGCCCTTACAGCAACTGCAGAAACTCCTGCGGCAGAAGCAGAGTCCGCAGAAGAGATGCCGGTTGATACACCTCCTACAACAGAGGCTCCTGCAGACCTTGATCCTGTAGCAGCAGCTATGATTGCAGCAGAGCAGGTGGCGGCAGAGGAGAGCGCTTCACAGATGTCGGATCTGACCTATGACGAGTCAGGCCCTGAGCAGACCGCCGCACCTATTGATATGGACGCTGCATCTGATGCGATGGAAGGGGCTGTTGAAGATATTGAAGATTTCTTAAGTTCTGAGGATTATGAATACACTGTGCTAAAGAGCGGCGAGCGCACGCTCATCCTCATGAAGACAGCTGATGGAAACTCTATGACAATCATTTATGATGGAAATGAGTTTGAGTCTCTTGAACCCAAATTTAGTAAAGATGGCAAGACCGGATACAACAACATCATGAACGTGTTCGTCAAGGAAACTATCAAAAACGGAGGCAGCAACGAAATTAAAAGGCACAGAGGAACCAAGGTTGTTGCAAGATAAACAGATCTGCTTAAAAAAAGAGCCGATTGATAAGCGGCTCTTTTTGCGTATATATATGAAGAACGTGGAGGTAAAACGAAGAAAGACTGACAGGTACACGAGAACCGAGGAAGCAGCCTGTAATGTCGTGTACAAAACTGAGGAAATACACATGTAGGTACACGAGAGACAAGAAAACTGCCTGGAATGTCGTGTACAAAACCGAGTAAAAACACATACAGGTACACGGAAAAAGGGAAAACGCCTGCAATGTCATGCACAAGACTGAAGAAAAAGCTTGATAACTTCACGAAAACCAGGGAAAGCGATTTAATTATCGTGTAAAAGAACAAAGAAGACAGCAAACGGAGACGCGCAGCTAAAAATGCGGTACAAAGGAGAAGAAAGATGCAAAAGAAAGGAATGAAAATGGAAACAGTTTTAAAGAAAAAGATGCTTGGCGCACTGACAATGATCGTGTTCTCGACCCTTGTGCTGACGTCATGCGGATCAGGGGCAAGTAGTGCAGACAGCGGAGCGAGTGGCAACCGGATCGGCATCATAGGAGCTATGGAAGAAGAAGTCGCAACCATAAAGGAGCACATGACAGACAAAAAAGAGACCACTGTTGCGGGAATGGTTTTCTGTGAGGGCAAGCTTGACGGGAAAGATGTGGTTGTGGTTAAGTGCGGCATCGGAAAAGTCAATGCGGGTGTATGCACTCAGACCCTGATAGACAGGTTCAGTGCCGACAGCGTGATCAATACAGGAGTTGCGGATCACTTGATGCTGATATAGACATAGGAGACATTGTGGTTTCCACAGATGCTGTTCAGCACGATTTTGATCTGACACCTATAGGGTATGCCCCGGGGGAACTGGATTCACCCAAAACCGTAGCTATAAGTGCCGATGAAAAAATGCGCGAAAAGGCAGTAGCGGCTGTAAAAGAAATCGCGTCCGATGTAAGTGTTTTTGAAGGAAGAGTGTGCTCGGGAGATCAGTTTATAGCTTCAAGAGAACAAAAGGAGAGGATTGTTTCGACATTTGGCGGAATGTGCTGTGAGATGGAGGGCGCCGCCATAGCTCAGGTCTGCTCGCTGAATGATACTCCGTTTGTCATCATAAGAGCCATCTCCGACAAAGCCGACGACTCTGAAGAACTATCCTATGAACAGTTCGAAAAGGCCGCAGCCGAGCACTGCGCATCAGTCACAGAGTACATGGTCACACATTGATATAACCACCGCTATATCATAAAATAGTGGTTGGAGGTCCTTTTTGCATGAAGAAAATTGGGATTGGCTATGAAAACTATAAAGAGTTTGTTGATGGGAGTATGTATTATGTAGACAAGACAATGCTCGCAAGCGAGATCCTGAAAAAAGGCGGAAAGGTTACGCTTTTTACCCGTCCAAGGCGCTTTGGCAAAACTCTTGCATTATCCATGCTTCAGACTTTTTTTGAAGAAGAAGTAAGCAGTGATGGAACCACCGTTGATAATAGCCGCTATTTTGGCGGAATGAAGATATTGAATGCAGATAAGGATGTCCTTGATAAAATGGGGAGATATCCTGTTATTCGTCTGTCGCTTAAGTCTGCCAGGCAGCCGGGGTTCTATGCTGCTTTTATGGCGCTGAGAGAGGAAATCGTCAGCGAGTATATCCGCCATAATTATGTCCTTCATTCAGACGAATTGGATGCTGATATTAAAGCCTCTTATCTGGCTATAAAAGGCAGTATAAGTGATTGGGCTGCAAAGCAAAACAGTCTGAGTAATAAGGAAGAACAGGAAAAAGCTTTTACCCGGGAAATCAGTAAATTTGCCACCTCCATAAAGACATTATCGCTGGTTCTTAAGGCGTATCATGAGAAGAATGTTATCATTCTTATTGATGAATATGATGTCCCTTTAGAAAATGCTTACTATCATGGATTCTATGATGACATGGTAGGCTTTATAAGGTCGCTTTTTGAATCTGCATTAAAGACTAATGATGCACTCGAGTTTGCGGTAGTTACGGGGTGCCTTAGGATCAGCAAGGAAAGTATATTCACAGGTCTGAACAATCTGAAAGTTAATTCAATCCTCAGTGGTGACTTTGCAGAAGCTTTTGGCTTCAATGAGAGTGAGACGTTAAAAATGCTCGAAGATTACAATCTGTCCGATTCTGCTCCTGAGGTGCGAAATTGGTATGATGGTTACCTTTTTGGAGAGTCAGAAGTGTTCAATCCATGGAGTGTTGCAAGTTATGTAGATGGAAAAGTAAATGGCAAACAGAAGCTTCCTAAACCATACTGGTCGAACACTTCATCAAACTCTATAATAAAAGACCTGGTGGAAAATGCTGATAATTCTGTGAAGGAAGAACTGGACAGGCTTGTCTTAGGCGGGAGTATAGAAAAGCAGATCCATGAAGATATTACTTACGAAGATATTTATAAGAGCGAAGATAATCTGTGGAATTTTCTTTTCTTTACCGGCTATATGAAGAAGGTCTCCGAAAGGATTATTGGAGAAGATATATTTATTACAATGACAATTCCTAATGTGGAGATAAAGAGCATATACAGAAACCAGATAATTGAATGGTTTAACAGGAAAGTCAAGGAGACTGATTTTGCGCCTCTTTACACGGCTATAAAAGAAAAAAACACTAAGACCATCGAGGAATTTATAAGGACTCTTCTGCAAAAAAGTATCAGCTATTTTGACGGTCAGGAGAGCTTTTATCACGGTTTTTTCCTCTCCCTTTTGTACGGAATGCCGGGATATGTGCCAAAGTCAAACCGTGAGGAAGGTGAAGGAAGACCAGATGTGATTCTATTGCCTGACAGGGCAAAGGATCCCGCTTACATTTTCGAAATCAAGGTAAGGAAAAAATACAATGAAATGCCTGAAGGTCTGCAGGAAGCTTTTGACCAGATAAAAGATAAAAAATATGAAGAAGGCGTACTCGAAGATGGTTATAACAGAGTGATTTCCTTTGGAATCTGCTTTTGTAAAAAGGATTGCGTTGTAGGGTGTACTCACGACTTCACGTAACTAATCACTTCTCCCCATAGACAAAAACCGTTTTCCCGATTATACTTAAGAAAATCAGGAAAACGATTTCCGAAGGGATGATGGGAGAAAATGGTATCTATCAAAGATGTTGCAAAAGAGGCGGGGGTGGCGATATCAACTGTCTCGAAGGTGCTGAATAACTATCCGAATGTGAGCGAGGAGACCAGAAAGAAGGTAGGCGATGTGGTGGAGAGGCTGGGCTTTGTGCCCAACGCGGTGGCTGCATCACTGTCTTCGAAGAAGACGGGGAGGGTTGCGCTTCTCATCAAGCTCAATCTCCGCACACAGGCAAGCGACGAGATCAGCATGCAGTATATCTCCGGAGCGGTCCACAGGGCGAAAGAACTTCAGCTCGATGTGATAACTGTGTTCACTTCG
Source organism: Butyrivibrio sp. (assembly GCA_017470505.1). Classification (GTDB taxonomy): domain Bacteria; phylum Bacillota; class Clostridia; order Lachnospirales; family Lachnospiraceae; genus Butyrivibrio. The sequence goes on along the minus strand of JAFUYO010000009.1, from coordinate 77,510 downwards.
ATGATAGAGGATATGAGTGCGCCTGAGGTCATCAGCTATTTTGAGTCCCAGGGGATAAGGGGGATCATAGTGTACGGCCTCACAACCAGGGACAAGGTTGTCCACAAGCTCATTGACAGCGGCAACTTCAAGATGGTTGTGATTGACGCGCCAATGGTCAACGAGTCAACCTCATCTGTTAGCATTGACCACAGGCAGGCTCAGAAGGACGTGGCATTAAAGACCATCACTGAGAACGGATGCAAAAAAGTCCTGTACATCTCAGGCGAGGAGAGCGGGTATGTCACATCTGAGAGGCTTGAGGGGATCAAAGAGCTCTGCCGTGAAAAGAGGCTGAGGCTGATTACCAGAAACGGAGATTTCTCTGAACTGAAGGCCAGGGAGATAACGACTAAATATGCAAAAAAATATGACTGCGTGGTGTGTGCTTCGGACCTCATGGCGATCGGCGCAATGAAGGCGCTTATCGAGATGGATATATTCCGCCCGGTATGCGGATTCGACGGGATTATCCTGATGGGCTATGTCGGCAAGCAGATGAACACCGTTAAGCAGGACTTTGTAAAGATCTCGGAGGAGGCACTTGATGAGTTATGGCGCCTTATGCAGGGTGAGAAGGGCAGAAAGGTTACCGTTCCCTACAGCCTTGAGAGGCTAAAATATGAGGATATCATCTGCTGAAAAAAATTATATTTTGTTGCCACACATAGGCTCTATCGCAGCTCCATGCTAAAAATGTGCTAGCCTATATTAAAAATTTACGATTTTTTATTGAATTTTCAGATTTTATAATGACATTGTCGGATAGACGATGTCATTATTTTTTTGGCTGTTTGGAGTTTTTGCTCCGAATAGTTACAAATTTACCAAAAGGGAGGCAAAAAAGAAATGAAGAAAAGATTTTTATCGGTACTAATGTCAGCAGCAACAGTTCTTTCAATGACAGCCTGCGGAGTTTCAGCTCCTGAGACACCTGCAGCTACAGAAGCTCCTGCAGCTACAGAAGCACCTGCAGAGACAGCTGACGCTACAGCAGCAGAGGCACCCGCAGCAACAGAGCCTGCAGCAGATGCCATTACACTTGTAATGGCTGAGGTTAACCCTCTTGACACTATTGTTGGTATGACAGACCAGAAGTTCAAGGAAGAGGTTGAGGCAAGAACAAACGGATCAGTTATCATCGACCTTCAGGCAAGCGGTGTTCTCGGCTCTGAGAACGACGTCCTCGATTCAATGCTTGGTGGTGGCGGCACAATCGACATCTCACGTATCTCTGCTTTCGCTCTTACAAGCTACGGCGGACAGAAGTCAATGCTTCTCTCACTTCCTTACATCTTCACAAGCCGTGAGCACTTCTGGAATTTCGCAGATTCTGATCTTGCACAGGAATTCCTTCTTGAGCCATCAGAGAACGGCAGCGGCGTAAGAGGACTCTTCTACGGAGAAGAAGGTTTCCGTCATTTCTTCACAAAGAATGAGATCACAGGTATCGAGTCATTCAAGGGCATGAAACTTCGTGTTTCAAATGACCCCATCATGAACGGTCTTGTTGAAGGTCTTGGTGCAAGCCCTACAGTTGTAAGCTTTGGTGAGCTTTACTCAGCTCTTCAGACAGGTGTTGTAGATGGCGCTGAGCAGCCTATCGCAAACTACAAGTCAAACGCATTCAACGAGGTTGCTCCTTACCTCATCCTCGATGGACACACACTTGGTGCTATCCAGGTTATCATCACAGATGATGCATGGAACAAGCTCTCAGCTGAGCAGCAGGAAGCAGTAGTTGAGGCAGGCAAGGCAGCTTCTGAGTACAACCGTTCAATCTCTGAGGAGAAAGAGAACGAGGTTCTTGAGCAGCTCAAGGCTGACGGCGTAAACATTGTTGAGGTTGATGATGTTACACCCTGGCAGGAAGCTGTTAAGAGCGTGATCGCTGACAACATCAAGGGTCTTGAGGACTACTACAACCAGATCGTAGCAATGGAGTAATACAATATCTTGCAAAAAACAGGGGTTAAATATGGAAAGCTTTTTCAAACAGGTCGATAAGATCAAACCTTTATATGATATTACTTATAAAGTGATGCTTTTTATATGCAAGATTTTTCTGGTAGCGGACATACTCATTACGAGTATGGCCGTTGCCGGAAGGTATATATCCTTTATACCTGATCCTGCATGGAGTGAGGAAGTGGTGCTCACGCTTATGAGCTATATGGCGGTTCTCTCCGCTGCTCTTGCAATCAGAAGGGGCGCTCATATCAGAATGACAGCACTCGACAGATATCTTCCGACTCCGCTCATCATATTTCTTGACATCTTAAATGATGTGATGGTACTTGTGCTTGCACTTGTAATGCTCATTGTCGGCTGGAGGTATGCCTTCACAATAGGAAGCAAGGGTACATATGTAAGTATGCCTTTCCTCTCAAGATTCTGGATGTATTTCCCGATTCCTGTGGCAGGACTTGCTATGCTGATATTCGAGCTTGAAGCTCTTTACAATCACATTAAGAGCATAGCATTAAAGAAGGAGGTAAAAAAGTAATGGCAGTAAATTCAACAGCTATTGCAATCCTTCTGATCAGTTTCCTTGTGATGATAATGCTGAGGTTCCAGATCGCCTATGCGGTTGCATTGTCATCAATCTTCTGTCTGCTGTATCAGGGACTTCCCCTCACAACAGTCTGTCAGCAGATGGTAAAAGGTATCAGTTCGTTTTCACTGATGGCGGTCCCGTTCTTTATCACGATGGGGTGCCTGATGGGAACAGGAGGAATCTCCGAGAAACTGATAGCCCTCGCCAATGCCTGTGTAGGCTGGATGACAGGTGGAATGGCAATGGTTAACATCGTGGCATCATACTTCTTCGGAGGTATTTCAGGATCGGCTTCCGCTGACACGGCATCTCTTGGTTCAATCCTCATACCCATGATGGTTGAGCAGGGATATGATGCTGATTTCTCGACAGCGGTTACGATCACATCATCCTGCGAGGGACTTCTCGTTCCTCCCAGCCACAACATGGTTATCTACGCGATGAGTGCAGGCGGAGTTTCGGTAGGAGCTCTTTTCCTGGCAGGTTACATTCCGGGAGCGCTCCTTGCTATATCACTTATGATCGGTTCCTACATCATCTCCAAGAAGAGGAACTATCCGAAGGGAGATAAATTCAGCTTCAAGGTATTTATCAGGCAGCTGGGTACCTCCTTCTGGGCACTTGCAGCAGTCATCATAACAGCTGCAATTGCCGCTTTATCAGTTTTTCTGATCGTGAGAAGGAAAAATCCGAGGGCTCCGGAGTATGTCTTTTTGTACGCTGAGAACCAGACCGCTGACTACCCGACGACTCTGGGCGGGGAGTATTTTGCGGACCTTGTTTTTGAGAGGACCGGAGGCAGGATAAAGATACTTGTAAAGTATAACTCGGAGCTCGGGAGCGAAGCTGACACGATCAGCCAGGTGAAGTACGGCGGCATAGCCTTTGCGAGGGTGTCGCTCTCGCAGCTCTCCGAGAAGATCCCGGATATGAACCTCCTCCTTATGCCATATCTGTATGACAACTCAGAGCATATGTGGAGGGTTCTGGAGGGTGAGATCGGTGATGAGTTCCTGAAAAAGACAGCTGACTACGACCTCGTGGGTCTTTCGTGGTACGATGCCGGAGCCCGCAATTTTTACAGCAGCGAAAAGCCGATCACCTGTCTGGAGGACCTCAAAGGAATGAGGATAAGGGTCCAGGAGTCCTCGCTGATGGCGGATATGGTGTCAGCCCTCGGGGCAGTGCCTGTTGAAGTTGTGTACTCCAAGGTGTACTCGACGCTCGAACAGGGGCTTGTGGACGGCGCCGAGAACAACTGGCCTTCCTATGAGACCATGAAGCACAACAGGGTTGCCAGGTACTACACCATAGACGAGCACATCAGAATCCCTGAGATGCAGATCTGTTCCAAGGTGGTGTTTGACTCTTTAAGTGAAGAGGACAGGCAGATAATCACAGAGTGTGCCAGAGAGTCCGCCGGGTATGAGAGAAAGCTCTGGAAGGAGAGAGAAGAGAGCTCAAGGGAAAGAGCTGTCAGGAGCGGAACCATAGTCTACGAGCTTTCTCCCGAAGAGAAGGCAAGATTTCGCGTTGCCTGCAGCGAGATCTATAAGAAGTATTCCGACGGAAAACCTGATATGATAGAAAAGATAATGAATTACTGAGAAAATTGTGTAAAAAAGTCTTGCGGAAAACGTTTTCCTGTGCTACAGTATATTCATTGAAAAACAGAAAACGTTTTCCAGGCAATCACAGCCTGATAGGGATGAAAGTTTTATTGCAAATCATATTTGCCTGACAAGGAGGAAAAGAAAATGTCCAAGCACACAAACATGCAGCGAGATGTACTGGTCACCAATCTTGAACAGCAACTTCAGGAGATCTGCCGGGAGAAATTCTCAAAGACTCTCAAAGAGGCCGATAACAGAGAGATGTATTTTACACTTCTGGAGATGACGAGCCGCCTCATGGATGTCGCAGAAATGTCCAACGGAGAGAAGAAGGTATACTACATTTCCATGGAATTCCTCATCGGCAAGCTCCTGTCCAATAACCTGATAAACCTGCGTGTATACGACAGAGTGAACGAGATACTTACAGATAACGGCAAGAGCCTTGCAGAGATAGAGGAGTGTGAGCCGGAGCCTTCACTTGGAAACGGCGGACTTGGAAGACTTGCAGCATGTTTCCTTGATTCAATCGCCACACTTGGCATGGCAGGTGAGGGAATCGGTCTCTGCTATCACTTCGGACTCTTCAGGCAGGTGTTCAAGGATCACCTCCAGAACGCTGAGAAGAACGACTGGATAGAAGACGAGTCCTGGCTTGAGAAGACGGATACGACCTTCGATATCTCTTTTGGCAGCAGGAAGGTGACATCCCGCCTCTACAACATGAACGTTGTCGGCTATGACACAGGGGTTAACAAGCTAAGGCTCTTCGACATAGAGTCTGTTGACGAGAGCCTCGTCAAAGAGGGAATAGATTTTGACAAGAGCAGCATCGACAAGAACCTGACTCTTTTCCTGTACCCGGATGACTCAGATGAGGCAGGGAATCTCCTTCGTATCTATCAGGAGTACTTCCTCGTTGCAAATGCCGCGCAGCTCATCTTAAGGGAGCAGAAGGAGCGCCAGTATGACCTGCATGAGCTTGACAAGCATGCGGTTATCCAGATCAATGACACCCACCCCACGATGATAATCCCTGAACTTATCAGGATACTCGTTGAGGAGAAGGCTTTTTCAATGGATGACGCCATCGATGTTGTGAGCAGGACCTGCGCATACACGAACCACACCATCCTCGCAGAGGCTCTTGAGACATGGCCTCTTAAGTACCTTGAGAAGGTTGTGCCTCAGCTCGTTCCATATATTAAGGAACTCGACAAGAGGATCAGGGCAAAACACAAAAATCCCAAGATCCAGATCATTGACAAGGACAAGAAGGTGCACATGGCGTTCATCGATATCCACTACGGATTCTCGATCAACGGCGTTGCCGCAATACATACAGAGATATTAAAGGACAGTGAGCTAAGCGATTTTTACAAGCTCTACCCCGAGAAGTTCAACAACAAGACCAACGGTATCACCTTCCGCAGGTGGCTCCTTTCATGCAATCATCCGCTCTCAGACTTCCTCTCCGCCACAATTGGTGACGGGTACAAGAAGGATGCAAACAAGCTTGAAAAGCTCCTTGATCACATTGATGATGAGGACGCGCTGAATCAGCTTGAAGAGATCAAGATGACCAAGAAAAAGGAGCTTGCCGCCTACCTCAAAAAGCATGAGAATGTTGAGGTTGACCCTGATTCGATCTTCGATATTCAGGTTAAGAGACTTCACGAGTACAAGAGACAGCAGATGAATGCCCTCTACATCATCCACAAGTATCTGGAGATAAAGGCAGGAAAGAAGCCCTTGCGCCCTCTTACATTCATATTTGGTGCCAAGGCAGCACCGGCATATGTTATCGCAAAGGATATAATCCATCTTCTTCTCGTGCTTGAGGAGATCATAAACAGCGACCCTGATGTCAACAAATACATGAAGGTTGTCATGGTAGAAAACTACAACGTCAGCTACGCTGAGAAGCTCATTCCTGCCTGTGACGTATCTGAGCAGATATCGCTTGCATCCAAGGAGGCTTCGGGAACCAGCAACATGAAGTTCATGTTGAACGGTGCGGTTACTCTCGGCACGGACGACGGTGCGAATGTGGAGATCCACGACCTCGTTGGTGATGACAACATCTACATCTTCGGTATCAGCGCAGACGAAGTTATTGAGCACTACAGGAAGGCTGATTATGTATCCGGGGACTACTACAAAAAGAGCCCTGTGATAAAAGAGGCAGTTGACTTCATTGTCAGCAGGCAGTGCCTTAAGGTCGGACACAAGGAGAATCTTGAGAGGCTCCACAAGGAGCTTTTAAACAAGGACTGGTTCATGACTCTCATCGATCTCGAGAGCTACATCGAGAAGAAGGATCAGATCTTTGAAGACTATGAGAACCGCGATAAGTGGAAGAGAATGATGCTCACCAATATCGCAAAGGCCGGATATTTTTCGTCAGACAGGACTATCGCCGAGTACAACAGGGACATCTGGCACCTTAACTGAAAAAAATAATCAAAACAGACAAAGAGGTCAGGAAAGCTAAGTGTTTCCTGACCCTTTTTATACAGAATTGTGGTATACTGAATCGGAGAAGGTGGGTAAATGCCATGAAAGAGAAAAGTTTTGATACCAGAACAAACGGATATATTCCCATGGGGATGCCGGGAGGCTTTTTTATATATGAGGCTGACAGCGAAGGCAAGGTAGTCTTTGCGGGGCCGAATGTTGTTGCGCTCTACGGGTGCGATAACATGGAGGAGTTTTTGGAACTCACCGGAGGACGGTTTAAGGGAATGGTGCATCCCGACGATTATATCAAGATTGAAAACCAGATTCAGGCGCAGACTGTTCTGGGTGAGAATAAGCACGACTACGTCCGCTACAGGATATTGACAAAGCAGGGCGAAGAGCGCTATGTGGAGGATTTTGGACATCTTCTTCACGGGCCGTCAGGTGACTCATACTACTTTGTGTACGTCGTGGATGTTGACCACAATGAATATTACAACAAGAACCGCAATTCATACGCAGAGGCTGAGATCCTTTCGTATAACAATGAGACCGACCCCCTGACAGGTCTCCTTAATATGTCGTTCTTTTACCAGTATGTACAGAATTATCTCGCATCGCCTGAGGGACAGCGCGAGGAGATATCCTTTATCCACTTTGATATACCAAACTTCAAGCTTTTTAATGAGAGAAACGGCTTTATCCTTGGAGATGAGCTCTTGTGCGACCTCTCAAAGGCTCTCAGAGATATATTTGCGGGAGACTTTGTCTCGCGCTTTTCCGACGATCATTTTGTGGTCTGCACCAAAGGACCGCAGGATACCGTCATACAGAAGGTTGAGAGCGTCTACAGAAGGATACTGCAGTCCGAGGATGTGAATAAGAGAGTCAGGATCAAGGCCGGAATATACAAACTCGAGGACAGAAGGGCAGAGGTAGGACTTGCCTGCGACCACGCAAGACTTGCCTGCAACAGTATCAAGAACAGGCATGACATACATTATTTCATTTATGACGATGTACTAAGACAGTCCATGAGAAAGCAGCAGTTCGTCATAGACAATATTGATGAGGCAATTGAAAAGGAATACATAAAGGTCTTTTACCAGCCTGTGATAAGGGTGCGGACAGGTGAGATATGCGGCTACGAAGCCCTTGTCAGATGGGTGGATCCGGAAATAGGAATGCTATCACCCGCTGATTTTATCGGAACTTTGGAGCAGTTCCACCTGATACACCTTCTTGATACCTTCGTGGTCAGGAAGGTCTGCGAGGACTACTGCGCGCTCCGCGATGCCGGAAAAGAGCTTGTTCCGATTTCCATAAATATATCGAGGCTTGATTTTGAGCTCTGCGACATATTTGGAATAGTTGAAAAGACACGCGAAAAATACGATGTCCCCAGAAAGATGATCGACCTTGAGATCACTGAGAGTGTGCTCAATGACAACGCAGGGTACATTAAATCGGAGTGTACAAAGATGCGTCAGATGGGGTATCATATTTGGATAGATGATTTTGGGTCGGGATACTCATCCCTCAACACCATAGCCGAATACAGCTTTGACGTTCTAAAGCTTGACATGGTGTTCCTGCGGAGCCTCGACAACAACCAGAAGACAGGAAAGATCATGACCTCTATCGTGGAGGGTGCCAAGTCAATGGGGGTTCAGCCGCTGTGTGAGGGCGTTGAGACAGAGCTCCACTACAAATTTCTGGATTTTATCGGGTGCGAGCGCGCCCAGGGCTACTACTTCGGAAAGCCCATGCCCATGGAGGAGTCCAGGAAGATGACCATGGAGAAGGGCCTTAAGTGGGAAAAGCCCAAGACCTTCTAAAAGAAATATATTTTTAAGGAGATGTATGAAATGAATCGAGAGAGTGGAATTTTGATGCCGGTGTTCTCGCTGCCGTCAAAGTTCGGTATTGGATGTTTTTCAAAGGAGGCGACTGATTTTATTGATTTCCTGTACAACTCAGGACAGGGCTACTGGCAGGTTCTTCCCTTCGGGCCTACAGGGTTTGGCAATTCGCCCTACCAGCCTTTTTCAGCTTTTGCAGGAAATCCGTATTTTATATCACCTGAGAGTCTTATCGAGGAGAAGCTCCTCACATGGGAGGATGCAAATGAGGCTGATTTCGGAAGCGACATTGAGAAGGTCGACTATGGCAAGCTCTATGAGAACAGAGGAAAGCTTCTGAAAAAAGCTTACGACAATTTTATAGAACAAGGCGACAGAAAAGAGCTCGATAAGTACATAAAAGATAACGGGTACTGGCTCACAGACTACGCGCTTTTCGTGGCGATCAAGGACGCACAGGAAGGAAAGAGCTGGCTTGACTGGCCTTGTGATCTCAGAAAAAGAGATAAGGCGGCACTTAAGAAAGCTGCGGATGAGTACAGCGACGAGATAGATTATATCTGCTTTGTGCAGTTTAAGTTTGACGAAGAGTGGAAGAAGATACACAAATATGCCCACAAAAAGAACGTTAAGATAATCGGGGACCTGCCTTTTTATGTTGCGCTTGACAGCGCAGATGCATGGTCACACCCGGAAGTTTTCCTCATGGACAGGGACCTTGTCCCGACATCTGTTGCGGGATGCCCGCCGGATGCGTTTTCTCCCAAGGGGCAGCTCTGGGGGAATCCCATCTACGACTGGGCAGGACTTAAAAAGGACGGCTATGACTGGTGGGTTAAGAGAATAGAGAGAAACTACGAGTGGTACGATGTGATAAGGATCGACCACTTCCATGGTTTTGCCGAGTATTATGCAGTTCCCTACGGCGATGAGGACGCCACAGGCGGCAAGCAGTGCAAGGGACCGGGAATGGATCTTTTCAAAGCCCTTGAAAAGAAGATCGGAACTCTGAACATGATCGCTGAGGACCTTGGGACCAACACGGAGGAGAACGTAAAGCTCCTTGAGGATTCGGGATTCCCCGGCATGAAGGTCCTTCAGTACGGCTTTACAAGCTGGGACAGCTGCTATGTAAACCACAGGCACACTAAGAACAGTGTTGTTTACACAGGAACTCATGACAACACACCGACGTTTGCATGGGTGCAGGAGATAAACGACGGGGAGAGAGACTTTACGAGGCGCTACATCAATTCCATGAATACGGATTTCGGTGCGCTCGTATGGGATATGATAAGAGAGGCTTACAGGTCAGTGGCTGATCTGTGCATCATTCCCCTTCAGGACTATCTGTGCAAGGGGCGCGAGGCGAGGATCAACACGCCGGGAACATCCGACGGCAACTGGCAGTGGAGACTTGTTCCCAATTTCCTCTCACACGACCTTGAGAGGAGCATAAGGCTTCTGTCCGAGACATACTCAAGGATCCCTCAGGCAGCACCTGAACCTGAAGAAGAGGAAGGAGCCGCAGCGGACTGCGGCGCCTGACGACACCGTAGTCACATGGAAATTCGTACAGACAGTTCAGGTAAGATTTTGCATACATTTGAGAGATATCTATGGATATAAAATACACCATCAGAGAAGCGACCTGCGCAGATGCGGAGGCGCTTCTTGCTATTTATGAGTACTACGTGTTAAATACCGCGATAACATTTGAATATGAGGTGCCCACAGTTTCTGAGTTTCGCGAAAGGATTGAGAATATCAGTATGAGATTCCCTTATCTTGTGATCGCCGATAAAAAGTCCGGGATTCTCGGATACGCCTACGCAAGCTCTTTTCACGAAAGGGCGGCTTATCAGTGGTGCGCCGAGATGAGCATTTATCTCGATAAGAATTTAAGGAGAGCGGGACTTGGGAGAGCTCTTTACACTGAGCTTGAGAGGCGCCTTTTGAATATGGGGATCCTCAACTTAAACGCCTGCATTGGATACCCCGATGTTCCCGATGAGCACCTGACGGATGCAAGCGTCAGATTCCACGAAAAGATGGGCTATACGATGGTCGGAGAGTTTCACAAGTGCGGCTTCAAGTTCGGAAAGTGGTACAACATGGTCTGGATGGAAAAGCTGATAGGTGATCACACGGACTCGCCGCCCGAAATAAAAATCACCAAAGGCTGAAACTTTACTGCGTTGAAATGATGAAATATAAATTGACTAACAGCACCGTATAGATTTATGATACTTCTAATAGTTTAATCGGAAGGAGACAATAATGAGCACTATACCTTACAAAATATATCTTGAAGAGTCGGAGATGCCAAAGGCGTGGTACAACGTCAGGGGCGATATGAAGAAAAAGCCCGCTCCGATATTAAATCCCGGGACACTCAAGCCTGTTACGATAGATGAACTGTCAGGAATCTTCTGCAGGGAGCTTGCCGAGCAGGAGCTCGATGACACTTCAAGGTTCATTGATATACCTGATGAGATCAGAAGCTTCTACCGCATGTATCGCCCGTCACCCCTGGTCCGCGCATACTGCCTTGAGGAAAAGCTACAGACTCCTGCACACATCTATTACAAATTTGAGGGCAATAACACATCGGGCAGCCACAAGCTGAACTCGGCAATAGCTCAGGCCTACTACGCCAAGAAGCAGGGACTTAAGGGCGTCACGACCGAGACAGGAGCCGGACAGTGGGGAACAGCTCTCTCGATGGCGTGTTCGTATTTTGACCTGGACTGCCAGGTATATATGGTCAAGGTATCCTATGAGCAGAAGCCCTTCAGACGTGAAGTTATGCGCACATACGGAGCGAAGGTAACACCTTCTCCGTCTATGGAAACCGAGGTCGGAAGGAAGATAAATGCCGAGTTCCCGGGTACAACAGGAAGCCTTGGATGCGCTATATCAGAGGCTGTAGAGGCAGCAACCACGCAGGAAGGATACCGCTATGTGCTTGGATCGGTTCTTTCACAGGTACTGCTCCATCAGTCGGTTATAGGTCTCGAGACAAAGGCTGCACTTGATAAGTACGGCATCAAGGCAGACATGATAATAGGCTGTGCAGGAGGCGGATCAAACCTCGGGGGCCTTATATCACCGTTTGCAGGAGAGATCCTTCGCGGCGAGAACAATTACGATATCATAGCTGTTGAGCCTGCTTCCTGCCCTTCGCTCACAAGAGGCAGATACGCATATGACTTCTGCGACACCGGCAAGGTATGTCCTCTCGCCAAGATGTACACACTTGGAAGCGGATTCATCCCCTCTGCAAACCACGCAGGCGGTCTTCGCTATCACGGCATGAGCAGTGTTGTCTCAGAGCTCTACGACCAGGGTATCATCTCCGCAAGGTCAGTTGAGCAGACAGCTGTGTTTGAGGCTGCTGAGATGTTCGCAAGGATTGAGGGCATTCTTCCCGCTCCTGAGTCAAGCCATGCGATCCGCGTAGCTGTCGATGAGGCTCTTAAGTGCAAGGAGACAGGAGAGGAGAAGAATATCGTATTCGGTCTCACCGGAACAGGATACTTTGATATGGTCGCATATCAGAAGTACAACGACCACGAGATGTCAGATTATATACCTACAGACGAGGAGCTCTCAAAGTCACTGAACAATCTCCCTAAGGTCTGATAGAAAGGAGCAGTATTATGGCAAAGATATCCAATCCTGAGCAGTATGAGTCTTCCACAAGATCAAAGGGAGAACTCAGATACTCAGAGCGCAGCAGATGGCTGTTGTTCGGACTTCCCTGGACCTTTACCAGATATGAGATCCGTGACAACGATTTTACCACCATCAAAGGTTTTTTGAATATCACTGAGAATGACTGCTACATGTACAAGATAAGCGATGTCGAGATTACGAGGAGCTTTCTGCAGAGGCTTTCAGGCCTTTCGACCATCATCCTCTACACATCTGATGTGACGGACAGGACCATCATCATGAAGAACATCAGGCACGGAAAAGAGATTAAGGACTTTATCCTCCACGCATCCGAGGACGCCAGACTTCGCCGCAAGACTGTCAGTATGCAGAACATCGGCTTTGGCGCCGGAGACATCCACGATATTGACGGCTATGATGACCTCGACGGGCACGTTGACAACTGAATTTTTATGAACTTGGGAACTGATACAGAATAGGTTTAGTCATTTTGCTGCAGTTCATAAAAGAGCACCTGAGTGGTATTTTTATCCACCGGGGTGCTTTTTTTATGGGGTTCAATCAGGTTAAGCCAGGGCAGATATTCAGAATTAATTAATTTTTTTTGAAAAAAGTGCTTGCATTTTTATTCGGGATATGTATAATAAATTCTTGTCGGTAATCAACCGACTGTAATCACGGATTATCTTCCGATGATTTCCACTTATTTAACTGATGATTGTGGCGAGGCCATATCGTTGTCCTTGCTGCACAAAAGAGAAAGGACGGATTATGAAACTAAAAGAGAGATGGTCAAAACAAAACAATTCAATCAGGCTTTTGATGAAAAAGCTCAAGAGGCACGACACTGTGGTTGTGGCGGTATCGGTGGTTATCGCCATGGTTTTATGCGGAGGGCTGATATACTTAAGCACGCCGGTAGTGACGGCGACAGCCAAAGAGGAGCTGCAGATTCAGGAAAAGGAAGAGAATGAAAAGACGATAGAAAAGCTCGATGAGCTTCATGAGTACTTAAGCGGTCTGGACAAGTCGATCACAGAGAGCCATGACACTCTGACGGAGTTTTACGAAAAGAGCAGCGCCAAAGAGACTGAGAACGAAACGCTCACAAAAGAAAACACCGAGACTATCACAAACAGCATGACAGAGAAGGTGACAGACAAGGTGACGGTTTTAGATAACGACCTGCAGACGATCCATGAGATCATAAACAACACGGAGAATAACATCGAGAAGCTCAAGGAGACGATAGAGAGGGGCGACCTCACCAAGGAGCAGGAAAAAGCGGTTTCCGAGAATTTCAACCAGGTTTCGCAGGAGCTTACAAAGATACAGGACGAGTACAACAAGGCCCAGGAGAGCACGACAAGTCTCATCGATCAGGTGAAGGACGCAATGAAAAAGGGCGACGGAGATATCACAACTGCGATGGATGAGAACTACAAGGAGCTCGTTCAGAAGCTTGGCGAATCAAACGAGAAGATGGCCCAGGCATCCGGCACGACAATTGAGTACTTCAAGACAGAGATGACTGTTCTGAACCAGCAGATGGAGAACAGAATTGAGAAAGTTGAGTCGAGCGTCAGTAGCGGCTTTGGCAAGATCGGCGCGGATATGGCAAACAGGTTCAAGGATCTTGGCAGTGATGTGACAAAGAGCCTTGACGGACTTACCACAGATGTGAATAAGAGTATCAGCGGCCTGAACACGGACATGAACAACAACTTAAAGGGGCTGAGCGATGATGTCAACAGCGGTCTCAGCGGGCTAAACGCAGATATGAACAGGTCGCTCACAGGACTGAGTGAAGATGTCAACAGCGGTCTCAGCGGACTAAACGCAGATATGAACAGGTCGCTCACCGGGCTCAGTGAAAATGTCAACAATGGTCTCAGCGGTCTGAATGCCGATATGAATAAGTCACTGAACGGGCTCAGTGAAAATGTCAACAATGGTCTCAGCGGTCTGAATGCCGATATGAACAAGTCTCTGACCGGGCTGAGCGATGACGTCAACAGCGGTCTCAGCGGTCTTAATGCTGATATGAACAAGAACTTAAAAGGGCTCAGCGATGATGTCAACAACAGTTTAAGTGGTCTTAACACTGATATGAACAAGTCGATGAGCGGTCTTAGCAGCGATGTGAATAACAGCTTAAACGGACTTAACAGCAACGTCACAAACAGCTTAAACGGTTTTAACGATAACATGACGAGCAGCTTGAACGGACTTAATGACAACATGACAAACAGCCTGAACGGATTTGGGGCCGACATGGGAACAGGCTTTGCAGGTGTAAATGAAGCTCTTACAACAAATGTAAACAGTCTCAAAGCATATATGGGTGAGGAGATTGAAAATATAAACAACAAGTTCGAAGAGGTTTTTCGGCGTGTGAGTAATGTCAAGAAAATGCTGGCATCCGCATTGCTCACTAAGAATGTAACAGTTGCAGAGGATGCCACATTTGCAGATTTTTGCAGAGCTATTCAGGAAATCCCCACAACCTATGTGCTCCCTGTAAACGAAGTTGAGGGAACGGTTGAATACGACTACCACTATCACCACGACGGGACAGGACATGAGTGCGACGAGGAGATGGTATCGGCAGACAGAATGGGCGGATGCTACAACGAGCCTGTTTATCATCAGCATGACGACAGCTGCTACTCGATCAGCAGGACATATATTGTCAGGACGGCAGCAGGCGTCACTCAGAGCGCGGAGCCCCATCACTACGGAGAGGGCGGAAAGCCATATTATGTGTACACCTGCCCCAGATGTAATAACAGTTTTAACGGCGTGAGTCCTTATCACTATGAGACAGCGTACTCTCTTGCGGACGTTGCTAACAGGGGCGGTGAGATAAACAGCGTTCAGGAGCATAAATCTCTTATCTGCGGAAAAAATGAGAAGGTGCTCCTCGGGTATAAGACCGACTGCGGACTGTTCCACGGCCAGATCACTGCAGCAAGGATTTCTTTCGAAGATTCGCTCAAGGACTACAACAACACAGTGCAGACGACATCAGACGTTAATAAAAATATTCTCACAGCGTCTCTTTTTGCAGCACCTGCAGGGGATGTGAACTTCTCTTTTGCTGACTTTGAAGAGGACACCGACTGGATCGACGACGCAGATACCGATGCTGCCGCAGCCAATGATGAAGCTGCAGATACTGACATAACATCAGATAAAGGTCAGGACGATAATTCTACAGCGAGGGATTCCGAAAACGAGGAGTCCGGTGATGACAAGCCGGACTCCGGCAACTCTGACCAAAATGAAGAAAGTTCTTCCGGAGATGATACCCCATCGTCTGAAGAATCAGACACATCCTCCGAAAGTGTTGAAACGGTAACTGAAGCAGATGATTGAAAAATGATAAAAACCGCTATGCGTACAACTGATCCGGAGCGCCTTTGAGTCAGGCTTTGTTGATAAGGAACTGTAGCATTTGTCGTATGCCCGACAGCCGCTTTCTTGACATTCCGGGAGCATCTGCATAGAATAGATGTGTTGTAGTGGTAATAGCACAGATATGTGCAGAATGGAGACAGACATGACAAAAATTGATATAATTTCGGGCTTTTTGGGGGCCGGAAAAACTACACTTATTAAGAAACTGTTAAAGGAAGCCCTCGCCGGGACCAAGGTTGTCCTCATTGAGAACGAGTTCGGCGAGATCGGAATTGACGGCGGCTTTCTGAAGGAGTCAGGAATCGAGATCACAGAGATGAATTCGGGCTGCATCTGCTGCTCGCTCGTAGGTGATTTTGAGACATCCTTAAAGCAGGTAATGGATCAGTACGCGCCTGAGAGAATCCTTATCGAGCCCTCAGGTGTCGGCAAACTCTCCGATGTGATGAGAGCCATCCAGAACATCGCAGATGCGGATGACAACATGGAACTCAACAGCGCCGTTACAGTTGTCGACGTATCCAAGGCCAAGGTGTACATCAAGAACTTCGGTGAGTTCTTTATCAACCAGATTGAGAATGCAGGAACGATCATTCTTACAAGGACAGACAAGGCAGATCAGAAAAAGATCGAGACAGCAGTAGAACTCATCAGGGAGCACAACAGGAAGGCTACCATTATTACAACTCCGCTCAATCAGATCACAGGAAAAGAGATACTTGATACCTTCGAGGGAAATAATGATCTCGAGGCTGAGCTCCTCAAGATGGTCATGGAGCAGGAGGAAGAGCACCATCATCACCACCATGACCACGGCAGCACAAGGACAGTTGCTGAGGACGGCTCTGTAGTTTACACATCAAAGCACGATCATGATGAAGATGAAGATGAGCACGAGCATCATCACCACGATCACGACGAGGACGAACACGAGCATCACCACCATCACGATCATGACGAAGACGAGCACGAGCATCACCACCATCATGATGAGGATGAGCACCATCACCACCACGATCACGACGACCATGACCACGAGCATCATCACCACCATCACCACGACGCAGCCGATATATTTGTCAGCTGGGGAATGGAGACACCTCTTAAATACAACAAGTCCGAGATCGAGAGTATGCTGGGTAAGCTTGAGAACGAGGAGGAATATGGAATCGTTCTTCGCTGCAAGGGTGTTGTACCTTCTGAGGACGGGTCATGGATCGAGTTTGACTATGTTCCCGGTGAAGCCGATGTCAGAAGCGGCTCGGCCGACGTTACAGGTAAGTTCTGTGTTATAGGAGCAGAGCTCAGGGAGGAGAACCTTGAGAAGCTGTTCAGGAGATTGGGGTGATGAATTTGAAACCGGTCTATATTATCAACGGATTCCTCGATGCGGGGAAGACAGATTTTTTCAGATATACAATCGCTCAGCCCTATTTCAGGACAAAGGGAAAGACACTTCTTATTGTCTGTGAAGAGGGTGAAAATGAGTACGAGGATAAGCTCCTTAATAGTACCAATACCGTAGTTGAACTTATCGAGAACGAGGAGGATTTTAATCCCGACTCACTCATAAAACTCGATGCAAAGCACAATCCCGAGAGGATTCTCGTGGAGTACAACGGCATGTGGAATTTCAAGAACCTGAGTCTTCCTGTTACGTGGAATCTCGAGCAGCAGATAACAGTCATTGACGCATCCAGCTTTGAGCTGTATTTCAGCAACATGAAGTCACTTCTCGCTGAGCAGATCAGAAACTCCGACCTGATACTTTTCAACAGATGCGACGGCATTGAGGACCTCGCCTCCTATAAGAGAAATGTAAAAGCGATCAACCAGAAAGCGGACATCATCTTTGAGGATATGAATGGAGAGGTTGATGTGACGCTCGATGAGGATCTTCCTTTTGATTTAAATGCAGATCCCATAGACCTCAACAACTACGGGTACGGAATGTTCTATCTCGACGCCCTCGACCACGTCGAGAGATATGAGGGGAAGAATGTCAGGTTCAAGGGAATGGTGCTAAAGCCCGAGGAATTCCCCGAGGGAAGATTTGTCCCGGGGAGAATGGCGATGACCTGCTGTGCGCAGGATATGCAATTTCTGGGATTTGCCTGTGACTACGAGAAGGCTCCTTCTTTAAAAGAAAAGGACTGGGTGGTTGTCACGGCAAAAGTTGTCAAACAGTTTGTTCCCGAGTACAAGGGAGAGGGGCCTGTTCTTGAGGCAATCTCAGTAGAGAAGACAACAGAACCTGATAACCCGGTTATTGATTTTTCAAATCCTGAGCAGTGAGGTATTTTCATGATGTGAAATAATGGTTGCCGGTCAGGAACTGAACAGTAAAGAATAGTGTACGTAGGTGTCGGATGTGATCCCATCCGGCACCTATAACCATGTTTGAGGAGATTTTTGTATGTTTGCCTATCAGCCTTTGCAGTGGCTGTTCCTGTTCTATTTTTACAGCTTTTTCGGGTGGTGCTTTGAGTCCGCCTACGTGTCGATATTACAAAAACGCCTTGTCAACAGGGGATTTATGCGAGGTCCCTTCCTTCCGCTCTACGGCTCGGGAGGGATAATGATGCTGGTGGTCTCAAAGCCCTACTATGACAACATCCTACTGGTCTACATCGCGGGGTGCATAGGCGCCACCGCCCTTGAGTACGTTGTCGGCGTTGTGATGGAAGCTCTTTTCAAGGTCAGGTACTGGGATTACTCTCACAAAAAGTTTAACTTCCACGGATATATATGCCTTGAGTCAACGCTTGTGTGGGGATTTTTCACGGTCGTATTTACGCACTATCTGCAGCTGCCGATAGAGGCGCTTGTGATGTCGATACCTTACAACATCCTGACTGTGGTGACGGTGTTTGTGACTGTTTGCATCAGTATAGACTTTGGCATTGCCTTCAGGACGGCTCTCGATATCAGGGACGTTATCATGTATATGGAGAGAGCCAAGGTTGAGATGGCGAGAATGCAGAAGAGACTTGATGTCATCATTGCCTTTAAGGGAGAGGATGCAAGAGAGAGCATTGAGGGGGCCGCAAGTGCGATAGGAGGCAGTCTCGGAGGACTTGCAAGCACTGTCGGCTCCATAGGTTCAGGGATTACGAGCAGGTATGACGCTCTCGCCTCATCTCTTGAGAAGTCATTCGGAACGCTGAAAGAGAAGATGGCGATGGATCCCGCCTCCTACATCGGGAACGTCAGAGAGGAAGTAACCGAGCTCTACGCCAAGTACCGCGTGCTGGCATCAAAGTTCACTCCCGCGCCGGTAAAGAGCATCTATGAGTGGTACCGCGAGAGAACGATCGCCGGAAACCCGACAATGGCATCGGATGAGTTTAATGCTTCATTGCAGGAGATGAAAGACAGGATCAGAAGAAAAGATAGCAAATGATAAAAAGTGTCGCTTTAGTTGATAAAACTAAAGCGGCAGCTATTTTTTTAATCTGTATTGTCGAGCTTTAGTACGCTTAAGAATGCGGACTGCGGAACCTCTACGTTGCCGATCTGACGCATCTTCTTTTTGCCTTCCTTCTGCTTTTCAAGGAGCTTCTTTTTGCGGGTGATGTCGCCGCCGTAGCACTTGGCGAGGACGTCCTTTCTGTAGGCCTTGACGGTCTCTCTTGCAATTACCTTGCCGCCGACTGAAGCCTGAATAGGGATCTCAAACAGGTGCCTCGGGATCTCCTCTTTGAGCTTCTCACACATCTTGCGGCCTCTCTCGTAGGCTCCGTCCTTGTGGACGATAAAGGAGAGAGCGTCAACCTCCTCCCTGTTGATCAGGATGTCGAGCTTTACAAGCTCAGATCTCTCATAGCCCTTGAGCTCGTAGTCAAAAGACGCGTAGCCCCTCGAGCGTGACTTGAGCGCGTCGAAGAAATCGTAGATGATTTCGTTTAAGGGAAGCTCATATTTGAGTATCGCCCTTGTCTGCTCGATATAGTCGGTTGAGAGGTACTTGCCACGCCTTTCCTGGCAGAGCTGCATGATCGCGCCGACGTAATCTGTTGTGACCATGATCTCGCCGTTTACTATGGGCTCCTCCATGTAGTCGATCTCTGACGGGTCAGGGAGATTGGTGGGGTTAGTCAGGTCAAACACTTCGCCGTCAGTTTTGTGAACTTTGTAGACGACGGAAGGAGCAGTTGTGACAAGATTAAGGTCGTACTCCCTCTCAAGTCTCTCCTGCACGACCTCGAGGTGCAAGAGCCCCAAAAAGCCTGCCCTGAAGCCAAAGCCGAGTGCCTGGCTTGTCTCGGGTTCGTAAAAGAGCGAGGCGTCGTTGAGCTGGAGCTTTTCAAGCGCATCGCGAAGATCCGAGTAGTGGGCTGAGTCTGCCGGGTATAGTCCGCAGTAGACCATGGGCATTACCTTTTTGTAGCCGGGGAGTGGCTCGCTGCAGGGGCTGTCCGCATCAGTTACGGTATCGCCGACTCTTGTGTCCTGAATGTTCTTGATCGATGCGGTGAAATACCCGACGTCACCTGCCGTTAAGTCATCACTTGGGATGAACCTGCCCGGGCCAAAGTAGCCGACTTCAACGACCTCCGCCTCGGCGCCTGTCGCCATGAAGCGGACCTTCATGCCCTTTTTGATCTGTCCGTCGCGGACCCTGACAAATACGATGACTCCCCTGTAGGAGTCGTAGATGCTGTCAAAGATGAGTGCGGTAAGGGGGGCGGATACATCGCCCTGCGGCGCGGGGATTTTTGCAACGACTGCCTCTAAGACCTCCTCTATCCCGATGCCGTTTTTGGCGGAGATGAGAGGGGCATCCTGGGCTTCAATACCGATGACGTCCTCAATCTCGTCCTTGACTTCATCCGGCATTGCGCTCGGAAGGTCGATCTTGTTGATGACGGGGAAGACGTCAAGGTCGTGGTCAAGTGCCATGTACACGTTGGCGAGCGTCTGGGCCTCAACTCCCTGCGTTGCGTCGACGACGAGGATGGCCCCGTCGCAGGCAGCAAGAGACCTTGAAACCTCATAGCCAAAGTCAACGTGTCCCGGGGTATCTATCATGTTGAAGGTGTACTCCTGACCGTCGTGCGCCTTGTAGATCATCCTGACCGCCTGGGATTTGATGGTGATTCCTCTCTCGCGCTCAATGTCCATGTTGTCGAGGACCTGGTTCTGCATCTCGCGAAGGGTCAGGACTCCTGTCTTTTCGATCATCCTGTCCGCAAGTGTGGACTTGCCGTGATCGATATGTGCAACTATACAAAAATTTCTGGTTTTACTCTGATCCAATTTAAAACACCTCAAAAAAAATAATTACAAGCCTTTCACATTATAACAGAGAGTATTGACAGTTTCTATATTTTACTCTAAAATATCTACCGTATGTGGCATTAACTGTCCGTGTCCGGCTTAATGCGCACACGAACTTAGTATAAATCATTTTGTTTATTTTTTGGAGGTAATTATGGCAAATATCAAGTCAGCCAAGAAGAGAATTTTAGTAAACAACAAGAAGGCTATGCAGAACCAGATGATCAAGTCAGCAGTTAAGACAGAGATCAAGAAGGTACGCGCTGCAATCGAGGCAGGGAACAAGGACGAGGCAAACAAGGCACTCCTTTCTGCAACATCTGTCATCGACAAGGCTGAGTCAAAGGGCGTATTCAAGAAGAACACCGCTTCAAGAAAGGTTTCACGTCTTGCTCTTGCTGTAAACAAGATGGCTTAAGGATTATAATTTAAGAGTTTATTTACAAAGACTTCATGTCTCTCACCGGCATGAGGTCTTTTTTTTATATTCTTTTAACGAATTGCAAAAAACTTATATGGTAAAATAAAGAGTGTATATACTTTTTGATCAGTCATAAATTCGGAGAATTCAGCAATAAATGAAGAAAGATAAGACAGAAGTAATACCTATAATAGACAACAGCAAAAATAAACCGGAATCGGAGGGCGGGCAGAACCCCATACTGTTTGTCTGTCAGGGGTACAATGTCATGGAGTACAGGCTCTCGGGCCACCAGAGGCTCGGAAGGCCGGTTGCAGGATCTCCTTACCCGGATATCCCGATATTTGACAGTTTTGTTTCCAAGGAGCACGGCTATTTTGACACAGGAAAGGGAACGGTATGTTACACGGCCCTTGAGACCACGAACGGAGTCATGTTTAACAGCAAATACATAGAGGCAGGGACAGGAGTCTTTCTGGAGGACGGCGATGAACTCGCAATTCCGACGGCAGATGGGGACAAGGTCTCATATGTGACGCTGATAGTCGCCAAGACCGATGAGAGAATAGATATGTGGAGAGGCTTTCAGAGGGCATCCGCGGACAAGCTCACCGGTCTTCACGGAAGAGATGCATTCCTGATCTGGTGGGAGCACAACTATATGAACAAAGACTATGAGAAGGCTTCTCTTTTCATAATGGATGTGGATGATTTTAAGCTGGTGAATGACAGTCACGGGCACAATGAAGGAGACAGAGTGCTGCAGATAGTGGCAGATGAGCTGAAGGGTACGGTGAGGTACGAGAGGCAGGTCTGCAGATGGGGCGGCGACGAGTTCATCGGAGTGCTGCCGGGAGATGATGCACAGGTGAAGGAGAGGCTAAGCGATCTTCAAAAGAGGATCAGCGAAAAAACCAGAGCCCAAAAGCTCCCTGTCACCGTCAGTATAGGTTACACCGATGTTCACATAACAGGAGATGCCATGGATGTAACGGGCATTGTAAAAAATGCTGACACAGCGCTGTATCGCGTGAAGAAGTCAACAAAGGGAAAGATTGCAAGAATAACGCTCTGAATATAAAAAGACACATTTTCAAGGAGAATTCATAATCATGAAGCATTTTACGTTTGAAATCTATAATGATGAAGCCTTCGATGCTGCATGTAACAGGATAGGCTTGGATTATCACGGCACAGAAGTGCTTGTATTTCATCTTTTCTGCGCGGGAGAAGATAAGGAGAGGTGCTCTGAAATACTGGGGAATATTAACCATCGATTTCCGGAAAGCGTTTTCTGCGGAGTTGCATCAAATGCAGAGCTCCTTGAGGGACGGGTGACGAACCCCATACCGGTCCTGTCCTGCATGATATTTGAAAAATCTTCGGCTGAGCTTTTGTACGAGCCGGATATAACTAATAATGCCCGTCAGAAGGCGGAGCACTTCGCTGACATAATAAATGAGCGGGATGATGTAAAGGCAGTGGAGGTGCTGATCTGTAACACGGGAAATACCACCCTTGACTTCATAATCGGGCTTGAGAAGATCAGGCGCGATATCCAGGTATTCGGAGGAATGCCACTCGGACATGATATGCTGGGCGACCCCCGCTATATGATATCAGGCGGAGAGATAACAGAGAGCGGCGTCATATGTATTATCTACATGGGCAGGGACCTTTATGTGAACACCGACTACACTGCCGGCTGGAAGGCTCTGGGCAAGGAATTCGAGATAACAGACGGCTCATCCTGCACCGTCAGGGGCATAAACGGACAGCCTCCCGTTGAGATATACAAGAAATATCTCGGAATAACAGATAACAACGATTTCTCGGCGAACACGTCTGAGTTCCCACTTCTCGTCAGAAAGGGCGGAGGCGAGATGCTGCGTCACCCTGAAAATACAAATCCCGACGGCTCGATAACCCTCGACGGCTATGTTGAGACAGGGATGCATGCGCGCATTTCCTACGGAGACCCCGAGACAATCATAGAGGATATAAACAGACGGTGTGAGGCGCTCTATGATTTTGCGCCCGAGGCGGTTCTTCTCTTTTCCTGTACCGCCAGAAAAATATTCTGGGGACCTTTTATAAACAACGAACTTGCTCCTTTTGAAGCAATCGCTCCGATGGCCGGATTCTGCACAGGAGGCGAGATCAGCAGGGATGAGAAGAGCGGCGAAGTGATGTGGCACAACGTAACGCTTGTAAGCACAGGCTTCCGCGAGGGGGAAAGACACAACAAAGGAAAAGCCCCGAAGGTAAATGTTGACACAGTCTCCGGACAGACATCACTTGTGAAAAGACTCATGAACCTCGTCAAGGAGACGACAAAAGAGCTGGAGATGATGGCGACCATGGATGAGCTGACAGGGCTCTACAACCGCCGTGAAATCGACAGGATAATAAATGAGACATCGGATATCATGTCTGAAAAAGGGCAGCCTGTATCATACCTGATGTTTGACATAGATCACTTCAAGAAGATAAACGACACCTACGGCCATGACATCGGAGACCTCGTGCTTCGCGGAGTTTCAGAACAGATACGAAACTGTGCCGGGGAAAACGGCGGCTTTGCAGGGCGCTGGGGAGGAGAGGAGTTCTTTCTGGTGCTTCCGGAAAAATCATCCGACGAGGCGTATAGGTGCGCCGAAGGGTTAAGGCGCGCAATCGCAGATGGCTCTTTTGACCCTGTTCCGCATGTTACCATCAGTATAGGAGTCATTACGGAAGAGCCGGGGAAGGGCTTTGGACCTGACAAAAAGGAGATGTTCATCTCTGTAGACAACGCTCTGTATGAGGCCAAGAACTCTGGAAGAAACAGAACTGTTGTCGCCGATAAGTAAAGGAGAAAAGAGCTTATGGATGGATTTGTAAACAGATATGCAGGATATTCAGTTGACTTGCAGAATCTTATTTTTGAACTTGGCAGATCTGAAGATATAGGTCGGTTTAAGCAGTACATGGAGAATAAATCCAGGGATATGTCAAACGCTGAAAAAGCTGCAGCTGCAGACGCTCTTTTGGATTATTTTAAGAATCTTTCCACTCTGCGCTCAAAAATGGATAGATTTCTTGAAATGGTTGAACAGCTGCAGAGCTATGAGGACTTAAGTCTGGAGCTGGATGAGGATGATGTGAATTTCCTTGAAAGGGCAAAAGAGCTGGAAGATGAGCTGTTTAAGGGAATTGACAGCCTGAAAGGCATTGGCAATGCCATGACAAGGTACAACGAGGCGGACGGCTACGGAGAACTCAAGAGCAATGAGCAGCTTCAGGAGATGTATCAGGCTGTTGAAACCATCACAAGCATCCCCGCCCAAAAGAGCCTCATTGACAGAAAGGCTGTTCAGACAGGACTGCGCGGCCGCGTGATCACAAACTGGTATAGGTCTGGCAATCTGTTAAACAGGATAAAGAACCTCAACAAACAGGCGGAAGATATGACCCCTTCGAGGCTTGACAACAGGATCAGCAATGAAAAAAAAGAAATTGCCAAACTGCAATCACAGGTTAACAGTTTAAAGGACAAAAAGACCGAGAGGTTTTATGAGAATGCCTACAATCAGGCGCTAAAGGAAAAACAGGAACATGATAAAATGCTTGCTGATCTTAAAGATAAGATTGAAGTCAACAAAAATGCGATAAGAATGGAGGAATTTGACATCAAAAATCTTGAGGGTGTCCTGAAAGAAGAACAGGATTATCTGAATCAGATTTCAATCTATGAAAAAAAGGCTTTGGAGCAGGAAAAAGTCTATAATGCAGCAAAAAAAGAACGGGTGGGCGAAGAGGAAAAACTCGCTGCCACAGACGACTCGCTGAAAAATCTCTCGGGCGATCCCAAAATGGTCAGGGCGTATTATGACAGGAAGATGACCTATGAGAAGTGGAAGAGGGCCTATGAAGGGTTTGAGTCATTTTTGGAGACCTATCGCGAAGATGTAGAAGTGATGGGGGTTATTTTTCACAGCAGCGGAAAGTCCATGGAGAAGATTCTGAGCACAAATGAAAAATTTAAAGATAAGTTCAGACAATCAAGGTCAAAGCTGGGAGAGATAATACACTGGTGTCCCATAAAAGACCTGCTCCCCGGCTCTACAGAAGGAAATGTAAAGGATTACTGTGATGGCCTCCGCTTAAGGTTAAAACAGGAGATGGATAAAGCGGAGAATGAATACTTAACTGATCAAAGTTATGTCATCACCAGATCTATCAATCATCTCAACAATCAGCAGAATGAGCTTTCAGCCGAAAAAACCGAGGAATCTCTGGTCATAGGAGCAGAACTCGATAAATTCATTGAGAGCAGAAATGAAGGAAAGCTTGCAAATACCAATGATGTAGATCAGATCATCGCCATAAAGCTGGAGGGCGAGGAGAAGATCGCCAGGGCCAGAATGGCTGAGGAAGCGGCAAAGGCTGAGCTTGAAAACTCAAAATCCTGTGTTGAATTATACAAAGATGATATATATAAACTGCGTCATGACAACTGCCTGACCTACAGCCTTGATATCAGGCAGCTCGAAAAAGAGTACAGGGAAGGCAGGTATAAAAAGGAAGAGTACCTTCAAAGATTACAGGCTATGGAGGAAAAAATGCTGGAGATGTCTGTGGCTGACATTTTGAAGAGCCGCAAAGAGGATCTCAAAAACAGGATGTTCCTTGCAGAAGAGACATACCCCAAGGCAAAAGAAGAACTCGACAAAAAGATCAGTATAAATCAGGATAATATGCGCGGATACTCCAAAAAAGCTCTTGAAGGAGAGATAAGGGATGCCGAGGAGAAACTCAGAATTGAAGAGAACAAGTTAAATGATGACGAAGAAATGAAAAAAGAGATGGACGGTATTTACAGCGAATATCGCGAGGTGACAAAGGACAGGAACGATATTTATAAGACGTACAAGGATACTGAGTTTAGCAGAGATTATTTTGATTCCATACGTCAGAGAACACAGTCTTTTTTGGACGGATTTGGTTATGCCAAGAAGAGGGCAAGCTACAAGAACAGTGATGAGTATGATGCAATAAAGATCGCGCTTAACTCACTTTCTGCTGTGCAGAACAATATTGGAGAAATAGTGGCTGCGATTGGTGTCCTGAAGAGGGCAGCGGAAACATATCTGCGTGCTAAGAATAAGCAGTTCAGGCTTTTCCCGTCGAGGCAGAGGATCTACCGCATCAATTTCGCGACGAGCATCCGGAAGTTCTGCGATACGCAGCGCATGCTTCTGACAGAAGAGGGCTTTGATGCAGGAGACGATGCACATGAGTTTATGAAAATAGCGGGAAATCTCAGTAATAGTGGGAGAGACCGCGCACTTGAAAAAGATGAGTTCTTTAAGGAGTATTCAAAAGAATTTGCCACAAAGGACAAGAGACAGGAAAAGGTCAATGCTGACAGATATAATCTAAATCTTCATAAGGAAATAAAGGATGTGGAGATGAAAAAAGAATCACAGCAGGATATTGATAAGGAAAAGCACCTTGGGACCTTTTATCTTTATGAAAATCAGATATATGGCAACTAAATTTATGGAGAGCACAATGATACGAAGAGCTGAAAATAAAGACATTCCGGCTATTCTGAGGTTGCTGTCGCAGGTTCTGGAGATACATGCAAGGATACGCCCTGATATATTTATCTCCGGAACGACCAAGTACACTGAGGATGAGCTTAAAGAGATAATATCAGATGAATCAAGGCCCATCTTCGTCGCGACAGATGACGATGATAACTGTATAGGCTACGCTTTCTGCATGATCAAAGAGCAGCCCTTCTCAACCAACATGGTTCCTTTTAAGAGCTTATATATTGATGACCTCTGTGTGGATACATCTCGCAGGGGGCATCATATCGGGAAGGACCTCTTTGAGTTTGTAAAAGAGGAAGCGGGGAGGCTCGGCTGCTATGAAGTTACCTTAAATGTCTGGGAGGGAAATGATGCGGCAAAAGCTTTCTATGACAAGATGGGCATGAAGGTAAAAGAGTATCAGATGGAGTGGATACTGTAAAAGAAAAACCAGGGAAGTCAAAAGAATCATCCCTTGACTTCTCTGGTTTTCTTCATGAAAATGGAGCATACGGGGATCGAACCCGTGGCCTTCAGATTGCGAACCTGACGCTCTCCCAGCTGAGCTAATGCCCCTTAATGCCACTATCACATTTTAATCATCAAAGTTGTTTTCGTCAACATAAAAATCAGGTAGTAAATGCCACCCAAAAAACTTTTTCGTATAAACTTTCGTGGGCAGGAATAGAATGCTAAAATTGTATTTGTTGATTTGTGCATGCAGAAGATGTTGGAGGAGATATGAGTCAGGAATACTTTATTCAGGCAAATAATCATGAAACTATAAAGGTTACGAAAGAGGAATACAGGGCCAACAATAGAATTAAGTATATGGATGGTGACGAATCGCAAAAGAAGCAGGTGACCATGGACTATCTCGGTGGAATAAGAGCCAATTCCGGGGCTGTCATTCCGGGCAAGGATGCATTAGAAAAAACAAGTATAAAAAGCAGGAAAGCCTATGGAGAAGCCATCAGAAATGCCGAAAAGGAACGCTTTGAGAAGATAGATAAGTATACGGACAAGGCTCTTGGAAATTCCAATATAGATAAATCATGTGTCAAAAATATTGCTGCGTTTTTTACAGGCAAAAAAAATATGGACAGGGCTTTGATAAAAGGCTACACGGAAATGCCCCAAAACTCTGAGGTAGTACTGAAATACTGCATCAGTGATTTTTTATCGCTCCCTATAGAAAATCTTAATATTTCAAGTCCCAAAAAGCTTGCGGCTAAGGCTTCTGTTCTCGAAAAGCTAAGTGCAAAGCACGAAGCGATAGTGCGCCTTATAGTTGAGCGCAGGGAAGATTACGATAATCTTCCTGAGGATTTGCGGGACCGGTTTGAGAATAAGCTTGGAGAGGCTAATGGGCTTATAAATTACTACAGGCTGATGAAAAGCCTTATGACAGACAGCTATTACCTCAACAATGATGTCAGTAAGCTTTCCAGGCAGGATCCAAAGAAGGATACGCCTGATCAGAAGCGTGTACGGACCCTGCTGCTGAGCATCAACGGAGGTGCTTTGGCCCTTAAGACAAAAGGCACTGAAATACTGAACAGATACCTGGATAGCATGGCAGGCACATTACAGACCAACGTGGTCAGCACTGACAACATCAGGCTTTCAAAAGATCTTTTGTCCCACAAGGAGAAGCTCGAGGGCTTAAGCATTTCGCAGTACCTCGACCGGCTTGAGCATGAGGGAAATGTGGACGGCTTTGACAAGCCAAAGGCAAAGGGCTTATTTGAAAGAGGGAAGAGTTCAATTACTCTTCTAAACCTGCCGGAATCTGTTGAGGATTCTTATGGGAAAATTGGCGCAATCCTTAATCAGCTTGATTTTGTAAATGACCTTATCAGGGAAAAGAATGACCATAAAGGCTTCTACTATATGGAGCAGGACTTCAGGGATATAGCTATTCTGGATGAGGTTGAAAAGCTCAGTGCTCCACTTAAAGACCTGAAGGAAGTAATCCTGTCGCACGGCGGTATATCTGAGGATGGGACTTTGGAGATCGGAAAGCTGTCGGATAAGCAGCGCAAAGACCTCCAGATGAGATATACAGGAGCCATTACAAAGTACAGGGATATTTTCGCTGCTATAAATGAATATCGCTCGGATCTGTACCTGAATCCGCCGGAAGATGCTGATATGGATGCAGCATTTACAAAATTCAGGACTTATGCAGATAAGTCAGTTAAAGAAAGGGGCAGAACCCGGATTCCTGATAAGAAGGAACAGGAGAATTTAAGAGAAGACTTAAGGCTTTTGTATTTGACTCTTTCAGAAGGCAGGTATTCGGACTATGTGATCTATAATAATGCCCCAAAGATCATTGAACTTAAGATAAAATGTCAGGCCTTTCTTACAAAAGCTGAGAGCGAAAGGCTGGACAGCTTTGTGTATCTGGCAAACGAACTCAGGATCAATAAGAAAAAGATTGATCTGAGCAGAGCTTTAAGCTGCAAGGGTGCTACAGATGAGGAACTTCTTAATCTTTCCAGGGAAAAAGAGGAACTCGAAGCCTATGAAAAAGATATAGCAAAGATTTCGGATGCAGCTACCCTGAAGAATAAGGAGGTTCAGCAAAAGCTCAGAAACGAAGCTCAGAAAATGGAATACGATTCCGCTGATTTCAGAGCGGAGGCATCGAATTATCTTTTCCATGAGGAATGGCTTAAAAACACTTACCGAAAAAAAGAGAAATTCTCATTTGGAAGTATATATGACTATGTTAAGGGTAAGACTATTTTAGGGCTCACAAGGTTTGTAAGCTGGGTATACAGCAGGAAAAGAACCCATCATCACGGAGCTGAGTTATATGATGTCGCGAGGAGAAACCTTGCCCGGATGCCACAGGAGCTGAAAAATTTTGGTGAAGAAGGTGCCGACCAGAGCATAACCTTTGGAGATGGCACTTATGCTCCTAAGGTTGAGCTTAACAAGTATTTCAAGGATCCGATGAAAATGCAGCTCTACAATGACTATCGTGAGATTGCCGGCCTGATGCAGGCGGGGAAGAACTATCCTGAGTCCATGCAGGATGCTGCTGAGGCGCTTTCTGGTTACTGCGAGGTCAGAGGCCTGGTTAACAGGGATACCTACGAAATGGAGCACGCTTTTTTGGAGAAGTTCAATCTCAGTGTAAATAAGATGCTGGAGGAAGAACAGGGGGAATATCCTCTTATCAGGAGAAAGATCCACGAAGCATATAAGCATTATGTGCAGATGTCATGCGGTACTTTGGGAAGCCATTTAAAGCCCGGAGAGCTGAAGGCTATCGAGGAGACTAAGGCAGTATATACGCAGAAGACTTTCTTTGGGGATTCTGAAGAGAGTAATATGAGGAATCTTCCTCTTTTCCCTCATTCGCCAAACCTTAATGACATCAAGCAGGGAGTGATCGGCAATTGCTATATGATGGCTGCGGTTCAAACGATACTTTCTACTGAGCCTGAGTCAATTCGCGATATGTTTCTGGACCTTGGAGATGGCAATGTAATTGTCAGGTTATATGCGGCTTATGGAGAGGTTGAGAAGAAGGGCAAAAAAGCTTATACGAGAATAGACGACCCTGCAGCAATGGGTAAGGCCACAATGCGCCCTGTCTATGTGAAGGTTAAAAAGCACTATGAGACCGGAGAGGAAGCAAGCTGTGACTGTATGTGGATGCAGCTTTTGGAAAAAGCTTACGCTGCAGCAGGATTTAACCATGGAAAGCCTGATATCGATGAAAACGGCGTGTTAAAAAATATCAATGAAGAGTTGACTGAGGGTGAACCTCACGTTGTGCTCATGCATCTGACCGGCAGGGCTTATATCAGCAAAAACCGCAGTGACGTAGCTTCTGATAGTTTTGTCAGGTACAATGGAATTAATAATTCATTGGCACTGAGTGATTATCAGATGCGGGTAATATTTAAAGGTGTACCGACACATCTTCATAGTCATCTTTATACACAACTGCTCCTTAAAGTCAACAATCAGGACAAATATGATAAAGACCTTGGGAGTGAGGATGAGCTCATCAGGGAAGTAGTCAGGCATTCTTTGGATGACCTTAAGAACTGCTATTTGGATGCTCACATTGATACCAGGTTTGATGAACTTGTAAAGAAAGGCAACCTCACAGTGGAGCAAAAGGATAATCTGTTGAGAGAGCTGGATGATTTTACGAACAACGAAGATTTCATGGTGAATATGATATCATCGCTCATCAGACGCAATCTGAATGATAATGCAATACTGGCAGATACTTCTAAGGTTAGTGACAGGCTGGACATTGGCAGAATGGTAACACTGCTTGAGCAGAAGGTCACCGATGAAAAAGTAACCTATGAAGATTTAAGAAAAATCATTTTCACGAAAGAAGATTATTATAAACCGGAAGGCTATGAAACCTTAGTCACAGATCAGGAAAAAGATCTGATGAGGAGCAATATAAAGAGCTTTCTTATACCCAATAAAGGTAAGAGGTACTCACCTTCTGAGCTTAACTATCTAAAGGTCATTCTCACGGAGGTAAGGGAAGGAAGGACAGTGCCGATGGTCTATAATGGCGGTCATGTTGTGACAGCACTGGACGTTAAGCTCCACGACGGCAAGTGGTTTGTGCTCATCCGGGATCCGTTTAATGTAGAACATGCTGAGTATACGCAGAATGAAGAGGAAGAGGTTGAAAAGAAATTGCCGGGCCTGTCAGATGTCTTCCATAACCACACAGCTGTCAGAGAGCTGTCTCCTGATATGAAAACCGGATTCATGGGCATCAGCTGGTGGGAACTTAAGGACGTTGCAGATAAGTGTGATGACTTTGTTCTGCCCCAGAATAAGCCTAAGAAAAAGTAACAAGCCAGGGGCAAGTCGGATTTTTGCCCCTGACATAATATCTATATGATGCGTTACTGTTCAGTTCCTGACCAGTAACATGCAATTTGGGCATGAAAATCGCCTTGCGATGGCCCAAATTGCCTGCTGAATCATTTTCTCACGCAACCGGCAGCGTAGTGCCGGCTGAACAGTAACGAGATATCCTCTCTGCCAACCGAACTAATCTTTGTGCAGAGAGTATGTTATAATTGAGCTATCAAGAAGGACTCCTTTCAGGGAACAGAAGAAGTCCTTCGTAAGGGTTATGACTTGCCAAGAATAAAAGAGAAAGGGAAAATGTACGAGGAGGAATGAATATGCGTGAATCGTGGGATGCTATAGTAAAAAAATATCCTGATAAATGGGTTGTTCTAAAAAACGTATCATTCATCGGGAGTGATATCGATTCTGCAGAAATTGTATGTGTCAAAGATGATTCTGACGTTTTTGATTACCAAGACGAACATTTAGATGATAATTTCACATTCCGTAGGACTACAGAGGGAATAATCAATGGACCAATCAGTGCCAACTTTACAATTGAGCTTAATTAGCCATGCAGAGCGCCCGACATTTTCATATATCCGCAATAATATCGAAATACTTGCTATGTATGATAGCGGTGCTGTTGTTCCAGTATGGTGCGCTTCTGAAAAGGCTCTTTTGAAAGCTTATCCAAATGCAGAATTAGATCAGCGTAAAGGATTTATTTCAGGATTTGGAAAGGATAAGCAAGAATGTAAGATTTATAAAATACCAGAGTTTGAATTGTCTGAAGGCGACAAGTCATATAAGATTGAAAATTTGTACATAGCTGCTTGCAAGCGCCCGCAAATAGGATGTACTCTGATAATGAGTGAAACAATGTTTTCCAAGACAGATACCTTTATAAAGAGAAGAAACAGAAAATTTTTGGAGTTATATTTCGATAAAGATAAGTTTCAATGCACTTTAAAGTATTTTTCTGAGGATAAGTTTTCAATAGCAATTTGGGCACAAGAGGAATAGTTAAAACGCGACTACAAATTTATAGTTTTTCAGAGCTGTGAAATGGAATTAAAGCAATTATTTGCATTGCCACTATGGGGATGGTTACAATGACAGGAAGTTGTCTTATGTGGAAAACCACAGATTAAATTTTATCGTTATTTCATAAGCATTTTAGAATGTTTAATGTATAATGTAAATACAGTTACCGGTCAGGTCCTGACGCAGTTCATGACCGGAAGCGCGCAATGTTAACAACAGCTATCAAGGAGGGCTCAAACTTTATGAAGAAACCAATCATGAAAAGAATTCTTGCTGCAATTCTCGCTGCAACTCTCAGCGCAGGCATTGTTATGTCAGGTGCTTTTTCCGCAACGGCTATGGCGAAGACCGCAGAGGCTCCGTCAACAACTGCAATAAAGGCTGCATTTGACGCTGACTTCTACGCAAACCAGTACCCTGATATCAAGGCAGCATACGGCACAGACAAGGCGGGGATGCTCAATCACTTTCTGACCTTCGGCATGAAGGAAGGCAGGATGATGAACGCAGACTTCGACCCCAAGGCTTACTGTGATTCATATCCCGATATCAAGGCAATCTGCCCTGCGAATGACTACACCAATGCGTACGTTCACTATGTAACCTACGGAATAAAGGAAGGCAGGACCAATACAACCTATGCAAAAATCAGACAGAAGCAGGTTGCCGCTCAGGCCGCAGCTGCAGCTGCCGCTGCTGCCGCAAGGTACGACGTGTATCTCGGACATGACCTGACCGTCAATATCAGTGCCAGCATGTATGAGAGCAGTACCTTTATCATCATGAAGGACAAGCACGACGGATACGGCGCTTACTATGGAAACGACCTCTACGACACCAGCCGCGGCTACAACGGAGAGGGCGCATACCACTACTCAACGATCAGGATTGAGAACGGAAACACTCATGAATCCATGGAGTCACGTTCTGAGTCAAGCTCAAGTTCAAACTCAAGCTCCAAGAAGTCATCTTCATCCAAGAGCAGCAGCGAGGAACTTACCGACGACGAGGCTGAGGCTCTCGCATACCTCATAGTAATAGCTGCCCTCAAGGATCAGCTCGACAAGGGCGAGATCAGCCAGGAAGACTATGACGCAGCAATCAATGAGCTCATGAACTCATAAAAAATCGCTAAAAAAGTGCCTGGCAGGTACTTGACAACAGCCGCCAGGTTGTGTTAATTTATACCAGTATTTGAAAACAAAGCAGAGTATCCACTCTCACCCTGCGGCATGGCCAGCAGGCGTCAATATCTTTCAAATAGACGCTGATTGCGCTCTTATTTGCGGTGATTATGTGGATACAATGCATGTTGTATCCACTTTTTTATGTCTAGGAGGACAAAGCCATTAGCGAGTTATATATTAACGACCAGATCAGAGCCAAAGAGGTTCGTGTAATCGGTATCGGAGGAGAGCAGCTTGGAGTTATGCCTATTACCGATGCCAGGAAGATTGCAGATGATGAGGGCGTAGATCTTGTTATGATCGCTCCCACCGCCAAGCCCCCTGTATGCAGGGTTGTTGATTACGGCAAGTTCAAGTATGAGCAGCTTCGCAAGGAGAAAGAGGCGAGGAAGAAGCAGAAGACTGTTGAGATCAAGGAGATAAGGCTTTCTCCCAACATCGACACGAACGATCTGAACACCAAGGTTGGTGCTGCCAGGAGATTCCTTGAAAAGGGAAACAGGGTCAAGATCACTCTTCGTTTCAGAGGTCGTGAGATGGCGCACATGGGCGCAAGCGTTCACATCCTTACTGATTTCGCCGAGGCACTCTCAGATATTGCAGTTATTGAGAAGCAGCCCAAGGTTGAGGGACGTTCAATGACCATGTTCCTGACAGAGAAAAAGAACTGATACAGATTTTTGCCATATTTTGGTTAAAAATAACGCAGTACAAATTTATGATTCACAGGAGGATTCAGTTATGCAGCAAAAGATGAAAACAAAGAGAGCTGCTGCCAAAAGATTCAAGGTAACCGGCACAGGCAAGCTCATGAGAAACAAAGCGTATAAGCGCCACATCTTAACCAAGAAGTCCACTAAGAGAAAGAGAAATCTTCGTCATGCCGGACTTGTTGACGTTACAAATGTAAAGGCAATGAAGAGCATCCTTCCTTACGCATAATTTTGCCGCTTTTGGGCATTCGGAAGGGAAGAGACTTAGATGTTACCGGCAGGTACTGAAGTGGTAACGAGGATATTTGATTCAGGAGGATATAGAAATGGCAAGAGTTAAAGGCGCATTAAATGCCAAGAAGAAACACAATAGAGTATTAAAGCTCGCTAAGGGCTACAGAGGAGCAAGATCCAAGCAGTACAGAGTAGCCAAGCAGTCAGTTATGAGAGCACTTACTTCTGCATTCGCAGGTCGTAAGCAGAAGAAGAGAGATATGAGATCTCTCTGGATCACACGTATCAACGCAGCAGCCCGCATCAACGGCCTCTCATACAGCAATATGATGCACGGCCTCAAGCTTGCAGGTGTTGACATCAACAGGAAGATGCTTGCAGAGATGGCAGTGAACGATCCCGACGGATTCAAGACACTTGCTGAGCTTGCAAAAGAGAAGATTGCATAATAAGAGCATAAACAGCTCGGAAACTTTGGTTGTAATAATAGTTTTTTGAGAGTAAAATTAAGGAGTCTGGAAACAGACTCCTTTTTCGATTAATTTTTCTATTGGAGGTTCATATAATGGCATTTGAAAATCTGGAACCCAAAAAGGTATTCCATTATTTTGAAGAAATCTGCTCTATCCCCCACGGCTCGGGGAACCTTAAGAAGATCAGCAACTACCTGGTATCTTTTGCAAAAGAGAGGGGACTTGACGTATCTCAGGACAAAGAGCTTAACGTCATAATCAAGGCGCCCGGGAGCGCAGGATATGAGGACAAAGAGACGATCATCCTTCAGGGACACATGGACATGGTCGCCGTGAAGGACGACGACGCAGACATAAATATGGAGACGGATCCTCTAAGGACCGGAACAGACGGAGAATATGTCTGGGCTGAGGGGACAAGTCTTGGAGGCGATGACGGTATTGCGGTTGCCTACTGTCTTGCACTCCTTGATTCTGATGACATACCGCACCCGCCGCTCGAGGTTGTGATAACGACTAACGAGGAGACGGGGATGTTCGGCGCTGCGGCAATCGACCTTTCCGGCCTTAAGGGGAGAAAGCTCATAAACATAGACAACGAGGAAGAGGGCGTCTTCATCACAAGCTGCGCAGGCGGAGCGCGGGTGTACTCTGAGCTTCCTGTCACAAGAAAGATTGCGGGAGGAAAGCGCATCAGTGTCGAGGTCTCAGGCCTTCTTGGCGGACACTCCGGCGAGATGATAATAAAGGGGAGAGGTAACGCCAACATCATACTTGCAAGGACTCTACTGGAAGCTCTGGACAACGCCGGGTTCTGCATCGAGAGCATATCGGGAGGTGTTGCGGACAATGCGATCCCTTCATCGGCGGCGGCGCAGATCGTGATCGCAGATAAGGACATCGCCGCATTTAAGGAAAGCGTTTCATCTACAGAGACTGATATAAGAGGAGAGCTTGAGGGCAAGGACAGTGACCTTAAGATCACGGTAAAAGAGGAGGATGGCGATAGTGCAGAAGCCATGGACTCTGAGAACACGAGAAAGCTTTTGCAGCTTATCTGCTCGATGCCTGATGGCGTACAGGCCATGAGCGCAGATGTCGAAGGGCTTGTTGAGACATCCTTAAATCTTGGTATACTAAAGACCACCGAAAACGCTGTTACTATTGAGCAGTCCACGAGGAGCAGCGTCGAGTCTTCAAAGGATTTCCTGATCAGAAGGATCAGAACAATCTCAGAATCCTACGGCGCAAAGGTCACGGTTAGCGGCTCATACCCGGGCTGGAAGTACAGACCAAAGTCAGACCTCAGAGACCACATGGTCAAAGTCTATAGAGAACTCTACGGGAAAGACCCGAAGCTCGAGGCGATACATGCAGGACTTGAGTGCGGAATACTGAGCGAAAAGATAGAGGGGCTCGACTGCATATCAATTGGGCCTGACATGGAGGACATACACTCGACGGGTGAGAGGCTCTCTGTAGAGTCGGCTGCGAACGTGTGGGAGTACTTAAAGGCAGTACTTGCGAAATTCTGATTTAAAGTCTGCCTGAAAAAGCCACGTAACTATTCAGTCAGCAGGCGGCACTACGCTGCCGGCTGCGTGAGAAAATGATTCAGCCACACTTTAATGGAGGGTTACTCAGTGGAAAACATAAGACAGAGCATAATGGACAGCGTCATTAACCAGTTTAACCAGAAAGGTATGAAGTTCACCATGGACGACATTGCCCGGGACCTTCATATCAGCAAGAAGACCATCTACAGGGAGTACGACGACAAGGATGAGCTCTTCCTTGCAACCGTCGACTACGGATTTGCGGCTATCAAGCAAAAGGAGGCGGAGATCCTGAAGGAGACGGATATCGATATAGTTGAAAAGATATCCAGGCTTGTTGTATGTCTTCCCGACAGCTACAAGAACATCGACTTCAGGAAGGTCTATCTCTTGAGGGACAAGTACCCGGAGGTGTACGCGAGGGTTACGAAGCACATTGAGAGTGACTGGGAGGAGACGGAGAAGCTCATTGTCAGGGCGATGGATGAAGGGAAACTCAGAAAGGTCCCTGTTTCTGTTGTCAAGCTCACCATTGAGGGCGCCATTGAAAAGTTTTTGAGCTCCGACGAACTCTTTAAGAGCGATATAACTTATGAGGAATCCCTCAATCAGATGATAGACATTATTATGAACGGTATCCGAGCCTGAGATTTAGGAGGACTTAACATGATCTATGCTGATGGAAAGCTTTTTCTTTTACAGACAAAAAATACTTCATACATGTTCAGGAGAACTGAGACAGGGCACCTGGAGCACCTTCATTACGGCGCATCGCTTTTTTCTACCCAAAAATATGAAGAGATGAAAATGAGTCAGGAGCTTTTGGAGAAGGAGGGGCTCGCGATAGAAAAGACTGCCGGGGCGATAGCGCCCAAGCACTATTTCTGCGGCGGAAACATGAACTATTACTCCGATGAGCATGAAAATGTAGCTCTTGAGATGCTGGGGCTCGAGGTTTCAACCTTTGGAAAGGGCGATATCAGAGAGCCCATGGTCGAGCTGTATTATCCCGACGGAAATACCACCGTAGACTTTTTGTGCTATGACTATGAAGTCAGAAAAGAAAAGAGGGCTCTTGAAACACTTCCTTCGTCTTACGATGACACAAATGAAGCTGAGCAGCTCGTTGTGAGACTCGCTGACAGAGAGTACGCTGTGAGGATTGAGCTCATATACTCTCTTTTTCCTGACTGCGATGTGATAACAAGGAGCGCGGTGCTCTTTAGCGATAACAGGGAGCCGGTGAGAGTTGACAGGATTCTCTCGGCGTGCGTTGATTTCTATGAGACTGGACTTAAGTTCACCTCCTTCCACGGAAGATGGGCCTACGAGATGGGAAAGTCAGAAGCTCTCTGTAAGGCAGGCAAGGTCGTCTCGGAAGAATTATCTGCCGGAGAGTCGGGCTCCCGCTCAAATCCCTTTGTAATGATAAGCAGCCCCGATGCAACAGAGGACCACGGGGGAACCTTTGGCTTTAACCTCATTTACAGCGGAAACCACTACGAGGCGCTGTCATCAAACGGATCGTTCATCAGCCGCTTTGTGACGGGAATCCAGCCAGTCGGCTTTAGCTGGATCCTCAATAAGGGCGAAAAGTTTGAGGCGCCCGAGGCGGTCATGACCTATTCAAAGGACGGCGCAAACGGAATGAGCAGGAACATGCATGAGTTTGTGCGCCGCCACATCGTGAGGGGAAAGTGGAGGGACAAGGAGCGCCCCATCCTTATAAACAGCTGGGAGGCAAATTACTTTAACTTCACTTCCGGGTCACTTCTTTCACTTGCAAAGCAGGCAAAGAAGTGCGGGATAGAGCTCTTTGTCATGGACGACGGCTGGTTTGGCGAAAGAGATGACGACAGGAGGTCGCTCGGCGACTGGGTAGAGAACAGGAAAAAACTTCCCGGAGGAGTCAGGGAACTTTCTGAAAAGATATCTGAACTTGGCATGCTCTTTGGCCTGTGGGTGGAGCCGGAGATGGTAAATGAGGACTCTGACCTGTACAGGGTCCATCCGGACTGGGCGGTTAAGGTTCCGGGGCACCCCCACTCCAAGGGAAGATTTCAGATGAACCTCGACCTGTCAAAGAGAGAAGTTCAGGACTACATCATAGATGCGATGGAAAAGGTCTTTTCCTCCGGAAAAATATCCTATGTCAAGTGGGATATGAACAGGATCTTTTCAGACAGGTTTTCCGCATCGCTTTCTTCCGACAGGCAGGGCGAGTTTCAGCACAGGTATTACATTGGCCTCTACAGGGTCATGAGAAAGCTTACAGAGAAGTTCCCCGACATCCTCTTTGAGGGGTGCTCAGCCGGCGGCAACAGATTTGACTTAGGTATCCTGTCATACTTCCCTCAGATATGGGGTTCGGATGACACCGACCCGTACTGCAGGATAGACATCCAGCGCGGCTACAGCTACGGATATCCTGCGTGCACCATAGGAGCGCACGTCTCGGCCAGTCCCAATCATCAGACCCTGAATGTGAGCTCTCTTGAGACCAGGTTCGAAGTCGCCGCTGCGGGATGCTTTGGATATGAGCTGAACCTCTGCGACATCAGCGACACTGACAAAAAGATGATCGAGGGACAGGTGGAGTTCTACAAGAAGTGGAGAGATATCTTCCAGTTCGGCGACTACTACAGGCTCCCGGATGACGGGTACATGATCGTTTCAAGGGACAAAAAGAAGGCTGTGTCCTTCATAGTTGAAAAGCATAAGACCCCCAATTGCGACTACAGATGTATAAAGGCTGAAGGACTTCTTGAAGATACTCTCTACCGGGTGAAAAACAGGGTGGTGCCTTTATCAATGCTTGATTTCGGAAGCCTTGTAAACAATGTGGCTCCGATCCATGTAAAGCAGGACGGCCTCCTACACCACATCCTGAGCAGCATGAACGAGATGAAGGGAGAGGAGCAGATAGCAGAAGCAACAGGGGCTTCTCTCATGGGAAGAGGGCTCTGTCTCAACGCATCCTTTGCTGGGGCCGGAAACAATGAAGACACCCGCGTGATGCGAACGGGCGACACAAGGCTGTATATGTTTGAGGCTTTGGAAATTAACTGATGCCAAAAAGAAAAGCTGTGAAAAATGAAGTTCTCATTTTTCACAGCTTCTTTGTCTGTTCTGACACTTGTCTGTCAGCCATTTAAGAGCAGGCACCCGGGATTGATATAGAACTCATCATCCTCTTCGGATGAGATGATAGCACCTGTCCTGGCATTGATGTGATATGTATATTCCACCGTTCCGTGGCAGAAGGAAATCTCGTATTCTGCGGGAGTATCTTCTTCATCGAGGATGAGGGAGAGAACGACTACGTCCTTCTCGGTATACCCTGCATCCTTAAGAGCGATGCTCTTTGCCTTGGCCTCAGTAATTACGGAATTTGCTGCCAGTGCCGGAGTGGAGACCATACATAAAGCTATCATCAAGCCCATAATGGTTGCGGAAATCAATTTGAAAATATTCTTTTTCATGATAAACCCTCCTCTCTTGCCTATATTATAGTCTTCATTTGTTTATACGACAAATAAAAAAGTATGACAATTAAAAAATTTAATAGAAAGTTTATCATATTTTGGGAATATTTGGAAAAAAGTATTCTGTTTGATGTTTTCAGTCGCTGTAGCTGGCATCCATATTGGCGACAATCCTGTAATCGGGGCAGAGATCCTGTATTTCCTTTACAGTCTGCCTGAATATCTCATATCTGTCCGGTACGAAGTCAAGAACGAGGTCAAAGCGGATGTCCTTCTTCTCATGGTCCACAAAAAAGCCGTGCATCTGGAGAATTTCCTTATGTGAAGCTACAATTGTCGAAATTGAGTTTCTAATTGCGACAATTGTCGCATCTTTGGTGTTGATCGAGTAAACTCCGACGGATATGAGGATAATGTTGTGCTCGTCGTACACCTTTTCCGTGATCTTCCTCGTTATCTCATCAATTTTGTCTGCCGTGAAGGTGTCTGGCACTTCTATGTGGACAGATGCCATCACGCGGTCGGGACCATAGTCTGAAAAGATGAGGTCATAAGCGCCCTGGACACCCTCAACTGAAGTGATGGTCTTTTTTACTTCCCTGGATACAGCAGGGTCTATGCGCTCGCCGAGAATTTCACTGATTGTGTCGCGCAGCATCTCGAGGGCTGACTTTATCATGACAACAGCGATGAGAGCGGCAAGATATGCTTCGACAGAGAGCCCCGTGAAGATGTAGATGAAGGCTGCGATGAGGGTTGACAGTGATATTATCGAGTCAAAACGCGCATCCTTGCCGGAAGCCACAAGTGACTCCGACTGGACTTTCCTTCCGGTGGCGATAAAGAACTGTCCTAAGAGGACCTTGACCACGACTGCTACCGCGACGATTATGAGAGTGACGGGTGAGTAATCTGCAGGCTCAGGGTGCAGGATCGACTTAACCGACTCGACAAAGGAAGTTATGCCTGCATACAGGACGATGATAGAGATGATCATCGCGCTTAAGTACTCAATCCTTCCGTATCCGTAGGGGTGCTTTTTGTCGGGCTCCTTGCCTGCAAGGTATGTTCCAACGATCGTTATGACCGAGGAGAGTGCATCGCTTAAGTTGTTGATCGCATCGAGGACGATCGCGATCGAACCGGATATTATCCCGACCACCATTTTAAAGCCCGCGAGCAGACAGTTTACGATGATGCCGATAACGCTGGTCCTTATGATCGTTTTACTTCGTTCTGCAATTTTTAATTCTGCCATTTTCTGAAATCTCCGTTCCAATAATAATACTAATTATATTACTAATAAAATAATACAAAAAGAAAATCTTTACTTAAACCTTTAAGTAGCCTAAAATAGGGCTTATCAAAAAATGTGTTTCGCATTAAGGAGGTTTTTTTTATGGGAAAGTGGGCAAGGCTTTTGTATCAACCAAATCTGCCGCTCTATGGAGAAAGAAAAGTGACCGGGAGTGCTGAGCATATCGCGATTTCAAAGGCAGCAGCTGACGAGGGGATAGTTCTTTTGAAAAATGAGGGTGGAGTGCTTCCCCTTGAGAGAAAAAAGGTCGCCCTGTTCGGAAAGGCAAGTGTTGATTATGTGAAGGGAGGCGGCGGGTCAGGCGATGTGTACTGCAAATATGTTCACTCCCTATACGACGGCCTCAAAATGAGAGGTGTGGAAGTTTATGAGAGCGTTATCGACATCTACAGAGAGGCTCTAAAAGAGCAGTACGCTCTTGGACGCGTTCCGGGAATGACTGAGGAAGTTGAGATACCCGATGAGATAATAAGAGATGCGGGAGAGTTCTCAGATACCGCCCTCATAGTCATAAACAGATTTTCAGGCGAGGGGTGGGACCGCAGCAGCATCGAGTGCAACAGGGAGTTTAACCCCTGGCCCTCTGAGCGCAGCATGCCGTCTATATCCGGAGAGATATTCCCTGATGGCGATTTCTATCTGACAAGCGGTGAAAAGAAACTGATAAACAAGGTGAAGACCTCTTTTGACAGGACGATAGTCCTCTTAAATGTCGGAGGCGTTATCGACCTTAAGTGGGCCTGTGAAGATGAGGACATTAAGGGCCTTGTCTACATGGGACAGGGCGGAATGGAAGGAGGACTCTCAGCGGCAGATGTGCTTCTGGGGTATGTGAACCCTTCGGGAAAGCTTTCAGACACCTTTGCGGGGGACCTTTCAGACTATCCTTCAACTGCTGGGTACCACGACTCCTTTGACTATGTCGATTACAGCGAGGACATATACGTCGGATACCGCTATTTTGAGACAATCCCCGGCGCGGACAAAAAGGTTATCTATCCCTTCGGGTACGGACTGTCCTATACGAGCTTTGAGAGCGAGGTTGTCAGCAGCGGTGCCATGGAGGACGGCTTTACCTTCACGGTCAAAGTGACCAATACGGGCAGTGT
The DNA here is from genome assembly GCA_017470505.1 of Butyrivibrio sp. Taxonomy (GTDB): domain Bacteria; phylum Bacillota; class Clostridia; order Lachnospirales; family Lachnospiraceae; genus Butyrivibrio. The sequence goes on along the minus strand of JAFUYO010000009.1, from coordinate 34,622 downwards.
CAGCGGCAGGGAGGTCGTAGAGCTCTACTTTAAGGCGCCGGATGGAAAGCTTGGAAAGAGCGCGCGGGTTCTTGCTGATTTTGAAAAGACAAAGCTCCTTGCCCCGGGCGAGTCAGAGCTTGTGCCGCTGTCTGTGACTTACTACCAGATGGCGTCCTACGACGATCTTGGCAAGGTCCATGAAGCGGCATACGTTCTTGAGAAGGGCGTATATGAGTTCTACACGGGAGGCGATGTGAGGAGCTCTTGGAAAATAGATTTCTCCTACGGCCTCTCCGAGGATACTGTCGTAAAGAAAATGACGCACAGACTCTCTCCCGTCAGCCTTAAAAAGAGGATGCTCTCGGACGGATCGTTTGAAGAGCTTCCCCTTGGAAAAGAGAAGGACATAAACGAGAGCGTCATAGGAAAGATGGAGCCGGGAACGGAAGAAGCGCTGACACCTCTTATAAGAGAGGTTCCCATGCACTATCTGACAAAGCCCTACAAAGAGGGAGCAATTACGCTCCCGGATGTGGCCGAGGGCAGAAACAGCCTCGATGAGTTTGTCAGAGGCCTTCCCGATGAGAGGCTCATCGACCTTCTCGGAGGCCAGCCAAACACGGGAGTTGCCAATGTATTCGGCTTTGGAAACCTTCCTGAGTACGGTGTTCCGAATGCGATGACATCGGACGGACCTGCGGGCGTCAGGATATCTCCCGAGACCGGAGTGCTTACGACGGCCTTCCCCTGCGCGACGACAATAGCCTGCACCTGGAATAAGCTCCTCGCAGAACAGGTTGGCTTTGCCGGAGGCGAGGAGCTGAAGGAGAACAACATGTGCGTATGGCTGACTCCTGCGGTGAACATCCACAGAAGCCCCATGTGCGGCAGAAACTTTGAGTACTACTCAGAGGATCCGTACCTCACCGGCAGGATGGCGGCAGCAATGGTCCGCGGCATTCAGAAAAACCGCGTGGGAGCCAGTGTCAAGCACTTTGCCTGCAACAACAAGGAGACTAACAGAAAGCACTCCGACTCAAGGGTATCAGAGAGGGCTCTTCGCGAGATCTATTTAAAGGCCTTCGAGATCATAGTAAGGGAGTCATCACCCTACACGATAATGAGCGCCTACAACGCGATAAACGGAGAGAGGGCGTCTGAGTCGTGGGACCTCCTCACGGGAATACTAAGAGAAGAGTGGGGATTTGATGGTTTTGTCACATCGGACTGGTGGAACAGGGCCGAGCAGTACAAGGAGATAAATGCGGGGAACGATCTTAAGATGGCAAATGGCTTCCCGGACAGGGTCAAAGAGGCCGTTTCGAAGGGCGCTGTAAAAAGAGAACAGATGGAGATAAGCGCAAAGAGGATACTGAGTGTAATTCTTAAGTTTGACTGATCAATTGGAAACAAAGTTACTGAGTAGTAACTGAGCAGTATCGAAAGGAAGATTATCATGGAAAGAATAGAGTTTACAGAAAAAAGCGGGCAGTTCAGACTAAAAAACCCCTGTCACACGTCAGGGCTGTATCTTCCTGTCGCATCCCTTACAGGCTTAAAGAGCTCTGTAACACCGGATTTTGGAGGAGACAGTAAGACAGATCAGAACCACTTCCTGATTGCGCCAAAGAGCGTGTCCAATCTCCACACTGACAGGGATACGAGGAATTTTTTCCTGGTATTTGGGGACGGACTCTGGTCTGCGACAGGCGTAAGCGCATCCCAGGAGGCTGAGAGATTTACAGATAGCGAGGAGGAGAGCGTTCTCGAAGCAGGGAGGATGTGGCAGAAGGTCACAAGATCTGACCATCTTCATGGTGTAAAAGCATCTGTCAGGCTCTTTGCCCTTTTGGACACATCGGCTGAGGTGATGACGATCTCGTTAGAGAACAGCTCGGAGGAGAGTGCGGAGTTTACTCCCGTGGCGGCGATACCTGTCTATGGGAGGAGCGCTGACAACCTCAGGGATCACAGGCATGTGACGAGCCTTTTAAACCGCGCAGTGATAACTGATGGCGGAGTTGTGCTAAAGCCAACCCTTTCTTTTGATGAGAGGGGGCATCAGATCAATGAGAGCGCCTACTATGTGTTCGGTGCTGACGAGAGGGGCAATCTCCCCGAGAGATTCATGGCAGATGAGGATGAGTACATCGGTGAGGGCGGAACCTATCTGCGCCCGGGGAGCCTTGTGAACGGACTTTTCTGTGACGATAAGTGGCTTCGTGAAGGAGACAGGGTAAACGGCAGGGAGTGTACGGCGGTTTTGAGATTTACAAAAAGAGTGCTTGCTCCCGGCGAAAAGTGCAGCTACAACATCATCATCGGTATTGAGGACGGCAAAGGGCGCGATCCCTATGACTTTATAAAAAACGCAGGCCTCGTTGAAGAGACGTTCGAGGAAGTAAAAAAGTACTGGGAAGAGGCTGTGCCTGTTCATTTTCACACTGCAGATGAGTCCTTCGACTCATTTATGGAGTGGGTTTCCTTCCAGCCGCAGCTTCGGAGGATCTACGGCTGCTCATTCCTGCCGCACCACGACTACGGGAGGGGAGGAAGAGGCTGGAGAGACTTATGGCAGGACTGTCTGGCTCTTTTACTGACTGACCCCGACGGAGTCAGGCAGATGCTCCTTGATAACTTCAGGGGTGTCAGGACGGATGGCACTAACGCAACCATAATCGGAGATAACAGGGGCGTGTTTAAGAGCGACAGAAACGGCATACCCAGGGTGTGGATGGACCACGGCTTCTGGCCGTTTCTGACGGTGAGACTCTACATTGACCAGACGGGGGATGTGGAGATACTGGGTGAAAACGTTACCTACTTTAAGGACGCTCTGACTGAGAGGGCTCAGGGCAGGGATGAGGATTACACAGCAGATGACGGAGTCCTTCTGCGCTCCCAAAACGGGGAGGTGTATGAGGGGAGCGTCATAGAACACCTCCTCATAGAGAACCTCACTGCTGTCCTGGATGTCGGAGATCACAACATCTGTCTGCTGAGGTGCGCAGACTGGAACGATGCTCTTGACATGGCGCCCGATAAGGGGGAGAGCGTTGCCTTCACCTGCGCTTACGCAGGGAACCTTAAGAGTATCGCCGAATATCTGAGGGTATATGCAGAGAGGACCGGAATTAAGAATATTTACCTGTTAAAAGAGCTCGAGGTCCTGCTGGAAGAAGACTCTGTTCTTATGTCGGATGCTGCAAAAAAGAGAGACCTTCTTGAGAGATACATGAAGAGCGTTGGAAAGAGCGTATCAGGTGAAAAGACCTGCTTTGATGCACAGAAGCTTTCAGATATTCTCGATAAAAAAGCCGAAGCGATAATGGAGCATATAAGGCAGAACGAGTGGGTAAAGGACAGCGAAGGAAACGGATGGTTCAACGGCTACTACGACAATTTCGGAAGAAAAGTCGAGGGAGAGTTTACGGAATCTTCAGAGAGCGTTATCAGGATGATGCTGACGGGACAGGTCTTTTCCATAATGTCGAAGACGGCGACCGGGAGCGAGATAGAGGACATTGTAAAGAGCGCGGATAAGTACCTCTTTGATGATAATATGGGAGGCTACAGACTGAACACCGATTTTGGAGCAGTGAGGATGGACCTTGGAAGGATGTTTGGCTTCTCCTACGGGGACAAGGAAAACGGAGCTGTCTTTTCGCACATGGAGACCATGTTTGGCAACGCTCTCTATCAGAGGGGCTTTGCAAGAGAGGGCTACAGGGCGCTTGATGCTCTTTACAGAGCCTGCTCGGATTTTGAAAAGGCAAGGATCTACCCGGGCATCCCTGAGTACTTTAACTTAAAGGGAAGAGGGCTGTACCACTATCTGACAGGCGCAGGAAGCTGGTATCTTCTGACCCTGCTCACAGAGGTTTTCGGAGTAAGGGGAAATGCGGGTGATTTTCGCATTGAGCCAAAGCTTGTAAAGGAGCAGTTTGACATAGGCGGTAAGGCATCGGTTTCACTTTCCTTCAGAGGAAAGAAAGTTATCGTCTCTTTCCTTAATACCTCGGGTAAGGATTACGGAGAGTACGAGGTTGCTAAGGCAGCTGCCGACGGGAAAGAGGTTGAGATAAAGGAAAAGACGTTTCTGGAGATACCGGCAGATGTATTTGATGAGATGCCGGGAGAGTCCCATTCAATAGAGGTAGAACTTGTATAAAACCATTTTGGTTTTGATGGAGGAAATATGATAGAGCACAGAACTTTGGTACATGACACAATATCGGATTATGGGAGAAAGAGCACCTTTTCCAGCTTCCTTCCGGGGATTGCAGGAGTGAAGGGAATTCCAATCTGGTGCTATTACGTAAACAGAGGTCAGGCGGTTGTGAGCTTTGGCGTCAGGGACAAGGACCACTCGATAATGGAGTTCTACCCGGCGCACGCTGCATATCAGACAGTTAAGAGGACGGGCTTTCGGACCTTTGTGAGGGCAGACGGTGAGTACTTCGAGCCCTTTAAAAAAGCCGTGAAGAGCGATGAGATGACGATCTATATGAACGGCCTCAGGCTCTCTGAAGAGTCGGATGAAGCCTTCATGACAACGACTGTCGACTATACGGCGCTTCCCGGGGAAGACATCGGAGCCCTGCTCCGCGTTGTGACGATCAGAAATGATTCGGATAAAAACAGACACTTTGAAGTTCTCGACGGATGTCCCGCACTCGTTCCCTTCGGCGTCGGACAGGAGAGCTTAAAGGTCATGACCCAGACCACCAAGGCGTGGATGCAGGTCGAGGACCTTGAGAGGAAGGTTCCCTATTACAGAGTCAGGGTCAGCATGGAGGACTCCGCGGTTGTAAAGAAGGTAGACGGCGGAAATTTTGGACTGGCCGTAGATGATACGGGAGTAAGGCTCCCTGTAATCGCGGACCCGGGCGTTATATTTGACTATGACTATTCGCTTGAAAATCCCGAAGGGTTTATAGCGGGCGGCGCAGGAGATATCCTTTCAGCCGATCAGAATACATCCAACGAATTTCCCTGCCTTTTCTTTGTGAAGGAGGCGGACCTGGGTCCGGGCGAGGAGATGAGTATCTACGAGATCATCGGACAGGTCAGGAACAGGGAGGTTCTGGATAAATTTCTTTCCAAAAAGACAGACGCAGCATTTTTCAGGAGCAAATTCGAAGAGGCGGATGATCTTACCGATGACCTGACGAAGGCTGTCGCAACTAAGACGGCAGACCCTGTCTTTGATTCCTACACAAGGGTCAATTTCATGGACAACGTCCTGAGGGGAGGAAGCCCTATAGACCTGAACGGTCATGTCTTTTACGTGTACTCAAGAAAACACGGAGATCTTGAGAGGGACTACAATTACTTCTCGATGACCCCTGAGTTTTTCTCCCAGGGCAACGGCAACTTCAGGGATGTCAACCAGAACAGGAGATGCGATTCGTTCTTTTCACCGGTGGTGGGAACGAGGAACATAGAGATGTTCTACTCTCTCCTTCAGCTTGACGGTTACAACCCCTTAAAGATCGAGCAGATAAAATATGAGGCGGATGAGGAGGAGCTTAATGGCCTTGATATAACTAGCCCTTTTACGCCGGGTGAGCTCTACGCTGCACTTAACGATGCAGGGGAAGAGGACATAAACGAGCGCTTTGACCGCATACTTAAAGGTGCAAAAGAAACCGTAAACGCGGAGTTCGGAGAGGGCTACTGGAGCGACCACTGGACCTACAATCTCGACCTTATCGAGGACTACCTCGAGGTGTACCCTGACAGGGAAAAGGCTCTGTTATTTGACACTTTGGTTTCAAGCTTTGACTGCAAGGAGAAGGTCCTTCCGAGAAGTAAGAGATACGTTAAGACAGAGTCGGGAATAAGGCAGTACAGGTTCCTTGAGAGCAGGGATACTCAGAAAAGCGGATCCTTCGCGGTCGACAGAAAAGGAAGAGAGATTCGTATGCCGCTCATATCCAAGATGGTCCTCTTATCTGCGGTGAAGTTCTCTTCGATCGATTCCTGCGGAATGGGAATTGAGATGGACGGCGGAAAGCCCGGATGGTACGACGCCCTTAACGGCATGCCGGGACTTTTTGGATCATCCATGAACGAGACCTATGAGCTTCAGAGAATGCTGGATTTTATTATCAGAGAGATGGAAAAGCAGGGGCAGGCTCTGGAACTTAATGAGGAAGCAGCAGGGCTTATAAGAGCTCTCTATGAATGTGAAAAAGCTTTTTCAGAGGGCGGATACAGGGACGATGACCTGATGGAGAACTGGAACAAGAGAAATGACATCAGGGAGGCCTACAGGGAGGTTGTTTACGAGGGCCTCTCAGGTGAAAAAGAAGTTCTTGATGCGGGTGAAGTTCTGACGATCCTAAAGTGCTTCAAGGAGAGATTAAAGAGAGGGATAGACAGGGCACTTATTCTGGGAGACGGCATAAGCCCGTCCTACTTTACCTTTGACTGCGATAAGTATGAGGAAGCTGACGGTAATGTCACAGCGCTTCACTTTGATGTGGTGAAGGTTCCCGATTTCCTCGAGGGACCTGTCAGATACCTAAAGCTAGATGCATCTGAAGATGAGAAGAGAACTCTCTACAAAAAGGTGCGTGAGAGCGACCTCTTTGATAAGGAACTTAACATGTACAAGGTCAACGCATCCCTCATGGATTCAAGCTTTGAGCTTGGAAGGTGCAGGGCCTTTACGCCGGGGTGGCTTGAGAACGAGTCCATATGGCTCCACATGGAGTACAAGTATCTGTTAGAGCTTCTCAGAAGCGGTCTTTACCCGGAGTTCTTCGATGACTTTAAGAAGATGGCAATTCCGTTCCTTGACAAGGACAAATACGGAAGGAGCACGCTCGAGAACTCTTCGTTTATCGCAAGCAGCAAAAACCCCAACAAAAAGATCAGGGGCAAGGGCTTTGTAGCGAGGCTATCAGGCTCGACAATTGAGTTTATCAGCATGTGGAAGATCATGTTTTTTGGAAAAGACATGTTCAGGATGGAAGGAAGCGATCTTGTATTTTCCGTTAGTCCTGCAATTCCTTCATATCTTCTTTATGAGGACGGGGGTAAGTACAGGGTGTCCGCGACCCTTCTCGGAGACATTACGGTGAACTACGAGGCGGACAAAAAGGCCGACTACTATCCGGGAAATTATGAAATAACAAATATCCGCATCACGATGAGAGACGGCAGCAAAAAGGACGCAGAGGGAGCTCTTTTAAGGGGGGAGGACGCTCTTTTGGTAAGAGATAACAAAGCTTCATCCCTCGATATAAAAATCACAGAAAAATAAAAAAGTATGATAGAATTATTGTGTATGAGTACGGATAATGCTGATATACAATAATTCTATTTTCTTATGAGGGAATAAGGATGAAGAAGAAAAGTATCACAGCAGGACTGATTACTTTTGTGGCAGCACTTGCACTCACAACATGTCTGGCTATTTTTTATCTTGCCGGTGCGGCCGACCTTCGAAGAAACAGGGCAACCTCCCTTGTCGAGTCGATGGCGCAGAGCATACAGGCTGAGATACAGAGAAGAGATTACATAACCAGAATGCTGGAGATAGAGATTTCCAGCACGAGAGGCGGCATAACCAAAGAGAGTTTTCAGGTCATAGCTGAGGAAGTTTTCAATGACTATCTCGATATAATAGAGATAAGTCTCGCGCCTGAGGGAATCGTCAGCTACAGGTATCCCCTAAAGGGCGGCATAGGCACGAGGGACAATCTCTTTGAGGACAGGATGATAGCTCCGTACGCCGAGTACAGCAGGTTTTCAGGCGTGTCCGTAATCATCGCACCCGTGGACCTTTCGGAAAGCGAGAGGGGATTTATTCTGATGCGCCCCATCTATACCGGTGAAAAGAGTGAGGAGAACTTCTGGGGCTTTGTCATGGTAAAGCTCAATCTCTCACAGTTTCTGACGGATGTCAACCTGAAAAACCTCGCGGATGACGGCTATGAGTACAAGCTCTTTGGCTCAAATATAGTCACGGTCATCCCGCAGACGATTGTTGAGTACTCGGAAAAAGAGCTTTTATCTCCGGTTCAGTGCATGATAAATACCGTCGGAGGGGATACCTGGTCACTTGCCATATCGCCCTTTGACAGCTGGATGAACATATATGAGATAGTAGGAGCTCTTTTAATCGCAATCGTGATAAGCGTGCTCGCAGCCCTTGCGATGGGCGCTTATATGTCCATGAGAAGCTACGCCAAGGAGCTTGAGATACTCTCTTACAGAGACGCTCTCACAAACCTGAATAACCCGAGAAGTTATCAGGAGCATATGGATATGCTCAGCAAAAAGAAACTGCCGTACGGTCTTATTTTCATGGACCTCAACGATTTTAAGCAGGTAAATGACACCTACGGGCACGAAGCCGGAGATGCTCTCCTTAATATAGTTGCAAAGAGACTTCAGAACAGCATAAGAGAGAAGGACAAGGCCTTCAGAATAGGCGGAGACGAGTTCGTAGTTGTTATCCACGGCACTCATGACAAGGATTTTTACGAGGGGGTAATATCCAGAATGAGGCAGAACGTGGCGAAGGATGTCGTCCTCAAGGAAGTGACATTGAAGGTCTCAATAAGTGCGGGCTACGCAAGGTGTCCGGAGGATGGAACAAAGTTTGAAGATGTAGTAAAGAAAGCCGACAGCGAGATGTACAACAACAAGCGTCTGTTTAAGGCTCGGAGGGGTAATGCCGGGAGATAATTTCGACACGATCAACAGAATTTTTGACACGTTTGCGGTCACATCAAGGAGCCGCTACGTGTATGTCTATGACATGGGGAAGAACATCGCGAGGTGGTCAGCCAATGCGGTGGACTACTTTGGACTGACGGGGGAGTATATCTACAACGCATCAAATGTCTGGGAGATACGTATTCATCCTGACGACAGGGACAAGTACGCCGAGTACCTGAGAAATATTTTTTCCGGGAAAAAGGAAAACCCCGCCTATGAGTACAGAGCCAAGAACAAGAACGGCGAGTACGTGGTGTGCGCCTCCAGGGGGGTTGTGATAAAGGACTACACAGGCAGACCTGTCTTTTACGCGTGCTCCATAATCAATAAGGGTATTGTCGACAACAACGATCCGATAACGCTATTGCCCAATCAGTACGAGATGCTGAATTACATGCGGCAGGAGAGAGCTGAGAAAAAGAGCTATATTCTGCTCATGATCAACTTCATCGACTTCGGGGATCTCAACAGAAAGCTCGGATACATGACGGGCAACAATATCCTGCGCGCAACAGCTGCAAGGCTTAAGGCAGAAGCCAAGGATACAGGGAAAGTGTTCAGGGGCGAGGGAACGGCGATGGCGCTCATATCCGACTTAGCCACTCTCGATGATATCAAGAAGCTGTACGGCAGGATGAGGTCCTATGCAAGGGAGTCACTCCTTATCTCGGGGAACAAGATTGGCGCCGAGATAGCGGGAGGCGTGATCGTCGCGACTAACAACGAGATAGATGAGCACTCGATCTACACGAGCGCCAAGTATGCGCTGGACTATTCCAAGAACCAAAAACACGGCAATCTTATTATCTTCCACAACGATGAACGGGATAATCACAAGAGCAGCATAGACCTTGTGAACAAGGTGAGAAATTCGGTCATTAACGGTTTTGACGGATTCAGGCTGGAGTATCAGCCTATTGTCGCGGCATCGGATGGAAGGCTCGTCGGGATGGAGGTCTTTGTCAGATGGCACAAGGAGCCGTACGGCGAGGTCTCACCGTCGGAGTTTTTGCCATGGCTTGAGCAGGATCCGGTGTTCTATCAGCTTGGAAACTGGATACTGGAAAATGCTCTTATGGACGCATTGGAGTTTCGGAGAGCGAACAAGGAGTTTTACCTTAGCGTCAATCTGGCATTCATGCAGCTGGAGAGATCGGAGTTTAGGAGTACGCTCCTTGATATTCTGAGAAAGACGGGATATCCCGCAACGGGGCTGTGCCTTGATATGACATCGTCCAGCAGGCAGCTATCGATAGAGCACCTAAAGAGCCAGATCGAGTTCATCAAGTCGTGCGGGATCAGGATAGGAATTGACGTGGTGGATTTTGCATCCCTCGACCTTGTGAGAAACCTGCCGGTTGATCTTGTAAACCTTGTGCCGGCACTGACAGGAGCCATGGAGGACAACATCGCAACCAAATATATGATAGAGGCAGTTGCTTCTTTTTCGCATAAGCTGGGTATCAGGATATGCTTTACGGGGATTGAGGACGAGAGGAAAGCAGAGATTGCAAGGCAGTACCCGGTTTCGGACCTCATGGGATACTACTATGGAAGACCCTGCAGCATAGAGGAGTTTAAAAAATTGCAGTTCTATAACAGATGATTCGCCGGAGGAAGTATGGGCAGAACTTTCAGATACATTCAAAACGAGGATGTATTAAAAGCATACATGGATTTTAAGGAAACCGTTCTCAAAGAGAGGGCGGTTGTCATTGCGCGACATGGAGATTATTCGCTTTTTCTAAAGACGGTATCTGATAATCAGTTGGGACTATCGATAGAGAATACCGAGAGGGGAAAGGTCATACAGGACAGGGTCTATGACGTTGACAAGACGACGAACGAACTGGTCGCAAGGGGCGTCAGACATGCATGCCAGAAGATGTCGGAGCTCTCGGATGAGGATGTCAACAGAAGAAGGCTTCAGATATGGAAATGGTATCTGCTGGACTGGCAGGCTAAGAACGCCGAGAGCAATGAGGAGTTCATCAAAAAGGAGCTCTCCTGGACGGACGATGTCGGGACAGAGCAGTTCCGGGAGATGATGGACATGGAGTCCTTTCTTCACGGGGAGTACTTAAATCTCGGACACACACTCTCTCTTATCGAGAAGTATCTCGCTAATGATGAGCGTCACCGCGAGCAGTTCAAGAAGTTCGCTGTAAGCGACATAATGGAGATGACAAGTGAAGATACCAAGGAAAGGTCGCTGGCTGAGGCGGAGAAGGAGAGAGCCTGTGAGGGCATGAAGAAGCACGCCTACAGGTTTACGGTGACAGTTGAGGCGACGGACAGGGAACACGCGCGGGCTGCGCTCATGAGTTACCTTGCAGGCGATGATAGAATAAAAATTCAAAAATAAATAAAGAAAATGTAAATTTGTTTCATAAAAATTTAATGATTTAACGGAGAAAAGTGCCGCTATTCTCTATCTTTTTAGGGGGGCATAGTATATAATGTACCCATTAGATGAAATTTGGTTGTGAAACCACAATAGCTAGTATTTTCATTTAAAATCTTTTCTTAATGAGATGGAGGAATTGAATATGAGACGTTCCGCAAAGAGACAGGGAATGAGCCAGAGCAGCATCGCTATCATGGCAGACGCGGTCAAAGCAAAGGAGCAGAACCTTTCTTACGGCAAGTTTAAAGCACTTGACCTTCTTGGAGCAGGAAGTATGTTGGAGGCAGAGGTCAAATCCGAGTATGCAGTTCATTCAGCAGTTCTGGCACGCAGGACTGATAAGGCACAGGAAAAGAAAGCTGTTGCGTTCGTTAAGATAAAAGGGTGAAAAGGGTTAAAGTCCTGACAGGGACGAAAGGCAGCGGTAAAGATATATTTGCTTACAAATATATCTTTGCCGCTGCCTTTTTTTGTGCTTCACTACAGTTCCTAAGGGATAGTTTTTGTTTATCATGGTTGAATATGGGACGGCAAACTTATAAAATTAGAATATGTGGCGCGGAAAGCGTGTATTTTAACTTATGGGAGAATTAGAGCATGGATGTGAATGAACTTATCAGTCAGATGACACTTGAAGAAAAGGCACAGATCCTCTCGGGGGCGGATTTTTGGCACACGGCTGCCGTTGAGAGGCTCGGGCTTAAGAGCTTTATGATGTGCGACGGACCGAACGGACTCAGGAAACAGGTAGGAGAAGCGGATCATCTGGGACTCAACGGGAGTATCAGCACGGTCTGCTATCCGACAGCGAGTTCTGTGGCTTCGAGCTTTGACGTGGACCTTGCGAGAGAGCTCGGCGAGACGTTAGGAGATGAGTGCCTGAGGGAGGATGTGAGTATGCTCCTTGGCCCGGGGCTCAACATGAAGAGGAGTCCTGTCTGCGGACGAAACTTTGAGTACTACTCTGAAGATCCGTATCTGGCGGGAAAGATGGCGGCAGCATATGTGGAGGGAGTCCAGTCCAAGGGCGTTCTTGCCTGCCCCAAGCACTTTGCGGCAAACAATCAGGAATACAGGAGAATGTCAGGCAACTCCATAGTGGATGAGCGGACGCTCCATGAGATATATCTGACGGCATTTGAGATAATGGTGAAAGAGGCCCATCCCAAGTCAATCATGTGCGCATACAACCAGCTCAACGGCACATATCTGTCTGAAAACAAATATATGCTGACAGAGGTTCTGAGGGACAAGTGGGGATTTGACGGCTTTGTCGTGACCGACTGGGGCGCAGGAAAGGACCCTGCAAAGGGAGTTGAAGCGGGGCTTGACCTCGTGATGCCGGGGCCTTGCGAAGACCACACCAAAGCCATCGTAGAAGCCGTAAATTCGGGCAAGCTCGATGAGGCCAAGGTTGACAGAGCGGTCTTTAATATACTGAATGCCTTCAACCGGACAATTGAGAACAGGCCTGAGGGCGTACTTGCATCCTCTGACGAGACGAGAAAGCGCGACTATGCCTTTGCCAAAAAGCTGTCACTGGACAGTGCTGTTCTTTTAAAGAACAACAAAGCCCTCCCGATAAAGAGCGATATGAAGGTCTTATTTGTCGGAGAGTTTGCAGAAAAGCCAAGATATCAGGGCTCGGGCTCATCCCACATAAACAGCGCCTTCGTGTCAAATGCGCTTGATGCAGCTGCAGACAAAAACGTCACATTTGCAAAGGGGTATGACACCAAAAATCCCGAGGAGAACTTCATCCTGAGGGAAAAAGCTATAGAGGCAGCCGAGGATGCGGACATCATAGTGATATTCGCAGGGCTCCCTGCATCCTATGAGTCAGAGGGCTTTGACAGGAAGGACATAAACCTTCCCAAGGAGCAGGACAAACTCATTTCGGAGCTTGCTCTTTTAAATAAAAAGACCGTCGTGGTGATGCACAACGGATCTCCGGTTGCAATGCCGTGGATCGACAGGGTGGATGCGGTTCTGGATATGCAGCTGTCAGGAGATGCGGCGGGAGAAGCTGCTGTTGACCTTCTCTGGGGCTTTTCAAACCCTTCAGGTAAGCTCTCAGAGACCTATCCCGAAAAGCTCTCGGACAACCCGAGCTTTTTGAACTTCCCGGGTGATGGCGGCAATCCCGAGTACAGGGAGGGCGTGTTCATCGGATACAGATACTACGAAAAGAAGCGCATGCAGCCTCTTTTCCCCTTTGGACACGGACTCTCATACACTGAATTTGAGTACTCAGATATCACCATTGACAAGGAGAGCATAACCGATAAAGAGAGAGTCACTGTAAGCGTTGATATCTGGAACGTCGGAAGATACAAGGGGAAGGAAGTCGTGCAGCTCTATGTCTCGCCCAATGGCAGCAGAATCTCAAGGCCGTATAAGGAGCTCAAGGGCTTCCAAAAGATAGAGCTTCTTCCGGAGGAGAAGGAAACTTTGACCTTTACGCTCGATGCGAGGGCATTTGCTTACTACGAGACGAAGATACATGACTTTTATGTGGAGAGCGGCGATTACACAATTCTGATAGGCTCCTCGTCAAATGACATAAGGCTTACAATTCCTGTCCATGTCGAGGGCACAACGCTACTTCCGTGCAGCTTTGACATGTTCTCCGCAATTTCGGACATCCTTGATACCGCAAAAGGCAGGGAGGTCCTGGGGCCGATTGTCGACAACATCTTCAGTGAGATGAAGTCAAACTCTGAGAACGCCGATTCCATGGGAGAGGGCGGCACAGAGATGATGGAGCGCATGATACTCGAGATGCCCATAGGGTCGCTCTCAACCTTCGGAGGGTTCGACACCGCCCAGGTTAAAAAGCTCCTGCGTAAAATCAATCACTGAGGCGCGGGGCGGCAAAGGCGGCAAATACTTGCCGCCTTTCGTCACCTTAACAATAACGTCACCTTGAAAGATTGCTCTTGCGATAGATGATGTCTGAGCGCGCCGGTCCGTTGCTGACCATTGTGATGGGGTAGCCGATCTCTTTCTCGATGAACTCTATGTAGTTCCTGCAGTTCTCGGGAAGGTCCTCGTAGTTTTTGATGCCGCGTATCTCGCACTTCCAGCCGGGCAGCTTTTTGAAGACGGGCTTTGCCTTCTCAAGAAGGTGCGTCACAGGAAACTCTGTTGTCACTTCGCCGTCAATGTCATAGCCCACGCAAACCGGTATCTCATCGAGGTATCCGAGTACGTCAAGAACCGTGAAGGCCACATCTGTTGTGCCCTGGAGCCTGCAGCCATACTTGCTTGCGACGCAGTCGTACCAGCCGACTCTCCTCGGGCGCCCTGTGGTTGCGCCGTACTCGCCGCCATCGCCGCCGCGACGCCTTAGTTCCTCAGCTTCATCGCCGAACAGCTCCGATACAAAGGCGCCGGCGCCGACTGCGGAGGAATATGCCTTGGATACGGTTACAATCTGCTTGATCTCATAGGGAGGTATTCCTGCACCTATGGCGCCGTATGCGGCAAGAGGAGATGAGCTTGTCACCATGGGGTAGATGCCGTGGTCGGGATCCTTCATGGTGCCAAGCTGCCCCTCGAGCAGGATCGTCTTGCCTGCCTTTATCGCCTCATCGAGGTAGAGGGAGACATTTCCGACATAGTCCTTTATCTCATCTCTCCAGCTTACGATCTGATCGAAAAGAGCTTTCCTGTCTATCCTGTCTGCGTGATAGAGATTTACAAGGAGCACGTCCTTGATATCCGCAACTCTGTCGATCTTTTCTTTTATTACATTGTCGTCCTGGAAGAATTCATTGATCTGCCAGCCGATCTTGGAGTACTTGTCTGAGTAGAAGGGCGCGATACCGGACTTGGTTGAGCCAAAGCTCTTTCCGGCGAGCCTCGCCTCCTCGAGCGTGTCAAAGAGCACGTGGTAGGGCATCATTACCTGAACCCTGTCCGAGATCATGATCTGAGGTGCGGGAACGCCCTTGGATGTTATCTCATTAAGCTCTTTCATAAACTTTGCGATATCAAATGCAACACCGTTTCCGATGATGTTCATAATATTTTGGTGGAACACCCCGGATGGCATGGTGTGAAGTGCAAATTTGCCGTAGTCATTTACGATCGTGTGACCTGCATTGGCACCGCCCTGGAAACGAATGACAACATCGGCCTGATCAGCGAGTGTGTCCGTGATCTTGCCTTTTCCCTCGTCGCCCCAGTTGGCACCTACAACAGCTTTTACCATATAATGCCTCCTATCAGGTTAATCATTGTTTTTATGCCATTTAGTAATATATCTCAAAATGGGTTATAAGTAAATTCAATTTTGCATAACAATACATAAAAAGTTATATGGTTTATTCTTAATTTTATATAAATTTATACAATATTAAGAGTTTTTCTTTTCAAAATAGCATACAATATAAAGTGCAGACCGTTCCGCAGGGAACGAAAGCGGCAGATGCAGACTTTGATTATCATCCGATGATTAGGAGGCTAATATGGCAAAAGGACAGGCTACAGAGGCAAATAATGAGTTTACAACTGACAGCTTCAAAAAGATGTCGGTATCGGGCAAGTTAAAAACAGTCTTTGGTAAGTTCAGAAACAATCTGGTCATTGTATTTATCGTGATCTTCATTATCGATCTCGTTGCTATCCTGAATCTGAGGAGCATCTACAGTGTTTACTATGAACAGAACACCCAGCAGGGTGAGATCAGGATCACAATTCAGGCCCTTGCCAAGTACTATCTCTGGGCGATGAACGCCTATGAGGATGATGACAGACAGGAGCAGATAAACGGCGCGTACGAGAAGATCGCTGAGATGAACGACGGACTTGATACTCTCAGCAAGGTCTACAAGGGTGACCTGTCCGCTGCATACCAGCACATATCAGATATTGACAAGTCTGACGACCAGCTCATATCCATGATGAATTCCGGCGCTTCGAGAGAGGAGCTGTATGACTACTACACGGCCAATACGAATGAAGCCATCAAGGTTGTAGTCAAGGACTTCAAGGCGATAGGAATAAGTGCCAAGGAGCAGGCTTCAGCTGCTTTCCTCAGATCTGTCATTGTCGTATCGCTCATGACGCTTATCGCACTTGCAATCGTAGTGTATGCGATACTGTATTCAAATAAGGCGAGAAAGGCGCTGACGTCCAGCATCCTCGAGCCTATACATGCCATCTCGGCAGCAGCCGATGACATGGCAAAAGGTAAGATAGATATACAGATAGAGACTGACTCAAAGGATGAACTTGGCAAGCTCGCCAAAGACATAACCAAGTCAACAAATGTTATCGAGAACATTGTCAAGGATATCGACGAGACTCTTATGAGAATGTCGGGAGGAGATTTTTCAACAGGATCGCGCCACGAAGAACTGTATATAGGAGATTACGAGGCAATCAGCAGAGCTCTTTCAGATATATCCGACAACCTCTCAACGACTCTCCATGAGGTCAGGGAGTCATCCTCCCAGGTTTCCCAGGGCGCAAGCAATATGTCGCAGGGTGCCACGGATCTTGCTGAGGGTGCAACCGATCAGGCTGCAGCAGTTGAGGAGCTCACAGCATCTGTCAACTCCATCACGGAGCAGACCAGGCAGCTGGCTGACGTCGCTGAGAGAAGCAAGAATATGGCGACATCTGTCAGGGACAACGCCGAGACGAGCGCCCGCAAGATGCATCTTGTGACAGATGCCATGACGAGAATTACAGAGGCATCAGCAGAGATCGAGCAGGTTACAAACTCAATCGAGGCCATTGCCAAGCAGACCTCGCTCCTTGCTCTGAACGCTTCCATTGAGGCTGCAAGAGCAGGCGAGACAGGAAAGGGCTTTGCTGTTGTTGCAGACCAGATCGGAAAGCTTGCTGATCAGAGTAGCGAAGCTGCCAAGAATACACATCAGCTGATCGCTGACACGATGGATGAGATCAGCAACGGAAATGCAGTTGTTGCCGAGACGACAGAGGCCCTCGACGCCATGCAGCACAGCGTAGAAGAGATCACCGAGATGATAATCGAGACCGGAGACCTGGCAGGGCAGCAGGCACAGAGCATGGACGAGATCGACAAGGGAATTGAGATGATCAGCAATGTAGTTCAGTCCAATTCCGCTACAGCCCAGGAATCAAGTGCAGTTTCAATAGAGCTCTCCGAGCAGTCGGAGTCGCTCAACAACCTGATCGGTCAGTTTACTATAAGCGGCTGAGCAGGAAAATGATAAACACGCTAAAAAGCTCTTTGCGCAGGCATGTCTCTGCGCGGGGGGCTTTTATACTCGATAACGGAATTTCCTTCACCTGAATCAGACTGAGAGATGAGGATATTGATCATATGAACAATGAGAAAACCCCCACCTATAAAAGAGTCCTCGCCTGGATCGGTATAATCATCCTGGCGGGGATGTATATTGTCCTTTTGTATGAGGCTGTGACAGCGAGTCCCAACACCATGAACGTGTTCATTGGGTGCGTTGCGGCGACAATTGCTGTGCCGATACTGTTGTGGCTCATCATATGGTCGGTTGGTATTTTTACGGGGAGGCACACGGTGGCTTCGTTAGATGCGATGACAAGTGACAAAAAACATGACAAATTCGGAAACGTGATTCCCGATGGCAGGATTGACACGGTAGTCTTTGATATCGGAAATGTCCTGACCAACTTCGCCTGGAAAGAGTTCATGGAAAATAAGGGCTTTGACAGGGAGATGACAGAGAGGATAGGAAGAGCCACCGTAAACAGCAGCGACTGGAAGGAGATAGACAGAGGAATCATTTCCAACGAGGAGCTGCTTGATAGGTTTGTGCAGAACGACCCCGGGATAGAAAATGAAATAAGGCGCGCTTTTTCTGATTACAAGGACATTGTCACAAAGAGGGAGTACGCAATCCCGTGGATAAAGAGCTTAAAGGCCGAAGGCTTCAAGGTCCTTGTCCTCTCAAACTTCAGCCGCCAGGCAATCGAGGGCTGCAAGGACGCCATGGGCTTTCTTGATTATGTAGACGGCGGGATCCTCAGCTACCGCGACAAGGTGATAAAGCCCGACCCTGCAATCTACAGGCTCCTTGAAGAGCGCTACAGCTTAACACCTGAAAAGACAGTCTTCATCGACGACACCGCGGAAAACATCGAGGCTGCAAGGGCTCTCGGCTGGCACGGAATAGTATTTTCAAGCAAGGAACAGGCAGAAGAGGAACTGCGCAGTTACTGCCTGGGAACCAAACATTAGCACTGTAAAACAGGACCGTGGAAGGCCCTTTTATGTCTCTTGACTGTCTCACTCTCTAATTGCTATAATGTGTTGGAAATACGGCCAGGAGGGACAGAGTTTTTATGGGATTTGATAATGATGGAAATGTCAATGAAAACAGTGTTGAAGATATTGTCTCAAGATATCGTCCTGAGCTATCCAGGATAGTTCCATATCTTAACTGGCTGCGTGACAATGCCAGCCATGAGGTTGCACAGAGCTACTCAAACAGCGAGCTCAAGTCCATGCCGTTCCCTGTATATGATTCGAATCTACTCGCCTTTGTCAAAGCGGCGCAGACGACGAATCTTCTCGACAGGAACTACGTCTATGTCTATTCCAGAAATCGTTTAAATTCCGCCAAGGATGAGTTATTATTCATTCAGGATGCCCAGATCAGGGACATGGATGACCTTGCAGGGATTCTTTCCAAATATGTGCTCCAGGGTATGACCAGGGGCTCTGTCTGGGCAGAGGGCGTGCGCAACGGCGTGCTCTATCACTGCATCAAAAAGATGGACGATCTCGTGAGGTTCTGGGGACAGGAATCTGACAGACCACTGGGATAATTTTTTTTGCGGGGGATCGATGGGAGAGAAATCAGCACAGAAGAGAAAATACATTCTTGATAAGGCCAGGGCCGTCTTTTCAGAAAAAGGCTTCAAGAGTGTTACAATGAAGGATATTGTGGACGCCTGCGAGATCAGTCGAGGGGGTCTTTATCTATATTTTTCAAACACGGAGGAGCTGTTTCTTGCGGTACGCTTAAGAGATGACATGGACGATTCGGAGGATGAGACCATGTCAGCAATCCCCGGCGATGCTTCTGCCGGCGATATGCTCGCTCTTTTCATCAAGGAGCAGAAAAAAGAAATCCTCAGGAAAAAGAACAATCTCACTGTTGCAACCTATGAGTATTATTCACTTCACAGAGCCGACGGGGGAGAGAATCCCCTTAAGGATGAGTTCGACACCGCTGTCCGCATTGTCGAACGGCTCATATCAAACGGCGTCGAGTCCGGTGAATTCTACTGTGAGAACCCCAGAGGATGTGCCCGCAATCTCATGTATGTGGTTGAGGGACTCAAGATTACTTCCATGACCATCGGCATCACGGAGGAAGCGATCGACAGAGAGCTTATGTATGTTTTAGAGGGATTAGTGCCCGATGAATTAAATAATTAATTGTTCAAAAAAAGTGCTTAAGTTTTTTACCTAAGCACTTTTTTCAAAAAGGGAAGGAGAATTTATGAGCGCAGTAAAGAGAGTATTTGTAGAGAAAAAGGAACCCTTTGCGGTCAAGGCAAGAGAGTTAAAGAGCGAGATCTCGGGATATCTCGGGATAAAGAGCGTAAGTAAAGTCAGGATCTTTATCAGGTACGACGTTGAGAACGTATCTGACGAGGTCTTTGAAAAAGCCCTGACCACGGTCTTTTCGGAGCCGCCTGTCGACATCCTGTACAGGGAAGAAATCGATATTCCCGAAGGTGCAAAGGTGTTCAGCATAGAGGCTCTTCCCGGACAGTTCGACCAGAGAGCCGATTCTGCCGAGCAGTGCGTGCGCTTCATAAGGGGAGACGAAAAGCCCGTCATCAGGACAGCTGTGACCTACATGATCATAGGAGATGTCACGGATGATGAGCTTAAAAAGATCTGCGACTACACCATGAACCCTGTGGATTCAAGGCTTGCAGGCGAGGAAAAGCCAAAGACTCTACTCGAAAACTATGACGAGCCTGGCGACGTTGCGATAATTACAGGCTTTAAGGATATGGATGAAAAGAGCCTTGAGGATGAGTACAGATCTCTCGGGCTTGCCATGACCTTCAACGACTTTAAGTGGATACAACAGTACTTTGCCGGGGATGAGAAGCGTGATCCCAGCATGACTGAGATAAGGGTGCTCGATACCTACTGGTCTGACCACTGCCGTCACACAACTTTTGGCACGGAGCTTAAGAGCGTTGAGTTTGAGGATGGCTTCTATAAGGCTCCGATAGAAAAAACCTACAACGAATACTTATCAGCCAGAGATGCGCTGTACAAAACAGATGATAAAAAGAAGGAGAAGTTTATCTCCCTCATGGATATCGCCCTCATGGGTATGAAAATGTTAAAGGCTGACGGAAAGCTCACCGACATGGAGGAGTCCGAGGAGAACAACGCCTGCACCGTTGTGGTGCCTGTTGAGGTTGACTACGGGAAGGGCGTTGAGACCGAGAACTGGCTCGTGTTCTTCAAAAACGAGACGCACAATCATCCCACTGAGATTGAGCCCTTCGGTGGCGCTGCCACATGCCTGGGCGGTGCGATAAGAGACCCGCTCTCAGGAAGAGGCTATGTATATCAGGCGATGCGCGTAACAGGCGCTGCTGACCCTACAGTTCCCGTCTCCGAGACCATGAAGGGCAAGCTCTCACAGAAAAAGCTCGTTCGCGGCGCGGCTTCCGGGTACTCATCCTATGGAAACCAGATCGGTCTTGCGACAGGCTATGTAAAAGAAATCTATCATCCCGGATATGTTGCAAAGAGGATGGAGATCGGCGCGGTAATGGGCGCAGCTCCTCAGGAGCACGTTATAAGAGAGAGCGCTGATCCCGGGGATATCATAGTTCTTTTGGGCGGAAGGACAGGACGCGACGGCTGCGGCGGGGCAACAGGCTCATCCAAAGCCCATGACTCTAAGTCCCTCACAAGCTGCGGCGCCGAGGTACAGAAGGGAAATGCGCCCACAGAGAGAAAGCTCCAGAGGCTGTTCAGAAGACCGGAGGTGAGTGAGCTCATCAAGAAGTGCAACGACTTCGGAGCAGGCGGAGTCTCCGTGGCGATCGGAGAGCTTGCCCCCGGACTTGACATAAATCTTGACCTCGTGCCCAAGAAGTATGCCGGGCTCGACGGAACGGAACTTGCAATTTCAGAGTCCCAGGAGAGGATGGCTGTTGTTGTCGCACCGGGGGACGCAGAGCGCTTCCTTGAGTATGCAGGGCAGGAGAATCTCGAGGCTGTTAAGGTTGCAGTGGTTACTGAGGATCCAAGGCTCGTCCTGAAATGGAGAGGCAAAAAAATAGTTGATATAAAGAGGTCATTCCTTGACACCAACGGAGCTCACCAGGAGACAGGCGTAAAGGTTCAGATTCCGGACAGGGAAGAAAACGCACTTGAAAAGATAGCAAGTGAAGGCGCAAAGAAAGCTCTTGATGAGGGCGATATTAAGGGCGCTTTTATCGCGGAGATGAAGGACTTAAACGTATGCTCGCAAAAAGGTCTCGTCGAGATGTTCGACTCATCAATCGGAGCAGGTTCTGTCCTTATGCCCTACGGCGGAAAGTACCAGCTGTCAGAGACCCAGACCATGATAGCCAAGCTCCCTGTCCTGTCAGGAAAGACAGATACTGTGACAATGATGAGCTACGGCTTTGACCCATATATTTCCAGCTGGAGCCCTTACCACGGCGCGGCTTATGCCGTGACAGAGTCTGTGGCAAGGATCGTAGCGTCGGGCGGCTCTATTAAAAACCTCCACTTCACTTTCCAGGAGTACTTCAAGAGGATGACAGAGGATCCCGCCCGCTGGAGCGAGCCTTTCTGTGCGCTCCTCGGAGCGTTTGATGCACAGCTCCGGTTTGGGGTTGCATCAATTGGCGGCAAGGACTCAATGTCAGGCTCCTTTAACGAGATAAATGTTCCGCCGACCCTCGTGTCTTTTGCCGTGGACATTGCAAAGACAGGGGACATTGTGACGCCTGAATTCAAAACACCCGGGAATAAGCTGGTGGAATTTGTGATAGCAAAGGATGAGTATGATCTTCCAGATTATGAGAAAGTCATAGCTTTATATAATAAGGTAAAAGAGCTCATGGATGCAGGAAAGATAGTCTCTGCATACGCTGAGGATTCCTACGGTATCGCAGCGTCCCTCTCCAAGATGGCCTTTGGAAACAAGCTTGGATTTAAGGTATCTGAAGAGATTGATGGAAAAGCTCTTTTTGCAAACGGAATAGGAAACATCATCGCAGAGGTTCCTGAAGGTGCACTGTCAGATGTCCTTTCTGCACACGGCGCAAGGCTTATTGGTGAAGTGACTGATGAAAAGTCATTTGAGTTCTGCGGCGAAAAGGTCACCTTAGAGGAAGCACTTTTGGCCTGGAAAGAAAAGCTTGAGAAGGTATTCCCTTCAGGCACCGGCGCTTTGGATGAAAGGGTTGATACAGGCCTTTTTGAAACCAAAAATGTGTATGTGTGCAAAAACAAGGTGGCAAAACCAAACGTGTTCATACCCGTATTCCCGGGCAGCAACTGTGAGTACGACTCGGCTCAGGCCTTTGAGAGAGCGGGCGCGCTTGTTACGGTTAAGGTGTTCAGAAACAGGGATGCCGCCGATATCAGAGAGTCGGTGACAGAGTTTAAAAACGCCATAGATAACGCACAGATCATAATGTTCCCGGGAGGGTTCTCCGCAGGTGATGAGCCTGACGGAAGCGCAAAGTTTTTTGCGACAGCCTTTAGGAATGAGGAAATAAAAGCCGCTACTGACAGGCTTTTACAGGAGCGCGACGGACTTGCACTCGGTATCTGCAACGGCTTTCAGGCGATGATAAAGTTGGGACTCGTTCCCTACGGCAGGATTACAGGTCAGAGCGAGAACTCTCCGACACTGACCTTCAACACGATCGGCAGACACATCTCCAAGATGGCAACCATCAAGGTTGTGTCAAACAATTCGCCCTGGCTTTTGGGAGCTAAGCTTGGCGGAGTGTATGAAAACCCTGCTTCACACGGTGAGGGAAGGTTTGTTGCGCCGAAGGAGGTTCTGGACGAGCTCTTTGCAAACGGGCAGGTCGCAACCCAGTACTGCGACCTTGACGGAAACATCACGATGGACGATGAGTGGAACATCAACGGCTCCTACAGGGCTGTCGAGGGAATCCTCTCACCCGACGGAAGATGTCTTGGAAAGATGGCTCATTCAGAGAGGCGCGGAGACAGCGTAGCCATAAACATCTACGGCGAGCAGGACCTCAAGATCTTCGAGAGCGGCGTTGAATACTTCAGATGATATGGAGGAGCAACATGAAAGCATTTTTAATCTTGGAGGACGGCACCGTCTTTGCCGGCAGGCACATAGGCGCCGATAAAGACGTTATCAGCGAGATCGTCTTTAACACGTCCATAGCAGGATACACTGAGGTTTTCACCGATCCGTCCTATGCGGGACAGGCGGTGTGCATGACCTATCCCCTGATAGGAAACTACGGCGTATGCCTTGACGACATGGAGTCTGAGAGGATATGGGTGGATGCCGTTATTGTGAGGGAGCTTTCAAGGATCCCCTCGAACTTTCGGTGCGATATGTCCATACAGGAGTTTCTCGAAAAATATGAGATCCCCGGGATCGAGGGTATTGATACGAGAGCCCTGGTGCGCATCCTGAGGGAAAAGGGAACCATGAACGGCCTCATAACCACAAACGAAAACCTCACCTATGAGAGCGTCAAAGACAGGATAAAGGCGTATACCACAGGCGATGTGGTATCCAGGGTATCGCGCCCTGAAAAGGTGACTTATTTTTCTAAAAGTGAGAGGGGAGAAAAGATACCGCCAATTGCAGATAACACTGATGGCAGGGGATTAAAGGTTGCACTCCTCGACGTCGGAGCCAAGAGAAATATATCCGACGCCCTTCTTGCAAGGGGGTGCGAGGTCACGATCTATCCCCAGGATACAACCGCCGAGGAGATTCTTTCAGGTAAGCCTGATGGCATAATGCTATCAAACGGTCCCGGAGATCCCAAGGAGTGCAAAAACGTCATAAAGGAGATAAAAAAGCTCTACGACTCTGACGTTCCGATCTTTGCAATCTGCCTTGGACACCAGCTCATGGCGCTTGCCACGGGAGCTGACACCTATAAGCTCAAATACGGACACAGGGGAGGAAATCACCCCGTAAAGGACCTTGCGACGGGGCGCGTCTACATATCATCCCAAAACCACGGCTACGTCGTAGATACTGACAGGCTTGATAAGTCTGTAGCCGAGCCCGCTTTTATAAATGTCAACGACGGGACAAACGAGGGGCTTAAGTATGTGGGCAAGAACATCTTCACCGTCCAGTTCCACCCAGAGGCCTGCCCCGGTCCTCAGGACACAGGTTTTTTGTTTGACCGTTTTATACAGATGATGAAAGGTAGATAAGGTAAAATGCCAAAGAATAAAGACGTCAAAAAAGTCCTTGTGATCGGATCAGGACCCATAGTCATAGGCCAGGCTGCGGAGTTTGACTACGCGGGAACGCAGGCCTGCAGGTCTTTAAAGGAGGAGGGGGTTGAAGTTGTACTGGTAAACTCAAACCCTGCCACCATCATGACGGACAAGGACATCGCAGACGAAGTTTATATAGAGCCGCTCACTGTTAAAGTGCTTGAGCAGATAATTGAGAAGGAAAAGCCCGATTCCATTCTTCCGACACTGGGAGGCCAGGCGGGACTTAACCTTGGAATGGAGCTCGACGAGTCAGGCTTTTTAAAGAGTCATAATGTGAAGCTCCTTGGCACAACTGCCGAGACCATCAGAAAGGCCGAGGACAGGCAGGAGTTCAAGGACACCATGGAAAAAATAGGTGAGCCCTGCGCAGCATCTCTGGTTGTGCATAATGTTGAGGACGGAGTTTCTTTTGCCAAAAAGATCGGATACCCGGTGGTGCTGCGTCCCGCGTACACATTGGGCGGCAGCGGCGGCGGTATCGCTCGCAACCGGTCAGAGTGCGAGGAGATATTAAAGAACGGACTCAGACTCTCAAGGGCCAACGAGGTGCTTGTCGAGAGGTGCATTGCCGGATGGAAAGAGATCGAGTACGAGGTGATGAGGGATGGCGCAGGCAATTGCATAACTGTCTGCAACATGGAGAACATTGACCCTGTAGGAGTTCACACGGGCGACTCCATTGTAGTAGCCCCCTCCCAGACCCTCACTGACAAAGAGTATCAGATGCTTAGGAGCGCCGCTCTTAATATCATAGACGAGCTTAAGATAACGGGAGGCTGTAACGTCCAGTTTGCGCTGCACCCGACAAGCTTTGAGTACTGCGTCATCGAGGTGAATCCGAGAGTCAGCAGGTCCTCAGCCCTTGCAAGCAAGGCGACCGGCTACCCGATAGCCAAGGTGGCGGCCAAGATAGCTCTCGGCTATACCCTGGATGAGATCAAAAACGCGATAACAGGAAAGACCTTTGCGAGCTTTGAGCCTGCGCTTGATTACTGCGTAGTCAAGTTCCCGCGTCTTCCGTTTGACAAGTTCATAACCGCCAAGAGGACCCTCACCACACAGATGAAGGCAACGGGTGAAGTCATGAGCATCTGTACGAACTTTGAGGGTGCGATGATGAAGGCAATCCGCTCCCTCGAACAGCACGTGGACTGCCTGACAAGCTATGACTTCTCAGAGCTCGACGACGATGAGCTTACAGACAGGCTGGGGGTTGTGGACGATCAGAGGATATGGGTCATCGCAGAGGCCCTGCGGCGCGGAATGAGCCATGAGGATATACACGGCATCACACAGATAGACCCGTGGTTTATTGACAAGCTCCACACCCTGGTCAAGATGGAGCTAAGGCTCTTAAGGGCAGGAGAGAAGAACACCGAGGGTAAGTATGGAACACTTGAAGATGCCAAAAAGATAATCAGCTTTGATACCATGCTCGAAGCCAAGCGCCTTGAGTTTCCCGACAGCGTTATAAGCCGCTTCACAAGGTTTACCGTAAAGGTTTTAAAACAGCTTCGGGACTTCTACAAGATTGCTGCTTCATACAAGATAGTTGACACCTGTGCCGCGGAGTTTGAGGCCGAAACCCCTTATTACTACTCTGTCTACAACGGCCCTGACTCAGAGGATGAAGCTCTCATAAAAACTGATTCCGGCAAAAAGAAGATCCTGGTCCTGGGCTCTGGCCCGATCAGGATAGGTCAGGGTATCGAGTTCGACTACTGCTCGGTACATGCGACCTGGGCATTTAAGAGGGCCGGATTTGAGACGATAATCATAAACAACAATCCCGAGACCGTCAGCACGGACTTCGACATCGCTGACAAGCTCTATTTTGAGCCATTGACACCTGAGGATGTCGAGAACATCGTAAAGCTTGAAAAGCCTGACGGAGCGGTTGTGCAGTTCGGCGGACAGACCGCGATAAAGCTCACCCAGGACCTCATGGAGATGGGGGTAAAGATATACGGAACTGATGCCTCTGACGTCGACGCTGCCGAGGACAGGGAGATCTTTGACCGGATACTCGAAGAGACCGGCATAAAGCGAGCTGAGGGCGCAACTGTATATACTGCAGATGAGGCCAAGGAGGTCGCAAACAGACTCGGGTACCCTGTGCTTGTCCGTCCCTCCTACGTACTTGGAGGTCAGGGGATGCAGATAGCTATTTCTGACTCTGAGATCGAGGAGTTCATGAACATCATAAACAGGTACGCCCAGGACCATCCTATCCTCGTCGATAAGTACCTACAGGGAATCGAGACCGAGGTCGATGCGGTCTGTGACGGGGAGACAATCGTCATCCCCGGTATAATGGAGCACATCGAGAGGTCTGGTATCCACTCGGGAGACTCGATATCGGTATATCCTGCCCAGTCGCTCTCTGATAAGGTAAAAGAGACGATCGCGGAGTACACGAAGAGACTCTCCAAGGCCCTGCACGTCATAGGTCTCGTCAACATCCAGTTCATCGCGGTTGGAGATGAAGTGTACATCATAGAAGCAAATCCCAGATCCTCGAGGACCGTTCCGTATATCAGCAAGGTCACGGGAATACCTATCGTGGATCTCGCTGCGAGGGTGATGCTCGGAGAGAAGCTAAAGGACATGGGATACACGCCGGGGCTTCAAAAAGAGGCCGGATACGTCGCTGTCAAGATGCCTGTCTTTTCCTTTGAAAAGATAAGGGGAGCGGAGATCAGCCTTGGACCTGAGATGAAGAGTACCGGAGAGTGCCTCGGGATCAGCAAAAGCTTTAATGAAGCTCTGTACAAGGCTTTTCTCGGCGCGGGAGTAAAGCTCCCAAAACACAGGCAGATGATAATCACGGTAAAGGATGCGGACAAGGGCGAAGTCATAGAGATAGCAAGGCGCTACGAAAAGCTCGGCTATATCATCTACGCCACAAGGTCCACAGCTGAGACCTTGATAGATAACGGCGTGAAAGCGAGGCGTATAAACAGGATAAGTCAGGAGTCGCCAACTGTCATAGACCTCATACTGGGTCACAGGATCGATCTTGTGATCGACACTCCGACCCAGGGGCGCGACAAAACAAGGGACGGCTTCCTTATAAGGCGAACTGCCATCGAGACGGGCGTAAATGTGATAACTGCGCTTGACACCGCGAGGGCGCTTGTGTCGAGCCTTGAGAGCGCGAGCACCGAGGAGGGGCTTGAGCTCATCGACATCGCGAAAATATAAGGAAACGCACTTTAAAAGATGTGAAGGAAAAAAGTAATCAGATGGCTACAATAATATACGAGAATACTGAAGAGTTTGAACTGCGCGGAGTCGGGAGCGGCAGTGGCGGCAGGTTTATCCCCAAGGTCCTCCCTTCTGATGTGATGATAGAGTGGGAGTTCAGACCTCTATCTGATGACGGGCGCGCAGTCCTGTCCTTTGCGGAAAGGGACGGAAGGGAGTTCTGCCTTGAGTTTTTCAACAGAAGCAGCGAGGAAAGCAGGTTTTTTCATGCGGTAAGGCTCATAAAGGAGCCGGGAGGACAGGTTGTATCCGCGGGAGCCGACCCGATCCCGAGTGTCACAGAAGGAGGGCTGAAGATTCAGAGCACAGAGACAGATCTTTGGTACAAAATGGCTCTTTTAAAGAAGGAGTGGGATGTTACTTTTTCTGTGAATGGGCTTGTGACACTTTTCTACCATGATGACGGGACGGAGTATGGTGATGTACTTACTGGTGGAAATGCCGGATTTATGCAGTACGGAGACATAACTGCCCTCTACAGGAATGTAAGGGTAACCTGGGTTTGATGTTAAGGAGTATTTTTATGAAGATTTTGGTTATAAACGGGCCGAACCTGAATTTTCTCGGGATCAGGGAAAAGGCAGTGTACGGAAATCAGGACTATAACTTTCTCTGCAATATGATCCAAAAAAAGGCTGACGAGATGGAAGATGAGGTTGTTCTTTTTCAGTCAAATCACGAAGGCGCCATCATCGACAGGCTTCAGGAGGCCTACAGCGACGGGACGAGGGGAATTGTGATCAATCCCGGGGCGTACACCCATTACAGCTACGCCATCCACGACGCCCTAAAGAGCCTCGAGGATATAATAAAGATCGAAGTCCACATCTCGGACATTCAGAACAGGGAGGAATTCCGGAAGGTATCGGTGACGGCACCTGCCTGCGATGCGCAGATCTACGGGCACGGACTTGCCGGTTATACAGAAGCGATTGACATGATACACAAAATGGTTTAAAATATCTAAGTTATTTGATGTAATGTAATTTAGGAGGATTTATATGATTTCTGCAAGTGATTTCAGAAATGGTATGACCATCGAAATCGATGGCAACGTATGTCAGATTATTGAATTTCAGCATGTTAAGCCCGGAAAGGGTGCTGCATTTGTAAGGACCAAGCTCAAGGACATCATCAACGGTGGTGTTAAGGAGACAACATTCCGTCCCACTGAGAAGTTCCCCGCAGCAAGGATCGACAAGAAGGATATGCAGTATCTCTATCAGGATGGAGATATTTACAACTTTATGGATTCAGAGACCTATGAGCAGATCGGTCTTACTTCCGATCAGGTTGGCGATTCACTCAAGTTCGTCAAGGAGAACGAGGTTTGCAAGATTTCATCATACAACGGATCCGTATTCGCAGTTGAGCCTCCTATGTTCGTAGAGCTCGCAATATCCGAGACAGAGCCCGGCTTCAAGGGTGATACAGCAACAGGTGCTACCAAGCCTGCAACAGTTGAGACAGGTGCTACAGTAGCAGTTCCTCTCTTTGTTAACGAGGGAGATGTCATCAAGATCGACACCAGAACAGGAGAGTATCTCTCAAGAGTCTGATACAAAGCGTTAACCATATCTGACACAGAAAGAAACTATTATAAGACAATAGAGTTCGTGATAAGCGTATTCTATTGTCTTTTTTTTGTACTGATTTTTTTAACAACTAATAATACAAAAAGGAGAAAACAGATATGGAAATAAGAGAGTTTGGAGAGATGATGGTAAGAGAAGTTAAGAGCGCCCTTGGGAAAGGTCATTTGGTTGAGTGCAGGGATATAGTCAAGAACAACGGTGTTGTCTACCATGCAATTGTTATCAGGAGAGAGGATGAGTCGGTGGCGCCCACGATATATCTGGACCAGATGTTTGACAGGTACCTTGAGGGATGCAGCGTCGTAAGTCTTGCCGGTGACATAGTGGAAATATACAGGCAATCAATGCCCGGAAACGAGATAGACATAGAGGCGTTCACGGATTTTTCAAGGGCGTCGGAGAACCTCTTTTTCAAGGTGGTAAACTACAGAAAGAACAAGAGTAAACTTGAGAAGGTTCCTTACAGGAAGGTGCTGGATCTTGCAATGGTTCCCCTGTGCCTTGTAAAGAGCAGTAGCTTGGGAATTGGCACGATCACCATAGAGAAGTCTCACCTCGATGTGTGGGAGATAACAGAGGACGAGCTGTGGGAAGTAATTGGAGAAAACGCTGCGAAGGTCTGTCCTCCCAAGACTGAGGCAATGGTCGATGTGCTTGAGAATATCACGCATACACCTGTTGAGAGCGATGAGATGGGCAGCATCTTTGTCATCAGTAACGACAGCGGCAATCTGGGGGCAGGGGCAGCCTTTTATCCGGGAGTGATGAGGCAGATGTCGGACGCCTTTGAGTGCGATTTGTTTCTCATACCCTCATCGATACATGAGATGCTGATAATCCCCGACCCGGGAGCGGTGGTTGAGCCGGATGCGTTAAAGCAGATAATAAGAGAAGTCAACAGCTCTACGGTTGCCGAGGAGGAGATATTGAGCTACAACCTCTACAGATACGACAGGGAGACTGACCATATCTTCATCGTAAAAGAGGCTTCATGAATGATGTCATATACGGCGTATATCCTCACCCGGACATGAAAAATGCACCCGACTGGACTCGAACCAGCAACAAAGGCGTCGGAGGCCTACGTTTTATCCATTAGACTACGGGTGCGCATAAATTTATTTTATCACATGTGAAGATATGCGGCAAACTTGACTTGACCTTATTTTATATATAAAATCAGTATGTTGTAGAATTTACAAGGACTTTTAGAGGTTTTTTATGAAAAGAAAAGATAATGGTGTTGCAAACTGGAGAAATGAAAAGAAGGATATATCCGCATTCCTTGAGGATAATAAGAAATATCTGATGCCGCTCATACTGGTAGTAGCGGTCATCATCACGGTGGCAGTTGCGCTGTCGGCGGGGCACAGAGAGGACAAACTCTCCCAGACAAGCGCGGCAGATGCAGAGGCTTCAAGCTTTGAAGTGCCGGATGCTACCATGGAGGAAAATGCGTATCCGGAAGTCAACGCGCTGGTTGAGAAGTATTATGAAGCTTCCGCCGAGGGTGATTCAGAGACAATATCACAGATATACAAGGGCCTGGACGACACGGAGATATTGAAGGCGGTCGCAGCTTCCGAGTATATCGAGAAATTTGATAACATAACCGTCTATACCAAGCCCGGCCCGGTTGATGGCAGCTACGTGGCATACGTGTACAATGAGGTCAAGCTGTACGATTATGAAGGAAACGTTCCCGGACTTGAGACTCTCTACATCTGTACGGACGAAAACGGGAATCTTTACATCAACGGCGATATTGCAGATACCAACGAGATAGACTATCTGAAACAGATCAATGTGCAGTCTGACGTAATAGACCTTAACAACAAGGTGGCATCGAGCTACAACGAGATGGTCAGCGGAGATGAGAAGCTCGCTGAGCTCCTGACGAAAATGCGCTCAGGACTGCAGGTATCCGTGGGAGAGGCACTCGCAACTTCGGAGGGAGCATCGACAGACAGCTCATCTGAAGAGGAGTCCGCAGAGGAAACAGAAGAAGAGAACACTGTCACAATCAGGACCATCAGGGCGACAGACGTCATCAATATCAGGAGCTCGGATTCAGAGACTGCTGATGTGATCTCACGAACCGAGAAGGGACAGGAGTTCAGGGAGCTTGAGGCGCTCGCAAACGGCTGGAGCAGGATAGAGTACAACGGGGCGGAGGCCTATGTAAAGACTGAGTTCTTTGATGTGGTTTCATCTGAGACCGTGGAAGTTGAAAAAGAAGAAACTGATGAGCAGGAAACGTCTTCAGAAGCATCTTCATCTGAAGATGAGAAGCAGACCGCTTCATCAGATGCCGCATCTTCAGCCTCAACTACTGACGAAACTTTGGCGTCTGCATCTGATTCATCAACATCGACTTCATCATCTTCTTCGAAATCCTCTTCGTCAGAAGTCATATCTTCTGCCAAGACAGGGAAGATTGTTGTCGAGGAGTCGATAAAGCTCAGAAAGGGACCCGGCACGGACACCGATTCCATCACGACCATTTTTGCCGGAGCTACTGTAAACGTTATCGAACAATACACGAATGGCTGGGCAAAAGTAGAGTATAATAAGAATACGGGATATATCAAATCAGAGTTTTTGAGACAGTAAGGAATTGTCCGGAGGTGCATGGATGTTTGGACGTACAAAAGTCGCCATTATGGGGACAGGTAAGATAGCTTCAGTCATGGCTGAGACGTTAAAGAGCATGAAGGGTGTGACCTGCTATGCTGTTGGCTCGAGGACCATGGAAAATGCGGCGGCTTTTGCGCAGAAATATGGCGTAAAGAAGGCCTATGGTTCGTATGCGGAGCTGGTAAGTGACCCCAAGGTTGACCTGGTATACGTGGCGACGCCCCACTCCGAACATTTTGAAAATGTGAAGCTCGCGCTCTCTGCAGGCAGGCATGTTATCTGCGAGAAGGCATTCATGCTCAATGAGGAGCAGGCCAGAGAGGTCTTTGCCATGGCTGAGGAGAAAAAGCTTCTTTTAACTGAGGCTATCTGGACCAGATATATGCCGATGAGGCACAAGCTCCTGGAAGTTCTTGCGAGCAACGTTATCGGAGAGCCTACGATGCTGACTGCAAATCTGGGCTACAATATTTCCTACAAGGACAGGATACACCAGCCTGAGCTGGGTGGAGGAGCTCTGCTCGATCTTGGTGTGTACGTTCTCAATTTTGCCTCTATGGTATTTGGCAATGACGTATCGGATATCGCATCAATATGTACATTTAACAACCTCGGAATTGATATGCAGGACTCCATTACGCTCAGGTATTCAAACGGCAGGATGGCCATTCTCAATGCGACAGCTCTTTCCTGCAGCGACCGAAAAGGCGTCATATACGGCAACAAGGGTTATATAGTCGTCGAGAATATCAATAACCCCGAGTCCATTACGGTATATGACAGCGCATATAATAAGCTCTCTGTCTACAAGCGTCCCAGACAGAAGACGGGCTATGAGTACGAGATAGCAGCCTGCATCAAGGCTATTTCCGAGGGCTGGACAGAGTGCCCTGAGATGCCTCGCTCAGAGACTCTCAAGATGATGAACATGATGGACTTCATCAGAAAGAGCAACAATATTGTGTTCCCCATTGAGAGAGCCATGGGCGGAAGTGCTCAGAAAAGCGCGGCACAATCGCAGGATGCAGGTGAGTGGGCTGAAGCCGGGGGTGAGCAGCCCGTGCAGGTAGAGGTTGCAGTAGAGCCCAACATGCCTCTTATAGAGGTGAGTGAGCCGGGCGCAGGAGCGGTATCAGATGAGATGCCTGATCAGTATTTGCCTGAAAACAATACAGGGGAACCTGAAGGAAATGAATGAGTTTGGTGTTACAGTTTGGTTTCCATGGATGAGGATTATATGAGAAAAAGGATTGTGCTGGGGATAATGGTCCTCACACTGTTTGTCTCTCAGTTTTCCTTTGTGAGCTATGCGGACAGGGATGAGACCATATCCGAGATGCAGGAGCAGGAGGCTGAGACCAAGGCTACAATTACAGATCTGGAAAAGCAGACCGAGGAGACGCAGAATGCCATCAGTGAACTCCGCAACCAGCGTGAGCAGACGCAACAGAGCGTCAGCAATCTGGAAAATCAGAAGGGCGAGCTGACCGTCACCATAAACGGGTACTCCAACAGGTTATCGAATCTCAATGCAGAGATATCCGAGGCAGAGAGTGCCATGGCACAGGTCTCGTCTGAGATAGTAGAGCTCAACAATGAGCTGGCGGATGCACAGAAGCTTGAGAGGGACAGATACGAGCTTCTCAAAAAGAGACTGAGGTCCACCTATGAGAGCGGCGGTACGAGCGGTCTTCTGCGCATCATACTCGAGTCCGGGACACTATCTGAATTTCTAACCAAATTTGAGTATCTGAATGCAATAATCAGGTACGATCGCCGGAGAATATCAGAATATCAGGAATTGCAGGAAGAGATAGAGAAAAAGAAACAGCTGGTGGAAGAGCGTGAAGCAGAGCTTGACAAATATCAGGATGAGCTCGATGAAAAGCACGATGAGCTTGCTTCTCTGACTGATGCTGTCAGGGGACAGCTCTTTGCAACAAACTCATCACTCAGTTCAGAGAGGGGTAAACTTGCTGATTATGAGCAGCAGCTTGAGAGCCTGGATGAGAAGATGAAAGCACTTGAGTCCCAGACTGCAGCGGCACAGGCAAAGCTGGCTCAGCAGATAGCTGAGAGGCTTGCCCTTATGAAGGAGGACACATCAGGTTCCTACTCCGCATCTGAGAACGAACTTATGTGGCTTGCAGCAACCATCCAGGCAGAGGCAGACGGAGAGTCCTACACAGGAAAGCTGGCGGTTGGATCGGTTATCATGAACAGGGTCAAGAGCTCAGCTTTTCCAAATTCGGTGATTGGTGTTATCACCCAGAGCATGCAGTTTGCCTCTTACAGATCGGGGAAGGTTGAACTCATAATGTCGAGAGGACCGAATTCAACCTGTACCCGCGCAGCGCAGGAGGTTCTGGACGGAGCCCGTGTTGGCGACTACCTCTTTTTCATGACTAAGTACTGGGCGGACTACTACCGCATCGTCTCCTATACCATGATCGGAAACCACGCTTTCTTCTACCGCTGGGAGACCTACGATCCCCCCGAG
>JAFUYO010000035.1 GCA_017470505.1 Butyrivibrio sp. | reverse complement strand
TTAAAATCCCGCTAAAAGCACCAAGGGGCAAGTGCGGCCTTTTTTAGGAGTTCATTCACCAACCTCGCAAGCCCATCATTCATCCACATCAGATTACGCCTGCTTTATACCACTAAACACTACTGGGTTGTTAACATTGCATTTTTTAGGGCATAATATTTCCAATTGCTATTTCCTTGCAACAATCGCTTTTTTCTCTTTCATAAACCTTATCAGTTCATCGGAGCATTCGGACTTACATAAGATAAGCCCCTGCCCCTGACCAACCATTATGTAGAAGTTCTGTCCTGTCTCTATGATCTTGTAAATCTTATCATACGGAATTACGGATCTGCCCACCGAATGTACTACCTCCAACCTGTCAGTATAGAACCTGTAGTATTCCTCACTGTTTTTCATAAGTGTATTCTTCTTCCACGACCGGCACACCAGGAAAAAGAAGATCAAAAAAGCAATTACAACTGCAACCGCATAAACGATCAGCCCCTGTTGCAGACCGTATATCCCATCGCGGATGTAGTAGCGGATCATGATCAGCACAAGCAAAATGGCAAGCATTGCATAGACCCGCATATTTCTCACCACCAATACAGCGTTATACTTCAGGTATTCCTTAAGCGTGTACTTTACCTTCGTTGTATACAAAGGCTTTTCAGACTCAGCCGACAGGTCTTTATCGTCCGGCACCATCTGCGGCCTAATGCCCTCCATAGAATCCGGCAGTCCCATTTTTCTGAGCTTCTTTCGGCCTACGCATTTCTCTTTTATAAATGCCTGTTGCTCATCGGTGCAGACATCCTTTCGTATGGCAAATCCCATATTCGCCGACAGCATAAGATAAAAATGTGTCCTTGTTTCAATAAGCTTTGAAAATTTGTCATACGTGTAAATGCCTTCGCTTCCCGCGCTCTTCACTTCCACATAATCAGACGTAAAATGATAGTTTACCACCGCATCTTTAGTCAGTTCCTTGGTTTTCCATGCTTTGACAGAATTTCTTTCAAGAAACCAGAGAAAAAAAATCATGAACGCTATGTACGCCAATGTGTAGGGCAACAATCTCGGGAGGATCCACATTCCATACTTTACAGCGAAATATATATCCAGACCTGTCATGAACGCAATTCCTGCAGCAGCTATCATCAAAGAAGTTTTTCTATGTGATACAGCTCTGTGAAACTGCCTTTGTTCATCCAATGTGTACTGTGTGTTCACTTCAAAATCCATCACATTTTTCATAACAATCACCGTAACCTTTTCGATACTTTGATATGAAGCCTTCAGTACATATCTCTTTCGATCATATATCTGTATAAGTCTCTCAGTCGCATCCTCTTAGGAACTGTAGCAGAATTAACTGAACATTTTACGCAGAATGATTTTTCAAAGGCAAGGAAGAAAACGCAGACAATGCGGGTATTGTTAAGGCTCTTGACGCAGCATTTGGGAAATCAGGCAAGTAAAATGTTCAAGTTATTTCGCTACAGTTCCTTACTAATCCGAGGTCAATGCGCAGTTTATCCAAATAATCAATATGCCGCGGGTTAATATTTTCCTTACGCGCTTGTTTATAATATGCGTCAAATGTCTCCTTTGCCGTATCAAGCTCTCCTAAGTGCCCGTATATCATAGCTTCTTCCAATAATATCAAGTGAGAATTAAGCGTATCAAAATACGGATAATCCTTACGGTGATCTAACACCGCCTGCCGAGTAGATAAAACGTCAAAAACCGGGAGCACATCCTTTTTAAGAATAGCTAAAATTTCTGAGAAGATGTTTTCAGGATCATCTTTTCTAAGATTAAAGGTTTTGTTTTTCTTTTTGTTCCTTGTTTTTGCTGCTCCTAAATCTGAACGCATGTTGCAGTTATAATCATGATAGTACTTCTTGTCATTTACTGGATTAAATACCCTTTCCACACATTCCGGTATGCGTATTCCGAGCCTGACCCACATTAAATGCGTTTCTTCTCTGTATGCCTGCCCGCATTTAAAGAAAATGACATGTGAAATATCACCTGAGACAAACCTATGGAGTGTTCTGCCGTGTTTCCTGAAGCCCAATGTCTTCAGTTCTTTATAAACTGCATTTTCTATAAGGTTAATGGTTTCAGTTACATTGATATTCTTTTCAACCCTTGTGAACATATATAATCCCCCATGATATGATACTGCGAAAGCGCTGATGATTTCAGTTGTTTTCACTTCAAACACCTGCACCTACAATTGACAACACCAAAAACAGAATAAATCAGAACCACAAATACTTTATTCCTTGTATGGTTCTTGCATGATCTTCATCCAAACCATATTTTTCAATAATATACTCCTTGAATGCAGCGCTCCCTTTTATCACAGGAACTATGGGAAAAACGATGCATTCTTTTCTCACAAATCTGTCCATCATAAAATATCGGAAGTATTTGTTGATTTCATCATCCGTTTGTTTTTCCCATGACAGAACAATCCATTTGACTCTATATCCCCCACGGATATACGCATACGGAAGCTCTTCCCAAAGGAAAAACAGATCTTCTTTTGCTTCCCCCCGGATTGTTATCGACTCTTCGGTAACCAGGATCTCTTTGTGCGATTGCCTGATCAAATAAAAAGCAAGCATAAATGTTAGAATGCACAATGCTAATAACACCTGCGAAAACTGCTTTGCCAATAGCATGATGAACAATAGGAAAATTCCGCCAATTACCGTTGCAATTCCAAACCACCTATATGCACTGTGCGGGTTATATGATATTTTTATCATTCATACCTCCAGTATCTACAGAGCGTATATTTAGCTCATCCATATGTAGATCTAACTTCCTTATCAATTCCTTCCCCATAACAACGATTTCTTTTCTCCATGGATGTCCGAATAATCCATATTTCCAATCCGTCGATATAAAAAGTAGTAATCGGCATCCGGGTAATATGTTGGAAAATATACATTTACGTCTCAATCCATTTTTTCTTTTCTTCTTTTGGGAAAACAACATCTTTGTTCAAATCATCACCACCGCCATGAATTCCCTGTCATCACAGGACAGTACAAGATCTCCGCCATATTTATCGACCACCTCGCGGACGTTCATGAGGCCGATGCCATGCCCGGGAGGCAGAGGGTCGACTATCTCATTATCCCTGATTTCGACCTTTGATACGACCGGATTCTTCACGGATAAGACCGTTTTGTCGTTTGCCCTTGCGAGCCTGATCTGAATGGCAGGAGCGGCCACGCCTCCCTCAATCAGCCTCGAACACTCGTTAATTGCGTTTTCAAGCAGATTGCCGAACAGGATCACGACGTCTTCCTCATCCTTCCGGAAGTCATGCATGTCCTCCACGGCAAACAGCATCCCTATGCCTCTTTCCTTCGCCATCCTGTACTCCTGATTGAGCACCGCATTGATGACCGGATGCCCGGTGTTTACCCCGGATAAGTCAACTGAAAGACTGTTGGTCAGGCTCCTGACCAGGCTGACTGCTGATTCCGTCTCGTCATTCTCAAGCAGCTCCTGTATGGAAGAAAGCTGCTTTTTGTAGTCGTGCGTCTTTCTTGACTGACGCTCATACAGGAACTTCATGTCCTGAAAAAGCCTGAGCTGGTCCTGCTTGTTTCGAACCAGAAGTTCCATGTTCCTGATCCTTTCGTCGCTTTCCAGGGAGTTCTTCAATACGTACAGGGCAAATACGTTAAGGGCAAGCAAAGCCCCGGACAGTACGGAAAAGAACCATCTGTACTCACCCATCAAAGAAAACCGTATTACGACGTAAAATGCCAGTGCCATGGTAAACAGCGGGAACCAGCCATAATGCAGCCAGCGCGGTCCTGCTCTTCTAAAGGATTCCCTGGTTGAACCGAAAAATCTTCTTATACCCAACAACACGACGACTCCAAGTATCTTACCAATAAATGCAATGTATCTCTGCACATGCAGATCACCTGATGCCAGAAGCCACAAAAAAATTGAATCTGACAATGTGGTGACAGCTATAGACATTCCTCCGATTAGGATGCTCTGTCCAAGTGTGGAATTATATGCGCACTGAGCCAAAACGACTAATGAAAAACCTATGCACAATGTCCTCAAAACCGCAGACATGTCGTTTTGGATGAACCACGATATGCTTAACGCCAATGCATTCTCAAGCGCATACATAATCAGAACCAAGACGATTTTGCGTTTTCCCTTCCACTTACAATCCAGAAAAGTGTCAATAAAATAAAAGAACCCCCATGTTTCGAGTGCAGCCACTGAAAAATATGATATCCATGCAAGCATCTTATACGTACCTCCCCACGTAAAGCACGTACTCCTGTCTCACCTGCTTATACCTGTTCCTGGTGATCGGCAATTCCGCCCCGTTATCAAGCGTCAGCCGGTAATTGTTGATCACGCGGACGTGACGGATGCCTGCAATGAAGCTCTTGTGCGTCCTGACAAACCCGAAGCCCTTAAGCTTCTGCTCAAGGTCATCAATCTTGGAGTACATGCCATAGGTCTTTCCGTTAAGATGAATGCTGCACTTATGCCCCATCGATTCTATGTACAGTATCTCCGAAAAGGCAATCTGCACGTCACCCTTCACGCACGAAAACACGCAGCCGGAGTTCCTGTTGCGGATCTCCGCGCATATGGCATCCATACATTCCATGAGCGTGCCATCAAGGTCATCTTTGACCAGAAATCTGCTGGCCCTGACCTTGTATCCCTCCAGTGCATAATCCATGTAGGCCGTGACCAGCACGATCGGAACGTCTGCAAATCTCTCCCTTATATGTCCGGCCGTCTCGATTCCGTACATCCCATCCATGTTTATGTCCAGAAATATGACGTCCGTTGCCTTGTCCTTCAAGGAGGCGAGCAGTTCCTCGCCGGAGCCAAAGGTTTGAATTTCCAATTTTTCTCCACGTTCCTCGGAGTACCGCATCAGCAGCCTGTTAAGTCTCTCTGCATCCTTCGGATCGTCTTCACAAATGTATATGTTCATTACAGTGTCCTTCTAAAAAGTATCTATTCCCAGATTACATGGATGTATTTTCAAACTCAAGTATAGTAAATTGTCAGCACATTTCTACTCAAAAGCAAAATCAGACGTAAAAATGTCAAAAACAGACAATAAAACGCCTCTTGACTCGCTGTCACGCATAAGAATACGGCGAGGATAATCCCCGCCGCAATAATCAGTCATATATGCTCTTCACCATGGATCACACCAGTTTGGGTGATAACAAAGCCATACCAAATGCGTAAGACAAAAGCAACTACGTTTTCCAAAGTTTTATTATAAGTGTTTTTAGAGCGTTGGGCTTGTGCCGCAGATGCTGCATATCATCCTGCCGCCTGAGAATACGTTGTGGTTTGTATCCTTTTTGCACTTGATGCAGTAGTGCATCTGAACAGGAGTCGATTTAACCTCATCTGCCGGTGCAGATGCGCCATACAAAGCGCCGCCTGTAACGCCATTAAGCTCGTTCTCGGACAAATTTTTCTTCATCTCATCTGACATAATATTTCTCCTTTCAAAAAACGCGGTTCTGTTCCGCACTGTTTGTTTCTTATTCTCATTATCTTTATACGATGATGAATCCTGTTGTGGCACTTTTCACTGATATTTTTTTGCTTTCTGGCTCTCAAAGAACTCGTCGATGTTGGCGATGAGTTCTTTTGGCGGCATGGTCTTCAGGAGGTACTTCTCGGGCTTTAAGGCGATGACATTCATGACACTCTCCTTGTCGCTCTTGACCGTGAGGAACATCACGGGTATCTTTTCTGTTGCGGGCTCGCTCCGCAGCATCTGAAGGACTTGCGGACCAGTTGTCACAGGCATCTCGTAGTCAAGAAGGATCAGGTCAACCTCGTTCCTGGCAAGGAAGGTGATGGCCGCCATGCCGGAGTTCACCATGAAGACCTGGTACTTGTCGGAGAGCCAGCTCTTGATGGTGCGAAGCATCGTCCCGTCGTCATCGACAACCAGGATCTTTTTCTTCTGAAGGCGCACTTCCTCCTTCTCTACGACTTCGAGCATTTTCTGTCCGAGCTCCTTGACGTTTATCGGGCGCTCAAACACGGCTGCGATCTTGTCCCTGCCCGATGCACCGTAGACCTTTTCGACCTCCTCGTGGGAGCCGACAATCGATACAGAGAGATCATCCTCCACAAACTTATCCCTGAGGTATACCAGGAACTCCATCATATTATCGATGTCATCAATGTAAATGAGATAGACCGAGGGCTTATCAGGTATCCTCTCAACCTCTGTGACATCGGGGTTTGCCTGCAAAACCTCAAAGCCTTTGTTCTTCAGCTCATTGGCGATGGAGGTCACCATGAAGCTCTTTCCTCCGCCTATCAGCAATACTCTTTTTTCCATATACCCTCCTCATCAGAGTATCTCAAGCAGTGCGTCTCTGTCCACCGCCGCCATAAGTTCTTTTATCTTAGCATATTTTTCCCGGTACGCATCGGGGATTCTGTAGGATGAGAGCATATTCATGATGCCGTCAGCCGTATCAAAATCGTAGGCATCAAGGAGCTCTTTCATATCAGAGAACGCGCCCTTCAGTTCATCCTCGCCAATCTCCGGAAGGTCACTGTCGTCCGCATTCTCCTGTGCAGCTGACAGCTTCTGCTCATAGCTTCTGTAGAGCTCCAAAAGAGCCGGCGTCTTCTCTGCGATCTCCTCCCCGTTC
This sequence comes from Butyrivibrio sp., assembly GCA_017470505.1. GTDB lineage: Bacteria > Bacillota > Clostridia > Lachnospirales > Lachnospiraceae > Butyrivibrio. The sequence continues at coordinate 20,491 of JAFUYO010000035.1, read as the reverse complement.
TCATTGTTTCCGCACTGCTCAAGATATGCCGCCTGAGAAGACAGCTCCATTGCTCCTACGAGCCTTGACGAGCTCTTGAGCGCGTGAACCGCAACCGTAAAGTTCCTGAAATCTTTTTCGGAGGCAAACCTCTCGATATCGTCAGCCTTGGATGCGATGCTTGTGCGGTACTGCCTCGCGACATCCTCCAAAACCTCTACGCTGCCGCAGTTCTTAAGCGCCTCTCCGAGATCGATCCCCTCGAGCCTGTACAAAAAGCTGTCCGCAGGAATATCCTCTACAGCGCCTTCACCTGCGCTATTTTTCTCACCATTTTCTGTTTTACGGGAGGGCTCATTTTTCGCATCTTCTTCATCTGCGGACACCTCCTGTATCTTCTCGGGAGGCAGATAGTTCCTCAGCATGTCCTCCAGCTGCTCGCCGTTTACGGGCTTGGAGAGGTAATCGTCAAACCCTGCTGCCAGGTACTCATCCCTTGCCCCGGCTCCTGCGTTTGCGGTCAGCGCTATGCAGGGAACGCCCTCGCAAAGGTTGCCGTCAAGCTCCTTCATCGCAGCCAGGGTCTCAAGTCCGTCCATCTCAGGCATTCTGTGGTCGATAAAGATGACGTCGTACCTCTTTTTGGTGACCATATCAAGCGTCTGCCTGCCGCTCTCTGCGGTGTCGACCTTTATCTTCGTGCTCTTTAGGAGCCCCTTAACAACAGTGAGGTTCATGGCTGTGTCGTCGACAACCAGTATCTCGGTGTCCGGCGCGTGGAATTTCTCGTGATATTTATCGAGGCTCTCAAGGTACTTTCTGTACTTTTCCTTGAAGTCGCCGATGGGTTCAGCGTCCACCACCTTCTGCACAACCTCAAAGGAAAAATCCGAGCCCTCCCCGTACACGCTCTTAACCGACAGCCTGGTGTCCATCATGGCCAGGAGCTTTTTTACAATACTCATGCCAAGGCCCGTGCCCTCTATAGTGCGGTTCCTGATCTCCTCTATCCTCTCAAAGGGTGAAAAGAGCTTGTTGAGGTCCTCTTCCTTGATGCCTATGCCGGTGTCGACAACCTGAAACCCCAGATAAATGCTGTCATCATCAGCCTCTCTGAAGGTAACGTTCATGGTAACCGAGCCCTCTTCGGTGTACTTCACGGCGTTGGTGAGGACGTTCGTTGCGCACTGCTTGACCCTGACCTCATCTCCGAAGAGCTTGTCGGGAATCTTCTCATCGACGTTGACGTTAAGGGTAAGCCCTTTGTCACCGGCCTTTACCGAGATCATATTGATAAGGTCGTTTATCATCGAACTTAAGTTGTACTCAACAGGCAGGATGTCCATCTTGCCCGCCTCTATCTTGGAAAAATCAAGTATGTCGTTTACGATCGACAGTAGTGACGCCCCCGCGCTCTTAACATTCTGGGCGTACTCAACGATCTGCGGATCGCTGCATTCTCTCAGGATCATCTCATTCATGCCAAGAACCGCGTTTATGGGTGTCCTGATCTCATGTGACATATTTGAGAGAAAAGAGCTCTTGGCTTCGCTCGCCTTCTGCGCTACTTCCAGCTCTTTTTCCAGCTCCTTCTCAGCCTTTATGTGGGTGATATACTCCTCCACAGCCTTTACCGTGGCCTTCACGGACTCGTTGACGACCTCGATCTCATCGTGGGTCCTGACCACTATCTTGTCAGCCTTTTTGCCGACTTCAAGCTTCTTGTCGTCGTCAGCCTCCGCATACTCAACAAGGAAATCCGACATCTCACCAAGCGGCCCTCCAATAAAGGCTTTAGTGTAGTAATTCGACAGAGCGGCCATCGGAACCCCGACACAGAGGAGCATTAGCATCATCTTGATGTCAAGGCTCAGGGCTGCCGCGCCAAACCTGAAATCTATCTTTTCAAAGCCCTTTATAACTTCATCCTGCGCAATATATCCCGATTCCGTCTGAAAAACGTGCGGATTGCCTTCATTTATGGATGACATTATCATATTCTTGATATCAGGGAAAAGAACTATCATATAGATGCCGACAAACAGCGACATCACGATCTCAAGCCCCATTATGATCGCGGTGAGCTTCGCAGAGACCCTGGTCTTTCTGTACTTTCGCCTGATCTCCTGGTTCTCCATATACGCCTTGGTGTAGGTCTGCGCAAGGGGAAACGGGAGCTTCAACATGTCATTTGCCTTTGTCAGATAGAAGTGCAGGGCAAATCCCAGCGCGAAGATAATGATGAGGTCTCTCGTGAGATAGATCCCGAGATTATAGAGATTCTGAATGTTGTAGTCCGACTCCGCCAGGACCGTCAGCGTTGCAAACTCGATCAGTGACGTTGCGCACAGAGTCGCCGTCGCTGCAATAACAGTCCCTTTTTTGGTGAGAAAAAAATAAAACTGCGAAAACAGGGAAAAACAGAGTGTCGCCACAAGATAGATGGACATCTTGTAGGCGTTGTCCATATCGAAGAAAAGAGACGTAAAATACGTGAGGGCAAAGATGGTCAGTGAAATCACATAGCCGTACAGGGCACCCATGATGAGATACGGGAAGATAAAAAAGGTAATGACCACCATATCTCCCGCGTGGATAACGAACGTCTCGCCGTCAAGGGTGCTTTGGATACAGCATACCCATAGAATCAGAAGCACTATCACACCTATTGCCTTTATGATAAGGCGCCCCCAGCTCCTGGTGGCTATTGCTGCCATTATCTGTAGTTGTAAGTCTCTGGCCATATATTTCCCTCATCTTGATCCTAAGGAGTACCATTTACGGGAGAAGTCCTGATGACATCAATTCCTTAGGACGGTAAATTTGTTCTTCGGTGACTTACTCTGCCTTCTCACCGGTCTTTGTGCTGTAGACTGTGCTCTCAAGCACCTCTCCGGACTCATAATCTATCTTAGAGTAAGTTACTTCTTTTTCCTTCTCATTAAGTTCTTTTCTGTAGATGATGCGCACTCCGTCCTCTAAGACTTCGCGCTCGCCGATCCACATAGGGTATTTGTTGTCGAGGTCGCCCGACTCAACGTCAAGAAGAGCGTTGGATACATCGTCGGAGACTCCGAAATCGGAAAAGATCTTGTGCTCAAAATCCGCGTATTCTCCGATCTCAACATCCTCTCTTCCTATCTGTGAGAGGTACTCCTCGGCGTAAGCCCTCTCCTGCCTGTCAAGCTCATTCCTGTCGTCATCCTCTATAGTGATACATCTGCTCCACAGAGCCTCAGGGAAGTTCTCCTTGATAGACGGAACAAATTCGCTTCCGTCCTCGGCTTCCTTGAAGGACACAAGACTGTACTCGCCCTCATCATTTAAAGAGAGCGTGATAACCGTCGGGATAACGCCGTTTCCTGCACAGCGCACGAAATTCCCGTCCTGGAACTCATATCTTCCAAAGACAGTCAGGCAGTAGCACTTAACCTCTCCATCCGTCTCATCGCTGTCCATCATGATGTGGCCCTCGCCGGAAACCTCTCCGTCTGTAAAAAACTCACTGTTGTATTCAAGCACTGCAAGAGCGAGGGCATCATCGAGTGATGTGGGCCTTGCAGGCTCATTTTCCTCAAGAGGTGCTTCCTCCTCTACAGGCTCCTGAGTGGGCGTTTCCTCCGCCTCTGCCTCCACGGAAATCTCTTCAGCCGGCGCCTGTTCTGCGGGGGCCTCCTCTGCCTTATTGCCGCAGCCAAAAAGCGCAGTCACAGCCATAGCAGAAACAATAAGTGCTGTCACAAATTTTTTCTTCATAATATTTCCCTCCTCATACCTATCAAAGCGCGCCTCAAAAGGCGCTTTACTGAACATATTTTACCATGCTAAAGCATCATACGCAAAAAGCGTGGTTTTTCCACATATCTGACAAAAAATACATGAGCGCTGCCCAGGTATAGATTGAGTAAAAGTGTCCGTTGTCATCAACTCCTGCAGAAAGAAGTTCTCTCGCCTTATCTTTGGTCACAAGCTCAAAACCGTCAAAGCACTCCTGCCCCTCGGCTCCGTCCTGCGTAAGTTCATCGAGGTTTTCGGGGCGAAGATGCACGCATACAAGGGCGTTGCTCTCATCCGTCATCCCCGGAGTGCTGAACAGGAGCGGGTTTATCACATAACAGTCATCTCTCTTTTCATCGACTACAATACCCGTCTCCTCATGTATCTCCCTCTTTGCGGTCTCAAGAAGGGGATTATCTTTTGCGGCATCCTCCGGATCAACGAGCCCCGCCGGAACTCCCAACAGGAACCTCCCCACGGGATACCTGAACTCATATGAGAAAAGAAGAACCGGCTCTTTTCCCGGCATCTCAACTATCACCACGCAGCTGACAGCATCCGGGAGCATCCCCCTGAACTCATCCTCGCTCATCGGCGCAACCAGCCTCTCCGCCGGCCTCCTCGTCGCATCAAAATAGTGCCTCCCCTCCTCGTACTGAAGATCGAAGACATGAAGAAACTTTTTATCGAGTATCTCTTTCGCACATTCTCTTGTAATCTTAGGTGAATCCATAAACATAATCCCTTCCTGTCATAATTGAACCCAAACATACGCGCTCACGCTCATTAATTGTACCACAACCTCCATAAAAAAAAGAATGGCTCTAAAGTGAACCATTCTTTTCAACCATTTTCACTTCACTGTGACCTTCGTAAGGTGCGGGTTTGGCCCCTCGTACCAGTAGAGGAACCCTTCCACATCTACTGTCTGGCCGCTCTCGAGTCCCCCTACGAGATTGTAGAAGTTCTCATCGCTTCCGTTTAAGTAGTACTCGAGACAGAAGTCGTAGCTGTTGCCATCCTTGGAAAGTGTCACATAGATGTCATCGCCGGGCTGCTCGTTCTTGTAGGCAACCGACTCAACAGTAAGTCCCGAGAAAGAAACCAGCTGGTTCTGCCTGTCTTTGAGTGAATCCTTCCCGAGAAGGTCTGTGCAGTCAACAGGTGAAGCCACATAGTTGCCGCTCTCGATCTCATACATCGCATCTACGATCTCGACCTCGCCTGACCACTCTGACTTAACACCTGCAACCTTGATCTTGGTTCCTGTGGTGAGCTTGTTGTAATCCTCCTCTGTGATGGGAAGCTCGTAGATGAAGTATCCTCCATCGTGGTCCTGCGTATAGAGTGTCGCCTTGTTGTCCCACCAGGACTGCTTGCCCTGAACGTACGCCTCGATCACAACTTCGGAATCAAGGTCTGCTGCCGCATAATCTGCGTATGACATAACGCCCTCCGACTTGACATCCTCAGTCGTTGTAGTGGTGCTGCTGCCTGACCCGCATGCAACTGCTGAAAGTGCAATTCCCATTGAAAGAACTGCTGCAAGAATCTTTTTCATAAAATCCCTCCTGAACTGGTCTTTTGTTTTACAATTTGCCGTTTCGAGCTACGATCCATGAGGCTCTGAATACAAATTATACTAAAAAACATACAAATATCAAGAATTGTTACAAATCTGTCTTTTTCCCGACAAGATGGAACCTGTCGTTAAGTTCCACAAGCCCGATCATGCACCAAGCCAGTATGAGCAGCGCTATGAGAGCCTTGGATTCAAAAGGGAGCTCTCCAAGGTCACGCGCCCCCAAAGCCGATATCGCAGATGAGCCCTGATCAAGGTGATAGAGGCTCTTCATCTCACTGTAGAGATCGTCGATAAACGCATCGTCGACGGTTTTCTTCCGGCGGACCGCCTTGGTGACGTTCTCTATCATCTGGCCTGATGCGTCCCTGACAGAAGCAGAGCCGTTAAAGACAGGAGTGACAAAGGTGTTTTCCTGGTTGGCGACAAGGAGCTTTGCCGCCTGTATCTTTACCTCGTAGTGCTCATTGTTGTCGCTTCCTTCCTTTGCAATATAGTCAAGGTATTCAGGAGCCTGCTGCGCCTTTTTGGTGACGGGAACATACCCTTCCGTCTCCGAGTATGCGATCTGGACGTCGTTGGATATCAGGTACTGGGCAAAGAGCCAGCTCGATAGAACCTCCTGAGGATCCGCCTTGTTAAAGACGCAGATGGAGGGACCCTGCGATATCATCCTTGGGTTTTCAGGATCGTACTGCGGAACCTCAAATACTGCAGTCTCAAAGTCCACGATCTTACTCTTGTCTATGTCGACGAGCGGCGCATCTGACCCCATCCAGGTCGCACCCGCTGTTGAATCCACGGCAAAGATGCACTGCCCCGCGTTTAAAAAGTTCGCCGGGTACCCCGATATCTTAAAGGTGGAAAAAGCTCCGCTCCCGGCGTGAAGGGCTACCCTCTTCAGGAGCTCTTTGGTATCGTCATTAAAAAGAAGTATGTTGCCGTCATCATCCGAGTAGTCAGCACCCATCTGATAAAGGCTCTGTATCATCATGTTGTCCGTCGACTTGTAGATAAAGGGTATCATGACCTGCTGCCCGTTTACCTTGTAGGTCCCGTCGGCGTTCTTACGAGTGGCTGCCTCAGACACCTCCCAGACAAAATCCCAGGTCAGCGTATCCGGGAGCTCATACCCCAGCTTCTCAACAAAGGTCTTGTTGACATAGCAGGCCTCGGTCGATCTCATAAAGGGAATCGCGTAGTAGTCATCCCCGATCATGCACTCATTTAAGAACTCGGGAACTATCTCATCTTTCCCAGGGCCGTCAAACTTAAGTTCCGACCCGCCAAGGCCGTACCTCTCATCGTCAAAGACATCGCCCAGGTTCACCACCGTATTTGCCCCCGTCATGTAGGTCGCAATGTGATCGGGATAAGTTATGCAGACATTCGGAGTCGTCCCCGTTGAGATGTTGGTTATGACGTCGTTGTATATCTTGCCGTAGTCGGTGTACAGCCTCATATTGACCGTGACATTCGGGTACAGCGCTTCAAAGTCCTCAATCGCCTTCGTGTAAATAGCGGTCTGGGTCACATTGGTGTCGTTCTTTGCCCAGAATGTGATCTCCATCTTTTTCGACTCATCGAAAGTTTCCGGCACCTCAAAGCCCTCTATCCCCTTTGAGCCGTGGCAGCCCGTAAGCCCCAGGAGGAGAGCTGCACTCACTATTCCTGTTTTCAGTAATCTGTATTTTTCAGTACTCATGTATCTCTTGTCCTATTGCTTCTCGTGACATGGGAAGCCGCCTGTCCCGTTCCTGCCACCTGCAGCCTTCACATTTTTCCTGCAGTCTCCATCTTTTATCCCTTCGTGCCGCCTCTGGCAACGCCCTCCATTATCTTGTGGCGGAAGCACAGAAACAGCACCACAAGCGGAACCGATATCACAACAACTGCCGCCATCATCGCGGGCACGTTCTCTCTTCCGAAACCGTTTTCCCTGATCTCCTGGATTCCGTTGGATACAAGGAAGTAGTTCCGGTCGTCCGTGATGAGCCTTGGCCACACGTAGAGATTCCAGCACTCTATGACCTTTAGTATCGCGATCGTCACGATCGTCGGCCGCGATATCGGCAGCATCACCTTAAAGAGATAGCGCATATCACTCGTCCCGTCCACCTTGGCTGCCTTGTAGAGATTCTCCGGGATCTGCTCAAAATTTTCTTTTAACAGATATATGTAGAACACGCTGGTGACCGAGGGAAGGATGAGTCCCGTGAAAGTGTTTCTGAGTCCCAGGTTCGTGATAGTTACAAAGTTTGTGATGATTACAAGTTCATTCGGTATCATCATCAGGGAGAGGAAAAGCGAGAACAGGATGTCTTTTCCCTTAAAATCAAGCCTTGCGAAGGCGAATGCCGAGAAGATCACGACCACCATCATGAGCGCCGTCGTTATGAGGGTGAATATGATCGTGTTAAAAAAGTACTTTGCGAGCGGAACCGCCGTGAACGCGAGAGTGTAGTTTTCAAGCGTCGGGTTTAATGTGAAAAACTGCGGGACGTACTCGGCGTTGTAGGCACCGTACCCTTTTATGGAGGTGAGCACCATCCAGTAGAAGGGAAAGAGCACCAGAACCGCCCATATGCCAAGAAGCGTATAGACAAGCGCCGTCCTTATTGTTTTCCTCGTCTGCTCATCGGCAGCCGCTTTTTTTACATCTGTAGCTTCCATATCTAAGATCCTCTTGATTTATCCCAAGGGGCCGCTTTGGGCGGATTCCTCAGGACGGATTGGTTCACTGATAGATGACAGTCTTCCTGCTGACCATAAGATTGATCGTGGTTATCGTAAAGACGATTGCAAACAGTATAAGCGCCGCCGCTGACGCGTAGGACGGGTAGCCGCCGCTGTTGCCGTAGAGCATGTCGTACACGTAGCCTACGATCGTGTTCATGCCGGCTGCGTTCAGGTCCGTTCCAAATAGCGCAACCTCGTCGCTGTATGCCTTAAAGGCGCCGATGAAGCCCGTTATCACGAGGTAGAACACCATGGGCGATATCATGGGAAGAGTTATCTTGAAAAATATCCTCCAGCGCGGTGTCGCATCGACCTGCGCCGCCTTGTAGTACATGGGATTGACCGAGGCAAGGGCACTTGTGAGTATCAGTATCTTAAACGGCATGACGATCCATATGGTGTAAAAGCACATGACGAACATCTTGGCCCAGTAGGGACCGTCGATGAAGTCAATGCCCGGCCCGCCGAAGAGCTGTATAAGTATCGACACAAGGCCGTCGGAGTAGGCCGTCTTTTTGAACAGGATCATGAAGACAAGGCCCACCGCAAGCGTGTTCGTGACGTACGGCAGAAAGTATACCGTCTGGAAGAAATCCCTCAGCACCCTGACAGAGCTCAGTTCCAAAGAAATTAAAAGAGCGATCCCGGTAGATAAGGGGACCGTGATAATAACCAGTATGAATGTATTCTTCAGCGCCTGGATAAAGAATGGGTCGTGAAGGACATAGGAATAATTGTAGAGTCCCGTGCCGAAATAGCTCCGGGAGGCAAAGTTGTAGCCCTCCTCAAAGGAATAGACAAAGACATCGATAAGGGGGTATACCATAAACACCCCGAGAAAGAATATGGCAGGCAGGAGACATAAAAGCGCGGTCAGGTTCTTTTTCATAGGCGTATCCTCCTGCCACTCTCAGCGTCAAATATGCATACCTTGGCGGGCTTTAACGAAAATCTCACGCTGCTCGTGCCCTTCTCCACCACCTGCTCGGAGGGGATGATGGCGCGGATCCTCTCGCCCGTAAAGTCAGGATGGGTAGCGACAAGGCTCGTATCCCTCCCCATGACTTCCCTATTAATAAGGCTGCAGCAAAGAGCACCCTCCGGGTCAACCACAAAGCCCTCGGGTCTTATTGCCACATAGACCTTCCTGTCCTTAACCCCGTAGGCGTCAAGAACCTTCGAATCGCCAATGTAGATGCCGCTTTTCTCCACCCTTCCGTTAAAGACATTTATCTTCGGAGTTCCGAGAAAGCTCGCGACAAATAGATTGTCAGGGTCGTCATATATGCTCTGCGGCTCGCCCATCTGCTGAAGGACGCCCTCTTTCATCACGACGATCATGTCGGAGATGCTCATGGCCTCCTCCTGGTCGTGGGTAACAAATACCGTGGTTATGCCCGTCTCAACCTGTATGCGCCGAAGCTCCTCCCTCGTCTGGAGGCGGAGCCTTGCATCGAGGTTCGACAAAGGCTCATCGAGCAAAAGAACCTGCGGCCTTTTTACGAGTGCTCTCGCGATTGCAACTCTCTGCTGTTGGCCGCCACTCATCTCGCCGGGTCTTCTGTCCAAAAGCTCTTTTATCTGCACAAGCTCTGCGGCTTCCCTGACCTTCTCCTCCATCTGCTCTTTGGTGAGCTTGTCCTTTCCGCGGAGGTTCTCAAGGGGAAACCTGATGTTCTCCCTGACAGTCAGATGCGGGTAGAGGGCGTAGTTCTGGAATACAAGGCCGACTCCCCTTCTCTCAGGAGGAAGGTCTGTCACATCCGTATTCCCGAAATATATCCTGCCCTCCGTCGGGGTCTCGAGCCCGCAGATGAGGTTTAAAGCCGTGCTCTTGCCGCAGCCCGACGGCCCTAAAAGGCCTATCAGCTTTCCGTCAGGTATCTCAAAATTAAAGTCATTTACCGCAACAACTTCTTCCTTAATCTTTTTGTTGCGATTTGGAAATCTTTTTGTCAGATGTTCAAGAACGATCTTCATGTAAGTTCCTTCCGAATATATAGGAAGCGATTTTATTCGTTTCCTTTTGCGCCGATTGCGGGTGCATATTACAGCTGGTGCCTGACCACCTTGTACTCATCCCCATCCTGATAGTAGGGGCACTCATTGGCGTTTCCGCTCAGCATGCGGTAGTAGTCGTCCTCGTCCATGTTGACCATGCAGACATAACCCTCCCAGTCGTCGTCATAAGCGTAGTTGGCACAGCTGTCACAGATCATACAAAATCCTCTCTCATGGGATTAAATATATCGAGGAGCTTGCCCTCCTCAAGGCAGGTGCAGCCGTGAATGACATCATTGGTCTTGAGCATCGTGTCGCCCGCCTCTACTATCTTTTTTACTCCGTCTATTTCAAACTCGAACTTGCCGGAAAGAACGTACGTTATCTGAGTGTGGGGGTGATGGTGCAGGGCACCCACAGCTCCCTTCTCAAAGCTGTTCTCAACGCACATAAGGTCCTTGGAATAAGCAAGGACGCGCCTCACAACTCCGCCGCCCTGATCCTCAGCCTTGACATCTTTGTAAAAAACCCATCTCTCATCCAGCATTTTTTGTCCTCCTATATTGTCCTGTATCTAGAAATTCATCGCGTCAATATACGCCTCGTCAAAGCCGTAGACGAGCGAGAGCTCAACAGACTCGGCCGCATTCTTAAGGCACGTGATGGTCTCCTTTGCGATCATCTCACCCTCGCTCCCACGCAGAACGTTTTTGACGTATTCAGCCGCACCCTTAAGCGAAAGGTTTCCGGCAGCTACTATTTTATCATTTAACTGCCCGGGAAAAATACGGAGATTCTTGACCTTTTTAATGTTTATATGACTCCCAAAGCCCCCCGCCAGAAAGACGCGCGATATATCCGCATCTCCTGTAAGCGTGGTTATCCCGGAAAATATGGCGGCCTTTGCAAGCTGCACGTTTCTGATATCGCTCTGCAAAAACCTGATGCTGCCGTCGCACAAAACGGGAAAGCCGTCGCTGAAATACTCATCGGACAAAAGACCTGTCTCATCGACGATGCCGCTCCTCACAAGTTCTGATACGAGCTCCATAACGCCTGTGCCGCAGAGGCCGATCGGCATCTCATCTCCTATGGTCTCAAGCTCTACCCTCCCGGGGAGCTCAGCGTCAGAAGGGTCTGCGCCGGATAAGGTGACGTGGCAGATTGCCCCCTCCACGGAAGGAACTCCGCAGGATATCTGGGCACCCTCAAAGACAGGCCCCGCCGCCGTTGATGTCACATGGATTTTCTGTCCGTCGCAAAAACAGAGCTCACCGTTGGTTCCAAGGTCTGCAACAAGCGCCTTCCCCGGCACGCGGTCCCTTCTCTTGTGGCGGATGCCATTTACTACAATATTTCCGCTCTCATACAGATAGTAGAGCCCTGATAAAATATCCGCGCCGACAAAGGCAGAAATCCCCGGAAGCAGGATGAGCCTTGCGCCGTCAAGCGAAGGGAAATATACCTTTGCATCCTTCTCTTCCATGTCAAGGCTTACCGGTGTGTAGGGGTAGAGTCCGAGGCTCTGCACATTCTTTCCTGTCAGGATGTGGAGCATCGTCGTATTGCCCGCTACCACGATCACCCTGACAAGATTCCTGTCTATACCCTCCGCGTCCGTCATCTCTTGTACCAGATTGTCGATGTCGGCGCGGGTGTCCGCAGCCATGGTCGATAGGCTCAGTAAATCCGCTCCCGCATCTATCCTCGAAATCACATCGTCGCCGTAAACCTTCTGGGAGTTGACGCAGCTGGCAGTCCTGCAGACTTCAGAGTACTCCCCGTTCGACCTTATGAGGGCCGCGGCGATCGTGGTGGTCCCAAGGTCAACGCTTATGCCGTACCTGATGTCCCTGCCGTTTTTAGACAGGCCCACCGAGGATGCTGAGAGGTTTTCAACAGCCATCCTCGCGGTCTTTGGCTCATCCGTTATCAGAACCTCGCAGTCCTCATCGATCACAGCCCTGCAGAGGAGCCTCACACCATCGGAGAGCATTTTTTCCGTAAGGAGCCTTGCATCTGCCTCGGTTGGAGCTGGCGCGCCGCTCAAAAAAAGCGCCCTGCACTTTCCGCATCCGCCCTTCCCGCCGCAGGGAAAATCGTAGTTTATCCCCTCATCGAGGAGTATGTCCCTGAGAGCGCGTCCCTTTCTAACAAAGACAACACTGCGGCTCCCATATGCATTTATTCTCACGCTTATTTTATTCTTAACCATATAATTAGTGTAGCATAAAGTAATAAATATCTGAATTTTAAATGGAATTTTACTCATTAATGTGCGAAAATAAAAGGTACTTAAAACTTAGTTTTTATGCATGAAAGGAGAAAGTTATGGGGCTTATTTCAGCAGCACTTTCAGCAGGCGGCAGCGTTCTTTCCGACCAGTGGAGAGACTATTTTTACTGTGAATCTCTTCCTTCTGAGGTGCTTCTTACAAAGGCAAAGAAAAAACAGGGCAAGGGAAATGAGAACATCATCTCCAACGGCTCTATAGTAGCGGTAAACGAAGGTCAGTGCATGATCCTGGTCGACCAGGGACAGATTACTGAGATCTGCGCGGAGGCAGGCGAGTTCGTATATGACACGTCTACAGAGCCGTCACTTTTTTACGGCGATCTGGGCGAGAACATCGTCAACTCTTTCAAGCAGTTCTACAAGAGGCTCAGCTTCGGCGGAGGCGCTCCCAAGGACCAGCGCGTTTACTATATAAACACCAAGGACATCATCGGCAACAAGTACGGCACGGTCAATCCCGTTCCTTTCCGCGTTGTTGACGCAAACGTCGGGCTCGATATGGACATCGACATCAGATGCCACGGCGAATACAGCTACAGGATCATCGATCCCGTGCTCTTCTACAAGAACATCGTGGGCAACGTAGACGGAGAGTTCAAGAGAGATCGGATCGACTCTCAGCTTAAGAGCGAACTCCTCACAGCACTCCAGCCTGCATTTGCAAGGATCTCCGAGATGGGAATCCGCTACAGCGCTCTTCCCGGACACACGACAGAGATATCCGACGCGCTCAACGAGATCCTCTCCAAAAAGTGGACAGGAACCTACGGGATCAAGATCAGCAACTTCGGCATAAGCTCAGTCAACGCATCCGAGGAGGATGAGAAGACGATCAAGGAGCTTCAGAGAGCGGGAGCACTCAAGAACCCCAACATGGCAGCCGCAACCCTGGTGGGCGCACAGGCACAGGCGATGCAGGATGCAGCCAGGAACACTGCCACAGGCCCCATGATGGCGTTTGCGGGCATGAACATGGCTCAGCAGGCCGGCGGGATGAACGCCCAGCAGCTCTACCAGATGGGCGCACAGCAACAGCAGCCCCAGGTTCAGGCTCAGCCCCAGATGGCCGCTCCCGGAGCAGCTCCCTGGAAGTGCACATGCGGCAATGTAAACACAGGCAACTTCTGCCCCAACTGCGGCTCACAGCGTCCCGCGGCAGGATGGACCTGCTCATGCGGCAACGTAAATACCGGCAACTTCTGCACTAACTGCGGTTCACCCAAACCAAACTGATCCATGATCAGTAATCCAAGAGGTTATTATGGCCTTACACGAATATGAATGCCCCGCCTGCGGCGGGGCAATGGAATTTAACCCGGGGACACAGAAACTCAAGTGTCCCTTCTGTGACTCTGAGTTTGATGTGAGGGACTATGTGGCAAACCACAGCTCCTCACCGACAGGTGAGAGCTCTGAGAATTACTCGGATGAGAAGGACTCCGAGGGGCAGCCCATGTACATCTACAGCTGCGCATCCTGCGGAGGTGAGATACTCGCAACCGAGTCTCTTGGCTCCATGAAATGCCCCTTCTGCAGCAACAACGTTGTTGTACACGAGAAGTTCACAGGAAGCTTTAAGCCCGATTACATCATTCCTTTTACCAAGACCAAAGAAGATGCGATGGAGGCTTATAAGGGCTATGTAAAATCAAAGCGCCTTGCTCCCAAGGTCTTTCTGGAGGAGAACCACATCGACGAGATAAAGGGCGTTTACGTCCCCTTCTGGCTCTTTTCCGCGACGCAGGAGTACGAGGGAACCTTTGAAGCGACCAGGATCAGGACCTGGAGCGATTCAAACTACAACTACACCGAGACTTCTTTTTATGAGGCGGAGCGAAAGGGGAGCGAAGACTTCGAGCAGGTGCCGATCGACGGATCGCGTGAGATGCCGGACGATCTGATGGAGTCGCTCGAGCCATTTGACAGGTCTGCCATGGTTCCCTTCAACATGGGGTATCTTGCGGGGTTCCTCGCAAACAAGTACAACGTAACTGCTGATGAGGACAGGGCCAGAGCCGAAGAGAGGATGGCTGCAACGGCGACTCTCAATTTCCACAACTCCGTCGCCGGCTACAGCACAGTCAGATGCGTCAGTGAGAGGTGCCGTACCACAAACGAGTCCCACAAGTATGCCCTCTACCCGGTATATGTCCTGAACACAAGCTGGAACGGGGACAACTACCTCTTTGCGATGAACGGACAGACCGGCAAGTTTATCGGAAACCTCCCCTTCAGCATGCCCCAGGCAGCCAAGTACTACTTCCCGACGGCCCTGGGCGTGGCAGCAGTTGTTTTTCTTCTGATTACTATGTTTTCATGAATTGGTGAACGGTATGACTCAATCACGCTTACGAATTAGATTTTTTTCTGCAGCAATCCTTCTTGCAGTTGTTCTGTCATTTGTGCTCTCATCTGCAGCTTATGCTGCGGAGATGTTATGGGACGGCTATGACACTCCGTCCACCAGGCAGAAGGAGAGACTCCTTGACACTGCAGATCTCCTCACTGACGACGAGGAGGAGATCATATTGGACGGCCTCAATGAAGTCAGCGAAAACCGCCGTTTTAATGTGGCGATCCTGACCGTCGACGACTACACAGGTCCCATACAGGACTTCGCCGATGACTACTTCGAGTACAACGGCTTCCGCTCAGATTTCGATGGCAGGGGAATACTGTTTATGCTCAGCATGAACACGAGGGAGTGGGCCTTCTCCATCCCGGAAGAAGGAACCTATGCGTTCACTGACTACGGCCAGAACTATATGATAAACCGCATGATAGACTACCTGCGGGATGATAATTATTACGGTGCTTTCATGGAGTATATCTCTCTGTGTGACAGTCTCATTGAGCAGGCAGATGAAGGGCACCCCCTCGATGTCGGTATCAAACCTCCAAAGACAGGCGCAGACAGGCTCAAGGACGTTCTCATAAGTCTTGTTATAGGCCTTATATCCGCGACCATCCCGATCTTTGTCATGAAGAACAATTTGCGGACGGTCAGGATGAATACAAGCGCCGCCAACTACCAGTCAAGCAGGGGCGTTCAGTTCAACATCAGAACGGACCGCTTCATCAGAAAGGCAGTTACAAGAACAGCGCGTCCCAAGGACACCGGCGGAAGCAGAAGCTCAGGCGGAGGCGGCACAACGCTTCACCGCTCAAGCTCCGGCCACAGCTACGGAGGCAGTCACGGCCGCTTCTGAAGAGAGCCCAGTGGGTTAGCGAAATGCTTAGCTGCTCACTTTGACTGCGTCGTGATTTGCTAAATTCAAAAAACAAGGAATGCCTCATTTCGTGTTACTCAGAACAATCGGCATTCCTTGTTTTTTTCATTAAGCAAATCATCTCCTCGTCAACATGATTCGCATCTAAGCATTTTGCCAAGCCCCCTCACTTTTCGGCATACACCTGTACAATGCCACCGCACAATGGGCCCTTGAGACGAAGTCGAGGGTTCACTCCACTGAGTTGATTAGATCAAGGATGGCTGTCTTGATGTCGGCGTTGACCTTGAGGGCCTCGTCTCTGGAGTCGCGGTTTGAGTAGAAGTAGAACTTGATCTTGGGCTCGGTGCCGCTTGGCCTTATTGCAAACCAGGAGCCGTTGTCCAAAAAGAGTCTCAGCGCGTTCTGCGCAGGTATGTCCTCGTATCCGTTTATGTAGTCGATAACCTTGGAAACCTTAACGCCTGCGACCTCGGCAGGAAGGTTCTCCCTGAAGTACTTCATCATGCGCTGAATGCGCTGGGCACCGGGGATGCCCTCGAGCACGATGTTGGGCTCATCCTCGGCAAAATAGCCGTACCTATCGTAGATGTCGCTTAATACATCCCAGAGCGTCTTGCCCTGCTTGCGGTAGTAGGCTGCAGCCTCTGCAACCAGCATTCCGGCCGAAATTCCGTCCTTGTCCCTGATGTCCTCGCAGGCTGCATAGCCAACCGACTCCTCATAGCCGAAGAGGTAAGTAAAGCCGTTCTCATGGAGATAGGGTATCTTGCCGCAGATATTCTTAAAGCCGGTGAGAGTCTCAAACATCTCGACGCCGTATGCCTTTGCCATGATGGTCGAAAGGGTCGAGGTAACAATTGACTTGACCATCGCGCCCTTAGCGGGAAGCGTTCCTGCACTCTTATGCCCCTCGAGGATATAGTTCACAAGAAGGTAGCCTGTCTGATTTCCGTTCAGCGGAACGTAGTTGCCGCCATTATCCCTTATCTCAATCGCAAATCTGTCAGAGTCGGGGTCCGTCGCCATGAGGAGCTCTGCGCCAAACTCACGCCCATACTTCTCAGAGAGCGCAAAGGCTTTCGGGTCCTCGGGGTTGGGGTAGCCCACAGTCGTGAAATCCGGGTCGGGATTTTCCTGCTCGGGAACGATCTTCCAGTTGGTAAAGCCCCTGTCTGTGAGCATCTGTCTGAACGGGATCGAGCCGCAGCCGTTTAATGGCGTATAGACAAGCGGTATAGAGAGGTCAAGCTCATCTCCTTCATGGATTGCAAGAGCCTCGATCTTGTCCAGGTACTCCCTGTCGTACTCCTCGCCCAGAACGGTGATCGCGCCTGATTTTACACCCTCATCATAGTCGGATTTTTTTACGCCTTCCCAGGTTTCAACCGCTTTTATGCACTCGTACATTCCGTCCGCAACCTCAGCGGAAACCTGGCATCCGTCGTCCCAGTACGCCTTGTAGCCGTTGTAGTCCTTCGGGTTATGGCTCGCTGTGATGTTGATCCCGGAAATTGTGCCAAGGCGCCTTATCATGAAAGCAAGCTCAGGTGTGGGGCGCAGATCCGGGAAAGTGTAAACCCTGATCCCGTTCGCCGCAAAGATCCCTGCCGCGAGCTGTGAGAACTCTTTGGAAAAATGTCTCGGGTCATGGGCGATGACAACACCCTTTCTGCAGGCTTCCTCGCCCCGGGACTTAATGTAGTCAGCAACTCCCTGTGTCGCCTTCCCCACGGTAAAGAAATTCATGCGGTTTGTACCTGCGCCGACCTTGCCGCGAAGTCCCGCCGTACCAAAGGACAGATCCTGATAGAACCTCTCCTCTTTTTCCTTCTCATCATCTTTGATTGCGAGTAGCTCAGCCTTTAAAGGGTCCGAGTCCTCAAGCCTTCTTAGCCACTCATCATATCTTGCCTGATAATCCATGTGTACATCCTTTCTGTTTTATGTTTTACAACTAAGGTTTCTTTTTTGACCCCGGATTCCCAAAATGAGGCCGGTCTCAACGCGCATAGTTTCCTTTCCGGCCTCCGGTACTCATAGTCCTCACTTCAGTGCGCGTAGCCTTCCCCTGCAGTCTCAGTCAAGGTGGAACAGTACCGGGAGGTCGACGGAAACCGGGCTGTTATCGGGGTTGGTCTCCATGATGTCGGCCATAAAATCCCACCATTTTCTGTTGATGGCGGTGTCTGCGCCTTTGCTCCAGAGCTCCTCATCCTCAATCTCGATGTACCCAAAGAGAGTAAGCGTCTCCCTGTCGAGGCAGATAGTGTAATTCCTGCCGCCGTGCTCGTGGATCATGTCGATCATCTCAGGCCAGAGCTGGTTGTGGCGCTTCTCATACTCCGCCTCCTGCCCCGGAAAAAGCTTCATCTTAAAGGTCTTGATCATCTTTGTCCCTCCTTGTAATTATAGTACTCCAAGCGCTGACTGAATAGTAACAGTACTGAACATCTCTGTAGCTTTCATTAAAATTTCACTATTTTTTCACTATTTTCCATTATGCCTTTCCATACCTGCAACGTTTCGCAGCATGGACAAGCATCTCCACAGACAGGTCTCCTCCTATCGCCAGCAGCCCGTTGTCATCTGCAAGCTCCGGCTTTGGAAAAAATATTTCTTTGTCAGAAAGTCTGTATACAGCCATAACATTACAAATAGAATCCTTTTATCATCACGTTTATATGGATAATTATATCATTATGTTCGCTCTATTTGTTTAGTGTTTGCGTTGACCTGTAACGAGCAATTTGGACATGAACTCCGCCGCTCCCAGGTTGCACAGAAAGAGGGGATGCGTGCACTCCGGCACTGCATCCCCTCTATATGTTCGCCTATTTGTTTGGTGTTATGTTGTGTTGTGAAAGGACAAATAGGTTGGAACCGTTATAAAATCAGTTGCTGCCCTTAACTGTAGCCTTGTTGATCTTGAAGGACAGCGTGCAGGTCTTGCCATAAGTTCCGATACCTCTGATAGTAACTTTTGCCGTGCCTGCCTTAATGTTGTTCTTGTAGCCCACGATCACGAAGTCCTCACCGAGCTTGAGTCCCGAGAAATCTGAAGCGCTTAGCGTGACAACTGAGCCTGTGTAGTAATGTGTTCCCTTAACAGATACAAACTTGTTGGAAACAGCCGTTGCAAAGACATGATATCCATGGAGATCCATACCATCCCCGAAGTCATAGGTTCCAAGAGTACCGTTTGTGATGTGTACAAACAACACTCCGGATCTGAGATCCGTATCATATTTGTAGGTAAAGTCTTTGCCGACCGTCAGCTTCTTGCCTGATACTGCGTCATAGATTACAGGAGCCTTTTTGCCGTCAGCCTTATCAGGACTCGTCACTTCATAAGGAAGCGTGTATACCGAACATGTCTCGTTTTTGCAAACCTTGAACTGTACAACGCCCTTGCCATAGTTCTTCTTACCGTTAATGGTAAGAGTCGCAATCTGGCCGACAGTCTTGTTATCCTTGTAGGATACCGTGTAGTCCACGCCTTCTCTTAACAGGAATCCGTCAAAAGCGGTAACCTTGAGGTTCTCAATTACCGTACCGCCTGCCGTGTAAGGCACTTCGATAAGCTCATCCGCGCCTTTCTCATAAGTCTCACCATTGATCACAATAGTGTACTCGTCTTCTGTCAGAGCCCTGATAGGTACGTTCTTGGTCACGGTTCCCTCGTAGATACCGGTTCCCGTGAATACCACCTTCATTGTGCCCTTCTTTAGATTGTTCCTGGTTTCTACCGTGTAGTCTGTGCCTCTTACAAGTCCTGCTACCGCATCATCTTCAAGGCCGAGTTCTTCAAGTACATCATCGTAGTCCCATGCCTCGCCCTTGTAAGGAACGCTCTTCTTGTCAAGCACCGCAAAAGAATTCTTCATTGAGGAGAGTTTTAATCCCTTCACTGTTACCTTGATCCTCTTGGAGCCAACTATGTTGTAGGCACCGATCTTCGCACCATCAAGCGCTGTAAGAGTCACATAGCGGGTTCCGGCTGAGTAGAACTCATCCTCACTCACCTCAAACATCTCATCAAAGTCGCTCTCACTTAAAGTAACGTTCTTATACTTGAGAGTAAATGCTGCAACTGCAGGATCGATCTGGAAATCGCTCTTCTTGCCGATAGGCGAAACAGTTGTTGTAACTGCAACCTTGTCTGCGGTAACAGTGTTCTCTTTGTCAAATACCCTGAACGCAATTTCTACAGAACCCTCAAAGTTAGCTGCTGCCTCTGCCGAAGGAGCTACTGTAGCTGTCCACTCGCCTGCTTTTGCTGCCTTCTGACCGATAACGATATCTGCGTCATCTTCAAGTGTTACGGTGTATAGCTTCTTGTTAAGTGTCTTGCCGTTGAAGAGCATTGCAGGTGCTGTTACCTTTGTGCCAACAAGGAGTGATGTAGTCCACTTCTCGTCCTTAGGTGTTACACAGTCTGCGAAGTCAGCCTTTTCAATGCTGAAAGAAATCACTTCCGAAACATTCTTTTCGTACTGACCCATACCTGTGATGGTAACGCTCGCAGTTTCATCGCCTGCATTTATGTTGTTTGCATAAGTCAGCTTGTAGTCTGTTCCCTCTACAAGGATTGAGTCATTCCAGTAAACCTTGAGGTTACTGAAGGTCTTCTTTGTTCCGTCGTAGACAAAGTCATCTTCGAGCCCTGAAACTATCAGCCCTGTTGAGTTGTCAACAATAGCATCCTGTCCGCCGTTCTTAGAGACAGCTTTTGAGCTTGTGAAGGTGTTGTTGTCATATTCAACAGAAGCTGTATATACCGTGAGATTTCCATTCTTTGTTACGACTATGTCTTTTACTTCCACCACTCTGGTCTCAGGATCAGCGCCCTTTGTGCAGATAAGTTCTGCTTTTGCAGATGAGTAAT
>JAFUYO010000034.1 GCA_017470505.1 Butyrivibrio sp. | reverse complement strand
GACGATGATGATGATGATTCGACTTCGTCAGGGGAGCACTCCGGAGGCTCGGCAACAGCCGACCCGAACGAGGGAGATTCATCCTCGGATAGCGGGGAAACATCAGATGGTGACTCATCCGCAGGAGCGACAGACGAGACGTCCGGTGCATCTGACGGGACGAGCGGCGCGACGGATGGGACGAGTGGTTCATCTGACGGGACGAGTGGCCCGACGGATGGGACGTCTACAGAGTCAGGTGCTTCGGATGAGGCATCTGGTGGAGCTGAAGGTAAGTCAGGTGCGTCGGATGGTACGTCTGGTGGAGCTGTAGATACGTCGGATGGTACGTCTGGTGGAGCTGTAGATACGTCGGATGCTTCGGGAGGTATGTCCGAAGGGATGTCAGGTGCTTCTGGTGGGGCATCTGAGGGGGCTGGTGAAACGTCAGGTGCTTCGGAAGGTTCAAGTGCGTCTGGGAAGTCTGAAGGGAGATCCGGTGTATCTAAAGAGACAGGCGCATCTGACGGGGCATAAGTTTATGCTTCCGCCGCATGCTCTACTGGCGATATGTTTGGTACATAGAGTGGAAGAGGATCATGTGATGCGGTTGACTTCGGGGCAACTAAAGGGGAGTCGAATTAGGGCTCAGCTTCATCATGTAAGGAGCAGTACACAGTTGCTGCTATTTTAGGGCTGGTCAAATGCTTCGCTTTATCGGGATTGATGACGATTTTTCATAATACGGCATATTCGTTGAAAATTTGACCCTTTTTTCCAAAAAACAGCCCTTCATTTTGCCTTGTTTTTCACTATTTCAAACTTCATTAAAATTTTGCTCCTTAAAACAGTGGTTTAGGGGTCAAAAAACATTTGTATTTTCAATATATGACTTTTTTTAAAAAAGTGCATATATTTGAAACAGTAAGCAAAAATCAGAGTAGAACATGAGTGGTTGCAGAAACACAAAAAGAGATAACGGCATGAAGAGAAAGGAATAATCCGCACAAGTTTTATTGGAACGGATTATGTGAGCAGAGATGAGATTAGACAAATATCTTAAGGTTACAAGACTTATAAAGAGAAGAACTGTGGCGAATGAAGCCTGCGACGCAGGCAGGGTGCAGATAAACGGCCGGCCCGCCAAGGCGTCTGCGGAGGTCAAGGTTGGCGATAAGATAACCATCGGCTTTGGCAACAAGGATGTGTCTGTAGAGGTGCTAGACATCAAAGAGACCATCCACAAGGAGGACGTAACCTCTCTCTACAAGTATATTTGATGGAATTTATGCAGTCACTTCAGGTACGTAAACTTTGAAGTCACCGCAGGTACATTTGATTGACAGTTTTTCGTCAGGAGTTTAAACTAAAAAATAGGAGTTTGTTACTGCCTGGCCGGCAGCCGGCACTGTGTTGCGGGTTGTGTGAGACAGTGATTTGGTAACGAGTTTTCTGTATTTTACCGGTCAGGATCTGACCGGACTTTTCAGAGATTGATGTGGGGTAAATATGACAGCCAGAGCACGTTATAAGAGGCGTCGGATTCAGAACAGGGCAGGAATTGTCCTGGCAAGTATTGTTGTGCTGATACTTGTGACCGTTGTGTCCATCAAGAGTGTTGGACTTATGAGGAAGGTCAGAGAGTATCAGGCCAGGGAGGCAGCGCTCACTCAGCAGATTGAGTACGAGACGCAGCGCAGTGATGAAATTGCCGAGTTCGAGAGATATACCGAGACGAGAAAATATATAGAGGATACAGCTAAGGAAAAGCTGGGGCTTGTTTATCCGGGGGAGATTATCTTCAAGAACACGGGTAACTGAAGAGAATGGAACCAGCTGCTGTGAGCACCACAGGTGTTAAAAGAGACGCTTGGCGCAGACATCAATACGGATTCGTATGGGTCTGCGCTTTTCCTTTGAGCAGAGCACTTGGCGAGGTATTATCGAGTCTGGTGCGAGCCACGAAAGATTGTATGAATACGTTTGAGAGAAAGGTACTCAATTTCATAAGAGAGAAGGCGATGGCAGAGAGCGGCGATTGTGTGATAGTCGGGCTCTCCGGAGGGGCGGACTCGGTGGCGCTCATCAGCGTGCTGAGTGAGATTAAGAGCGTGCTGGGGATCGGTATTTATGCGCTCCACGTAAACCACGGTATACGGGGGAAAGCAGCAGATGCTGATGAGAATTTTGCAAAAGAGCTGTGTGAGAGGCTGCAGGTACCTTTTGAGAGCGTCTATGCAGATGTTCCCGCGATCGCGAAAAAAGAGAAGCTCACAGAGGAAGAGGCCGGGAGAAAGGCAAGGTACAGCGCGTTTGCTGAAACCGCCAGGAAGCTTTCCGGCAGCAGGCGCAAGGGAGCGGGCGAAACAAATGAAAAAGAAGAAACAGAAAAACAGCCTGAGAGAATAAATGGAAGAGATGCAGCTTCGGAAATAGAAGAAAATGGAATGGCAGTTGCCAGCAGGAGCACGAAAACAACCAAAACAAATGAAAAAGAAGATACACAAAAACAGCCTGAGAGAGAAAACAAAAGAGATGCTGCTTCGTGCATAGAAGAAAACTCAGGGAAGCTGTGCGTTGGTGGCGGTATAAAGATTGCGGTTGCGCACCACGAAAATGACGTGGCGGAGACACTTCTCATGAATCTCGCAAGGGGAACCGGGCTGAGGGGGGCCTCCTCGATAAGGCCTGTCAGGGGGAATATTATAAGGCCCCTGCTATGCGTAACGAGGGTAGAGATAGAGGAGTACCTTGCGGAAAAAGGGCTGACGTTTTGTACGGACTTAACGAATCTCGAAAACGACCACACGAGGAACGTCGTTAGAAACCTCATACTGCCGGAGCTCACAGATAAAGTTAATTCGCAGACCATCGACCACTTCGTGAGAGCCGCGGAAGCCTTTGCGGAGGCAGACGAATATATTGCCGAGGTGGTGGAGAGGCGTTTCTCCGAGATGGCCAAGCCTCTCAGAGGGCCAGGGAGCGCATATGCAGGCATCCGGAGAACAGAGAGTGTACCTGCAAGCGACGGGATGATAGAGACTGCACCTGCTACTGCTGATGGCAGGAGTACAGTGCAGGTGTTAGAAAAAGATATAAACATAAAAGAAGACCACTCAGCAGAGAAAATAGAAAACATAACAGAAAATCAGTTAACAGAGACAAAAGAAAAGATAGCAGAAAGCCAATCAACAGAGATACACCAGGTATCAGAGAAAAATAAAGTCTTATCAGCGTCGCCCTTACTGTCCGGTTACGCCATCAATCAGGCGGAATTTCTGAAGGAGCCGGGAATCATAAGGCGGGGCATCATTTTGCTGGCCATAGAGAAAGTTGTAGGAACACGCAAGGATATCACTGAGAGGCATCTCAGAGCGGCAGAAGAGTTGTTTTCAGGCAGAGCCGGGAGCGGCAGCATCAACCTCCCCTACGGGCTTGTCGCGGCACGCTCGTACGAGAGGCTGCAAATCAGGCTATGTACAGAGCCTCACAGCAGAGCGACAGACAATGAGCAAGGCACCCTTCCCCCCTCTCCCCGCATCCCCATCGAACTTGCCCCGGAGCAGGAGATGAGCATCAGCATCCCGGGGCTGGGAGATGCGCAGATAGCGGTTTTTGCCTATGACAGAGAAAAAGAGATACCACGTGAGACATATACGAAATGGTTTGATTATGATAGAATACAAGAGGTTGTATTTAGAACCAGGGACAGCAGGGATGTGCTCGAGATAGAGCAAAATGGCAGCATCGTGGCGAAAAGTCTTTCGAAATTTATGACCGATATAAAGCTCCCAAGGGATGAAAGGGACTCTCAATATATCCTTGCGGATGGAAATAGAGTCCTGTGGGTGATCGGATACCGCATCGGCGCGTCCGTCAAGGTCACAGACAGGACAGAGAACATACTGGCAGTCAAAATTATACCGGAGGTGGAGTAAATGGCAGAAGAAGTAAGGAAGCTTTTAACTGAAAAGGAAGTAGATGAGAGGATAAGAACACTCGGTGAGCAGATCAGCTCTGACTATGCCGGGCAGAGCGTTCATCTCGTCTGTGTCCTGAAGGGCGCAGTGTTTTTCATGTGTGAGCTGGCAAAGCGCATCACAGTGCCGGTGACCATGGATTTCATGTGCGTATCCAGCTACGGAAGCTCCACCAAGAGCAGCGGCGTCGTCAAGATGGTCAAGGACCTCGATGAGCCCCTTCGCGGCAAAAATGTCATCATCGTTGAGGACATCGTCGACTCGGGCAGAACACTCTCCTACCTCATCAAGATGCTCGGCGACAGGGAGCCTGCCAGCATCAGGCTCTGCACCCTCCTCGACAAGCCCGAGCGCAGGGTCACTGACGTAAAGGTGGACTACACAGGGTTCGAAATCCCCGATGAGTTCGTAGTGGGGTACGGCCTTGACTACGACCAGAGATACCGTAACCTTCCATACATCGGAGTAGTTGAATTCACTAAGGAGTCAGGCATAAATTAATGTTGTAACCTGCGCCGGATGAATTCGTGAAGGCAATGCGGGCATTGCAACAGTTATAATAATTTTTGTAAGCAAATAAAAGGGGGAATTTCCTTAAATTGAACCGTTCAAGAAACTTTAATTCTATTTTTGTATTTGTGCTTGTGCTCCTGGTCGGCGTCGTCATACTCGAGTACGGCCGCGGCTTTATGAATGGCGGGAGCAGCACAACTTATTCAAGGAGCTCGCTTGAGAGCGACGTGACGGCGCACAGGGTCCGGTACGCAGTTATAATGCCGAACACGGAGACGCCGACAGGCTCCGTCAGGGTCAGCTTTAACGACGGGTCGGACGACGTTGTCTTCTATTCGACTGATGTTACCGCGATCGAAGCCTTCCTCACAGAAAACGGAATAACCGCAGAGGTCAGGGACGTTCCCGCAGAAAACATCCTGATTAACGGCATCGTACCCATAATTGTCGGGCTAATCGTTATCGTGTTTGTCTTTTCCATGTTCACCAACGCTCAGAACGCGGGTGCCGGCAACAGCCGGATGATGAACTTCGGAAAGAGCAGGGCCAGGATGTCCACAGGCGAGGACAACAAGGTCACCTTAGACGACGTGGCAGGTCTTCAGGAGGAAAAAGAGCAGCTCGCCGAGATCATAGCTTTTTTAAAGGCTCCTGAGAAGTTCACCAGGGTCGGGGCGAGGATCCCCAAGGGGGTTCTTCTTGAGGGCGCTCCCGGAACGGGCAAGACCCTTCTTGCAAGGGCTGTTGCAGGCGAAGCCGGCGTTCCTTTCTTTAGCATTTCAGGATCGGATTTTGTGGAGATGTTCGTGGGTGTAGGTGCATCCAGAGTCAGGGACCTCTTTGCAGAGGCCAAAAAGAACTCTCCCTGCATCGTATTCATCGACGAGATAGACGCAGTCGCAAGGCGCCGCGGAACCGGAATGGGCGGCGGCCACGACGAGAGAGAGCAGACGCTCAACCAGATGCTGGTCGAGATGGACGGCTTTGGCGTAAACGAAGGCATAATCGTGATGGCAGCCACCAACAGGGTGGACATCCTTGACCCCGCGATACTGCGTCCGGGCAGATTTGACAGAAAGATAACCGTGGCAAGACCCGATGTTGGCGGCCGTGAGGAGATATTGAAGGTCCACGCCAGGAATAAGCCCTTATCCGACGATGTCGACATTAAGCAGGTCGCCCAGACAACCGCAGGCTTTACCGGGGCAGACCTTGAGAATCTCTTAAACGAGTCAGCCATAAACGCAGCAGTCGACGACAGGGCGTTTATAAAGCAGGACGACATCAACAGGGCCTTTATCCAGGTCGGCATCGGAACAGAGAAGCACTCTAGGATCATCTCCGACGAGGAGAAAAAGATAACGGCCTACCACGAGACCGGCCACGCCATCCTCTTCCACGTGCTGCCTGATGTAGGGCCCGTGCACACGATATCCATCATCCCGACGGGGCTCGGGGCAGCAGGCTACACGATGCCGCTTCCCGAAAAGGACGAGATGTTCCTGACAAAGCGCAAGATGCTGCAGGACATCATGGTATCACTCGGCGGCAGGATAGCAGAGGAGATCATCTTCGGCGACATAACAACCGGTGCTTCGAGCGATATCAGGAAGGCCACACAGGAAGCCAGGAGCATGGTAACCAAGTACGGCATGTCAGAGAACATCGGTGTTGTCAACTACGACGACAACGAGGAAGACGTCTTTATCGGATACGACATCTCTCACTCCAAGAAGCACTCGGAGCTAGTCGCGGGCGAGATCGACAAAGAGGTGAGGATCATCATCGACAAGTGCTACGCAAGGGCAAAGGAGATAATCCTGCGGTACGAGGATGTGCTTCATAAGAGCTCAGAGCTCCTCATCGAGAAGGAAAAGATCGGAAGGGAAGAGTTTGAAGCCCTGTTTGAGGGCCATGATATGACAGTAGACGCAGAGGTGGGAATCTGAGCAGGCACAGATTATTGTGCAATTTCCACAAAAACAAAGAGCTGTTTTTGGTAATTTTGTGAAGTATTAGTCTTTACGGGGGTTTAGGGGGATGTTACTATAATATGCGTAACCCCCCAATACATTATATAGTTTTTTGCTATACCCCATAAGAAAGAAATACCTTCTCTAAAAAGACAGCTTCCCGGCTGTCTTTTTTACTTTATTCCAATCTATTATCTTTAAAAGGATGTGTTATGAATCAGAAAGCTTTTTTCCATGATATGACACTTGATTACTTAAGACCGGCAGAGCCGGACATAGAGAGGATCACCGACTTCAGGTTCAGGTGCCTTTCAGGTGATGCCGACGAGGTGCTCCTGAGGTGGGGAGGTGAATCCAGAAGGATGAAGCTCTCCGAGACGGATGGCAGCTTTGACTTCTATGACGTATCGGTCAACATCGGAAGGGAACCGTTTCGGTACTTCTTTGAGATACACGGCGCGGACGGCTCGAGCTCTTTTTACGATAAGCGCGGCGCTGTGAGCGATGTCAGGGAGAGCATGATGTTCACGGTCATCCCCGGCTTTTCCACGCCGGACTGGGCCAAGGGCGCGGTGATGTACCAGATCTTCGTCGACAGGTTCTGCAACGGCGATAAGACCAACGACGTTCTCTCCAATGAGTACAGCTACAACGGCGACATGGTGAAAAAGGTGGACGACTGGAGGGCCTACCCAGACCCGAAAAAGGATTTCTGTGAGTTCTACGGCGGAGACCTGCAGGGGGTTTTAGACAAACTCCCCTACCTTCAGGAGCTGGGCGTCGAAGTCATCTACTTCAACCCGCTCTTTGTATCACCCTCGTCTCACAAATACGACATTCAGGACTACGACCACATCGACCCGCACTTCGGGAAAATAGTCGAGGATGACGGCGATGTGCTTCCGCAGTACGAAAAGAGCAACAGGACGGCTACCAGGTACATAGGAAGGGTCGCAAACAGAAAGAACCTCGAAGAGAGCGACAAACTCTTTTCAAAGGTGGTGGCCGAGGCGCACAGCCGCGGCATAAGGGTCATTTTAGACGGCGTCTTCAACCACTGCGGCTCCTTTAATAAGTGGATGGACAAGGAGGGGCTCTACGACAACGCACCCGGCTATGCCAAGGGAGCCTACATGGCGGCGGACAGCCCTTATCGAAATTATTTCTCATTTACAAAAGAGGACTGGCCTGAGAATAATTCCTACGATGGCTGGTGGGGCTTTGATACCCTGCCAAAACTTAATTACGAGGGCTCCAAAGAGCTCGAGGACTACATCATAGGGATCGGCAAAAAGTGGGTTTCACCGCCCTACAATGCGGACGGCTGGAGGCTTGACGTGGCGGCGGATCTCGGACACTCGCCGGAGTACAACCACAATTTCTGGAAGAGGTTCAGAAAGGAGGTCAAGGCGGTAAAGCCCGATGCGATAATTCTCGCTGAGCACTACGGCCCCGCAAAGGAGTGGCTCATGGGCGATGAGTGGGACACGGTCATGAACTACGATGCCTTCATGGAGCCTCTGACCTGGTTTTTGACAGGTATGGACAAGCACTCAGACACCTTTAACCCGCTGATAGTGGGAAACGCCAGAGCGTTCTTCGATTCGATGATGTACGCGGGCGGCGAGAATTTCACGATGCCATCGCTCTATACCGCGATGAACGAGCTCTCAAACCATGACCACTCGAGGTTCCTCACACGCACCAGCCAGAAGGCCGGAAGGAGCGACACCTTGATGAGCGCTCTCGCCGACACTGGTATTAAGAAGTACCAGATGCGCCAGGCCGTGATGGTACAGATGACATGGCCGGGGGCGCCGACCATATACTACGGTGATGAAGCGGGGCTCTGCGGTTTTACGGACCCCGACAACAGAAGGACCTACCCCTGGGGGAGCGAGGACAAGGAGATGATCGCTTTCCACAGGGACATGATACAGATCCACAAGTCCTGTCCGGAGCTTAAGACCGGGTCTCTGAAAGAGCTCTATGCCGAGAACAACATCATCGTCTTTGGCCGCTTTAACAGGACTGCGGCTGTGATCGTAGCGATAAACAACAACTCTTTTGAGATAACAAGGGAGATCGAGGTCTGGCCCATGGGAGTGCCAAAAGACGCCGGATTTGTGCAGCTGATAGCATCCGATGCCAGGGAATATGACACATCACAGGTCAGGAGAACGGCGAAGAACGGCGTACTCAGCCTTACGATGTCTCGAAACGCCGGGTACGTTCTTCGGTACGATTCTTTCGAAGCGGTATCCGACGAGGAGTTCTGGTCCGACAACTTCATCTCTTTCTGAGTTAAAGTATTTTGTCCAACATCTGCAATGTGTGTTATAATGGCAGTAGTTTAAATTTTTCGAAAAAAGGGGAGAAACAAAAATGTTAGTATCCGCAAAAGACATGCTTGTAAAAGCAAAAGAAGGTCACTATGCAGTTGGCCAGTTCAACATCAACAACCTCGAGTGGACCAAGTCAGTTCTTCTCACAGCTGAGGAGCTCAAGAGCCCTGTTATCCTTGGTGTATCCGAGGGCGCAGGCAAGTACATGGCAGGTTTTGGCACAGTTGCAGCTATGGTTAAGGCTATGGATGAGAGCCTTGGGATCACTGTTCCTGTTGCTCTTCACCTCGACCACGGCACATACGAAGGATGTTACAAGTGCATCAAGGCCGGCTTCACATCCATCATGTTCGACGGCTCGCACTACAACATCGAGGAGAACGTTGCCAAGACATCCGAGCTCGTTAACGTAGCTCACCAGCTCGGTCTTTCTATCGAGGCTGAGGTTGGCTCGATCGGCGGCGAGGAAGACGGCGTTATCGGAATGGGCGAGTGCGCAGATCCCGATGAGTGCAAGAGAATTGCAGATCTCGGCGTAGATATGCTCGCAGCAGGAATCGGCAACATCCACGGCAAATATCCCGAAGGATGGCCGGGACTTCGTTTCGACGTTCTCGATGCGATCCAGCAGAAGACAGGCGTTATGCCTCTCGTTCTTCACGGCGGCACGGGAATCCCTGCAGACATGATCAAGAAGGCAATCACACTCGGCGTTTCCAAGATCAACGTTAACACAGAGTGCCAGCTTTCATTTGCTGATGCAACACGCAAATACATCGAGGCAGGCAAGGATCTCGAGGGCAAGGGATTTGATCCCCGTAAGCTTCTTGCACCCGGAGCTGAGGCTATCAAGGCTACAGTCAAGGAGAAGATGGAACTCTTCGGATCAGTCGGCAAGGCCTGATAAAGAGAGTATTTTCAGGGACAGAGCCTCTCGGGGCCCTGTCCCTTTTGTAATGCCCGGAGGATTGTGGGAGCGCAAAGCGCGCATAGCTTTACATCATATATATTTCAGGAGACAGCATGAACAACGAACTGACCAAAAAAGACATAGAGGACATGGAAGCGGAGATACGGCACAGGAAGGTCGTGGTAAGGCCTGAGCTCCTTGAGCACGTCAAGGAAGCCAGAGCCCAGGGGGACCTCTCTGAGAACTTTGAGTACTACGCGGCAAAGAGGGAGAAGAACAAGAATGAGTCGAGGATACGCTACCTCGAGAGGATGATAAAGACCGCCCGAGTCGTGGACGACGCCTCGTCAGATGACGAAGTTGGCATGAACAAGACCGTCACGCTCCGCATGGAGGACGACGGCTCACTTGAGACCTACAAGATAGTCACGACCATGAGAAAGGACTCTCTTAAGGGGCTTATCAGCATAGAGTCTCCTCTCGGCAAACAATTACTTGGACATAAAGTAGGAGACCGTGTTACTATTAAAGTAGACAACAATTTCAGTTACGACGTAACGATAGAAAAAATAGAAAATACCGGATTATCCGAGGAGGACACGATAAGGAGCTTCTGATGCAATACTGACTGATTCAGACTTTTCTTCAGATCCTTTGACAGGCAGTGCTTTGATCAGTGTTTCCATAAAACCTGAAAAGCTGTCGGATAATTTCGGGAAGCGGAGGGAGAAATGCACGTTTTTCAGCCGGTAACACCCAGGGAGATAGACCAGGGACCTTTTATCTACGACGGATCCAGGATGCTCATCACAGCAGGGAAGGAAGGTAAGGTCAACACTGCAGCCACTGGCTTTGGAGGATATGGATATCTGTGGGGCAAGAGAGTGGTCTACATCTTTTTGCGCTCAAAGCGCTATACCAGGGAGCTTCTGGATGAGACGGGAGAGTTTTCCATCAGCTTTTTGAATCAGACCGATTTTAAGCGCGAGCTTAAGTATATAAGCATGGTCTCGGGGCGCGACGAGGACAAGATCGCGGGCGCGAGACTGACCGTCAATCACAGCGGAGATATTCCGTTTATTGACGAGGCGGACAACGTCATCACGGCGAGAGTTCTTTTCCATACGGAGTGCGAACCGGAAGGGTTTGCGGACCCGGAGCTTAAGAGCGAACTCGGGGATGACAATTACATCATGTATGTTGGGGAAATACAAAAGATATTGATACGATAGGGCGAGTATGAAGAGCATCAGGCTTAAGAATATCTTTGTAGTTTTACTTTCTGCCATAGCAGTGATTACAGGTGCGCTCTTTTTGGGAATGAGCAGGGCGGACCTGTGTTTTGCGTCGGATAAAGAGATGGATCTTGATTTCTTCCGCGGAGGAGGAAAGCCTTATATCAGGATATCAACCTGGTACAAGGATGGGGATCTGACATATCTGAAGGCTTTTCTGGCCGAACAATTTCCGGATTACACGTTTGAATTTGTATATGTTGACAGGAGCAACTATGAGCCAATCCTGGACTCCCAGCTCTCCTACAAGGGCGCGCCCGACATTCTCTACATGGACCAGGAGATGATCCAGAAGCACGCGGCGACGGGGTACATAGCGCCTGTCACGGATCTGTGCGAAGACTTTTCCAAAGAGGCGTGGGATGCGTTCAGCTATGGCAACCAGATGTACGCTGTCCCCAACACCTCGCAGTTTGACTGCATCTACTACAACAAGGACCTCTTCGAAAAAAAGGGGATACCGGTTCCAAATTCGTATTACGGCTTCGTCAGCGTCTGTGACAACATGAGACTCGTAAAGGGGATCACGCCGTTTTCGGTGAGCTTCAAGAGCCCCTATGCGCTCTCCGACGCGGCCCTTGCGATAGTTGCAGCGACGTACTTTTACTCGGACAGGGGGAGCGGCTTTGGCGGGAGGCTCCGGTACGGCAGGACCACCTTCAGAGAGGAATTTCTTCCCTACATGGACGACTGGAAGGACCTCATGCTGCACCAGGTTTTTACAAAAGATATGTACACGATAGATCAGGCAACAGCCATGGAGCGATTTGTGGACGGCATGGCGGGGATGACCGTGGGAGGACCCGAGACCTACAACGAGATAATCCGGCGAAACCCCGATATGAGAATAGGGACACTTCCTTTTTACTCAAGAGAGGGCATAAGGGAAGCGGTGATAGGAGGGTGCGACTTAGGTTTGTCCCTCAACAAAAATTCGAGGTATATAGAGGATGCAATGCGTGTTTTAGAGGCACTCTCAACACCCGAAGGGCAGCAGGCGCTGTGGGCTGACAGGCCCGGGAGCCAGACCTATTTAAAGGACGTCCGTTTTGAAAACTCCGAAGTCTACGACGGGATAAAAAAATGCAGGGATGAAGGACGCATCTTCGCACCGTGGATGAGCTGGGGGAGCGACCTCAACAGACCCGTGAGGTACCAGCTGGGAAGGGAACTTCAGGGCGTTGTTCTGGAAAAACAGACTGTTGAAGAGGCAATTTACAATATAGACAAACTGGTGAAGCAGATACTGCACGGGTAGAAAAAATGAAAGCAATCGGAAAGATAACATCAAACGGGATAAAAGGACTCATCATCAGGACGCTTGCGATACTGATCGTAATACCGATCCTGATACTGGGAATTTACTCCTACATCGTCGCGAGGAACAACCTGATAGAGCAGACGAGAGTGGCAATGGTCGGGAATGTCGAGGTCATCGCCTACGGAATTGACAACAATGCGAAAAGAGAAAATGACGTCGTAAAGTTTTTTTCCTACGAGGACACCTTCAGAAAGGCTCTGGAGAGAGTAAAGCAGGACCCGTATGCGCTGATGGATGAGCTGAACGGCAATATTGAGCCGCTCATCTGGTATTACCTCTCGAGCGACACCAATATAGAGTCGATCATGATCTACTCAGAGCTCATAGACGGGGAGCACATGGGCGACTTTCTGATGAAGCCGCAGACTGATCTTCAGAAAAAGTGGTACGAATTTGTCGGCGGCGAGTACAGCTCGAGCTGGGTTACGGACGGAGAGGGCGGAGTTTACCTCATAAAGGCTCTCCTTGACTCGGCGACTTCCTCAAAGCGAATCGGCATGATCGTCTTAAAGGTCAAGAGTGAAAACTTCTTTTCCATAGTCAATCAGAGCAGCTACTTAAATAACGGCCTCATAATCCTCGACACGGACGGAAACGTCATAAGCCACAACAGCATCAAAAACGAAGAGCTTGATAAGAGGATTGTAGATTACATAAAGAGCGGCAGGGCCGAGACGTTTGTAAACAACGGCGATTTCTTCATCGCGCCCTCCGGCCACACGACCAATAACTGGGTGCTCTACTACTACATCGACAGGAATGAGATATCTTCGGATGTTCTCAGGATCCTCTTTACGGTCATCGTGCTGGCGCTTATCCTGTTCGCAGTTACGCTCGTTGTCGGCAACAGGTTTGCGGACAGCTTCAGCAAGAGGATCATAGCCATCAACAAGATGGCGGAAGAGATCAAGAACGGATATTTCGGGGTTGAGAACAACGACAGGACAGATGATGAAGTCGGGCACCTCTCCGCCTCGATGAAGGAGATGGCGGACACCCTTAGCGAGATGGTGCTCGAGATCGACAGGATGAACAAGGAGCAGCTGCGCCTTAAGGAGAATGACATCCATTACAGGGAGTGGCTCTTTGACTTCGTCGTTGAAAAAAATAACGACATCCTGGCGGTTGTCAATGAGGGGAGCTTTGAGCCGAGCTTTATAACGGCAAATGCGCAGCAGGTTCTCGGGATCGACCTGCCCGAGCTCAAAAAAGACATAAGGATAATGGCGAAGGCCCAGAGAGAGGGCGGCACTGAGGAGAGGATTGACGAGGTCATCACAAGGGCGATGGACACAGGCGAAGCCCAGCTCATCGAGGAGATCAGGTTCAAAAACTTAAAGACTTATGAGCATCTCTACTACGTAGGTGTTATCGTCAGCACGATAGATGACGGCGGCAAGCGTCTGGCGCTTGCGTTCTACGACAGGACGCAGGAGATTAGGCGTAACCACCAGCTGCAGGAGGCGCTGAACGCCGCAGAGACTGCGAACAAGGCAAAGACGAGCTTCCTCGCAAACATGTCGCACGACTTCAGGACGCCGATGAACGCCATCACGGGCTTTAACCTTCTGATCGACAAGCACGCCGAGGAGCCTGACAAGATCAGGGAGTATACGCACAAGATATCGCTCGCATCACAGAACCTTCTTGCGCTTCTGAATGACGTCCTCGACATGAGTAAGATCGAGAGCGGCAAGACTACGCTCGATATCAAGGAGATGGCGATAGGTCTTCTGCTGGAGGAGATCAATTCAGTTGTCAGCTTCCAGGCCAAGGCCAAGAACCAGGAGTACATCGTGCGCATAGAGGATATGGAGCACGACTCGTTCATGGGTGACAAGCAGAGGATCAACGAGATACTCGTGAACATCCTGGGAAATGCCGTCAAGTACACCCAGGAGGGCGGACGGATAGAGTTCACGATAAGCGAGTCGCCATCGTCATCGGAAGGGTATCAGAACGTCAAGTTCTCAATCAGGGACAACGGTATCGGCATGAAGGCCGAGTACAAGGACAAGATATTCGACGCCTTCTCGAGAGAGGACAAGGGCGCAACCAAGGGCATCCAGGGCACGGGCCTTGGAATGGCGATAACCAAGAGCCTTGTCGAGCTCATGGGCGGAACCATCAGGGTCGAGTCCGAGGAGGGCAAGGGAAGCGAGTTTATCGTAAACCTTCGTCTCAAGGTCGCAGAAGTCAGCAACGTGGACTTCTGGAAGGCGCACGGCATAGGGAGAGCTCTTTTTGTGGATGCGGATCACGCAGAGTGCGAGCAGATCGCAGGCGTGTTGGAGAACGAGTCGATAGAGGTCATGGAGGCGCCCACAGGCTTTGGCGCGCTGCGCCTCATAGATGCCTGCGAGGAGGACAAGACGCCGTTTGACGTCATCATCGTGGACGAGCAGGTCGGCAACATGACGGCCGCAGAGATCATCCGTACCATCAGATCCAAGGACAAGCGCAACAACGCGCTCATCATAGCAATGGTCGACGACTTTGAGGGAGTTGAGGATGAGATAAGGGCAGCAGGCGCCAACGACCTGATGCAGAAGCCGTTCTTTGTCTCTACCTTCAAGCAGCTCATCGAGGACATCTCCGAGAGGGCGAGCGCCGCAACAACCGAGGAAGTGAGTAACCCGCTTGAGGGTATGAAGTTCCTCGCAGCTGAGGACAACGACATCAACGCCGACATCCTGACAGAGCTCATGGCGATGGAGGGCGCAACCGTCACAAGGGGCTGCAACGGTCAGGAGGTTGTTGAGATGTTCAAGGCCGCAAACGAGGGCGACTACGACATGATCCTGATGGACATCCAGATGCCTGTCATGAACGGGTACGAGGCGGCAGCAGCCATCAGGGCGCTTGGCACAGACTGGTCCGACAGGATACCGATCATCGCCATGACCGCCAACGCCTACGCTGACGACGTTCAGCAGGCCTTCGATGCCGGCATGAACGCTCACGTAAGTAAGCCGATCGACATCAAGGTGGTCGAGAAGACGATACTGGAGTTTAAGAAGTAATTTTGCTACAGTTTCAAGGAAATCTGGGGTATAATTGGAAAGACAGGAGGATATATAAATGAAGTGTACAAAGAAAATAACTGACAGTATCAGTTGGATTGGGGCGAGTGATTTGAGGCTTGACAGGTTTGAGAACATCTTCCCGATACCTGAGGGCGTCTCCTACAACAGCTATTTCATAGATGATGAGAAGACAGCGGTGTTTGACACTGCTGACGTAACGGTCGCAGACCAGTACATTGAGAACCTCAAGGCTTCTCTTGGTGATAAGAAGCTTGACTATCTCATCGTCCTTCACATGGAGCCGGATCACTGCTCACTCATTGACAAGGTGGTTGCCATGTACCCCGATGTTACGGTTGTCGGCGGCAAGCAGACCTTTGTTTTCATGCAGCAGTTCTTCCCTGAGGCGGCTTCCTTTAATAAGCTCGAAGTAAAAGAGGGCGACACACTCTCGACAGGAGCCCACACCTTCCACTTTGTTGCAGCTCCCATGGTACACTGGCCGGAAGTTCTTTTCGCGTATGACGATGCTTCCAAGGCACTGTTTTCTGCGGATGCCTTCGGTACGTTCGGAGCGCTTCAGGGCGGCATCTTCATGGATGAGTACGACTATGAGAAGGACTTTTTGGACAGTGCGAGAAGGTACTACGCGAACATCGTCGGCAAGTACGGTCCTCAGGTGCAGGCAGTCCTCAAGAAGGCGCAGGGACTCGACATTCAGATGATACTTCCCCTTCACGGACCCGTCTGGAGGAAGGACTTAAATGTCCTTTTGGACAAATATCAGAAGTGGAGTACCTATGAATCCGAGGAAGATGGTGTTATAGTAGTGTATGGCAGTCTTTACGGACACACGAGGAGCGCTGCGGACGCAGTGTGCGCGCTCCTTCGCGAAAAGGGTGCCGGGAATGTCAGGCAGGTAGACGTATCCGGGACAGACGTCTCATACCTCATCAGCGAGGTATGGCGCTGCAAAAAGATCGTTCTCATGTGCCCGACCTACAACGGCGGCATCTACCCGCCTATGGAGAACTTCTTGAGCGATATGGCGGCTCTTTCCGTGCAGAACAGGGTCTTTGCCCTTGCGCAGAACGGAACCTGGGCACCCATGTCGGGTAAGCTCATGTCGGATAAGCTCTCAGGCCTTAAGAACTGCACGGTACTTGAGAACATCCTGACGATAAAGAGCGCTCTGCACGAAAAGGACGCAGAGGCTCTAAACAGCTTTGCAGACGCGATTGTGGGAGTGTAAGAAATTGCAGTATCGCAGACAAGGCTGAGGGAGTCTGAGAAAAATTGCGAGCGCACGCAAATCTTCGGTGCGTGAGCGTATTTTACGGAGGTTAGTTGTGAAAAAGGAAAATGTTTTAAAGAGGATCATTGCAGGAGCACTTGTGGCAGCAACAGTTGCTTTTGCCGGCAAGAGCGCCTATGTGGCAATGGACCACAGGGGAGAGGTTGCCAAGGCAGCCGGGAGAGTAGTCAGCATAGGTTCATGTCTCATCCAGGGGGACAACGTGGTGGTAAATGTTTCGGCATCGACACTGCCCGCATCGGATGATGGCAAGTACTACCTGTATGCTGACGAGGTTTTTCAGGACGGAACAGTGGGAGAAGTTGTTGCAACGACAGATAGGGCGGCCAATGCGACGTTTTCTTTTCCCTTAAACTATTACAACAAGGGTTCGAACCTCTCGAGGAAGTTCCTCGTAGCGGTTAAGAGCGGCGGCTCAATGGTTCAGGTAAGTGACGAGCACTACATCACAAACCCCGAGGCCAAGGCCACCAAGACAGTCGGGCGAAACGACCACGGCATGAAGGGAATCCTTCCCAACACCACGGATGCAGCTACTTTCAAAGATCTGGGTGTTGCGCAGATGGTCTACAATCTTTACATGGGCGACATCGTGGGACCGAGCCCTGACGGGAACACCATCCCTTTTTCCTATAACGGAGTTGACTATCAGTTCAACGGCGCGGCACTTGCACAGTACGACGGATTCGTGCGCTGGTGTGCAGGCAACAACTTCCAGCTCACCATGACGATCCTCAACAACAAGACGGACGCAGGCGCAGACCTGATCCACCCGCTTTCAAGGGATTCACACGTCTGCCCGGGATACGCCATGAACACCAAGGAGGACGGCGGAACGCAGCACCTGAAGGCAATCGCGGCTTTCCTTGCTCAGAGGTATTCAGGCGGAGCCTATGGCACGATTGACAACTGGGTTATCGGCAACGAAGTCAACGCCAGGACAGAGTGGTACTACATGAACTCGACCAACATCGAGCTCAACGTCAGCGAGTACGTCAAGGCCTTCCGTATCTTCTACAATGAGATCAAGGGCGTGAACGCCAACGCGAGGGTCTACACCTCTTTTGACCAGGAGTGGAACAGAAAGTCCAATCCCGGATGCTTCCTCTCCAAGGAGTACCTCGACAGATTCAACTACTACATCAACCGCGAGGGCAACATTGACTGGTCGCTTTCAGTACACCCCTATAACGCGCCTCTCTTTGACCCTTACGCCTGGAAGCAGCAGGCACAGTATGTGAGCACGAACCTCACAACTCCTTACATCACGATGGAGAACATCTACCTGCTCACCGATTACATGTGCCAGGCTTCATTCCTTGCCCCCGGCGGCAGGGTGAGAGCAATCTCGCTCTCTGAGATCGGCTACACGTCAAGCTTTGGCGAGGATGCGCAGGCAGCTTCGATCACCTACGCGTACACAATGGCCGAGAACAACCCCTACATCTCCAGCTTCATCCTCTTCAGGGAGACCGATGACGCGCACGAGATGGAAAGTCATATAGCTCAGGGACTCAAAAACCTTGACGGAAGCAAAAAGATGAGTTACGATTTCTATAAGAACCTTGGAACGTCAGGCGCAGCTGCCTACAAGGAGAAAGCGTCACAGATCATCGGCCAGAACGTCGACAGTCTTGTGACCAACAGAACGTTCATGACACGTGGCGGATGGTTTTTGAACGATTAAACCGGACGCTGCGACACAATATTTTACACAATATTTCACGGGAATTTGGCCTGTTCATTTAATATGGACAGGCTGAATTTCTATCCGGCGGTGGTTGAGGCGGGATAGGTAAGGAACTGTAGCGAAATAACTTGAACAATTTACTTGCCTGATTTTTCCAAATGCTGTGTCAAGAGCCTTAACAATGCCCGCATTGTCTGCGTTTTCTTCCTTGCCTTTGAAAAATCTTTCGTCGTAAATTGTTCAGTTAATTCTGCTACTGTTCCTAAATATGGGAAATTTTCCGGTATGAGAGGGAGGTTCTGAAGTTAAGGTGGTTTTTCCGGTTAAGGAGAGGGTTTTCCAGTCAAAGAGGCCGGATTGCTGGGATTTGCTAGAAAAAGTGATGATAGATGATGATTGATAAGGGGCGTTTTCCAGTCAACCATGCCGAAATCGCGAGATTTGCCAGAAAAAGAGAAGATAGACGATGACTGAGAGTAGGCTTTTTCCAGTCAAAGAGCCCGAATCGAGAGGAATTGCTAGAAAATCAAATGCAGAGGAAGATAGATTATATGGATAGAGATAAGGAACTTGAAAAACTAGAGAAGATAACGAATATGCAGAAGGACCTCCTTGGTAGCATATATGGAGATTTCTTCTCGTCGGCGGAGGCCGCAAAGAGCGGGATTCCCAAGAACGGGTCGGAAGTACAGAGCGCCAGAGACTCTGTAAAAGAGGCCAACGATGCTCTTAACGAAGCAAGAGCCCTCTTTGCCAATGATCCAAATGTCACCGATCCAAAGCAGGAAGAGCCCAAAGAGCCCGAGGAGGACCCGATGGAAAAGCTTGACGCCCTCATCGGACTTGAGACCATCAAAGCTGATGTAAAAGAGCTGACGGCTTTTGTAAAAGTCCAGAAGAAGAGGCAGGAGCAGGGGCTTAAGTCAGTGCCGGTGTCCCTCCACCTCGTATTCACAGGCAACCCCGGCACAGGTAAGACCACGGTCGCGAGGATAATCGCGCAGATTTACAAACAGATTGGAGTCCTGTCAAAGGGGCAGCTCGTCGAGGTCGACAGATCCGGCCTCGTTGCAGGATATGTCGGACAGACCGCCATCAAGACACAGGAGCAGATCACTAAGGCCAAGGGAGGAGTCCTATTCATAGACGAGGCCTATGCCCTTGCGCAAAAAGATGACGCCTTTGGCCAGGAGGCAATTGACACGATCCTGAAAGCCATGGAGGACAACAGAGACGACTTTGTTGTTATTGTGGCGGGTTACACGGAGCCC
This sequence comes from Butyrivibrio sp., assembly GCA_017470505.1. Classification (GTDB taxonomy): domain Bacteria; phylum Bacillota; class Clostridia; order Lachnospirales; family Lachnospiraceae; genus Butyrivibrio. The sequence continues at coordinate 4,489 of JAFUYO010000034.1, read as the reverse complement.
ATGAAGAAGTTCATCGAGTCCAACCCGGGCCTCAAGTCCAGGTTCAATAAGTACATCGAATTCCCGGACTACAACATCGATGAGCTTGAAAAGATATTTGACCTCAATTGCAAAAAATATGACTACAGGGAGGAAGAGAGCGTCCGTCACCAGATCCGCGCGCTGATCACCGCCCGCAAGATAGAGAACATAGATAACTTCGCTAATGCCAGAGAAGTGAGAAACCTCTTCGAGGAGATAATCACAAACCAGGCCAGGAGAATTGCGGCGATGGAAGCCCCGACGAGCGATGACATGATGACAATCACGATCGAGGATCTGTCTGATGCAGCGACCGGAGACAAGAGCCCGGCTACCGATGGCAAACCGGAATCGGCCGCAGATATAGCGACCGAAGACAAGCTGCAAAACGCAGCGGATGCAGAAAAAGCTGATAAATCGGAACCAACTGCAGATATAACAACTGAAGACAATCTACAAGCCACAACGGATGCAGAAAAAGCAGACAAACCGGCCCCAAACGAATACTGAAGCTGAATAAGTATAAGAGTTGACAAAATCTGAACATTTACCAAGCTCGAACAAAAATAAAAGGAGGAATCGCTATGCCGGAAATGAACACCAAAGCAATGTACAAACTGTCCTACGGCCTCTTTGTCTGCACAGCCGTGGATGGGGAAAAGAAAAACGGATGTATAATCAATACTGCTATCCAGGTGGCATCTGAGCCCAACCGTATCTCTGTCGCAGTCAACAAGGCAAACTTCACTCACGATATGATAAAAAAGACAGGCGCCTGCAATATCTCTGTTATCAGCAGGGAGGCATCCTTTGACCTGTTCAAGCGCTTCGGCTTTCAGTCAGGAAGGGATGTGAACAAGTTCGATGGTTTTGCACCGTCGTCTTTTGATACCGCAGAGAACGGCATACCCTTCATCACGGAGGGGACAAACGCGTATTTCTCCCTTAAGGTGGAGAGCGAAGTTGACCTTGGATCGCACACCCTGTTCATCTGTGAGCCCACATTTATGACGGTGCTCTCCGATGCGCCATCCTGCACCTATGAGTTCTACCAGAGCGACATCAAGCCAAGGCCCGAGAAAGTGGGAGTCACCCCCGCAGGAGAGACCATCTGGCGCTGCAGAATCTGCGGCTACGAGTATGTCGGCGAGGACCTCCCCGATGATTTCATCTGCCCCATCTGCAAACACGGAAAGGTAGATTTCGAAAAAATAACCAGGTAAGGAACTGTAGCGAAATAACTTGAACATTTTACTTGCCTGATTTCCCAGATGCTGCGTCAGAAAGCCTTAACAATGCCCGCATTGTCTGCGTTTTCTTCCTTGCCTTTGAAAAATCATTCTGCGTAAAATGTTCAGTTAATTCTGCTACAGTTCCTAAAAACTGGCGCAATGAAATAGGATTTTGTTTCACCCCTTTGAAGTGGAAATTAACTTTTCACTTCAAAGGGGTTTTCTCTCTTGAGAAATTCCTATAGACTTTCTCCCCCAAATATGATAATGTATCTCTTGTCCCGTTTCGGGGACAGTAACCCACATTCGTGGAAGACATAGCTACTCGCTGAAAATACCACCAATAATACCAATGAAAAGAGGTAAGGGAAAATGAGAAGAAAGGCAGGATTATGGGAAAGAAAGACACAATAAGCAAGGATTACCTTGACCAGAACATCATCTTCGCTGATGCATTCAATTATTATTGCTATGGCAGAGAGAAGGTCATAAAACCGGAGGATCTCATGGAGCTGGATCCAACAGAGCTTGCTGTGATCAGGAAGAAGATGAACAGACTCATCACAAATAAGAAGATGCGCGACATACTTAGGAACTGTAGCGAATTAACTTAGTCATTTGACTTGTCTGCTTTCCCGACAGCTGCGTCAGAAAGCCTCGCCGTAGCCCGCTACGGCTACGTTTTCTTCCTTGCTCCCGGAAAAGCATCCTGCGTCAAATGACTAAGTAATTCTGCTACAGTTCCTAAAGCGCTGCACAATTAAACGCAGCAAGTATGCGACCTTTGTACTCCTCGGGATTGAAGCGCAGTCCAACATCCACTACGCAATGCCGGTAAGGGATGGACTTTATGATATGCTCAACTATGCCGCGCAGGTAGAAGATATCAGAAAAATGCACGAAGAGAAAAACGACCTGACAGAAGCCGAGAAACTATCGGGCTTTTCCAAAAATGACAAACTAATACCGGTAATAACGCTCTGCATCTGCTTTGACAAAAAGAAATGGGACGCTCCAAGATCACTCTACGATATGTTCGTCGAAATGGACCCGAGACTTGCGGAGTACATCAACGACTACAAGCTCAACCTGATTACTCCGGATGAAATCGAGGATTTCAGCAAGTTTGCGTCTGAGCTTGGCGCAGTGATGGAGTCAATCAAGGTTTCGGATGACAAGGAAATGGTACATGATATAATTAAGACAAGGAAGAACGGAAAAATCAGTGATAGTACAGCTGATATGATCAGGACATTTGCAGGAACAAACCTTGTTGAAAAGAAGAAAACAGGAGGAAACATTATGATCAGTACAGGAATGCAGGAGCTTATGGATGATATACGAACCGAGGGCCTCACCGAAGGGGAGACCAAGGGAATAACAAAAGGCGAAGACCTGTTTGCCAGCCTCATCAAAGCAATCGGCCCGGAGCGCAAGGACTTCAATAAAGCACTTAACGCAACCCCCGCCCAGCGAAAGAGGCTCTACAAAAAGTACGGTATCACAGATTCAAGCACAACAATGGAGCAGAACTAAAAAAGTCTCAAGACTGTAGTCACCAAGATCAAAAATCGTGCGGAGGTAACCAGTAAATATATGAGACAATGGGAAAGAGAACTCAGCATAAGACTGGGATAAGGTTGCAGAGGAAGTAAGGCCAAAGGCCTGGGGAAAGATAGATTTGGGTGTATAACCCCATCTATATTCGTAAAGGTTTAGTATAGATGCCTGTGGTTGTCAGTATCGCGGAAGACAAGCACAGGCATCTATTTTATTTCTGATTGCAGGTTTTTGTTATTCGGAGATTTGGAGCTGGATTCAGCGTCTTCTTTGGGAATAAGAGAAACGATTATTTTATTGATTTCCTCACTGATCAAGTCTTTTATGGAGTCATAAACATTAACGAGATCTTCATCCTTTCCGGCAATTACAGTAGAAAACTTGTCATCGTCTCTGGATTTGGAGAGTACGATCTTTAAATTTTTGGCTTTAGCATGGTCTAATTCGTCACCGACCAAGAGTGTTTTGGGACGTGCACTGGGTGTAGCGATGAAGCCTAATGTACAAGAACCGTCAGAAGATGCGAATGTACACAAAACTGTGTTTTTCTTAAAATTCTCCTCAACAAGGCTTGAATCCGTGAACAGACCGGTAATAAGCGGAAGAGATTTGATTTTTCGTCTTATGGAACCTTTTGACTGCTTTTCATCTTGACCATGTGTGGATATTTCAAAATCGGACTCATCCAATGTACCATTCAGACATTTGTCGAAAAACGCTGTGGCTGATAATTTGGTGGAAACGCCGACAAGGTGGAGATAATTGTCCTTTTCAGCCCGAACAATATAGTAGGGAGAGTTTTTGAAGGCATCAGAAATAAGCAGGTAATCCCGAGATACATAGTAGGAATAGTAATCTGGCGCGATACTAATCGCTGTATCTTTTACGCGTGTTTTGAAACTAACCTGATCTGCCATTAGTTGATCTCCACAATACTAAAGGGGTGGACGAACCACCCCTTAGGTTTTTAGCAGTTATGCTCTGCAATGGGAACGGGTTTTAGGTCTCCGTCCCGACCGCTTGAGGCGGGTTTAATGTCTCCGCTCCGACAGATTATTACTTCCTTTTTAAGTCAACTTCATTATACTCTTGAATGAGTCGAAAATCTATAGATTTCCTGCGTTTTTCAATGCTTTTCGTTACAATTCATTTGCCGCCAGGCAGGGCAAGGGCCTTTTTTATGAAAAGAGTATTAAATTCAGCAAAAGAAATCCCTCCCAAACCAAGAAAACAGCTGTGTTCACAATTTGTTCATAAAATATTCATAAATTGTTAATGGATAAACTGACTATAGTGTTCGATAATAAGTACATGTCGACCTCGGTGATACGATAACTTTGCCGGGGGACAAATTTGGTGTTACTAATCTCAGAAGCACGGATGCTAGGGATTAGGTGTTGTGAAAGGAGAATAGAATATGAGAAAGAGACTTTATGGAAGACTGCTTAGCGTGGTCCTTTCAGCAACTCTGGCATTATCTCCCTCTTTGACTGCTTTTGCTGCAGACGAAGGGGCTATTGGTGTGCCCGAAAATACTGAAACGACCACCGACGGGCAGGAAGACGGCGAGAAATCTCCTGAACAGGCGGAGCCTGAGGAAGAAGATCTGTCGCTTGGCGTGGACGAGGAGGGCAAAGAAGAAGAAACCCCCGAAGTCACAGAAGAGCCCAAGGAGG
>JAFUYO010000002.1 GCA_017470505.1 Butyrivibrio sp. | reverse complement strand
CGGAGCAATCCGTATATCGCGGAGTAAACCATTCGATGGCATGGATCCGAACGGAAATGAGGAAGTAGGCCGAACAGGCCGGATTCCGAATTTCCGTAGGATTGCGAGAGCGAATGCGGAGCAATCCGTATATCGCGACTACCTACACTTAAAATAACGGAGGACAACACACATGAATTCATCCAAATCATGGATTAAAGCATACGTTCCGGACCTTGAGTGCACCGATCAGGAATTCTTCGATGCGATGACTCTCTCCGGGACCAAGACTGAAGGCTACACGCAGCTCGACAAAAACCTCGACAGGATAGTTGTCGGGCAGATCAAAGAAATCGCGCCTCATCCCGATGCAGACAAGCTCGTTATCTGCCAGGTCGACATAGGTTCTGAGACGATTCAGATCGTTACCGGCGCAAACAACATGAAGGAGGGCGACAAGGTTCCCGTTGTTCTTGACGGCGGACGCGTTGCCGGAGGCCACGACGGCGGCCCTCTTCCCGAGGACGGAATCAGGATCAAGGCGGGGAAGCTCCGCGGCGTTCCCTCACAGGGCATGATGTGCTCAATAGAAGAGCTCGGCTCGACCAGAGATTTTTATCCGGACGCTCCCGAGGAGGGGCTCTACATACTTCCCGAGGATACCAAGGTCGGAGCTGATGCCGTAGAAGTATTGGGACTCCACGACACAGTATTTGAGTTTGAGGTAACATCAAACCGTGTCGACTGCTACTCAATCCTCGGAATTGCAAGGGAGTGCGCAGCAACCTTCAGGCTCCCCTTCAATGCACCAAAGGTTACGGTTAAGGAAGAGGCAGACGGAAATGCTGCCGACATGATAGAGGTGGAGATAAGGGATACGGATCTTTGCAGCAATTACTGCGCTAGAGTCGTAAAAGACATAAAGATAGCACCTTCACCCAAGTGGATGCAGAGGAGACTATCAAGCGTCGGCATAAGACCCATCAACAACCTCGTTGACATCACCAACTATGTCATGATGGAGTACGGCCAGCCCATGCACGCCTATGACATGTCAACAATTGCAGACAACAGGATCATAGTAAAAAGAGCTTCTGACGGCGATACCTTCACGACCCTCGACGGACAGGAGAGAAAGCTCGATAGTAATGTCCTCATGATCTGCGACGGGAAAAAGGAGGTCGGAATTGCCGGTATCATGGGCGGTGAGAACTCCATGATAACTGACAGTGTGAACACGGTCCTCTTTGAGGCTGCGACCTTCAACGGCCCCAACATCAGAAAGAGCGCAAAGAGAGTGGGGCTTCGTACCGAGGCATCAGGTCTTTTTGAAAAAGGGCTCGATCCCGCAAATGCGCTCGATGCGATAAACAGGGCCTGCCAGCTGGTTGAAGAGCTTGGCTGCGGCAAAGTCGTTCCCGGAGTTGTACAGGTGGGACTTTCCGTAAAGCCCCTAAAGAGATTTGCGCTTGAGGCTGACAGGATAAACAGGCTCCTCGGAACAGACATTTCCAAGGATGAGATGATAAAGATTCTTAACAAGGAAGAGGTTGAGTACGACGCTGCTACAGACGAAGTCATCATTCCTTCCTTCAGGCAGGACCTCAATGAGATGTGCGACATCGCCGAGGAGGTTGCGAGGTTTACGGGATACGACAAGATTCCGATGACACTTCCGGGGAACAGCGTTACAACAGGCGGCATCACCTTCAAGATGAGGGTTGAGAAGAAGGCCAGGGAGATTGCGCAGTTTAGCGGTTTCTCGCAGGCTTATACCTACTCCTTCGAGAGCCCCAAGGTATTTGACAGGCTTCTTTTACCGGAGGATGCAAAAGAGAGAAATGCAATCAGGATATCCAATCCTCTTGGCGAGGACTTCTCGATCATGAGGACCATCTCTTTAAACGGTATGCTTCAGAGCCTTGCAACGAACTTCAACAGAAGGAACAAGGACGTCGCACTGTACGAGCTTGGCAACATCTATATTCCAAAGGAGCTTCCGCTAAAAGAGCTTCCCGATGAGAGGATGCAGTTCACTCTGGGCTTTTACGGAGATGGCGATTTCTTTACCATGAAGGGCGTTGTTGAGGAGTTTTTGGACAGTGTAAATATGCTGGCTGGAGTTTCCTATGACCCAAAGGCGGAAAAGAGCTTTTTACACCCGGGAAGACAGGCGAATATCATGTACGACGGAAACGTGATCGGATACCTTGGAGAGGTTCACCCGGCCGTTGCGGACAATTACGATATCGGCACGAGAGTTTATGTGGCTGTCATTGATATGCCTTTTGTTGTTGAGAGCGCAAGCTTTGACACCATCTACACGGGCATTGCCAAATTCCCCGCAGTTACAAGGGATATCTCGATGGTTGTTCCCAAGGATGTTCTTGCAGGTGACATCGAGAAGATGATCAGGCAGCGCGCAGGCAAAAAGCTTGAGAGTCTGGAGCTCTTCGACATCTATGAGGGCGCACAGATACAGGCAGGATTTAAGTCCATGGCATATTCACTTTCTTTCAGGGACAAGGAAAAGACCATGGAGGACGAAGAAGTAAACGACGCAATGAAGAAGATATTAAACGGCCTTGAGTCAATGAATATCCAGCTTCGCGCATAAAGAGGAGAAACAGAGCATGAACAGAATCAACGCATGGACCACATATGATAACAAGGATCTAAAAAAGGTTGAGAAGCTCGCAGATGAGTACAAGGAGTTTCTCAATAATTCCAAGACTGAGAGAGAGGCAATCGACACTATTGTAAATGAAATCGAGGCTGCAGGCTACAGAGAACTCGCATCTCTGCGCGGGTCAAAGACAAAGCTCAAAAAGGGCGACAAGGTCTACAGCGTATGGATGAACAAGTCCATCATCATCTTCCAGCTCGGATCAGAGCCTCTTGAAGCGGGCATGAACATCTTGGGCGCGCACATCGATTCGCCAAGACTCGATGTAAAACAGAACCCTCTCTACGAGGACGGCGGTTTTGCCTACCTCGATACACACTACTACGGCGGCATCAAGAAGTACCAGTATGTCACCATCCCTCTTGCAATCCACGGAGTTGTGGTAAAAAAAGACGGGACCACAGTGCAGCTGAATGTCGGAGAGGATGAGGACGATCCGGTATTCTTTATCTCGGACCTTCTGATCCACCTCGCTCAGGATCAGCTCACCAAGAAGGCGTCAAATGTCATCGAGGGTGAGGCGCTCGACCTCATCATCGGAAACAGGCCTTTTGTTATTGAGAGCTCGGAGAAGGAAAAGGGTGAGAAAAAGAACTCGAAGCTATCGGCCGGAGAGCAGTACGCTATTGGTGCAGAAAAGACTGAGAAGGCTGAGAGCGGCAAGGTGTCAGGCGCTGTAAGGCGCGGCCTTCTTGCAATCTTAAATGACCTCTACGGTATCGAGGAAGAGGACTTTTTGTCAGCGGAGCTTGAGATCGTTCCTGCAGGAAAGGCCAGGGACGCCGGCTTTGACAGATCGATGATACTCGGCTACGGACACGACGACAGGGTATGTGCCTTCCCTTCGATGAAGGCAATCCTCGAGGCAAAGGACTTAAAGAGATGCGGCTGCTGCCTCCTCGTAGATAAGGAGGAGATTGGTTCAGTCGGCGCAACAGGCATGAGGAGCAGATTCTTTGAAAACGCTGTTGCGGAGCTCATGAATCTCACCAAAGATGGATTTTCCGACCTCGCACTCAGAAGGTGCCTTGCAAACTCCTGCATGCTCTCATCCGATGTGAGCGCAGGCTTTGACCCCTCGTATGCATCGAGCTTTGAGAAAAAGAACGCAGCATTTCTGGGCGGCGGCCTTGTGTTCAACAAGTTCACGGGCTCCCGCGGAAAGAGCGGCTCCAACGATGCCAACGCCGAGTACATCGCAGAGATCAGAAAGGCCTTCGATAAAGACAAGATCATTTACCACACAGCTGAACTTGGAAAGGTAGATGTTGGAGGAGGCGGAACGATCGCCTACATCCTTGCTCTCTACGGGATGAACGTGATCGACTCCGGCGTTGCAGTCCTTAATATGCACGCACCCTGGGAAGCAATCAGCAAGGCTGACCTCTATGAAGCCAAGAGAGGATATGTCTCCTTCCTTCAGAATATTGATTTCAGAAACGAGTGAGCATGGGTGATAATAAGATAACCGGGCTCTCCACAGCCGACTATTACTTTGACCTGCCACAGGAGCTGATTGCACAGGACCCGATGGAAAAGCGCGATGAGTGCAGGCTCCTTTGCGTTGACAAGGAGACAGGCGCTGTAGAGCACCATATTTTCAGTGACATAATAAACTACCTTGAACCCGGCGACTGTCTGGTTCTGAACAATACAAAGGTAATTCCCGCAAGACTCCTCGGAGTAAAGGAGGATACAGGCGCAGCAGTCGAGATACTTCTTTTAAAAAGAAAAGAGGCAGATGTCTGGGAGTGCCTTGTAAAGCCGGGCAAAAAGCTCCGCCCCGGGGCAAGAGCCTCGTTTGGCGGTGGAATCCTTACGGCAGAGATCCTGGACATTGTTGATGACGGGAACCGCCTCGTAAAGTTCTTTTACGAGGGGATATGGGAAGAGGTTCTTGACAGGCTCGGCGAGATGCCGCTTCCTCCCTATATCACGCACAAGCTAAAGGACAGGAACATGTACCAGACGGTCTACGCCAGATTCGAGGGCTCTGCCGCAGCCCCGACCGCGGGACTGCACTTCACAGCTAAGCTCCTTGACAGGATAAGTGAAAAGGGCGTTGACATGGCTTTTGTGACCCTTCATGTCGGGCTTGGAACCTTCAGGCCCGTCAAGGTGAGCAACGTAAAAGAGCACCACATGCACACCGAATGGTACCAGGTGACGGAGGAGGCGGCTCAAAAAATAAACAGGGCAAAGAAGGATGGGCACAGGGTGATCTGTGTCGGTACCACCAGCTGCAGGACCATAGAGAGCGCAGCGGATGAAAACGGGGTTATGAAGGCCGGCAGCGGTGACACGTCGATATTCATCTATCCCGGCTACAGATTCAAGGTGACAGACCGCCTGATAACAAACTTCCACCTGCCCGAGTCAACCCTGGTCATGCTCGTCTCGGCGCTCGCAGGGCGCGAGCACGTGCTTGCAGCCTATGAAGAGGCAATCAGGGAGCGCTACAGGTTCTTTTCATTCGGAGACGCCTGCTTCTTTATGTGAATTTGTGGTATACTGATTCGCTTAGCGAGGTATTATCGAGCTTAGCGATAAGGATACCAAAATTCTTAGCGAGGTTATTTCGAGCTTAGAATTGTGGTATTATATCTTTATATGACTATCATGGGGGATAATTATGGAAGACAGAAGAAAAAACAAGAGACTTGAACTTACGGGTGAGATCATCTTAAAGGAGCTGGGAACAGAGTCGATTGATGCCTGCGAGATCAAGATTACAGATGCATCAAGTACAGGCATGGGTTTTTCTACTGACAAGCAGCTCACCATCGGCAATAATTATGAGGCCAAGCTTACAATCTGGACCAAGGAGGTTCTGCATGTCATAGTTCAGATAGTCAGGGCGTCCAAAGAAAATGACACCTTCCACTACGGCGGACTTTTTATCGGAATGCCTGAGGAGGTCAAGCAGAGGATAGATGTCTATGAACTCGTAGAGGACGAGAAGAGGAAGCTTCAGGGAGATAACCAATGAAAATTGCAGTGGTAGGAACAGGATATGTTGGTCTGTCCAATTCTCTTTTGCTGTCGCAGTACAATGACGTGACGGCGGTTGATGTCGTTCCCGAGAAGGTCGACATGATAAACAGGCGTATTTCGCCCATCGTAGACAAGGAAATACAGGAATATCTTGAAAAAGATAATATAAGGCTGCGCGCAACACTTGACGCTTCAGAGGCTTACAGTGATGCGCAGTTTGTCATTATCTCCACGCCGACGAACTACGACGAGAAGCTCAACTACTTTGACACCTCGTCTGTTGCGAGTGTTGTAGACCAGGTGAGGCGCGAGAATCCCGATGCGTACATCGTGATCAAGTCGACGATCCCTGTAGGTTACACGGAGGAACTCTGTGATACCTACAACACCGATCACATCATGTTCTCGCCCGAGTTTCTGAGAGAGGGGCACGCTCTGTATGACAACCTATATCCCTCACGTATCATCGTGGGACACGATACAGACAGCGATGAAGCTACAGAGATGGCACATCTTTTTGCTGATCTGTTAAAGCAGGGCGCTATCAAGGAGAACATAGATGTTCTGTTTATGAACTCGACAGAGGCAGAGTCTGTTAAGCTCTTTGCCAACACCTACCTCGCGCTCAGGGTTTCCTTCTTCAACGAGCTTGACACCTACGCCGAGGTAAGAGGACTTAATACGAAAAATATCATAGAAGGCGTATGCCTCGATCCGAGAGTGGGCGACTTCTACAACAATCCGTCCTTTGGCTACGGCGGCTACTGCCTGCCCAAGGACACCAAGCAGCTTCTGGCAAACTACGAGGATGTGCCGAACAACCTGATCTCGGCCATTGTTGATGCCAACCGCACGAGAAAGGATTTCATCGCCGACAGGATCTGGGCCCTCCACCCCAAGAAGGTGGGAGTGTACAGGCTCACTATGAAGGCAGGCTCTGACAACTACAGGCAGTCCGCCATCCAGGGCGTTATGAAGCGCATCAAGTCACGCGGAATCGAGTGCGTTGTCTACGAGCCCACCTTAAAGGACGATGATTTCTTTAACTCGAAAGTCGAGCGCGACCTTACTAAATTCAAGAAAGAGTGCGATTTCATCATAGCAAACCGCATGACAGACGAGCTCTCGGATGTAGTCGATAAGGTCTACACACGTGACCTCTTCCGCAATGAGTAAGGCCGCTTAGACGTTCAGAATGTTAATGTGGCGGTTGACAGGACGGCGAGAGATGCGGCCGCCGTCCCTCTGCACAATTACAGCAGTGTCTGCAGATCCTTGAAAAAGCTGGGGTAGGAGATGCCAACACACTCATCGCCAAGAATGCGTGTGGTGCCTTCGGCTGCGAGCGATGCTATCGCAAAGCTCATCGCCAGGCGGTGGTCGGAATGGGAGTCGATGTCGGCTCCGCGCAGGGGCCTTCCGCCGTGGATTATCATGCCGTCGTCGGTTGCTTCAACGTCGCACCCCATCTTTGTAAGGCCATCAACTACCGTATCTATTCTGTTGGATTCCTTGATCTTGAGTTCCGCGGCGTCCTTTATGATGGTGTCGCAGTCTGCGGTAGCTGCAAGAACAGCCACGACGGGTAGCTCGTCTATCATCCTCGGTATGTCCTTGCCGCCAATCACGAACTGGTGATTCTCGTTTCCGTGCAGCTCTGAGTATCTGACCAGTATGTCTGCCTTGGGCTCGTGGGATTCGTCCACATTCAGGAGCGTGATATCGGCGCCCATCTGCTTGAGAACAGTGATGATGCCGGCGCGTGTTGCGTTTATCCCGACGTTTCTGATGAGTATCTCGGAGTCCGGAACGATGAGGGCTGCTGCCATGAAGTATGCGGCGGAGGAGATGTCCCCCGGGACATTGATCTTCATTCCGCTAAGAGGCATACCGGGATGCAGGATACATGCGGCGCTGCCGTCACGCGCAACCTCATTGTGTATGTCCGCGCCGAAGGCGGAGAGCATTATCTCCGTGTGATTCCTGGAAAGGGCGGGCTCATACACAACCGTATCCCCTTCGGCATAAAGTCCTGCGAGCATGATGCAGCTCTTTACCTGTGCGGAAGATACGGGGCTTCTGTAGTTGATGCCGTGAAGTGAGCGTCCACCTGTGAATCTGAGGGGAGCGCAGCCGTTTCCCATTATCGATGTAACCTCTGCACCCATCTGGGTCAGGGGCTTTATTATTCTCTCCATGGGTCTTTTCTCGATGGACATGTCACCGGTGATCATGGAGTCAAAGGGCTGAGCCGAAAGAATGCCCGACATAAGCCTTGTGGTTGTCCCGCTGTTTCCTGTGTAAAGAGTTGAATTGGGAGCGGTGAAGTTATTTAGCCCGCCTCCGTGCACGGTGATCGTAGGTACACCGTTGGTGGGGCGGATCGAGTGCTCAATCTCAACGCCGAGCTTTTTAAAACAGTCAATTGTAGAGAGGCAGTCTGCGCTCTCAAGAAATCCTGTAACCTCAGTGGTCCCTTTTGCCAGAGCACCGAACATGATGCTCCTGTGGGAGATTGATTTGTCCCCCGGCACAAATATGTCTCCTTTTAAAGGATGTTTAGCTCTCTCTAGTGCGATCATATATTTCTCCGTGTAGCCTGGTGTACACCAGCTACTTTTTGGTAAAAACTGTAAACCCATGTGACTTAAGTATATCTCTGGACCTCTCAAGACCCTGCCTGTCGTGAAGTTCAATCCTGAGTGTTCCGCGTTCGTACTCCCTGTTGTGAACAATACCGATGTTCTTGATGTTGATCGAGTTGTCGGAGAGCAGGGTTGCAACACGGGAGAGATTCCCGGGCTTGTCATCGATCTCAACCCGCAGCTCGTGGACAATCCTGATGGGGCCGGAGGCGGTATCTGTAAAGGACTCCCTGTACTGCCTTGCAGATGTGAAAAAATCCGTGACCTTAGCTTCATCGTGCTCATCGATTGCAAGCTTTATATCCATGAGGGAGTCAATGTAGTCTGAAAGGAGCTGCGAAATGTTATACGAGTTGGTCATACATATCTGATTCCACATGACGGGAGATGATGATGATATCCTCGTGATGTCCTTGAAACCTCCGGCTGCCACGGTCTTCATCAGCTGATCCTCGCTGTCGCTGTCGTGGACGAGGTTTACGAGGGAGGCTGATATTACATGGGGCACATGGCTTATGGCAGCGGTGATAAAATCGTGCCGCTCATAGGATACAATAAGGGGAATAGCGCCGATCTGCCTGACAAGGGACTCATAGGCAAATAGACGCTCTTCGTCAGTTTTTTTAGTTTTTGTGAGTATATAATAGGCATTTTCCAAAAGTCCGGCCTTTGAGTTGTTGTAGCCTATCCTCTCAGTCCCTGCCATGGGGTGTCCGCCGATAAACTGCTCCTCGAGCGAGAGTTCTTTTACCACATCATGTATGGGGGTCTTGACAGAACCGATATCCGTGATGGTGGTGTGAGGCTGTATAAAGCCTGCAATTTTTCTGAGGTTTTCGTTGTTTACAGCGACAGGCGCGCACAAAAAAATGTAGTCGCACTCGCTGAATTTATCTGATATCTCTAAAAGCGGTTCATCCACGATCCCGTCCTGAAAGGCCTTGTCGACAGTCTCCTTGTGAGGCGTGTAGGCCATTATGCGGGAATCGGGAATTACCGACCTGATGGCTCTGGCTATGGAGCCTCCGATGAGACCAAGTCCCACAAAGCCAAAAGTTTTCGCTTCCATTGCAGCTGTTTCCCTTCAGTATATAATTATGCATTACTTCCACCACTATATCACTTTAAAGTGCAAAAAACAATAGATATATATTTGTGCAATTAGCCCTAAAATACTTGTATAGGGAGAGTCTTTTTAGTAAAATGGTTGTATGGGATTTTTGGGGGAATACAAATATCTCATCATTATACACAAAAAGGTGACTGGAGGATGACACATGAATGTTTACACGACTGACAAGATTAGGAATGTAGTGCTGCTTGGTCATGGTGGGGCAGGTAAGACAACTCTTGCAGAAGCTATGGCATATCTGGCAGGAATCACTTCCCGTATGGGCAAGGTTGAGGATGGAAACACACTCTCTGACTTTGACAAGGAAGAGCAGAAGAGACATATTTCCATCAGCGCAACGACTATTCCTTTGGAGTGGGAAGGTCACAAGATCAATCTTATAGATACTCCCGGTTTCTTTGATTTCATCGGAGAGGTTCAGGAGGCAATCAGTGTTGCAGACGCAGCTATCATCGTTGTTTCCGGCAAGGCAGGAATTGAGGTCGGGACAGAGAAGGCGTGGGATATGTGCGAGAAGTACAAGATTCCCCGCATGTTTTTCGTCTCCGACATGGATATAGATGACGTTTCCTACAGACAGGTAGTTCAGGACCTCACTGACAAGTACGGCAAGAAGATGGCTCCGTTCAACCTCCCTATCCGTGAGAACGAGAAGTTCGTCGGATATGTAAACGTCATCCAGGAGAAGGGCTTCAGATGGGAAGGAAAAGAGGTTGTTGAGTGTCCCGTTCCCGAGTACAACGAAGCCAACCTCAAGCTCTTCAGAGATACGCTTATTGAGACCGTCGCTGAGACATCAGAGGAGTTCATGGACAGGTACTTTAACGGTGAGACGTTCTCAGAGGCGGAAATCAGAGCAGCTGCCAGGAGCAATGTCTGCGACGGGACGATCGTTCCTATCGAGATGGGATCCAGCACTCTCTGCCAGGGTATCTACACAGTGCTCGACGATATTGTCAAGTACATGCCAAGCCCAGACAACCGCAAGATGGCCGGTATCAACACCAATACCAACGAGATCTTCGAGGCTGACTTTGACTTTGCAAAGCCCAAGACAGCATTTGTATTCAAGACCATGATCGATCCTTTCATCGGCAAGTACTCGCTTATCAAGGTTCGCTCGGGTGTCCTTAAGTCTGATGACCAGATGTTTGTCGCAGGCAAGGATATCGATGTGAAGATTGGCAAGCTCTACGTTCTTCAGGGCAACAAGGCAACCGAAGTTCCCGAGCTCCACGCAGGTGACCTCGGCGCTCTTCAGAAGCTCGATATCACAACCGGAGACACACTGTCTACCAAGGCTAATCCCATCCAGTACGCCAGGATGGATATTTCACAGCCTTACACATACATGAGATACCACGCTCAGAACAAGGGAGATATCGACAAGATCGCACAGTCACTTGCCAAGCTCTCAGCTGAGGACCAGACACTCAAGGTTGTCAACGACGCCGAGAACCGTCAGACCCTCATCTACGGTATGGGCGATATGCACCTGGAGGTTATCCAGTCTAAGCTCCAGAATATTTACAAGGTCGGCATCGATCTGACCAAGCCCAAGGTAGCGTTCAGAGAGACCATCCGCAAGAACTCCGATGTTGAGTACAAGTACAAGAAGCAGACAGGCGGACACGGCCAGTACGGTCACGTCAAGATGCGCTTTGAACCCTCAGGCGATCCCACAACACCTTATGTATTTGACCAGGTAGTTGTCGGCGGAGCAGTTCCCAAGAACTTCTTCCCGGCAGTTGAGAAGGGTATCGCAGAGTCAGTGCTTCGCGGACCGCTTGCAGCTTATCCGGTTGTAGGAGTAAAGGCCACACTTTACGACGGATCATATCACCCTGTTGATTCCTCCGAGATGGCATTCAAGGTTGCAGCATCGGGCGCCTTCAAGAAGGGCTTCATGGATGCTTCACCGGTTCTTCTTGAGCCCATCGTATCACTCAAGGTAACCGTTCCGGACAACTTCACCGGTGACGTTATGGGTGACCTCAACAAGAGAAGAGGAAGAGTTCTCGGAATGAATCCTTCCCTCACAGGCAAGCAGGTCATCGAGGCGGAGGTTCCGATGATGGAGCTCTTTGGCTACTGCACGCAGCTGCGCTCAATGACAGGCGGAAGCGGAGACTACGAGTATGAGTTCGCAAGATACGAGCAGGCTCCTTCGGATGTTCAGGCCAAGGAAGTAGCTGACAGAGCTGAGAAGGTTGCTGCTGCAAATTCCGAGGAATGATTTCTTATAAAAGTTTTATATAGAGTTTATAAAAATACAAACGGTTTTGTGATAACATGATGACATGTACACAAAACCGTTTTTACTTTATAACTATGTCGGTGAGTACGCGTCAGTCCTTTTTGCAGTGCTCATCCTGATGGTGATTTTTTATTCAAAACCGCGCAATACCTATGTCTTCAGGTATGTTTTTGCGGGGCTTATTTCTTCTGCAATCTCATCAGTTCTCCAGATCTCGATACTGGTGGCGGCAAATAATCCCGAACGATACTACAACAAATATCTTTTCATGGGGCAGGTTGTACTGTTTCTGATATCGTACAATATAACGCTTTATTTTGTCTTTTCCTATGTGAACATGTTGTCACTGATAAGGCGAAGTCAGCGAAAAGAGTTCCTCTCCATGTATGCAGTCTTATCAGTCGTCTATGTGACAGGAGCGCTCTTTGAAATCTTCTCCGGGAAAATCTGCAGGATGGAGGAGGGCGGTATTGATGTAACGCATCTTATCAGATATTACAGCTGCGCAGGAATTGTCTGTGCCGTCATCTGTTTCATAACCACTGTGATCAACAGAAACAATCTATCCAGAATAGTGTGGACCACCGTCTATGCTGTAGTGCCGATTGAAATAGCTCTTTTGACAGCGCAGATACTCGTCGTTGAGAGGACGCACGTTGTGTTTGCAGGTCTTTCGTACGCGATCGTTTTCGTGCTCGCACATCTTTTGTTCCACGCCGAGACCTACGATGAGGTGTCCGGGTGTCAGGGGCAGAGCGCGCTGGATGAGTATATCACAAGACACTCCGGCGGGAAGCCATATTACCTTATCTATGTGTTCTTTTCTTTTCCCGCGGCCGGAACTGTTGAAGACAACGTCAAAATGGGCATGAAGGGAATATCGGCCTGCAGAGCTATCGAGAGTATCAGCAGGAAGATCATTATGTTCCAGATGAGCTCTGAGAGATTTGTTGACATCATCGAAAACTGCGAAGAGAAAGAGGCAAGGAACTACGTCAACGAGATAAGAGGTGTGTTTGACAACGTCAAGTCGGATATCGACCTTCCGTTTAATTATGTCCTGATCGCAGGCAAGGTTGACGGGGAGCTTGACTCGCCGATACTGGTCAGACAGTTCTTTGAGTTCATCGCTGCGCGCTATACCGATCAGAACAGCTCGCACTACTATGTTGCGACGGAGGAGGACAGGGAACAGTTCAGGACATTCTTTGAGATCAGCAACACCTTAAAGGAGATACGCAACGAGCAGAACTACGATGACAGGAGGATAATGGTCTACGCCCAGCCAATCTACAGTGTTGAGGCGGGAGCCTTCAGGGTGGCGGAGGCTTTGATGCGACTTGATCTAAACGGAAAAGTTATTTCCCCCGACAAGTTCATCCCCATCGCGGAGCAGACCGGATGCATACATGTACTGTCGTGCATAATACTGAACAAGGTCTGCAGGACTATAGAGAGTCTTTCTGCAGAGTACGACTTTGATGCGATTTCGATAAATATTTCATCAAAAGAGCTCTCTGACGAGAAAATGTATCAGGATCTTCTGGACATCATTGAAAAGTACGACATCGACGTTTCGAGGATAAGGATGGAGATCACCGAGACCGCCATGTTCGAGAACTACGAGATAGCGAACAGGAACATGGAAATCCTCAACAAGGAGGGAATACAGCTATACCTCGACGACTTCGGAACCGGCTATTCGTCGCTTGAGCGCGTCATGGACTGCCCGATAAAGACGATAAAGTTTGACAAGAGCATCCTCTACAAATCGCTCGACGACAACAGGATGGACGACATCCTGACCTATATGATCGACGTCTTCAAAAAGAACGGCTTCATCACGCTGGTGGAGGGCGTTGAGGACGAGTCCCAGAGCAGGTACTCCATGGACAGGGGATTCGATTTCATACAAGGGTACCACTACGCCAAGCCCGGCCCGATAGAGGATTTGACAAAGTACTTCAGCCATAAGTAGTGGGGGAGACATAAAGGGGCGAGCAATCACATATCATGATTATATAAAACTGCAAGTCAGGGTCAGGGAAACCTGTGCTTGCAGTTTTTTTGTATAGTAATACAAATTTCTGATATTGAGCTTTGCTCTGAATTTTTGATAAAGAAAATAGTCGCTGTGATTTCGCAGATAGTTATAGTCTGTTTGTCTTAAATTTATAAAATCATCGTAAGAAGCCGTATTGCATCGTAATCTATCGTAATTCATCGTAATTTATCGTATTTTGTCGTGAGATGTCGTAAATTTAATTGACAATTGATTGGCAAATGGTACAATTGACAGGCATGTTACTGAAGATTTTGTTATGTCTATACAGGAAACAGGCGTGTGTTCATAGGGAATGGCAATCAGGGTATGAAGAAGAATGATTTGGTATTAATTATAGGTATATTGGGAATTGCGCTTATAGTTATGCTGGGGGTGCAGCTCTATCAGCAGAAGGTAGCGGGCGGAGGCGCGCTTGTAGTTGTGACGGTTGACGGAGAGGAGCGCGGCAGGTACTCACTAGATGCAGATATCAGTGAGAGGATTGAGCTTGGGGATGGGACATTTAATGTGCTTGAGATTGCAGATGGCTACGCTCAGATAAGCGAGGCGTCCTGCCCAGATCAGATCTGCGTTAAGCATAATCATATCAGATACACCGGCGAGACAATTGTATGCCTTCCCAATAAGGTTGTGGTGAGTGTTGAGGGCGGCATGGATAGAGGCGTTGATACTTCTACATATTGATGGGGATTTGTTCCTTAAGTACTTCCGAGACGAAAAAATACGGATGCGAAGAGAGCTTATAATTCGTATCCATGCGGAGATAGAAGCTTGAAGAATAGAAAGATTGCCCTTCTTGGGCTGTTCATAGCACTGGCATTCATATTGTCATATATAGAGAACCTGCTGCCTTTAAACATCGGCATACCGGGAGCCAAGGTGGGACTTGCAAATCTGGCAGTCATGGTCGCAATGTACACTATCGGCGAGAGAGAAGCCGCAGCGCTCTCGCTCATCAGGGTAATCCTTGTGGGGCTGACATTTGGCAATATTTCAATGATGATGTACTCTCTTGCGGGAGCGGTTCTATCTTTTTTTGTCATGCTGATGGCTAAGAGATTAAAGATATTCTCAATCTGCGGCGTCAGCGTTCTGGGCGGAGTATTCCATAATATTGGACAGATCATCGTCGCAATCCTCGTTCTGGACACTCAGAGCCTTCTTTATTATCTTCCGTTTCTCATTGCCATAGGTACAATCTCCGGTGTCATCATCGGGATTGTGGCAAACCTAATAATGGCCAGAGTCAGCAAAACGATTGCATCCATGTAGAAATTCGCGGCAGTACTGTTGAAAATGGCAGAAATGCAAATTCCAACAGTATCTCTATTCAATGATCCCTATTCCACCTCATAACCTGCCTTGACATCAATCGTATGATTGTATACAATCATACGGTAGGTGCAATCCTATCTATTAATAACAGATAAGAGAGGTTTTGTTATGAGTGATCAGAATACGTTCCAGAATCGGCCGGTGACAATGAACGACAAGAATAATCTGCTTCAGATCGAGGAGCACATGTATATTCTTGACGATGTAGCAAAGCCCAATGTCTTCAGAAATATGTTTCCCTATGAGGAAGTCCCCAAGATCCCATTCAACGACAGGATCGTTCCCCACAACATGCCAAAAGACATATGGATAACGGACACAACCTTCCGTGACGGACAGCAGTCCAGAGCGCCCTACACAACGGAGCAGATAGTCAGGATCTACGACTACTTCCACGAGCTGGGCGGTCCCAACGGAATGATCAGACAGAGCGAGTTCTTCCTTTATTCAAAGAGCGACAGGGACGCCGTCTACAAGTGCATGGAGAGAGGCTATGAGTTCCCCGAGGTCACCAGCTGGATCAGAGCCAGCGAAGAGGACTTCAAGCTGGTAAAAGAGATTGGAATGAAGGAGACGGGAATCCTTGTTTCCTGCTCTGACTATCACATATTCTTAAAGCTCAAGATGACCAGAAAACAGGCACTTGAGCACTATCTGAGCATCATCAGGGCCTGCCTTGAGGAGGGGATCAGCCCGAGGTGCCACTTGGAGGACATCACGAGAGCCGACATATACGGCTTTGTCGTTCCCTTCTGCATTGAGCTCATGAAGCTCAAGGACGAGTATGGGATACCTATCAAGGTCAGGGCCTGCGACACCATGGGATACGGAGTCAATTTCTCAGGTGCGGTTATCCCCAGGAGCGTTCAGGGTATCATTTACGCGATCAACACCAACGCCTCAGTTCCGAGCGAGCTCATCGAGTGGCACGGACACAACGACTTCTACAAGGCGGTCACAAACTCGACGACTGCGTGGATCTACGGCTGCGCTTCAGTCAACACATCGCTCTTTGGTATAGGCGAGAGGACAGGAAATACGCCGCTTGAAGCCATGGTATTTGAGTACGCCCAGCTAAAGGGGCATCTTAACGGCATGAACACGCAGGTCATCACGGATCTCGCCGAGTACTACGAGAAGGAAATCGGCTATACCGTTCCCGCCAACACGCCATTTGTCGGCAAGAACTTTAACGTAACAAGGGCAGGCATCCATGCGGACGGACTACTCAAGAACGAGGAGATCTACAACATCTTCGACACGGGTAAGTTCCTGAAGCGTCCTCCTGTCAGCGCGGTTTCCAACACCTCGGGACTTGCAGGTATAGCGCACTGGATCAATATTCATTACAAGTTAAAAGACGAGAACGCAATGGACAAAAAGTCAGATCTCGTAGTAAAACTCAAGGAATGGGTTGACAAAGAGTACGCAGGCGGCCGTGTCACCGTAATGACTGACACCGAGCTTGTAAACAAGATCGATGAGGTAGCAAAGGACCTTGGAATAGTTGTAAAGGAAGGGGAAGTGGTCACTCTGTGATCGGAAGAGTATGGAAAACAACGATTTGAAGAAGGAAGTAACTGACAAGTATTCACTCAGAGGCCGCGTGTTCCACAGGATCCGCGAGGATATTCTAAACGGCAAGTACAAGGACCACGAGGAGATCAAAGAGGTCGCAATCGGAAAAGAACTCGGAGTTTCCAGGACACCTGTGAGAGAGGCGCTGAGGCAATTGGAACTCGAGGGGCTCATTCAGATAATCCCCAACAAGGGCGCCTATGTGACAGGCATCAAAGCCAAGGACATCCAGGACATCTACCTCATAAGGAGTAAGCTCGAGGGGCTCTGCGCGAGATGGGCGTGCGATCACATAACCAGGGAGCAGCTCGATGAGATGGAGGAGATAATCTACCTCGCTGAGTTCCACGCAGCAAGGGGGCACATGGAGCAGATGGCTGAGCTCGACAACCGTTTCCACACAATCCTCTACGAGTCATGTAACTCCAAGATGCTCGAGCACCTTCTTAAGGACTACCACCAGTACGTCTGGAGAGTGAGGCAAAAGACCCTTTCAAGCGGGAGAGGTGCTGTCTCCAATGTGGAGCACAAGTACATTATGGAGGCAATCAAGGAGAACAACCCCGACAAGGCGGAGGAGCTCGCCAACCAGCACATGATAAACGCATATGAAAATATGGTAGACAAAGGGCTGCTTGATATGTTTGAATAGAGAGAACGTTACTATTCAGTCAGCAGCCGGCACTTCGTTGCCGGCTGCGAAAGAAAATGATTCAGTTGGCAATTTGGGCCATCGCGCAACGATTTTCATGCCCAAATTGCATGTTACCGGTCAGGAACTGAACAGTAACGAAAGAACAAGTAAGGGAGATACTAAGCGCATGAGCAAAATACAGATGACAACCCCTATCGTTGAGATGGACGGGGATGAGATGACAAGAGTTTTATGGCAGATGATCAAGGACAAGCTGATTCTGCCCTATATTGACTTAAAGAGCGAGTACTACGACCTTGGACTTAAGCACAGGGATGAGACCGACGACCGGGTGACAGTCGACTCTGCAAATGCTACACTTAAGTACGGAGTTGCCGTAAAGTGCGCGACCATCACACCCAACGACGAGCGCGTCACGGAATATAACCTCAAGAAGAAGTGGAAGAGTCCCAACGGCACCATCAGGGCAATACTCGACGGAACTGTTTTCAGGACTCCCATTATGGTTAAGGGAATCGAGCCGAACGTAAGGACCTGGACCGAGCCCATAACGCTTGCAAGGCACGCCTACGGCGATGTCTACAAAAACGTCGAGATAAGGGTTCCCGGAGCGGGCAAGGCGGAAATCGTTTTCACAGGAAAGGACGGGAAAGAGATCAGGGAGACGATCTTTGACTTTGACGAGCCCGGCATAATCCAGGGCATGCACAACAAGGACTCATCAATTAAGAGCTTTGCGAGGGCCTGCTTTAAGTACGCTCTCTCTGAGAAAAAAGAGCTCTGGCTCGGGACCAAGGACACCATCTCCAAGACCTACGACAGAAGGTTCAGGGATATCTTTGACGAGATCTACGAGGAGGAGTTTAAGGCTGAATTTGAGAAGGCCGGCATCATCTACTTCTATACGCTTATAGACGATGCTGTTGCAAGGGTCATGAAGTCAAAGGGCGGCTTTATCTGGGCCTGCAAGAACTACGACGGAGACGTCATGAGCGACATGGTATCCTCCGCCTTCGGTTCACTTGCGATGATGACATCTGTTCTTGTTTCTCCCACGGGAGTTTACGAGTACGAGGCAGCACACGGCACAGTCCAGAAGCACTACTATAAGTACTTAAAGGGCGAGCCAACATCCACCAACCCCGTTGCGACCATCTTTGCATGGACAGGGGCGCTCAGGAAGAGGGGAGAGATCGACAATATCCAAGGGCTCTGCGAGTGGGCAGATAGGATGGAGAAAGCGACCCTCTCTGTTATCGAGTCCGGGCGCATGACGG
Source organism: Butyrivibrio sp. (assembly GCA_017470505.1). Classification (GTDB taxonomy): domain Bacteria; phylum Bacillota; class Clostridia; order Lachnospirales; family Lachnospiraceae; genus Butyrivibrio. Next base: position 18,914 of record JAFUYO010000002.1, on the reverse strand, counting down.
GAGACCTTGCCCTTATCACCACGAACCCCAATCCAGTCAGGATGGGCAGCGAAGAGTTCCTCGATGCGATCGCCGGGGAGTTTGCAGCAAACGCATAGAACAGGTTCGTACTACATTGCCGCGCTTTTGACGCGCACAGAAAAAATGTCACTGCGTAAAAAAGCCCCGGCAAAATCACGGAGTTTTAAATGATTCTTTCAGTTCACGCAATTACAAAAAGCTTTGATGGAAAGGACATCCTGAGGGATGCCTCTTTTCATGTGGAAAAAAATGAGAAGGTCGCGATAGTCGGCATCAACGGTGCAGGCAAGACAACGCTGGTTAAACTCATAATAGGTGAGCTGACACCTGATGACGGCGATGTTACCTTTTCAAAGGACGTCACCTGGGGATATCTTGCCCAGGATCAGAACATCGACTCAGAGAACACGATATACGATGAGCTAAAGGAAGCCAAAAAAGAAGCAATAGAGCTTGAAGAGAACATCAGAAGAGCCGAGGAGGACATGAAGCATCTTGAGGGCGATGAGCTTTCAGCGCTCCTTAACAGATACACCGTGATGAACGAAGAGTTCCAGAGAATATCAGGTTATGCCTGGAGGAGCGAGGTCACAGGTGTCCTCAAGGGCCTTGGCTTTATTGAGGAGGAATTTGGCAAGAAGATAAGCACCCTATCGGGAGGACAGAAGACCAGGGTGTGCCTTGGTAAGCTCCTCCTTACAAGCCCCGACCTTATAATCCTCGATGAGCCGACAAACCACCTCGATATGACCAGCATCAGATGGCTTGAGAATTATCTTCTTAATTATAAGGGAGCTGTTCTCATAGTTTCGCACGACAGATATTTCCTCGATAAGATTGCGGACAAGGTGGTGGAAGTCGAGAACACAAGGGTTTTCTCATACACCGGCAACTACAGCGCTTACGCGGTCAAAAAGGAGCAGAGGCGCCAAACGGAGATCGCAGCCTATCTAAAGCAGCAGGCAGAGATAAAGCATCAGGAAGAAGTCATCGCGAAATTAAAGAGCTTCAACCGCGAAAAGTCCATAAAACGGGCTGAGAGCAGGGAGAAGATGCTCGACAAGATTGAGGTCCTCGATAAACCCGCAGAGCTTAACGATGCCATGAAGATAACGCTGAGGCCCAACATGGAGAGCGGCGTCGACGTACTGACCCTTGAAGATGTCTCTAAGTCATTTGGAAATGAAAAGCTCTTTTCGGGCCTTTGCATGGATATCAAAAAGGGCGAACACGTAGCCATAATAGGAGACAACGGGACAGGCAAGACGACACTTCTTAAGATAATAAACGGGGCAGAGCCTATGGACAGCGGCAGGATAACTCTTGGCGTCAAGGTTCATATCGGCTACTACGACCAGGAGCACCACGTTCTCCATGATGAGAAGACTCTTTTTGAGGAGATATCGGATGCATACCCAAGTCTTAACAATACGGAGATCAGGAACACCCTTGCGGCATTTCTTTTCACAGGGGAGGATGTGTTCAAGAGGATAGGGGATCTGTCCGGAGGAGAGAAGGGAAGGGTGTCACTAGCCAAGCTCATGCTCTCGGACGCGAATTTCCTGATTCTCGACGAGCCGACAAACCACCTCGACATCACCAGCAAGGAGATACTTGAGAGCGCCATAAGGGGCTACGAGGGGACAGTTCTGTACGTCAGTCACGACAGATACTTCATCAACAGGACCGCGACGAGGATTCTTGACCTGACAGGCGGACAGCTCGTCAATTATATAGGTAATTACGACTACTACCTTGAGCATGTTGATGAGAGGATGGAGCGCCTCTTTGGAAAAAGAAATGTGACAGATGCAGGGACTATCGGTGCTGCAGTGTATAAATATGAGAATATGGAAGGCCCTGTCCCCAAAAAAGATGATTCACCTTCCGGTGCCGATGACTGGAAAGCCCGGAAACAGGAGCAGGCGAGGAAACGAAAGGCAGAGGCAGCACTTAAAAAGTGCGAGGATGAGATAGAAGCCCTGGAAGCGAGAAACAGCGAAATTGACGCTCTTCTTTCAGATCCGTCAATCGGCACGGACCTTGCAAAGCTGCGGAGCCTGTCAGACGAACAGAATGAGATAAATGAAAAGCTGTCAGCCCTCTACGATGAATGGGAAGAGCTCTCATCTGATGCATAATTATAACTAAAGCATTAAAATTATAAACAAAAAATAAAATACTATCAAAAGCAGAGGAAAATTTATTTTTTTCTCTGCTTTTTTGTCGGTTCAATCGTATAATATATCTGAGTGTTTAAAAACAAATTCCATAATATTTCACAAGGAGGAAAAAACGTGGAACTCAAGGAAATCTCAAGATATGAAGCACAGCGTTTTGGAATGCCGGCTACAGAGCCAGGCGAGGGAGAAATCTCAATGTGGTACGCTCTGGAGGATGACGAGGGATACAAGGGATTCATGGAGGTCACACAGTATGATGACATAAGTGAGATCACCTATTTCATGGTACCTGACATCTATAAGGGAAACGGATACGCAAACCGCATGCTGGAAGAATTCTTAAGTGTATACATTCCGGAGAGCACACCTGATTCCATGTTGACGACAGCCTTTGATTATAACGTAGGAGACGGGTTAGAACTCGCAGATATTTTTGAAAGTCACGGCTTTGATATAAATATTGAACCATTAAAAGAATGTACACTTCCGTTTGATTCAGTTTACAAGAAGCTCTCGATGAAGAAAAGTGCAAATTATGACGGAGAGATGGTGAATCTGGTAGACGGCTACCTTGAAGTTATTGACGCTGCTCCTGAGATGGTGGACTCCGGAATAACAGTCAGAGACATTAGGGAGGCATCGATGGAACTGAGTGTTGCGGCACTGACGCCTGATAACAGGATAGAGGCACTGATGCTCGCAAGTAAGGATGTCAACTCAAATGAAGTGGTTGTAAACAACCTCTACACGGCGACAGAGGATCCGACAGTCCTCAGGAAGTTCCTGTCTTTTGCAGTTGAAAATGCATCGACACGCCCGGAGGTTCCGGGATATATAACCTTTGTGGCAGCAAACGAAAGACTCGAAGCGGTTATGGATTCATTTTTTGATTATCCTAAGGCGTCTGAGCTTATCATAGCTGAAGGAGAGTTTAATCTTGGAAAATATTTAGAGCAGCAGAAGATGCTCGAAGCATTTAGGAGGAAGCAATGAGTTTCCAAAAGAATTTAGGACAGAATGAGCAGCAGCTTAATAAAAAGAAAAAAATGGATGATGTTCTGGGCGAGAAGAATCTGAAGGGCACCATTTCTACAGACATCATCGATCAGACAAAGAAGCTGAATGAGGACGAGCTCATAAATACTCAGAAAGTAAAGACAGGGCTTAAACAGCAGGATGCAGAGTACTTCAAGGGCGTCGAGGATATGGACGATTTCCTTGGTAAAACCATCACCTTTGAAACTTATCCCCAGCACAGACTTCAGTTTGAGCAGAGAATCCTTGAAAATGGTCCTACTCACTTAAAGGGCTGCAAAAACTATCGCGCGAGAAAGAGATGGATTGCCAAGCAGACAGACAGACGCAATAAGGCACAGAAAGTTCTTGATAAACATAATGCGCTGATTGCCAGGTTCAGGAGCTATGAAGCTGATAGAAAAGCTGAGCTTGAGCAAAGTGAAAAGAACATCACTAATGGTTACTACTTTAATAAGTGGAATCTTAAGAGGATTGAGGAAAATAAAAAAATCCAGGCAGAATATGATGCCGAGTATAAGAGAATCCTGGCAGAGAATGAACTGCTTGCCAAGGATAACAAGGAGCCATTACCGCTTCCTGAGCTTAAGCTGATCAGAGAAAACGAATATAAAGGCGTAGGTGATAATGACATAAAGGAAGGAGATCTGCCGGAACTGTTGCAGACCACCAACGATGCGCTTGCAAGTGAGGTTATGCGCAATGTACATAATACTTTCCAGGATAATCTCGGTGAGATCAACAAGGAAAGCTGGAATGAATTCGACGTATTTCTCAAGAACTACGAGCTTGACGATGATAAGGTCGCAGAAGAAATAATCAGGCAGAATGCAGCTGCACAGAAAAAGCGTGCCAAGAAGTCCAAAAAGTCAGGTGTTATAGCTGCCAATGAGGGTATACTCCAGGACAAGGAGAATCTCGAAAACAAGCTCCTTGGCAAAAAGGGAAGTATAAAGACTGAACTTGATACTGAACTCTTCAACCTCACAGGACATGAGCCCATAAAGCTGTCAGAAGTTTCCGCTATCATGAAGAAACTCCTTCAGGGTGCAGGAAATGTCGGAGGCAAAGATGGCGCTACTTATAAGGATATAAAAGAAGACGCTACGAAAATCTATAAATATGCAAAGCAGCTTAATATAGATCTGCCACAGGATCTGTTTTATATTATCGACATTGATGACAATGCACTTCTTGCACATTCAATAGATAAGTTTAAGCCTGAAGAGCATCTGTCTGAGGCTTATTCGATGCTGGTTTCAAGTGCGTCACAGGTATTCTATGATGTCCTCAACAGATATGCAGGCTACTATGTAACGTCGGGTACAAAGCAGTTCAGATACAGTGAGGACAAAGAGAGAATTGCCAGAAACTACGACATCTTCAATATGAAGCTGATGACCCAGATCAGGAATGTCAGGGATATGTCATCTGCCTATGCCAGACAGATCCGCAAGAATCGTGAGGATATCTTTAATAATACTGCTACTCAGGAAGATAAGCTCAGCCGCGAGCAGAGACGCAATGTAGAGCTCCTTGCAGGAGATCAGCCGATTTTCCAGGGCAAAAAGGCAGAAGAGAAAAAGGAAGAAGTAAAAGAAGAAGTCAAGGAAGAAGTAAAACAGGAAGAAAAAAAGGAAACAGAAGAAGAAAAGAAGGCTAAAGAAGCTGCAAGGCTTGAGAAACTCTACAAAGAGTGGGAAGATGTCATCAAAAATGACATCAGGGGAACTGTCCAGGTTGATGCCAAGGACATGCAGCAGGCTGACTGGATTTTAAAGAATTACGCAGATAAGGTCATTGAGGTCATGAAGCTGTTGCCTGAGCGCGACAAGCTCACAGGTGAAGAGTTAAAGCGATATCTCATCTCACTTAATGACAGGCTCAGCCACAACTTAAAGCAGCTTAACGATGAGCTTCCCAAGACATCAGTAGGAAAGATGTTCTGCTATGTTCCTGCGCTCAAGAACAGATTCATCGAGTCGATCAAGAAGGATAGATTCGCCATGCTTCTTCGTGCGGATTTCTTCTACAAGGATCTTCTCAAGAATAACGATATCCTCAAGGATTTCTTTGCATCGCCTGAGTACACAGCTGTGCAGAACAGGCAGCGCGAGATAATGAAGACCATCAACGCAGAGCTTGGTCTTGACTTCTATACAAATGCATTCCATCTCTCCAGCCTCTGGGGCGATGAAGTGATACAGAAGCTCCTCCTTGATGAGCCTCTGGACAAGGAAGAGATGACCAAAAAGGCCGAGGATGAGGCTATGAGGCAGGAAGACAAGGAGGCAGGTAAAAAGACAGGTATCCTCAGCCACCTTGTCAACAAGATACTGTCAAAATCCAAGGACTACGGTGTAACAGATGAGGCTTTCAAGGATGCGCTGGCTAAGATCAAGGCAACCGTCCATGACAATATTGTTGTAATAGACCGAAAAGTCAGCCAGATGGGCGTGTGCGATACTGCCAAGGAAGAGCTTAAGCGTGGCATACTAAAGCAGCTCGGAGCAGAGTATCTTCTTGGCTACAATGTCCTCACTCAGGATATAGTAGAGTACACCTGCGACAACATGATGGCCTTAAACGGCAGGGCAGCAGCAATCCAGAGAACCTGGGACAGAAAGTTTGCCCGCACGGGTCTGCCCACAAGGCTCTCAGCCAAGATAGAGAGAGTCGTATCAGCCAAGATAAACAAAGACGGCAAGAAAGATGAGTATTACCTGCAGCCCGAAGGATTCAAGGTCAGCAAGACTACGAAGGGCAAGTGGGAAGCGTGCAACAAGAAGACCAACAAGGTAATCGAAAGTCTCAAGAAGATTTATGAGAACCATATCCAGAACTTCATGGCAGGATTCGTGGTATCAGAGGATCTCAGAAACGCTGTGACCAACCACAGGATCCAGTATGTGAACGACAGAGTCATGCTCAAGAAGGAACAGTGGGAGCAGATTGAGGAATACTTTGAGAACACATGGCTTGCAGAGTTTGAGGACAGCTTTGTAAATGGTGAGTACTCCGGCAAGGATGCCGAGAAGAAGCTGGGCAAGATCAGGAATAAGCTGGCACTTATCTTCAATACACAGCTTGACAACAACTACAATGAGCGCAAGAAGCTTGAAGATGAGAAGTCTGCAGGTCTTACCAAGTTTAATGAGAGCCTCATCAGCAGAGATGAGTACATTGATGGAGCCAAGAAAAACGAAGTTGTTGACGGACCCAAGATGCTCGTCATAGACGACGTTGAAAAGCAGATATGCAAGGATCCGGTGCTCGAAACTGTTCTTGGAAATCAGGAAGATCACGATATCTTCATGGAGGTATTAAGTGAACAGCTCAAAGACCCCAAGAGTGCTTTCCATGCAAACCACCCGTACCTCAACGATGTACTCAGTCTCGAGCAGGTTGCAGGTCTCAGTCTTATTGACTACACACAGTTCTTTACAGATTTAAAGAGTCTGCTAAAGGTTTTGAGCGACCCTTCCAAGATAGTTTATGACGAGGAGGACAAAGTACTCGGAGAGATCAATAAGAACAAAAAGGCAGATGATTCGCAGCAGGTTCTTCTTCTGGATGAGTGGAGACTCTGCGGCCGCCTGGGAAAGGATGTATCAGGCATCAAGAAAAAGCTCTTAAAGCACTTCTTCGACGGAAACATGACAGATCAGGTTCTGTACAGCAAAAAGAAGGAGTACGAAAAGGAGCTCAAAGCGCAGGAAGGCCTTGACAAGATGCGTTTTGACGCCATGCTTCAGACAGAGGTTGAAGAAGGCAGCAGCAAGATCCAGTTCAATTACCTCAATATTGTTGGTAAAGAGGTAAAACAGGCGGACAGAATGAGAAGGCTTGGTCTTGCACAGCAGTTCTGGACAAAGTTCCAGGAACAGGACGGAAAGGGTACATTCAAAACAGGCAAGAAGACCAACCTTGATGAGAGGTTATCAGACTTTATAAAGGCGTTTTTGTTGACGCTGGATACAATAAAGCCGATAGAGCCTGAAGATAAAACCAAAAAACTTAAAGTACCGTCACTTCCTCAGAAAACGAACAATAAGAAGGCAGATAAGGCCGCGCAGACAAAGTATGACAACGAAAAGAAGGCGTACGATACTGCGATCAAGGATTACCAGGCAAAGGTTAAAACTTATCAGAAGGAGTTAAAGAAATATAACACTACAGTTAAAAATAAGATTGTAAGCCTTGGCAAATTGCTTGACAATATGAAGATAACTGAAACGCCCAACACTAAAGGCAAAGCCCAGTTTGCATTAGATAAGAATACAACGGATGCGCTGGATGAATTGGGAATGTTTAAGGCTAAGGGCTTGACTGACAGTGATATGGAAACGATCCTGATTGCCAAGAAGATCTTCAAGGAAGTATCTGATGCGGATGCTTCTACCAAGAAGATGAGCTTTGGCGAGAGTTTTGGCGAGATCATGCTCTTTGGCTGCGGCAATGAGTACTTTGATGCCGGTGCCTCAGGCGAGAAGGTATTCCTCGATTCAGATGATGTGCCGTACTATTCCGTAATAGCTGAGAAGAGCAATGATTTCTACAACAACAAGAAGACTGTTTATCAGGCATTTAACGTTAACAATGTTTCAGATGAAGAAAAGAGGAAGCTCTTTAACAGGCTTAAGCCTATTTTTGCAGGGCTCAAGGACTCGCTTGATCCTGAGGTGATGGCTGAGAACGTTAAGAAATTCGGCGTTGAGAATACAAATGACATAATCTTAAAACTTGCCGGGATGTACGGAAGTGACGTGGAGTCCAGGAAAAATCTTGAGGAGAGCAAGGAGAAGGCAAGACTTTTCCAGGCCAGGAAGAATTACATTGATAATTACGGAGAAGGTGAGGCTAAAGGAAAGTTCAAGCTTGTAAGAAACTATCTGCTCAAGGATCCCGAGTTCTGGAGGACGATGATGACTGTGTCAGACAATGATTTCGCTGACTTTATGGCCAAGCAGGATCACATTTACGGCACAGGTCTGTCGGTATTGATGAGCAAGGACTTCAGAGGCGCAATGCCGATAAATGCGCAGTACATCATGGCGAACTGGTCGGATTTCAAGAACCGTGAGTCATGGGACAAGTATGAGTGGTTTGGCAGTATCAGTAATTATCAGAGTGCATTTCTTGATGCCAGGATCGGTAAGAAGAGCATACGTGAGATGCTCGACAATGTTGAGGCCAAGGTTAAGTACTACATTGACAGTACCGACGGCGCTATAATTGAGAAACTGACCGGTATTCTCTCGGGCGACCCTTCAGCGTTTGCTCTGCTTTACAATGAAGAGGATATGTATCGCGAGATAAAGTACCGCGATGAGCTATACCATAAGAACCTTGACAACTTCAGAGACATGATGACCATGATTGATTACATGGCTACCCAGGGGAAGACTTATGATAAGGACCCTGAGCTTGACGCATTCTTTAAGAAGGTAGCACATGATTACATCTACGGTGGCATGGAGTATGACAGGCAGAAAAGGATCAGCACTGAAAAGCAGCTGATGAAAGATAATGCAAAGGATATTGAGGAGAACGGTGAGAGAGCAGAGACCAAGTCGATGATCGAGTATGTTCTTCTCATGCAGATCATAAGACCGCACGCCCTCACTGTTACTGAGGATGAGTTCAAGGCTACCATAACAGGTAAACTTGCTGCATATGCCGGAGCATCCCAGAATGCCCAGAATGCAAACCTCTTTACCGACAGAAGAGTGCTCGATGCCAAGAATCAGTTGAGGCTCTCGATTGAGGTTAAGAAGAATGAAGGCAAAATGCTTGAGAGGGAGTATGACAAGGGCCTCTCAGACTACAGGGAGAAGAGAACAGCTCTCGGCTCTGTAGGACTTGTAGCCTATGGTGCAAATGCCAAATTCGATGTAAAGACCATTAACGCGGCAAAGAAGTTTGTTGACAAGAATCTTGGAGGTGACTACGGAGACAGCGATGAGGAATTCATCAAGGGGCTCCTTGCTGAGCGCGCAATCATATTCGGGCTTTCCGATTCACAGAAGCTCAAGGAAGATTTGGAGCTGACAAAGATAAAGCTCCTCAGTCTTGATACAGCACTCAGAAAAGAGTCTGAAGCCATGAAAGCTAAGGGCGAGTTCCTGGATGAGGATCAGATAAAGAAGGCCATAGTGTTTGCTTTTGCCCAGAATGCAGAAAGGACTAAGCTTCCTCTCGATGGAACTCACGAGGGTGATGTCAAAGAGATTCTCGATGAGCTTAATGAGAGGGAGAAGCTCATTGATATCAAAAAGCCTGTAAGCGGAATTGCAATAAGGGCTTATGACGAGTTCATTGATGAGATGGACATTGCCCGCTTCACGATGAAGAGTGAAGATTTCAAGGAGATCTGCGAGAAAAAGAAGAAGTACTTTGAACTCCTCGATGCCTGTGTTGAGAAGATCGGCAAATACAGTGATGACCTCTCTGTTCAGGTTGGAATCTATGAGTACTTTAAGAAGGATATCTATGAAGCATTAAATAACAATACCGATTCAAGCGTTGTTTTAGACAACATCGGAAAAGAAATTGAAAAGCTCATCGGTAAAGATGTAAAGGAAAATGAAAAAGAGAAGATCTCTGCTGAGGACATGAAGAAGTTCACTTTGGAGTATCTCAAAGATTCTTCAAAGACAATGCAGAGCGTTTCCGACAAGTCACTCTCGGCTCAGGAGAAGGCTTACAGCACTGAGCAGGCTACAAGGGCTGATATTGAGAAAGAAATCTCAAATACCAATGACAAAGAGCTCATCAAGATGTATAACAGTCTGACCCGCGATGAGCAGAAGATATTCGCGATGGCTCTTACATTCCCGGATATCGCAATTACTGCCGGTGAGGGACTTGCATCAAATCAGGTTCTAAAAGATCAGAGGAAAGATCAGGAGAAGGAGCTCAAGACACAGGAGCAGATCGCGGCTTATCTCTATGAGCAGGATTTTGAGCCTCAGATCGATTACAACCTTGCCCTGAGGAGACTGATGAAGACCGACAAGAAGAGCGGCTTCAGGCGGGTTTCCAGGACAATGTTCGATAATGCATATAAGTATGCCCAGTTCTGTACCCTTAAGAGAATTCAGCTGAGGCCCAAGGATTTCGAGAAACTCTCGGATGGCAGGCTCACAGGGCGTCTTGGCAGAGGCCTGACCAAGATGACTGCTGAGAATGCTGACTGCGAAGCAGCACTCAACAAAAAGGAGTACTACGGAGCCAAGACCTTTAAGGAATTCTTCACGAAGATGGCAGATTCTGATCTTCAGAAGGATGAGAGCATCAAGGATATCGTAAAGAAATTCAGCGTTTACAATGATACCAAGATGTATATGCTCCTCCATGTACTTCAGGACAGAACAGCAGTTGATTACTCATCAGTACCCGGACTTTGGGATGCATTCCTGCTTGGAAATGTTCCTTTTGTTAACCAGGACAGACGTGATGTACTTGTGAACTCACTTCTGAACGCTGACGGAATGGATCAGAAATTCATAGCCAAGATCAACAGATCGGTTTCTAATGATATGTATGACAAGGCTGCTGAGTGTCTTTTCGGGTATCAGCTTCGAGACGACATTGACCTGAGCAAGACGAGTATCACAGAGAGCGCCTTTGCGAAGGGTGCACTTGAGCGTAAGACCAAGATCGACTGGAAGATGCTTGAGAGAGCCATGACGCTTGTCGATGAGATCGAGACAGAGAACTTAAGGATCCAGATGTCCAGGCAGACTGCCGAGCACACCAAGAGGCCTGAATCGCCTAATGGTGCTGCCAGAGAACTTGCCATAGAGATTGAAACCAAGTTCAGGGACGGGGCAAAGGGTGAAAAAGATATCACCAACCACATGGATTACTTCAATGACATCTTAAGCAGAGAGGCCAAGAAGAATGCTGAAACGGCTCTTCCTCTTATCTCGGCATTTGCAGGAATGTCACAGAATGAGCAGATGCTCGTAATTCATGCCTTAAGGAACAGGGATGTCCTTGATGTATCAACAGAAGGTACTTTCAGAGGATCTATTGGACAGTATGACAACAAATATGTCAATGAGAAGGGCAGAGATAAGCTGGCAGATTACTACATTGATCATCTGAGCGTACCTGGAGCAAAGAACATCCTTGCAACCAACCAGTACGATGTGAGAGCAGCTCTCGAGAGCCTGTGCTCAACCCAGATCTCTGATGCAAGAAACGTCAAGAAAGTCAAGAACTTCTCAGAGATGATGGTAGGAAAGAAGGTATTCAACTGGTTCTATGTAGGCGGAAGAAGCACAGCCATTGACTGGGAGCTCTTTGGAAATGCCATCAAGTTCGCAAAGAGGACTGAGGAGGAGAGAAAGATCCTTCTTGGAAACGCAGAGAGCTACCGCTCAGCAGGTGATATCAACAAGTACGGACGTTTCATGTACAACTATCAGTACATGAGAAAGAATATGTACCGCTCAGGCTGGAGAGCAACAAGATTCCTCGGCAGAAGGACAAGGGCCGAGATAGAGAATGCTATCGGATACGGCTTTGGCCAGAGAGTGCTGCATATGTGCGTCGGACCTGAGATGAAGAACAAGATGCTGAGGAACCGCATTGTAACTCCCGGTGTGAGCAGAGATATGACAACCGATTTACTCGGATATGCAGGAATAGGCGGAACCAGCATTAACAGCGCTTCATCTACTCTTAAGATGGTAGTTGAAAAGGCTAAGGGATTCGCTTCCGTAAGTGGTGTAGTAGGCGAAGTTGTTACACAGGCTACGTCAGGTCTGGCAAGCATACGCAACATTGTAACTGATGCTGAGAACCTCGTTAATGTCGGAGTGTCAGAGAAGCAGTTTGAAGAGAACAAGAATGATGACAAGGAAAAACGTCAGGAGGCAGCTGCCCGCCAGACACAGGCACAGAAGGAAATTGCAGAGGGCAACAAGATCAGGACGGAGTTCATTCTCGGTGAGGTTTCAACTGCGGCAACCAGGAGTGCAAATGCAAGAGATATCGTTGAGGTTGCAGGCAACTGCATAAACGTTCTCTCAGGCAGCAGCATTGGTATACAGGCCCTTACAGATGCCTTTGTAGGCGGTATCAGAATTGCCATTTCTGAGACTATTCAGATCGCCAAGTTCATAACCAGCGTATGCGGCGACAAGATACTTATGGACAAGTACTTTGCAGACAACGGACCTCTCGGCAAAGAGATCCAGGCCCTCAGGGGTGAGAACATCGACAAGATCATGGCTGACCAGAGCCTGAGAGAAAACAAAGGAACAAGAGAGATTCTCCCGGATTCTTCGATCAGGAAGTCAGAGACAGAGTTCATGAATAAGCTGAGCAACAGAGAGCTCTTCAGAAGAGCATACGGCTTCAGAACCTTCACAGAGGAGGCGAACTATGTCGGCTGGAACATTGTTGAGACACTTATGCAGGCCGCAAGCCCGTTCTGCACAAGCCCTTCACAGTACATAAGAGCATCGCTCCTTCTTGCAGCAATCGGATGTAAGGACTGCATCGGCAAGCAGGACAACGCAAGCGCTCAGAAGGTATTTGATAAGCTCATGGGCACAGACGTGCGATAAAACAACAAAATCACAGCAAATGGGGACGGCTCAAAAGAGTCGTCCCTTTTTGGCAGTCCGTCCGTCTGCAATAGTTTTGCAGACGGACTCATTGCAATAAGGGAACGAATAAGGGAACGTATAAATCACGGTCTTGACCGAGTTGGTGCGCGAATATATAATATATGAGGTTTTGTTATGACTGTGAGGAGATTATTTTGAATCGTTTATATATACCGTTTTTGTGGGAGCTGGTTTTTATTGTTGCGACAGTTCTTTTGCCAAAGCAGACACTGTATTTATTCTTTGTGTTTTACCTGGGGCTGTTGTACTACTTTTATTATTTTTACAAGCAGTTCTCATTCAGGAAATTATTTAAAAATATGCACCGGGTCGTGACGTTCTGGATACCGGTGGCGCTGACCTTTATAGGGCTGTATCTGGCCAACTATATAAAGGTTCAGGTCATACCGTATATATTTGTCGGGGTCAAGGACGGAACAGTTCAGATCATATATCACAATGAACTATTGCCGACGATCGTGTACGCTCTGATGATGATCGTGATAAAGCCTGTGGCTGAGGAGCTCTTTTTCAGAAAGGCAATCATCAAATTCGGGAGCAGGAAAAAGGTACTGGCGTTCACCGCGCTTAGTCTCTTATTATGTGCCATTTCTCGCGCTCACGGGCTTTTGGGGATAGCGGAGTGGATGCTGATGGCGCTTCCTGTCACGATTGCATACGTCGCCACGAGGAACATCTATATTTCACTGATGGCGCACGTTCTCTTTGAGTTTTATGACAACATCTACTCTGTGGTTTACACTATCGCGAGAATCTTTAACAGATGATTTTTTTAGGGGAGAGAGGAAAAAGGTATGTTGGAGAAAATTTTTAAGCTCAAGGAACATAACACCACCGTAAGGACAGAAATTGTCGCCGGTGCGACGACGTTCCTGACAATGGCGTATATTCTCGCCGTGAACCCCAATATTCTGGGGACAGTTATGAATCCAAACGGGGTGTTCGTAGCTACGGCACTTGCATCGGCAATTGCCACTTTCGTCATGGCATTTCTTGCCAATTATCCGATCGGTCTTTCGGCCGGGCTGGGGCTGAATGCTTACTTTGCCTATACGGTCTGTCTGGGAGAACTTGCAGATGTGGAAAACGCCTTCACAATTGCACTGACGGCGGTCTTTGCGGAGGGTGTCATCTTCATTATCCTGTCATTTATTAAGGTCAGGGAGAAGATGATCAATTCTATCCCTCAGAATCTCAAATACGGTATATCAGCAGGAATAGGTCTTTTTATCGCATTCATCGGAATGCAGGACGCAGGCATAATCGTGTCAAATGAAGCCACTATTGTGGGGCTTGGAGACTTTTCAAACCTGAACATGATACTGGCTATTTTGGGGCTTTTCATAATAGCCGTTCTTGTTCACTACAATGTTACAGGCGCTGTTCTCATCGGTATCATAGTCACCTGGATAATCGGCATGGTCCTGGAGGCTGCAGGTATCTACACTGATGGCAGCCTCTTTCCTGATTTCTCGAGAGGACTTCAGCTGGGGGCGATCGCTGATACGGCGTTCAAGCTGAACTTCGGCTGGGCAGCATCGCATATTGTACAGTTTTTGGCGATCACATTCAGCTTCCTGTATTTTGACCTGTTTGACACGGTTGGGACAGTAGTAGCCGTTGCCGAAAAGGCAAACCTTCTGGATGATGAAGGAAACCTTCCGAGGGTCGGGGCGGTATTTCTTTCTGACGCCGTTGGAACGACCTGCGGAGCGCTCCTGGGGACATCGACGGTAACGAGCTTTGTTGAGTCGAGTGCCGGTGTTGCAGTAGGCGGAAGAACAGGCTTAACGGCATTTACAACAGGGTGCTTTTTCCTTGTATCTTTAGTTCTTAGTCCGGTATTTCTTGCCATCCCCTCATTTGCGACGGCGCCGGCGCTTATTTATGTGGGAATGCTGATGCTCATGAGCTTTGGCAAAATAAAATTTGACGGAGACATCGCTGATTCCATCGGGGCATATCTTGCAATCGTAATGATGCCTCTTGCATACTCGATCGCTGCAGGTATCATGTTCTCTGTTATCGCATGGGTTATTCTGAAGGTCTGCACGAAGAAAGTAAAAGATATAAGCCCTGTCATGTGGGGAATCTTTGCCCTGTTCATGTTAAGGATAGCTGCGCTTATCGGTAATTTCCAGTAAATGGTGGTGTGGTGTGAGTTACAAAAACTGCTAAGGAACTGTAGCATCATGATCCTGATAGGAGATTTTTATGAAAGATTTTAAGACGTTTATGCCAGGGGGGAGTCCCAATCCCCTCAAAAAATTCAAGACCGGGATTATAATTGCGGTAATCGTTATCCTGGCTCTTATATTTGTTAATGGCAGCTACTACTCCGTAAAGGAGCAGGAGCAGGCAATACTGACCATGTTCGGTAAGGTTGTGAGAGTTGACACAGCGGGGCTCTATTTCAAGATTCCCTTTATTCAGAGCGTTCATCTCGTCGACATGACGACCCACGGCATCGGAATAGGGTACGTGATAGAAAACGGGCAGAACATCACCGTTGATGACGAGGGAGTTATGATCACATCGGATTTTAACTTTGTCGACATCGATTTTTATCTGGAGTACAAGGTCAGCGACCCCGTTGCGGTGTACTACAACTCAACTGACCCTGAGCTCATCATGAAAAATATGGCTCTCTCCAGCATAAGAAATACCGTTGTCAATTACCCTGTGGACGATGTAATTACAACGGCTAAGGGGCAGATCCAGTCCGAGGTAAAAGAGACTCTGCAGAACGAGCTCACTGAGAAAAACATAGGGCTCACTGTTGTGAACATCTCAGTTCAGGACGCCGAGCCGCCCACAGCTGAGATCGTACAGGCGTTTAAGTCCGTTGAGACCGCCAAGCAGGGGAAGGAGACAGCTGTAAACAACGCCAAAAAGTACCAGAGCGAGGAGCTTCCCAAGGCAGAGGCAACTGCTGACAAGATACTGCAGGATGCAGAGGCAGCCAAGGAAGCAAGGATTGCGGAGGCTGAGGGCCAGGTTGCAAGGTTTAACGAGATGTACGAGCAGTACAGGCTGCAGCCGTATATCACGAAGAAGCGTCTTTTTTACGAGGCAATGGAGGATGTGCTTCCAAATCTCAAGGTCATAATCACTGACGGAAACACGCAGCAGCTTCTTCCGCTCGAGAACTTTGGAAACTAAGGAGGCGCAGTATGGTACAGGAAAAGAAAAAAGGATTATTAAAAACGCTTATCATAGTTCTCATTGTTATTGTCCTTGGGATTATCAGTTCGGGGCTGTATGTTGTCCACCAGAACGAGTATGTGACGGTGAGGCGCTTTGGCAAGATCATCTCAATTGAGCAGAACCCGGGGCTCTACTTCAAGGTCCCTTTTGTCGATGATACGCAGACAATAAGCGGCAGGATCGTGCTCTACGACATCCCCTCGTCTGACGTTATCACCAAGGACAAGAAGTCGATGATAACAGATACCTATGTTCTCTGGAGGGTTTCGGACCCCAGGAAGTATGTACAGACTCTGAACGCTTTAAGCGCAAGGGCAGAGGAGAGGATTGAGGCGTCGGTCTACAATGCGACCAAGAACGCCATCTCATCCATGACCCAGGACGAAGTCATAGAGGCAAGGGGAGAGTATCTGACGGGCCTTATCACAGGGGAAGCCAACTCTGACATGGAAGGCTACGGGATATCGATCATCCAGGCGCAGATAAAGGCGCTGGACCTTCCTGATGACAACAAGCAGGCGGTCTACGAGAGAATGATCTCTGAGAGAAATAACATTGCAGCCTCCTACACCGCTGAGGGTGAAGCTGAGGCCCAGAAGATCCACAACCAGACTGACAAGCAGGTTGCAATCGTAAAGGCTCAGGCTGAGAAGAGTGCGGCAGTTCTCGAGGCAGAGGGAGAGGCAGCCTATATGGAGACACTCTCAAAGGCCTATGACACCGAGGAGAAGGCCGACTTTTACAACTATATAAGGGGACTTGATGCGCTGAAGGCATCGCTCGTCGGAGACAAGACGCTGGTCCTCGACAAAAACTCCGAGATCGCCCGCATCCTGATGGGTGACTTTGACTGATAAATTCAGGCCTGTTAAGCCAATTGGATAACAATTGACTTAACGGGCTTTTATGTACTAATAGAGTTACATTTGAATTTTAATTTATAAAAAAGTACTTGCATTTTCTTTCGAAGTGGTGTACATTCTTTTTTGGAACAGAAATATAGATTCTTTAAACAAATGCATTTTTTATGCAATCGTTTGTTTACAATTCCCGGACAAATTTTATTTTATTGCTGAACTAATTATTTTGATTGCGCATTTATTTGCACAGATAGGAGTATGTTTTGAGAGAAAAATATGAAACACTGAAAATTGCGGATCTTCGTGAGATCGCAAAGTCACGCGGCATCAAGGGTGCCACAGGAATGAAGAAGGCCGAGATCATCGATCTCATGTGCCGGCTTGACGAGCAGGAGTCATCAGGAAAGAGTGAGGCTTCTGAAGAAAAGGCTGAGGCTGCTGAAACAAAAGCTCCCCAGCGCAGGAAGAAGATTGTTGTGGCTACGGGAAGCGCTGCAGCATCTTCAGAGACCGCCCAGGCTTCTGCCGATGACAGGGCCGGCAAAAGAACATCACGCGCTGATGCTGCAAAGGCAGCGGATGCAGGTGATGACAAGAGCGCAGCTTCGTCACATACTGTTCCCGGAGCTGAGGAAGAGGTTGCTGACGGAGACGATGCTGACGGCATCTTAGAGGTTATGCAGGACGGATACGGCTTCATCCGCTGCGAGAATTACCTGCCAGGTGAGAACGATGTATATGTAGCACCGAGCCTTATCAGGAAATTTAATCTGAAGACGGGTGATATCCTGACAGGTGTATGCAGAGCCAAGAAGGAGACAGACAAGTTTGCGGCTCTCTCAAGGCTTGATACTATAAACGGATACAAGCCCGAGGTTGCAATGGGAAGATGGGATTTCGAGAAGATGACACCAATTTTCCCCAACAGCAGGATTAAGCTCGAACAGCCCGGCTGCTCGGTAGCAATGAGGATCATGGATCTCATCAGCCCCATAGGCAAGGGACAGAGAGGTATGATCGTATCTCCTCCCAAGGCTGGTAAGACAACTCTTCTCAAGGAGGTTGCAAAGTCTATCCTGAGGAACAGCTCTGATATCCACCTGATCATCCTCCTCATCGATGAGAGACCTGAGGAAGTTACGGATATCAAGGAGGAGGTTGAGGGACCCAACGCAGAGGTCATCTACTCCACCTTTGATGAGCTCCCTGAGCACCACAAGAGAGTTGCGGAGATGGTTATAGAGAGGGCGAAGAGACTTGTTGAGCACGGCAAGGACGTTGTCATCCTCCTCGATTCGATCACAAGACTTACAAGGGCTTACAACATCGTTGTTCCCCCTTCAGGAAGGACACTTTCCGGCGGTCTTGACCCGGCAGCGCTCCACATGCCAAAGAGGTTCTTCGGTGCAGCCAGGAACATGAGAGAGGGCGGAAGCCTCACAATCCTCGCAACAGCCCTTATAGAGACAGGCTCCAAGATGGACGATGTCATCTACGAGGAGTTCAAGGGAACAGGTAACATGGAAATGGTTCTCGACAGGAAGCTCCAGGAAAAGAGGATCTTCCCTGCGATCAATATACCGAAGTCCAGCACAAGAAGAGAGGATCTTCTCCTTTCAGCAGAGGAGCTTTCAGCCATCAACAGCCTGAGAAAGGGCTTCAACGGCATGAAGGCGGACGAGGCAGTGGACCAGTGCATAAACCTCTTCTCCAAGACGAGGAACAATGTGGAGTTTGTCCGCACGGTAGAAAAGCAGGTTCGCTTCTGACAGGGAAGATATTTGTAAATCTTTTGTCGTGGCACAGGATTTGTCCAGATAAAACTTAGGAACTGTAGCGAAATAACTTGAACATTTTACTTGCCTGATTTCCCAAATGCTGCGTCAGAAAGCCTCGACAATGCCCGCATTGTCTGCGTTTTCTTCCTTGCCTTTGAAAAATCATTCTGCGTAAAATGTTCAGTT
>JAFUYO010000008.1 GCA_017470505.1 Butyrivibrio sp. | reverse complement strand
TATTCTTCATACAGCCTTTTGTAAGATGGGCATTTGGAAAGCTCTTTGCAAAAGATATTGCAGCCAGAAATAGACAGACAAAGCCGGAAAGGCCTAAGGATGAGACGGAAGCAATTGCAGACATCTTTAAGAGAATGGATGAGATCCAGGAAAGACTTGATCATGAAAGAAGGCAGCGCAAGAAACTGGAAGAGAAAATTAGTAACTAATGATTTTAGAATATATCTATTGTGCAACTACTTCTAAACCATAGTAGAATAGACTGTGGCAACAGAAATATCTTGATTGGAGCATATTTTCTGGGAGCATTTGTTTCTGAGTATCTTGGGAAAAGCGTAAAGAAGTATCATTTTCTCAGATGGGATACTATCCTCATTGCGATAGAGATCATTGTGGTGATACTTCTTGGATTGCTACCAGGGGATGTTCCTGATCAGATATGTCAGGTGGCGTTGAACTTTATCTGCTCTATGCAGTTTAACACTTTTAGACAGGTACAGGGAGTACCGGCCGCGACAACATTCGTCACAAATCATATCAGGCAGGTGGGGCACTTTCTGGCAAAGTATGCGCGACACCACGAGAGTAAATATGCTGAGAGAGTGAAAACACATGGCAGACTCATCTTGTTTTTTATGGGTGGTGCTGTTATTTCTACTGTTGCGTGCAGATACTTTCAGTACAGATCAATATGGGGAAGTGCAGTCATTTTGCTCTTAATATTTATCGGACTTTTTCATGCAGACCTGTCTTATGAAAAAGGTTTGCTTGATAAAGTTCCACATGGTCACTGATTACAGGAGAAAGGTTTCATATCGTTGTTGAGTTATGGAAGATGGAATTCCCCATGTGAAGATAGAAAATGGTTCCCGGAGCAAGGCTTTGCAGAGGATTCACACGTAGTAAAAGCCTATAGAAAAAAAGTTCAACGTAGATAAAGCAAGTTGAGAAAAATAGTCAAAAGCCCTGTTGACAGGCTTTAAGTGAAAAAATAGAATAAAGAGTGTTAGCCAATGCTAACAAGAAAGGAGCGAACTAAATAGTGGGAAAGCTTGCAATTGAAAAAGTAATTGGACGAGAAATACTTGATTCAAGAGGAAATCCAACCGTTGAGGCTGAGGTTACACTTGCAGATGGAACAGTAGCTACAGCAGCTGCACCAAGTGGTGCATCAACAGGTGAATTTGAGGCACTTGAATTAAGAGATGGTGACAAGTTAAGATATCTTGGAAAAGGTGTTACCAAGGCTGTAGAGAATATAAACACAGTAATCTGTGAGGCTGTTAAAGGACTTGACGCTTCAGATACTTATGCAGTAGATGCAGCTATGCTTAAGGCGGATGGAACTAAGGATAAGTCAAAGCTTGGAGCTAATGCAATTCTTGCGGTATCTATCGCAACAGCAAGAGCAGCAGCAAAGTCCTTGGATATTCCTCTTTACAGATTCCTTGGAGGTGTATCCGGAAACAGACTTCCTGTTCCTATGATGAATATCTTAAATGGCGGAGCTCATGCAGATAGCGCAGTTGATACACAGGAATTCATGATCATGCCTGTTGGCGCGCCTTCCTTTAAGGAAGCACTTCGCTGGTGTGCAGAGGTATTCCATAATCTTAAAAAGCTCATTAAGGATATGGGCGATGTAACAGCAGTAGGTGATGAGGGCGGCTTTGCTCCCAATCAGTTAAAGAGCGATGAAGAGGCAATAGAAAAGATCCTTGAAGCTATAAAGGCAGCGGGCTTTGAGCCGGGTAAGGATTTCATGATCGCTATGGATGCTGCTTCATCAGAGTGGAAGAGTGAAAAAGGAAAGGGCTTTTATAAGCAGCCTAAGTCAGGAAAAGAGTTTACCTCGGATGAGCTTATAGCTCACTGGGAGAGCCTTGTTGATAAATATCCTATCATCTCAATCGAGGACGGCCTGGATGAAGAAGACTGGGAAGGCTGGCAGAGAATGACAACAAAGATCGGTCATAAGGTTCAGCTTGTAGGTGATGATCTGTTTGTTACAAATACAGAGCGCCTTTCAAAGGGAATATCCCTTGGAGCAGGTAACTCCATTCTTATAAAGCTCAACCAGATTGGCTCAGTATCCGAGACTCTTGAGGCTATCAAGATGGCACACAACGCAGGCTACACAGCAATTTCCTCACACCGCTCAGGTGAGACAGAGGATACAACAATTGCAGATCTTGCAGTTGCTCTTAATACCTGCCAGATCAAGACCGGCGCTCCAAGCCGTTCAGAGAGAGTGGCCAAGTACAACCAGCTTCTTAGAATCGAGGAGCAGCTTGGCGACAGCGCAATATATCCTAAAATGGATGCTTTTCACGTAAAGAAATAATGCTTAAAGTCTAAGGGGATGTCTTATCACAGGACATCCCTTTTAGCCGAAAAAAATGTAAAGACTTCATTGGCATATCATTTCTGTGAACTTCATGGCGAGGATCAGAATGAGTACTGACGGTTAGGAACTGTAGCAGAATTAACTGAACATTTTACGCAGAATGATTTTTCAAAGGCAAGGAAGAAAACGCAGACAATTCGGGCATTGTTAAGGCTCTTGACGCAGCATTTGGGAAATCAGGCAAGTAAAATGTTCAACTTATTTCGCTACAGTTCCTCAGAGTCTTAGCAAAATATGCAGATGAGAATTGAAATTAGTTAGCAAAGACTAACGATATGTTGTATCATTGATTATGATAATCTATATGTTTGAAGTAATAGAGAGGCATTTACAATGAAAACAGCAGAGCAATATAAAAAACTGACTATCAGTGAATTTACCAAAGCTGCAGAAGTATATGAGACTGATCATGCAGGTATTTACGAGATGTGCAAGGATGATTACCCATATATTGAAGAAGAACTTTCGCATATTGAATATAAGGATTTGCTTGATTGCGGATGCGGTACAGGGCCAATGATATCTCTTTTACATGAAAAGGACAGCTCCAGGCATTATGTGGGCCTGGATCTTACTCCCAAAATGATAGAGGTTGCCAAAAATAAGAATCTTGAAGGAACTGAGTGGATAGTCGGAGATTGTGAGAACCTGCCTTTTGAGAATGAGTCGTTTGATGTGATCATATGTACCAACAGCTTTCATCATTATCCAAATCCGCAGAAGTTTTTTGACAGCGTAAAAAGAGTGTTAAGGCCGGGCGGAAGGCTTGTCCTTCAGGATTATACTGCCCCGGCGCTGGTATTGTGGCTCATGAATCATACAGAGATGCCTCTTGCCAATCTCATTGGTCATGGGGATGTAGGGGCTTATTCACTTAAGCAGATCAGGGAGTTCTGTGATAACTGTGGACTTAGTGTTGAAAAGCTTGAAGCGGCAAAGAAATTCAGAATGCATCTGGTGGCAAGGAAGAACTTATAAAATGAAGGCACAAAGATTTTTTACAGTTGAAAATGATGGATTTGTCGGAGAATATTATGGCGGACCAGAGGAAAGTAAAAAGGCTGTAATACTGATGAATATGAGACTATCACGGATGACAATGGTTTTATCGTGAGCAGGAAGAAAAGGATACATCTGAAGTGTGATATATTATCACTGCTGAAAATCAGCTAAAATTCAGTATGATATAATTAGCTAAAGAGGGGAGGTATGTTATGTATACAGCAAATGAAAACAGATACGAAAAAATGCAGTATAATCGCTGCGGCGAGAGCGGCCTTAAGCTTCCGGCTGTTTCACTTGGACTATGGCACAACTTTGGTGATACCGGAAATTTTGAGAATATGAAGCAGATGTGTTTTACTGCATTTGATAATGGTATTACGCATTTTGATCTTGCCAATAACTATGGCCCGGCGGAGGGTAGTGCCGAGATAAACTTTGGAAAAATCTTAAAGGAAGAAATGTCAGCCTACAGAGACGAGATGCTCATCTCCACTAAGGCAGGTTATTATATGTGGCCGGGACCTTATGGCGATTGGGGAAGCCGCAAGTATTTAATGGCAAGTATTGATCAGTCCCTTAAGAGAATGGGGCTTGAATATGTGGATATATTTTATCACCACAGACCAGATCCGGATACTCCGCTTGAAGAGACAATGGAGGCTCTTGCTCAGATTGTCAGAAGTGGCAAGGCACTCTATGCGGGTATTTCAAACTATGATGGTCCTACACTTGATAAGGCAACAGCAATTCTTACAGATCTTAATGTGCCATTTGTCATAAATCAGAATCGTTATAGCATTTTTGACAGAACAATTGAGAAGAACGGTCTTAAGGAGAAGGCAAAAGAGCTAAAGAAGGGTATTATATGCTTTTCACCTCTGGCGCAGGGGCTTCTTACTGACAGATACTTAAACGGAATTCCTGAGGATAGCAGAATCCGCACTGATGGCAGATTCCTTCAGGAAAACAGAATAAATGAGGAAACTCTTTCAAAGATCAGGGCTCTTAACGATATAGCTCTTAAGCGTGGTCAGACTCTTGCTGAAATGGCACTTGCATGGATACTTAAAGATGGATATGTTACATCTGTGCTTATTGGAGCATCAAGACCATCTCAGATTCTGGATAATATCAAGGCTATAGAGAACACTTCTTTTACCGAAGAAGAACTTACGGAAATTGACAAAATTTCGATGTAATTACCCAAAATAGCGAACAATGATATTGAAGGACGGCGTGGTTGCCGAACAGGGTAGTCCGGAGTATCTGTATATGATTTCCTAAGCATTGCCACCAGCCGAATACAGTATGAACAATTTTAGGGTTTTTAATGAAACAGAAACATAAACGAAACAAAACATAAATACTTCCTCCATATAATCAGGACCATAGAAAGCAAAAACGAGTAAAACAAATGGAGGAAGATCATGGATGATAAGGGTACTTTTGAGTACAACTACAGCGCAGAAAGAGCGAGGGAAGTTGAGGCCATCAAAAGAAAATATGAGGAGCCAAAAGAGGATAAGTTTGAACAGTTAAAAGCGCTGGACAGAAAGGCAGAGAGGAGAGGCCGGATCCTTTCAATTGCAATCGGCGTCATTGGTACGCTTATTTTGGGAACCGGAATGAGCATGGTGATGGTAGGACAGGTTCCTTATTTTATCCCGGGCATAGTCATAGGCGTTGCAGGAGCATTGGCGCTTGGATGCGCTTATCCGGTTTATAAAATAGTCACCAAAAAAGACAGAGACAAAGTGGCCGGACAGGTTTTGGAGCTTGCAAAACAGATTCAGTAATAAGAAAAGCATGTAATGAATGTAGTCGCAGATATAAAGAGCAATTCTGAGCAGATGGCACAGGAGGCATAATAGACATCTTAAAAAGAAACTGTAAATGACGTTCCTTTTCCAAGGACGCTTTTTACCGTAATCTCTGCTCCGCAGATGTCGATGACTCTTTTAACCAGTGCAAGCCCTAAGCCGTTGCCCTTTGTGGCGTGCGAGGTATCTCCCTGATAGAACTTGTCAAAGATATGCTTACCGGTCTCTTCGGAGATACCACAGCCTGTATCTGCTACCTCAACCTGAACATGGCCGTTTGCGCTATGCGCAGTGACCTTAACCGTACCCCCGGCTTCGGTAAATTTAAAAGCATTGGATAAAAGATTGTTCCAAACCAACGACAGCAGCTCTTTATCCGCTGTTATCCGAAGACCATCATCAATATCGGTATCCAGTTCGATACTCTTTTTTTCCCAGATATCTTCAAAACCCACAATGCACTCTGCAAGCTGCTCTCCCAGATCATATGTTTCTTGTTCCGGATAAATCTGCTGATTCTCCAGCTTATTCAGCTTAAGTATGTTTGTGATCAGCTCTGAGAGCCTTCCCGTCGCATCAGAGATAGCCCTTGCGTACTCCAGTCTCTTTTCCTCCGAAAGCTCCAGTGCCTGAAGCATTGTGCTGTAATTTCCGATGACAGACAGGGGCGTCTTTATCTCATGAGATACGTTTGAGACAAAATCCGTTCGAAGTGTCTCTATTCCTGACAATTCCTGCGCCATCTTATTGATATTCTCAGCAATTATGTCAAACTCATTTCTTCCGGGGATAACAGATACTCCTTCCGCTCTTGCTTTAAAATTCCCCTTTGCAAGCTCCTCCGTGGCTGCCAAAATTTTTTTAACAGGGCGCTCTATCATGAGCTTTCTCTGCACGCCATCTATAATACAAAAAATAAGGCTTAAAAAGAGAATGTTAAGAAAAGTCAGTATTGCATTTTCCTGAATCTGCTCCCGGGTAAAATCCATTGAGCTCAGAAACAGGAAAAAACTACAGGTCACGACAAATGCCATAAGCACAAAGATGATCACATATCTCTTAAACGAAAAAATGCTGGTGGTCTTTTTTTCCATAAATCCTTACTCCTTAGGTACTGCTTTGTATCCCAGGCCTCTTACGGTAACAATCTCGAAATCGTCACAATCTGCAAATTTATCCCTGAGCTTTGTCATGTAGACGTCAACTGCTCTGGGGGTTGCATCCGAGTCCACATCCCAAAATTCATCCATCAGCTGTCCTCTGGTAAAGGTCTTTTTCGGAAAAGAGAGGAGCTTAAATATTATGTTGAATTCCCTCCGGGTAAGGGGAATCTCCTCACCCCCGACAGTTACGATATGTTCATCCGTATCCATGACAAGACTGCCAATCTCGAGCCTCCTGGCATTGGCTATTCCGGCCCTTCTAAGAAGCGCTCCCACATGCAGGGTAAGTTCCTCAAGATTTATGGGCTTTACCATATAATCGTCAATTCCCGCCATAAAACCTTTCTGCTTAGCTTCAAAGTCTTCCCTTGCAGTCATGAACAATATGGGAACATTCTCATTTAGCCTTCTTACAGTCTCTGCAAATTCAAAGCCGTCAATCCCGGGCATCATTATATCTGAAATGATGAGATCAAACGTCCTGCCGTACATCTCATCATAGGCATCCAGGGCATTAAGGCAGCCCGTCGTCTCATATCCTTTGGTCTTTAAGTATTCGCAAACAGTTATATTAAGATCCGTATCATCCTCTACAATCAATAAATTAAACAAACTCTAACACCTCCCGATACGATTTGATGATAATATCGTACCATAGAAATGTTAGAGTTTTGTTGCCATATTTATTTTATATGCTGTTTTTATGCAATCTTTCCGGCGGCTTTGAGCCATACGACCTCGTCGTGGATGGTCTCACGATATGATCTTGTATGATAGCCAAGCTCCTTTTTGGCTTTTGAGGAATCAAAAGCATTATTTCTTGCAAGGTTATATACCGAGAAAGTAGTCATAAGCGGCTTTGTTCCGCGGAACTTACCCATGATTTCCATCGCTTTGCCCATAAGGTTTGCTGCCCAGATCGGAAGGAACATCTTAACAGGCTTGCAGCCGGACTCATCGCTGATAATCCTGGAGAAATCCCTGAAAGATACCTGTTCATTGCCAAGGATGTAGCACTCGCCCTTTTTGCCTTTATCAACGGCTGCAATTGTTCCATCAGCCAGATCCCTTACGTCACAGAGGTTAAAAGAGCCATCGATTCCGGCAGGCATTTCTCCGTTAATGATCTTTATAAGTGTTCCCGTGGTCTCACCAACTGCGAAATCTTCAGGTCCAAGTATTCCACTGGGATGTACAACGCAGGCATTTAAGCCTCTGTCTTTTACGGCATCAAGAACTTCCTGAGTTGCAAGTGCCTTTGACTGGCTGTAGCAGCCGAGAACCTCTGTCTCGTCAAATCTCGTGACTTC
The DNA here is from genome assembly GCA_017470505.1 of Butyrivibrio sp. Classification (GTDB taxonomy): domain Bacteria; phylum Bacillota; class Clostridia; order Lachnospirales; family Lachnospiraceae; genus Butyrivibrio. The sequence continues at coordinate 62,963 of JAFUYO010000008.1, read as the reverse complement.
TTTGATCTTTATCCCCTTGGGCTGCTCCGGGATTGCTCCTGTTGAGCTGCAGTAAACGAGCTTTTTGCACTCCGGATGTTCCAGGCAGAGATCAATGACGTTCTGTGTTCCGCCTACATTTACATCCATTACTTTTTGATTGTATTCGGGATTCACCGACACAATGCTTGCAATGTGAAGTACGATCGTCTCTGTGTCACCGTCTACTGCAAAAAACTTCTCAAGAGATGCCTTGTCAGTAAGATCTCCCTCTACGATTTCAGCTTCCTTGGGAACAAACTTCATTGCCGGGTCGTTGGGCAGCACGAAGGCTCTTACCTTATCGCCTCTCTCCACCAGCTTTCTGCAAATTGTTCCTCCTAAGAATCCTGCTGCGCCTGTTACTAAATATATTCTTTCTGACATATTTTCTTCTCCTTCGTGTGAATTGTATTTTTAAATGTTTTTGACGTTTAACTTGATGTTTCACATTCTAGGAAAAGTTTATTTTGGTTTTGTTTCCTTTATGTTGCTGTTTTATTAAAAATATTGCTGATTAAAAAACTCACATATGTGTTATTCTTGTTGTAGTTGGAATTGCCGGATTAAAGTTATTAGCAAAGGATTGAGGTTACTATGTTTAGAAAGATGAGAAGATTTAAACAACAGATTACAGATGAACAGTGTATTGAGGTATTGAAAAATGCAAAGCGCGGAGTACTATCCCTGATAGGTGAGGATGGGTATCCCTATGGTTTGCCAATTGACCAGTGGTACTGTGAAGAGGATGGAAAGATTTATTTTCATGGGGCAAAGGAAGGTCACAAAATTGATGCGATCAAGGCTTGCGATAAAGCCAGCTTCTGCACATGGGATGAAGGTTATCGAAAGGACGGCGAGTGGGCTTTAAATATAAACAGCGTAATTGTATTTGGCAGGATCAAACTTGTAGAGGATGAGGATACCGCAATAAAGATATGCACCCATCTCACAAAGAAGTTCACAGATGATGAAGAGTATTTACAAAAAGAACTGAAAAATGCACTGCCGAGAGTTCAGTGCCTGGAACTCATACCAGAACATATGACTGGGAAGCTGGTTAATGAGTCGTAAATAATGGTATTGGAGTGATATGAAAGAAAGCCCATGTTTGAGGGCTGCAAAATGCAGCTAAAAGAAATGCCCATACATGGGGGAAGTGAGGAAGACTATGAAAAAGAAAAAGAATCTCCTGACATAAAGGAATTACAGCCCTTTGCGGCCACAAGGGTAAAGGGATATAATCCCACTACTTGCGCAAATATATTATATAGTGGGAAATCAGATAAGATGCATGATAACATTCCGCAAGATATCACATTTATGTTGATATCTTGCGGAATGTTATTTATACTTATGATACAAGAAATAAAACCATATGAGGATATATTATGAAGACAAGTAAAGAAATTGCTGCTGAATGGGGAATAACAGAAAGAACAGTTTTAAATTTCTGCAAAAATGGGAAAATTGAAGGCGCTTATAAAGAAGGAAAAAAATGGCAGATACCGGATGATGCAGTAAGACCGGTGGACGGAAGGGTTACTTCCGGGAATTATGTAAAAAGCCATAATATGGAGCGGAAATCCCTTCCTGTAGGAATATCAGACTATGTTCGTGCTCAATCAGAGTACTACTACATCGATAAAACGATGATGATTAAAGAGTTTTTGGATGATAAGCCTTTGGTGTCTCTGTTTACCAGACCAAGGAGATTTGGCAAGACACTTAATATGGATATGTTAAGGGTATTTTTCGAGATGAGCCAAGAAGATACCAGTATGTATTTTAAAGATAAGGCAATCTGGAAATGCGGGGAAGCTTATACTAAACATCAGGGTAAGTACCCGGTTATCTTTCTTACGTTCAAAGACGTTAAGTTCGATACCTGGAAAGCGACTATAAATAAGATATCCGCTCTTCTCCAGACGGAGTTTTCGAGACATGCAGAACTGGCAGGAAGTGACAAGCTTGCTTCTTTTGAAACAGCTTATTTTGACAAGGTTGTAAGTGGCAAAGCAAATGAAGTAGAGCTGTCCTCTGCGCTGGAAAACCTTTCAAGAATGCTCTATAAACACTATGAAATTAATCCTGTAATAATAATAGATGAGTATGATACACCTGTTCAGGAAGGATATTCCAAACAATTCTATGATGAGATCATCGGCTTTATGCGCATTTTTTTTTCGGGAGCTTTTAAAGACAATAAGTATCTTTCTTATGGTTTTCTTACAGGCATATTGAGGATTGCACAGGAAAGCATATTTAGTGGAATGAATAACCTTTCTGTCAATTCTGTATTGGATGCTGAGTATGACGAATATTTTGGGTTTACATATCCTGAAATTCATAAAATGATGGATTATTACGGAATTTCAGACAAAGAAGATGAATTGAAAGAATGGTATGATGGCTACAAGTTTGGTGATGAGGAAATATATAATCCATGGTCTGTGATCAGTTATATCTCTAAGAAGTGCGTCCCACAGGCATATTGGGTTAACACCGGTAAAAATGAAATACTTGAAGATGTGATGAAATCGGCCTCTGAAGATATAAATGAAAAGCTCTTTTCTTTGCTACAGGGAAACAGAGTTATCGCGAGAATAGACCAGACAACCGTATACAGATCGCTGTCAGATGATCCTGCAAATATTTATAGTATTCTTCTGGTGGCTGGGTATTTGAAAACGCTGAATAAAGAATTGCAGGCGGATGGAAGTTATCTTTGCGAAGTGGCTATCCCAAACCGAGAAATAGCTGCAGTCTATAAAAGTGAGATACTTACATATTTGCAGAATGTGGGCGCCATTAATAAGACCACTTCAAATATGTTTGCTGAAAGCCTTTATTCAAATGATGTAGATAAGCTTCAAAAATCTATAAGCGAATATGTATTAAAGTCGGTAAGTTTTTATGATGCCGGGACAGAAGGCTTTTATCATGGACTTGTGCTGGGACTTATTGCAATGATGGACAATCAGTATATGGTAAAGTCAAACCGAGAATCAGGTTATGGAAGGTACGATGTCAGTCTTATCCCCAGAAATAATAAAAAGACAGGAATAATAATGGAACTAAAATATGAAAAGGATCTTGATGAAAAGGAACTTAATAAACTGGCAGATGAAGCTCTTAGGCAGATAGAAGATAAAGAATACATTACTGAAATGAAAGATGAAGGTGTTAGTGATGTTTTGAAGCTGGGAATGGCTTTCTCTGGAAAAAAAGTTGTTATTAAGGCGTTGTAGGAATCCCGGATTCAAAGCTAAGGAACGGATTATAAGCATAAAATCTAAGGAACTGTAGCAGAATTAACTGAACATTTTACGCAGAATGATTTTTCAAAGGCAAGGAAGAAAACGCAGACAATGCGGGCTTTGTCGAGGCTTTCTGACGCAGCATTTGGGAAATCAGACAAGTAAAATGTTCAAGTTATTTCGCTACAGTTCCTAAAGTAATGAGGCGTTTGTGATATGGATATCGCAGGATGGCAGTTAAGGCTTTCGTTGATGTTTTATATAAAATTGATTATGGGACGAATTTTGATTCTTGTTGGATGTACACAGGATGTGGCAGATCATGACTTAGGCTCCGGTATGGTATTTTTGAGAGTCACCCTCTTTGCGCTCATGGTCATATGTCTTATCTATTCGGTGAGCATATACATGGTAGGGAGCGGTACCTTTTCTTTTGTTATATGGCTAGCCGGTGCAGCTTTTTTGGGGCTTGCCTTTTTTCTTGCGGGTAATGGCAGGTGGATGAAGCTGCCGGAATGGCTGAGGGGACTTGGTTGCTCTTTTATTGTGGCAGGGCTTGTGGTGTTTGCAGCCTGTATGATAGCGATGATAAGCCATTTTAAAGACAGAGGTGTTAAGGATCTTGACTACATTATTGTGCTCGGAGCACAGATGAGGGGAAATGCCCCAAGCATCATCTTTAAGTACAGACTTGATGCGGCGTATGAGTATCTTTTGAACAATCCCGGGACTGTATGCATTGTCTCAGGTGGCCGGGGATGGAATGAATTTGTTGCTGAGGGAGAAGGAGGAAAAGATTACCTCGTAGCAAAGGGAATTTCTGCTGACCGCATAATAGCAGAGTCCAAGGCTGTGGATACAAGGGAGAACATAAGGTATTCTCTGGATATGATCGGGCAAATGAAAGATGAAACAGGCAGGCCTGAGACTATAGGCATTCTAACCAATAATTTTCATGTGTTTCGCGCAGTTCATCTGGCAAAAGGAATGACCGAACATGAAATACATGGGATTGCTGTTTATACTCTGTCATGGTATCTGCCTAACAACATGGTCAGGGAATGCTTTGGAATAATCAGAGATTTTGCCGGGATGAAGTGGTAAAAGAAAAGGAGCTTCTCCACCGACGCCCTCCGGGAATCCGACGTAAGCCATTTTCCGAAGGGAACTATCGTTACTGACATTGCTGACTGAATACAGGGACGCTAATGCATGCAACCCTGACTTTTGAAAGAGAGCTTATACAGATGATCGGACTGGGAACCATTATTCATAGCCATTGCCGGTGCGATGCAGGGAATGCTGAAAAAGAAAAAGGTAAGCAGAGCACTTTCATTACGAGGAACAAGAGTGAAACGCGTAGATTTTGAGAGGGGAAAAACATTAAATAACATTCTTGGGTCAGCAATCCCCATGCTTGTTGCCCAGATCATAAATCTTTTGTACAACATTGTGGACAGGATTTATATAGCCCGAATACCTGTAATCGGGACTGTGGCGCTGGGTGCCGTGGGGCTGTGCTTTCCGCTGGTGATACTTTCGGCTGCTTTTACCAATATGTTCGGAAGCGGCGGAGCGCCTCTGTTTTCCATTGCAAGAGGGCAAAAGAATGAGAAAAGAGCGAGTCAGATCCAGAATACCTCGTTTTTTTTGCTGATCGTAACAGGAATTGTCCTGATGATACTGGGAGAGCTGTTTGGAAGAGTTATCCTTCGCGTTTTTGGGACGAGCGATGACGCCATGGTATATGCACTCCCGTACCTGAGGATTTATCTTCTGGGCACGGTCTTTTCCATGATCGCGACGGGGCTTAATCCTTTCATAACAGCTCAGGGCTACTCTATTGTAGGCATGACAACCATAGTTGTGGGAGCTGTGGCAAACATTGTGCTTGATCCCATATTTATTTTCATCTTTGGTCTGGGACCTGAGGGCGCAGCCGTGGCGACCGTGATATCCCAGGCGCTGTCGGCTTTCTATGTTCTAAGGTTTTTCTTTGGAAAAAAGTGCGCCTGCAATCTAAAGGTTATGTCCTTAGGCGAGATAAAAAAAAGCGGCAGGACGGCAGCTTCTATCGTTGGCCTTGGAAGCGCTGCGTTTATCATGCAGTTTACCAATGCCATGGTATCGGTCTCCTGCAACAGCGTGCTTGCTGACGTGGGAGGGGACCTGTACGTCTCAATAATGACTATAGTTAACTCCGCAAGGCAGATGATGGAGACGCCGATCCTTGCCATATCCGAAGGCACATCGCCTGTTATCAGCTATAACTACGGAGCGGGGAGATTTGACAGGATAAAGAGTTCAATCCTCATAATGGTGGCCATGAATTTTGGGTATACATTTATAGTATGGCTCTTTATAAGGCTCTTTCCGGAAATGATAATCGGGGTATTCAGCAATGACAAAACCATTCTCGCGGATGCTATACCCGCGTTTAACCTCTACTTTTCAACCTTTATATTCATGACTTTTCAGCATTCGGGACAGGTGGTGTTTAAATCCCTGGGCAAAAAGAATCACGCTATTTTCTTTTCTCTTTTCAGAAAAGTATTTATCGTGGTGTCCCTGACATATATTCTCCCCTATGTGTTTGGCATGGGAACGGACGGCGTTTTTGCAGCTGAGCCAATCAGCAATGTCATTGGAGGCAGCGCCTGCTTTATAACGATGCTGCTGACGGTACGAGGCATAATCCGGGAGGAGACTAAGCGAAAAAATGAGTTATAATGTATATATGATATCGGTGCAAAACGTGTGACACTGAAAAAACAGGAGAATACATATGGAACGAATACTTATTGTAGATGACTCTGCTGTTAACCGCAGCATTTTGAAAAAAATACTGGAAAAGGAAGGCTATGAGATAGTTGCAGAGGCTGAGAACGGAGAGAGCGGACTTAATGAGTTTCAGGATAAAGAACCTGATATTGTGACTCTGGATATATCCATGCCGGGGATCAGCGGGCTGGAAGTCCTCAAGGCGATAAAAGCTCATAACCCCGGGACGAAGGTCATAATCCTCTCGGCGGAGGCAGCGGTCAAAGATGAGGCAGCAGGTCTTGGGGCGGATGAGTTTGTGACAAAACCCTACCAGCTCTCTGAGATACTTGAGGCTGTGAGGAACTGTCAAGCAGAACCTGGAGGAAAAGAAATGGCAGAATTAAACCTTAAAAAATGTTCACTCGGTATAGAGTTTGGGTCGACCAGGATCAAGGCGGTTCTGATTGATGAAAACCACATCCCGGTAGCCGGTGGAGACTTTGAGTGGGAGAACACCTTAAAGGGCGGTATCTGGACATACTCGATGGATGAGATTGAGAGAGGACTTCAGACGACATACAAAAATCTTGTTGACGATCTGGGACAGCCAATAACAGAGCTTGGGGCAATCGGCATCAGCGGGATGATGCACGGGTATCTTCCTCTTGACAAGGACGGTAAGCTGCTAACAGATTTCAGGACCTGGCGCAATACCATTACCGGCGAAGCGGCAGCAAAGCTGACAGAGGCATTTGGATTCAATATCCCTCAGAGGTGGAGCATAGCCCACTATTACCAGGCAATACTAAACGGCGAGTCCCACATAGATGACATTGCTTATCTGACAACGCTTGCGGGCTATATACATTACCGTCTTACCGGAAGGAAAGTGATGGGAGTAGGCGAGGCTTCGGGAATGTTCCCTATAGACAGCGCATCGTGCGACTACAACGGCAATATGCTAGAGAGGTTTGAGAAGCTGACAGGGAAGAATCTTCGCTCAATCCTGCCGGAGGTTCTCTCCGCGGGAGAGGACGCCGGAAGTCTCACTGAAGAGGGCGCGAAATTCCTTGATCCTTCAGGAAATCTTTCTGCCGGAATACCTCTTGCTCCGTGCGAGGGAGATGCCGGAACGGGAATGGCAGCCACCAATTCAGTCAGGGTCCGCACCGGCAATGTTTCAGCAGGAACATCAGACTTTGCGATGGTTGTCGTTGACAGAGACCTCTCAGTTCACAGGGAGATCGATATGGTCACAACACCTGACGGATCGCCGGTTGCCATGGTCCATTGCAATAACTGCACGAGCGATATAAACGCGTGGGTATCTCTTTTCTCGGAACTGCTCTCAGGTGTCGGAGCATCTGTTGACAAGGGAGAGCTCTTTACATACCTGTTCAAAAAATCGATGGAGGGAGCGCCTGACTGCGGAGGACTTATTTCCTACAACTACTTCTCGGGAGAGGGAGTTACGGATATTGACGAGGGAAGGCCCCTTTTTGCGAGGATGCAAAACAGTGATTTTACACTCGCAAACTTTATGAGAGTGCATATCATGTCTGCGCTTTCTACGCTCAAGATTGGCATGGATATACTTACAGGATGCGAGAAGGTTCAGATCGACAAGCTCTACGGGCACGGAGGGTTCTTTAAGACACCCGTAGTCGGAGCCAAAATGCTCTCGGCAGCAGTCGGGACACCGGTATCCGTCATGGAGACCGCAGGAGAGGGCGGACCTTACGGCATGGCTCTTCTTGCTGCATACCGGATAAACAGGAAGGACGGAGAATCACTTCCCGATTACCTCGACAAGAGGGTGTTTGAGGGGAGCAGGGAGGAGACAGTGATGGCGGAGCCTTCCGAGATTGAGGGCTTTAACACCTACGCAGAGAGGTACAAAAAGGCATTTGCAGTTGAGAGAACCGCCACAGAGGTTATGTGAGAATTCAGGAGGGCACTATGCTGGAAGAACTTAAAAAAGAAGTGTGCGAGGCAAATCTGCTCTTGCCAAAGTACGGACTTGTGACCTTTACCTGGGGAAATGTCTCGGGAATAGACAGAGAAAAGGGGCTCTTTGTAATAAAGCCATCAGGAGTATCGTACGATGGCATGACGTATGAAGACATGGTTGTCATGGACCTTGAGGGAAATGTGGTCGAGGGAAAGTACAAACCATCGAGTGACACTCCGACTCACCTTGAGATATACAAGGCATTTCCGAATGTCGGAGGAGTTGTTCACACCCATTCAAGCCACGCAACCAGCTGGGCGCAGTCGGGGCGCGATATCCCCGCATACGGCACGACACACGCGGACTATTTCTACGGTCCCATCCCGTGCCTGAGAGTCCTTACCAAAGAGGAGATTGCAGATGCCTATGAGGAAAACACCGGGCATCTCATTGTGAATGAGTTTGTCAGGATGGAAGAGGATGAGGGCAGGAACTATGAAGCAGTGCCGGGGTGTCTGTGCAAAAATCACGGTCCCTTCTGCTGGGGAAAAGACGCTCATGACGCAGTGCACAACGCCGTAGTCTTGGAGGAGTGCGCTAAGATGGCTCTGTACTGCGAGATGATAAATCCGGACGTTGAGCCCGCACCTCAGGAGCTTTTGGATAAGCACTATTTCAGAAAACACGGTGCAAACGCTTACTACGGGCAGTAAAAATTATGAGAAAAAAGGAGAGGCTTTCCCTCTCCTTTTTTTGCATTTGGAAATCCGAACTATGCGCAGATAAAACAATAATTGTGGTATCATAGATATAGATATTGTTTGTTGGTTTCAATAGAGAGGGATAATACATGAGTCTGTTTGGAGCAAAAAAAGAAACCATAAAAGAACTCAGGATAAAAAAGACCTTCGGGATAGCGCTTGTGATAGTTCTGACGCTGGTATTTGCGTTACTATTGCTCCTGGAGGTAGAAAATGTCAGCTCCAAATATGAGCTTGAGATCAGAAAGATGGGAATCAAGGCGCTGAACGACGCCATTGAAGAAGAGGTCATGGCGGTGGAGAGAGCCGGCAGGGAAGGCTATGACATACATTCCAGCCTCAGAGCGATAGAGGGAGCGTACAACACAAGGCTCATTATTTTTTCGGATACTCCTGATGAATCCGGCTGCCACAGCGTTATTTATTCCTCAGAGGTCCTGCCTCAGTACGGGACAGTTGAGGAGTATGGAATAAGTGAAGAGAGGATTGCGAAGACCTCGCCGGATGGAGAGACGATCCAGGCGAGCATGCTGACAGATATTGAATTCGATAATGAAGTCTATGCGCTCTTTTTACAGAAAAAACCAGACTCTTCACTCGGGGTAAGCGTGATCTACGCATACCTGATCCCGCTCATGACAATGGGAATGGTGAGAATTGAGCAGACGGCTATTATCACAGGTGCATTTCTGGTCATTGCAGTGGTCATGTTTGTGTGGATCTATTCAACATTTATACTGATACATGATCATTCACTTAATGAGGAGCAGCGAAAGGTACTCGGAAAAAAACAGATGTCCCGCCGTGTAGTTGACGGTGCTTTCTACGGAGGAATCGTGATCTTTCTGATTTCGATGCTGTTTATGGCGCTGTCAAGGCTCTTTGCAGTCTATCAGCAGGTCGACAGCTCATTTTCGGCACTTGCGCAGCGCATCAGGGAAAATACACAGCGTGAGGAGCGGATAATCTCTCTTAACAAAGAGGCGTTTGAGGAATATGCGTCAGAAATTGCCGGGGAGCTTTCTGATGAACCGGAAAAAGCTACGGCGGCGTATCTTGAGAAAAAATGTGCCGAGACCGGTGCTGACTACATCATGCTGTTTGATGAAAACGGAGAGGAGTATCTGTCCAATTCTGACTATGTCGGACTTAAGTTTGGTATCAGTTCGAGGTCTGCCACATATGATTTCAGAAGACTCTTAAACGGAGTACCCATAATCACGCATGATGAGGCAATTGATGAGCTGACAGGAGAGAGCAGTGTCCTGATCGGTGCCCGCATGGGGAAGCCTGAGGCAACCGGACATTATAAAGCACTGCTCATGGCTGTTCCGGGCGAGAAGATATACATTGACACAACAAAGGATGTGGGAGCAATAATGTCCTCTCTTGTCTATGAGGGAATGGAGGCGTTTTGCGTAGATCCCGAGAGCAGGATAGTTGTGGCAGCGAGCAATCCCGACATTGTCGGCAAAAATGCAGTTTCACTCGGGCTCACTGAAAAAGCCCTGGTCAGCGGTTACCGTGATTACTTTGATTTTAACGGAAGAAATTACTACGGGGAATGTGAGGAGCTTGACGGAAAGCTGTACTATTATGCGGCCGAGGGCGCTTCAATAGGAAAAAATATTTTCGGATACGCAGTTGGCACGGTTATTACCTATTTTATCCTGATAATGATACTCGTGGTCTACATGATGTACGACTATGGGAAATTTTTCGGGGAGTGGTCAAATGTCGGCGAACAGCTAAAGACGGTGAATATGATAACAGACGAGACAGGGCGCTTCAAGTTCTCAGAGGATCCTTCACAGCGCTGGAGAACCGATACGTCTGATTACGGAATACTTGCTCCTATCTATAATGCCAGAGTTGCGCTGAGTACCACACTTGTTGTATGCGTTTTGATCATCGCACTTATTCTGTCGCTGGATAATTCGGAGGCGGTGAGCCCTCTTATGACCTATGTCCTCACCGGAACGTGGTCAAACGGATGGAATCTGTTTTCGTTTGCGAGAATACTGGTGATAGCAGGCGTTATACTTGTTATTGCCTCAATCCTTGAACTCATTGTAAATCTTGGGATCAATATGATGGGCACAAAGGGAGAAACTATAGGAAGACTCATATTAAGTCTCGTGAAATATGCAAGCTGGATTATTTTCGCCTATCTGACGCTCCTTAATCTTGGATTCAATCCGACAACGCTTCTGGCATCCCTGGGCCTCATCTCTTTTGCCGTATCGCTCGGAGCACAGGAGCTGATAAAGGATATCCTCGCCGGACTCTCAACTGTGTTTGAAGGTGAGTACCAGGTTGGAGATATCATCGAGGTCGGCGGCTTCAGGGGGAAGGTTCTGGAGATCGGCGTCAGGACCACCAAGCTCGAAGGGCGCGGAGGTAATATCCTGATCGTTGCAAACAGCGACGTATCCAATATCGTGAACATGACGAGGAAGAATTCCTGGTATCCGCTTGAGCTGCGCTTTGCAAGTGATGAGACCTTCGACAGTGTAGAGGAGCTTCTGAAGAAAGAGCTTCCGGGCATAGGGGACAGGATACCTGAGATCATAAACGGACCGTTCTACAAAGGCATTACGGGGCTTTCGGGAGATGTGCTGACGGTTTCCATAATAGCCGAGTGCAATGAGGAGGATTACCACGAGGTTGAGAGATCACTTAACAGGGAAATCCGCGATATGCTTGATAAAAACGGGATAAAATTCTTTTAAATCATAGGTTGGCAAAGGCAATATCTGGAGGTGTTAAACAGTGGCAGATGAGAAAAGATTTAACCCTGTAAGGAGAGAGGATGAGGAGATCTGCGAGGAGCTTTTATCCGGAGAAAGAGTTCTATACAGGGGCAGAAACCTTAAGGTATATGATACGGTTTTTTTTGACGGCGAATCACCGCTTAAGGAGAGCAGGAACATAGAGCTGCACAGGTGTGAGTTCCAGTGGAAGTACCCTGTGTGGTACTCGGAAAACGTCTATGTTAAGGACTGCGTGTGGCAGGAGATGGGACGCTCGGGTGTATGGTACACAAACCACATGACAGTGGAGGACTCTCTCATCGGGGCGCCCAAGAATTTCAGAAGGTGCAGGGATATAACGATCAGAAATTCATCTTTTCCCAATGCACAGGAGACGCTGTGGATGTGCGACGGCGTGGAGCTTGATCACGTGACTGCAAGGGGCGACTACTTTGGAATGAACTCCGACAACATAAAGGCGGACCACCTTGAAATCTTTGGAAATTACGCATTTGACGGCTCGAAGAACGTCGAGGTCAGAAATTCCCGCCTCATCACCAAGGACTGCTTCTGGAACTGCGAGAATGTAACGGTCTATGACTCGTATATTTCGGGAGAGTACCTTGGCTGGAACACGCGGAACATGACCCTTATAGGCTGCACCATTGAGTCAGATCAGGGGCTATGCTATATAGACTCTCTGAAGATGAAGGATTGCAGACTTGTTAATACGACCCTCGCCTTTGAGTATGTCGAGGGGATAGATGCCAGGATAACGAATAAAGTCGGCGGTATCCTCAATCCCGGGTCCGGGGTTATAAGGGCCAAAGAGATCGGCGATATGATAATTGAACCTGACAACTGCGATATTGATAAGACAGAGATTATAACAGGGTAACTGTGTTTTATGGGAAAATACGATTTTGACAAAGTGACAGACAGGCGGTCTGCGTGGGCCGAGAAGTGGAATATAAAGGACGGCGAGCTCCCCATGTGGATAGCCGATATGGATTTTGAGACGGCTCCGGAGGTGAAAAAAGCTCTTTTGGAGAGGCTTTCTCTCGGCGCGTATGGATATACCTATATCCCCGGTGAGTGGTATGACGCGTACATCTCGTGGTGGGAAAGGCGCCATGGCCTTCAGATGAGTGAGGATGAGCTCATTTTTTCAACGGGAGTAATCCCGACAATCTCAAGCTCGGTCAGAAAGCTCACATCGCCCAATGAGAACGTCGTGATACTGACACCGGTGTACAACATCTTCTACAACTGCATTGTCAATAACGGAGCAAGGGTGCTCGAGAGCAGGCTCTTTGTGAAAGACGGCAGGTGGGAGATAGATTTTGAAGACCTCGAAGAAAAGCTCTCTGACCCGCAGACATCGCTCCTTCTTTTGTGCAACCCGCACAATCCCGTGGGGCGCATCTGGACAAAAGAGGAGCTTGCCCGTATCGGAGAACTTTGCAAAAAACATGGAGTAATAGTGATCTCCGATGAGATACACTGCGATATCACGGATCCCGGGAAAGACTATGTTCCCTTTGCATCTGCCTCCGATATCTGCAGGGATATAAGTATCACGGCCATAGCGCCGTCAAAGGCCTTCAACATGGCGGGGATGGCATCGAGCGCAGCCTTTGTTCCAAATAAGTTCCTGCGGCACAGGGTGTGGAGACAGCTGAACACCGACGAGTGCGGAGAGCCCTCGTTTCTGGCGGTGACTGCTGCGGTGGCGGCGTTTACCAAGGGAGAGGAGTGGCTTGGAGAGCTCAACCGGTATATTTATGACAACAAACTCTACTGCGAGAAGTTCATTGCGGAAAATATTCCTGATGCAAAGCTCATACACTCCGAAGCCACTTACCTGATATGGCTTGACTGCACGAACCTATATGATAAAGAGCGCGACCTCGCAGATTTTATAAGAGATAAGACCGGGCTGTATATAGCGCGCGGAGAGCAGTACGGACCCGGCGGAGAAGGGTTTTTGCGAATAAATCTCGCGTGTCCGGGGAGCTTTGTTGTTGACGGCATGGAGAGGCTTAAAAAGGGAATAGAACTGTACCGCGGCAATTTATAATTTTTTTATAGTTATCCTACTCAAAAAGGTGTAACATAAGAAAGATGTTTTTTATGAGGAGGAATTATGAAGATGAACAGGAAATTTATAACGGCAGCTTTATGTGCGATGCTGCTCTTATCTGCCTGCGGAGCAGCAGAAAAGTCCGATGAGGGCGCGATGTTTGAGTCAGTCGAGACTGTGCAGGAAAGTGCAGATTCAGCGAAGGACTCTGCAGAGCAGGAAAATGTCTCTCAAGATAACGAGGCTGCTTCACAGGAGCAGGATGCACAGAATGAACCTGCGGCAGAACCTGACAAAGCAGCTGAGGAGATGCCTGAAGCAGGCACTATATCAGAGCAGCAGGCTTTGGATGCAGTCAGAAACTACTACGGAGCTGAAGACGCTTCCGAGGAGGGTGCTTACTGGGATGTATCGACAATAGAGACAGGAGAAATAGTTGTTCTGTATCGCTCCTACACCGGCTCGATCAACCGCTATTATGTCGACGTAAATACAGGTGATACTTACGTGACAGAGCAGGTTCCGGGTATCATCGATGATGAACAGAAAAACGGCGAGACCTTCAATGTAAAGGATTATATGTAAACACTAAGAAGCTCCGCTTTTGAAAACTGATTTCAGAAGCGGAGCTTTTTTCATATCCGAAGGATTATTTCTTTGCGGGTTCTGTCTGCGGGAAGATGATCTTGTTCACGAAGAAGAAGACTATCATTGAAACTCCGCCGTTAAGAACCGTTGTTCCGATGTTGTATATCCACGATGGAACAAATTTACCTGCGACTGCAACCCAGATGCAGTTGATCGAGTTGACTATACAGGTGATCACAAAAAACGCCAGTGCGTACCAGGCAATCTGCTTGCCGGTATTTCCGCGGCTCCTGAATACAAAGTACTTCTGAATGGGGAAGTTGATGCACTCACCGATTATCATCGCCACCATGTATGCCGCGAAATATGCAAGTCCGCCGTGCGCCTGATCGTATCCGAGGATGTTCCACTGGAAGGTCTCACCGAAGAGTGTGACCGGGATACCGGGCCAGCCAAAGGATCTGTCTCCGAGCCCCTTAAAGGCATAGGGCAAAAACTGCAGCAGAAGGTACTTGAGCACTGTTATCAGGTTTGAAACGATGACAAAGAGTCCGCCCTCCCTGATCCACTGTGCTGCCTTCGGGTGTTTTTGGGCAAAATCATTCCAGAATTTCATTGTTTAGATTCCTCCAGTAGTTTTTTCAGCTTTTTCTCATAGGCTTTGTTCTTTTTGATGTTTTTGAAGTAACCTGCGATAACAGTCCCGACTCCCCTGAAGAAGTGTCCGTTAATCACTTTCACGATGCCGTCAACCATCTCCATGCTGACAGCTCCGCCCGTCATCTTGGCCATCGCCCTGAAAGGCATATTGTAGATGAAGAGGATGTTCAGGTCGGGCTTTCCGGCTTCATCCGCCTTTTTCTTTTTGGATGTGAGAACATTGTAGGCAAGGCGTGCAAGGCCGCTCTTTGCGTAGTACATCTGGCAGATCGCATCGTTGGAGGACAAGAGTCCGTTCCATTTGCCATCGGGTATCGAGCGTCCAAGGAGAGTCTCAAACTCTTTATCCGAAACGTTGTCGATCTTTCCTGTGTAGTAGGAGGAGAGCTGTGACTGATCGTAGGGAAGAGTCTCTGTGGTCTCAGCTTTTAAAACCTCTCCTGTGAGCCTTATATCAGCGCTGCCGGCGCCAACTGACACTGTGTATCTACCGTCCTCGACTTCCCACCTGTTTGTCTTTACGTTGAAGTATCTGAAGGTTTTGTCGTCAAAGGCTATCCTGACTTCTTTGCTCTCGCCGGCCTTCAGGAATACCTTTGCAAAGCCTTTTAGCTCCTTTTGGGGTCTGAATACCTTGCCTCCGGGGAGCCCCACGTAGAGCTGGGCGATTTCTGCGCCGTCTCTGTCGCCTGTATTTTTGATGGTAAAAGAAACTCCGTCTGCGTCAACTTTTAATCCGCTGTACTCAAAGCTTGTGTAGGAGAGTCCAAAGCCGAAGGGATAGAGAACCGGAACGCCTGCGGTGTCGTAGTATCTGTAACCTACATAGAGACTCTCTCTGTATTCACTGGTGCGCTCCCGGCTCGGGTAGTAGCGGTAGCATGGCGTGTCCTCAAGGCGCCTTGGAATAGTCTCTGAGAGCTTTCCTGATGGATTGACTACACCTGTTAATATATCCAGGGCAGCTCCTGCGCCTGCCTGTCCGTTTAAGTAGCAGTGGAGGAGTGATTTGAAGTAGTGGTGCCATGGCATCTCGATGGCGGAGCCTGCGCTGATGATGCCAACGAGGTTTGCGTTTGCCCCTCCGAGCTCCTGGAGGAGTGTTATCTGATTCTGAGGTATCCTCATGTGGGTCCTGTCCATACCTTCTGACTCTGAGTCCTCATTGAGTCCGAAGAAGAAGAGCACGACGTCGGCTCTTGCGGCAAGGTCGAGGGCTTCTTTTTTGGTTGCTGCGTCCTCCTCGCCTGTCCTGGAGTATCCGCGGCACATGCCGACCACCTGAAGATCGTAGCCTGATATCATCTCTGATACGGTCTCGACCTTTGTGGGATTAACAAGGGAAGAACCTGCGCCCTGGTACCTTGGAACGAAGGCGAAGTCTCCGATGACTGCAACCTTTGCGCCGGGCTTTAAGGGAAGGATGTTCTCCTCGTTTTTGAGAAGGATCGTGCTTTCAGCCGCGGCCTTTCTTGCAACCGCGTGGTGAGCCTTCTTGTCAAAATCATCGCTCTTGTTCTGGGCGTTCACGTATAGAGTCATGACAGCGTCAAGAAGCTCGTCGACTCTTTTGTTCAGATCGTCCATGGAGAGCTTCCCGCTACCCACCGCTTCGATCAGCTCCCTTGCGGAATCGAGACCGGGATTTGGCATCTCGAGGTTGGAACCTGCTGCTACGCCCAGCGCGTGGTCGTTTGATGCGCCCCAGTCGGTGATGACGATGCCGTCAAATCCCCACTCGTCTCTCAGAATATCATTCAGAAGATGCCTGTTCTCATTGGCATAGACACCGTTAACCTCGTTGTAGGCTGACATGATGGTCTTTGCCTTTCCCTCTTTTACAGCGATCTCAAAGCCTGTGAGATATACCTCGCGCAGGGTCCTCTCATCAAGAACCGAGTTCATCGCCATTCTGCGAAGCTCCTGGGAGTTTACCGCAAAATGCTTGGGGCAGGCATACACTCCCTTGGACTGGATTCCTCTCACATAGGAAGCTGCCATTTTTCCTGCAAGGTAGGGGTCTTCTGAGAAGTACTCAAAGTTTCTTCCGCAGAGTGGGCTCCTCTTTATGTTAAGTCCGGGACCTAAGAGAACATTTACTCCTTCTGCCATAGCCTCCTCGCCAAGTGTCTGACCCAGCTCCTCGCCGAGCTCAGTGTTCCAGCTGTTGGCAATCGTTGCTGCTGTAGGGAAGCATGTTGCGGGAAGTGAGGCGTTGAGTCCCAAGTGGTCACCTGCACCTGCCTGCTTTCTGATGCCGTGAGGGCCGTCGGAGCAGAAGATTGAAGGGATTCCGAGTCTCTCAAAGTCCCTTGTCTGCCACTCGCCCTTTCCGCTCAAGAAAGCTGCCTTTTCTTCAATTGTCATCTTTTCAATGATATCCTGATATTTCACGTCTGTTTCCCCTTTATCATATACAAATTATGATTTATTCAAGATGTCTTCCCACCCGGATCCATAAGGGATACGGGTGGGAAAAAATTTATGGTTTACTTTTTTATTGCTGTGCTGAGCCTGCCTTTGCCTCCTCGGCCTTTCTCTTTGAGAAGTTCGTAAAGAACTTATAGAGAAGGAACAGCATGAGAGCTCCGAAGATAACGTCGAGCACGATCATGAGCTTCTTCCAGGAAGCCATTCCCGCCCTGAGGTTCTCGGGTGCGTAAGCCCTGCTGTTAACTACAGTGTAGAGAATGTTCTTTGAAGCATCGCGCATTGCCTGCTGAGCTCCGTTTGTATCTCTGAACTGTACGGAGTTTGTAGCTGTAGGATAGTTTACAAGCATGCAGTCCGTGCCGTTTCTGATGGCCTGGTCAGATGACATGTATCCGTAAACTCCGAAGTAGTCTGTGAGAACGAATCCCTCAAATCCCCACTCATCACGGAGAACTGTCTTAAGGAGTGATGCAGAACCACCTGCCCAGCGGTTTCCGATGTAGTTGAAGGATGACATAACTGCGAGCATCTCTGTGTTCTTTGCGCAGGCCTCGAAGGGCTTTAGGTATATCTCCCGGATTGCCTGCTCATCTGCCCATGTGCAGACCATACCGCAGCGGTTGTCTTCCTGATCATTTAATGCGAAGTGCTTCATGTAGGCGTAAACGCCGTGTTCCCATGAACCCTGGCAGGCCTCTGAAGCGATGAGTCCTGAGAGAACTCCGTCCTCTGAGTAGTACTCGAAGTTACGTCCAGCAAATGCTGTCCTGTGGATGTTCATGGCAGGTGCGTACCAGCCGGAAACGTCCATCTCATCGGCCATCTTGCCGATTGACTGACCGAACTGACGTGCCAGATCCTTGTTGAAGGTAGCTGCGATCGTAACACCTACAGGGAATCCGAGTGAACCTACGCCTGTGAAGTTGTTGTTGATAGAAGCGGGGCCGTCGCAGTCGTTTGTGCGGACCTTGCCGATCGAGTCAACCGAGTTTGTCTGATATCCGCCGAGAGAGATGACTGCGTTCATGTCGTCGAGTGACATTGAGTTTAAGAGCTCATCCCACTTTGCATCGTCCCTGGCAACACCGCGGAGGTCAGCAAGCTTAAGTGATGTTGATGCGCCTGTTGTAACTGCTGCTGCATTCGCATCCTCATCAGCTGCGGTTGTCTCAGCTGTCAGGTAGTTGCTGTTGTTTACGAAACCTGCCTTTGCCTGGGCGTTCATCTCGAAGGATGCAGGTGCTGCAGTTGCCTCTGCGTAGTTTGCAAAAGCGTCAGCTCTTGAGAGAACTGTGTAGTCGCCCTTTGCGTAGTCAAATACGTTTGTGGCTGTGATGTTGTCTGTTGAGCGGGAATTTGATCCGTTGTATGTTACTGTGGCAGCAACTGTATAAACTTCTGAGTCGATGATGTTGTGTGAGTCTGAGTTTATTGAGATCACATAGTCACCTTCCTCGAGAACATAACCTTTAGCGCTCTGGTAGTCATATGAAGCCATGTCTTCTGCCGCAAAAGAGATATTGATTGTCTCAGATGCACCGGGCTCGAGCATTCCGGTCTTTGCAATCTGAATGAGATTTGCAGATGCCTTCTCGATTCCGCCGTTTGTATAAGGAGGATTGTAGTAAACCTCAACCACATCTTTTCCTGCTACAGAACCTGTATTTGTAACTGTTACGTCAAAAGAGATTTGGCCGCCGTTGTCGGTGATGGGTCCCATCTCCTGTGTAAAGGTGGTGTAGGAAAGACCGTATCCGAAAGGATACTGAACAACCTTGTCGTAGTCGATGAAGCCCTCTGCTGCAGCTGTCTCATAGAACTTGTAGCCTACATAGATGCCCTCGACGTAGTTGACGAAGGTGGGTCTCTCTGTGTACTGCATTCCGAAGAAATCGGTGTCAACCTTGAACTCGTCCATGTTTGTGTAGGTGAAGTTGCCGTAGTTATTGATCCAAGGTGTGTCGTCAAAGTTGTAAACGTAGGTGTCGATTGTCTTACCGGAAGGATTGACCGCACCTGTCACGATTTCGCCGAGAGCCTGCATACCGACGTGTCCCATGCCGGCTGCCCAGAGAACTGACTTGATCTGGGGATGCTCCTTGACAAATCCCATCTCAAATGCGTTTGCGCCGTTGTAAACAACGATTACCTTGTCAAAGTTGGAGCAGACGAGATCGATCATCTCTTCCTCTCTGTTGCTCAGCTGAAGGTAGTGGTCACCTGCATCCCAGTCATTGCCCTCGTTGAGAGCATCGTCATAGTGTCCGTTGTAGTATGTTCTTCCGTCGGGATCTATGAAAGAGCCGTCTGCAACAGCGGGCATATCGTCGGGAAGGTCAGCTCCCTCACCGCCTGAGCGGCTGATAACAATCATCGCTGTGTCAGAGAAATCTTTTGCGTTCCGGATAAGAGAATCTGTGTAAAGAGATACGTTGGGTTCAGGGAGTGTCCAGTCCTGATCCCACATTCCAACTACAGGTCTGTCAGCCTTGTAATCGGTGTAGAACTTTGTGAGCTCTGAGTTTGTCTCGATACCTGCATTTGAGAGTGACTGCAGGATGTCGATAGTCGCATATGCATCGTTGAGAGCACCTGAACCTGCACCGCCGAGGATGGGATTTGTTGATGCCCATCCGAAGACGTTGAGTTTTGACCCTGATGCAACGGGAAGAGTTGATTCGTCGTTCTCAAGAAGAACGATACCCTCTCTTGCGATATTCTGAGCAAGCTCTGTTGCCTCGTTGGATGTTTCTTCCCTGATTGTTCCGCTTCCGCTTACCAGGTCGAGCATTGTGCTCATAGGACCTGTGCAGATCATGTTTACGCAGATCACAATGCCGGTCAGCATTGCAACAAGTGCTACTCCTCTGACGAGCCTTTTGCCGGATTTCTTCATCTTCATGGCTGCTATCATGCAGATAACAGCAACTGCGATGATGATCGCGATAGCTATCAGATAGGACTTGATGGATGTAATGACATTCATTACGTCGCTCATGTTGATAGATAACATAGAATAAACCTCCCTTTTCTTTCCGCTGCTTTAATTGGGCAGCAGCGCATTTTCATGTTAGATTTAGGATACCACGCAAAAAAAATCGTGCCGTTTTTGTCACAAACGGTACGATTTTTGTCATGAAATGCAGTTTCAGAGGCTGTGCCTTATCTGTTTTTCCTCATACATGTTGTCATCCATGTGCTTCAAAAAGTCATCTACGGAGTCCTTTCCGGGCCGGTAGATCGAGTATCCCATGGAGAGGGAGAGCTTGTACTGCCTGTTCTCTGTCCTGTTGAAAAGATCCACCTCGTCGTGCAGGTTCTTGAGCACGTGCTGCACCTCTTTTTCCCTGGTGTCCTTTATGAGTATTATAAACTCGTCACCGGCAAATCTTGTGGCGATGGCCTTGTCGGGCTTGCCGAAGGTGATGACCCTGGCCACGTCTATAAGTGCTTCGTCGCCGACGGAGTGACCATAGGTGTCATTTATTTTTTTGAAGTAGTCGACATCGATCATTATTCCGCCGATCATGCTGCCTTTGTCCTTTAAGGAGGAGTCGAGCTGATAGTCGAGGTAGGCCCTGTTGTAGAGACCTGTCAGTTTGTCGATGTATGAGAACTCGTTCTGTAAGGACATGTAAATAGAAGTAAGTCCCACCGAAAGCGACACCCAGATGAGAGATATCCCGTAGAACATGGCCTGAAACGCACATCCCAGGACGATGGGTCCGACCATGAGATAGAGCGGAAAAAAGCGGACCTTGCCATAGCGCTGCTCGTACTTGTATAAGATGTAAATGCTGAAAAAGATGTAGCCAAGGTCAACGATGTAATAAACATAGCTGAAGGGGAGTCTTGAGTAGACGTTGTTATCGTCAATAGTGTATATGATAGGGAACACGTTGTTGACCAGTGCGATGACTACCATGAACACTGCCGGGATAAAGGCATATCTGTAGATTCTCCGAACTCTTGTAAAGGAGTGATAGAGCTTTAAGTCCTCGTAGAGACACCATGAGGCTATGAAGACCGGGTTTGCCATGAAGCAGTAGGTGTTGCCGAGTCTGTTGATGATCTTGAAGATCGGATTTGTCTTTCCATCGGAATAGAAGACAAGAAAATCCACTAAACAGGCGATCATGGTCATTATGGTGATAATGGTAAAAACGCGAAATTCAGCGTGCTCATTGTCGGATCTCCTGATCCGGCTCGAGATGAGCATGGCGATGAGCAAAATGAAACCAATATAATCCGAAGTGGCAACTGCAAGTAAATTCATGAATGTCAAATCTCCCCTGGATGTGCAGTATGTGAATGAGCCGGAAAGGCTTTTTATTGAGGAATGAGTATCCTTAGTTCAAACCAGTTTTTGTTTATGTCAAAGGTCACATTCCCATGGTATTTTTCGACAGTATAGCGGATGCTCTTTAGACCAAAACCGTGACTTGTCTTGTCTGCCTTGGTGGTGACGGGGTACCCGTTCTTTAATTTGAGTGTGTTTTCACAGTAGTTGTTGATCTGTATGATGATAAAATTCTTTTTGTGAGAGACCTGGATGTGGATGAGTCTCTTCTCGGGATCCTCGATAAGTGTTACGCTCTCAATCGCGTTGTCGAGGGCATTTCCGAATATGGTACAGATGTCAGCGACATGCATGAAATCCAGAAGATTGCCGTCTGCGACGCAGGTCACCTTGATGTTGTTGGCGCGGCAGTTCATCATCTTTCCGGCGATGAGAGTATCAAGGACGCTGTTGCCCGTCTCAAGTTCAGGTGAGTAGGATTCAAGCTCCTGCTCAAGCGAATCTATCCACTGACTTCGCTGCGCATCGCTCATATCTGCCCTCAGCCCCGCTATCTGGTGCTTGAGGTCATGATACTTCATATTAATAAGGTCAAAGGTGCTCTGGTAGTTCCTGTACTTGTCGTACTGAGCCTTGAGCATGGAGTGGATGTTGCTCAGCTCTTTTTCTGCGAGAAGCTCACAGAGCCTGCTCTGGTAGACGTAGAGTATCATGATGCCCGCAAGATCTACAAGGGTCCTGATGTAGAAGACATCGGATGTCAGCCCTGCGGAGAAGGGCGTGTTGGTGACGATGAAGCTCAGATTGCTGAAGGCGAAGATCGCAATTGCGATGAGGACTGCCGCCAAAAGCTCATGAGCGTTTATCTCAAGCTGGAAAAGACCTCTCGTAATATTTTTTTCCATGTAGAAGGACCAGACAAAGACTATTGCATATATTGTAATCAGTATGATGATCTGCACAATGAGAGAGCTGTTCACGGATTTTGCGAAGGTGGCCAGCTGCCACTCGAGGGAGGCCGCAAACTCTGCCAGAAGAAATGCCCTGGTGCAGTAGTAGCCTATGACAACAGGCGTAGCGTCACAGACAAAGTACATGTACATATACATCAGAAAGACAGCAAATATCATGCACGGGATCCACAGATAAATGGGAAGACCCTTTGTCAGGACGAGAAATATGCTCTGCACGGCAAGGGCAGCAGCCGAAATAAGCCCAAAATCCGTATTTGAGACTTTGCGCTTTAAGATCATGCAGTAGATAAGGCACGAGAGCCACTCTGCGATTGCGGTATACAGTCTTGGGATATCCTCATAAACATTGTCCATGCGATATTTCCTTTTTATCCGGAGATATGGTTACTGACAGGCTTCTGTTTGGTAACGGGATGTGCTATGTGTTGTTAATTGACAGCGTAACCCGCAGGCTACAGACCTGCCATGTAGTTAGTCAGTGCGGTCATGAAGTCGTTTTTGCGCGCGCGGCTGATCAGGAGCTGTTTTCCTGCGATGATGGCAGCACCGTTCTCAACGCCGTCCACATATCTTAAGTTGACCAGGTATCCCTTGTTGCTCCGAAAGAAGTTATAGGCTGAGAGCTGTGCCTCGAAATCGCTCAGCTTTGCGCGGATGGTGAACTGTCCGCTGCTGGTGTAGAAGTTTAAGTTGTGACCTTCACTTTCTATATAGAAGATACTGTCGATGTCCAGCTTTTTGACGCCGGTGGGCATGCTGATTGAAATAATGTTGGAATCTGACTTTTTTATCTTGCTGATGGCCCTGTCGAGCTTTTGCGAGAAGGCGAAGTAGCTGACGGGCTTTAGCACATAGTCAAGCGCCGCAACCTGGTAGCCGCGAATGGCATAATTGGTCATGTTGGTAATAAACATGATGACCACGTCCTGGTCAAGCCGCCTTATCTCCTCGGCTGCAGTCATGCCGTCCATCAGCTTCATTTCTATGTCCATGAGGATGATGTCAAATTCGCTCTTATAGCCGTTTGTGATCTCGTCCCCGTCCCTGAAGCGCGTTATCCTGAAAACATTACCGCTCTCCTCCTGGAACTTTAAGACAAACTCAGTCAGCTGGGCTGCGTATGTATCTTCATCCTCAACTATTGCAAGGTTTATCATGTGCTGATCTCCATGTGTTTTGCATTGCAGCTGCGCCTTGCGGCGGCGTGGCAATGGCTCGACTTCTTTACTATTATACACAATTAATAAGGGGAGTGCACAGGGGCTCAGAAATAAGCGGTTGTGCGGCCAAAAACAACAATATCCGGGATATTTCCACACTTCTCGAAAAAAGAAATAATGCTTTACATTGTTTTTTCTGTATGATATAATTTCCTTCGTCAGCGCGAAAGAGACAATGTATTTTGTATAACGCGTTTAAACTAAATAGGGGAATCATACAATGGCTAGTATCACGGTCTCCAAAACCGTTCATGCGGGTTCGAATCCTGCTTCCCCTGCTCACTTATAAAGCGGCTCAAGTCCTTAAAACACAAGGGGTTGAGCTGTTTTTATTCTCACCACTGATTGTTGCTACAAGTCATTTCAGACCGTTTTAGGGTAGTTTAGAACGACCAAATAAAGGTCTATCAAAACCGAGCTAACTGCTTGAAACTATATATTTCTTCCTTGATATTGTACAGTAACGACCCACACAATCTTTTCTGACTCATCTATTTTGAAAATTGTTATATAATTATCAACAATAAGCTGTTTATAGCCTTTGTTAGCATATCTCCCAACAAGGCGATCTTGATGAGATTGAGGAAATGTATTTAGACTTAAAATAGCATTCCTTATTCTATCAACCTGACCTTTGGCATTTTCTGTAGATAATTTATCATAAGCAATATAGCGATAGATGCTATCGAGATCCCTGTATGCTTTTTTGTATAAACGAACCTTGTATTTATCCAAAATATTTTTTCTCCAGTTCTGCAAAAGCTTCTTCGGCATCTACATATTCTTTAGTCTCTGCAAATTCCTTTTCGGCTTCAAAAATGGCCTGATCAATCCTATTTTCTCTGGCAAAGCTATCATATAATTCACTGCTCATAACAACTAAATCACTGTAGCCATTTTTTGTGATAAAAATGGGCTCATGTTCTTTATGTGCGATAGCAGACAGTTCATTGGTGTTTCTAAGATCTTTTATTGGCATTATTAAAGGCATAAGTAGTCTCCCTTCGCTTTTTTTCATAATTATAGCATAATTATGTTTGTGATAGATATTTTTTGTTTGGAATTTTATCTTAAATCAAAATGCTCAACTTTTACTTTAGGGACATTTTATGGATACACAGGCGTTATAGTCAGAGGGCGTCTTGAGGCCGGGCATGCGGTGTCGGTAAACCTGACCTGCGACCAACTTAAAAAAGACGAAGACAACACCGAAAGTGCTCCCATGTACGGTCGCGGTTAGTCCTCTGTCAGGGAGTACAAGCCCTGTTCATATAGAAACCCGTAAGGGAATAACTATAGGAGGAACCTGCTCTATGATAACCATGGAAAGCTTGATTTCAGTACTTGCGCTTTGTGCAACGTTCTTTGGTCTTGGCTATTCCATTGGCAGGAATAGCAAGCATTAAAATAACCGCCCGGTCTCGCAAACTAAGCGGTTATTTTAACAACTACTTATTTTCGGACTAACCGTTGCTGTACGGGTAGCACCTTTTTTGTATTTTCACTATAACATCGATGCAGCCTTGTGTCAAAAGGTTTTTGGTTCGATGATTGAGGTTGTGTTCACAATGAGTCTTCCCTTCTTCATAACAAACCTGGCAGGCGGGCATTCGACTTGACATGCGCATATAATGATAATATCATGTATATATAAAATCAATTAGATGTATAGATAAGTGTATACATAATAACATAGGGAGCTGATGTCAATGAGCCTTAGCAAAGAGAAGAGAGATGCTGCAAAATATTATCTTTTAGAACAGATTATGTCCGGTAATGCATCATACGTCCAAAAAACTGCGGATAATTTTGGAATAACGCGCGCTGCTGTATATAGTTATTTGCGGGATATGGAAAAGAACGGAATAGTAAAAAAAAGCGGAAAACAATATGTACTCAATGAAGAAAATCATGAGTTTAGCTACATCCGAACAGACGAATTGGAAGAGTCTGAGATTTACGTTAAGGATATCCAAAAGTTTTTGCCGGACTTGGATGATAATATTCTATCAATCTGGGAGTATGCAGTATCGGAAATGTTAAACAATGCTATTGATCATTCAATGGCAGATCAGATACTTGTCACTGTCTCGAAAACATATTTATATACAACAATATCAATTTACGACAACGGAATTGGGATTTTTAAAAAGATCAAAGAATACTATCATTATGATTCTCTGGACACTGCAATAATAGAGCTGTTTAAGGGAAAGTTGACAACAGACACAGAACACCATTCCGGAGAAGGCATATTCTTTACATCAAGAGTTATGGATGTATTTGGCGTATTTTCTGATGGAAAGTTGTTCAGTCACAACAATTATAGTGATGTAGTTAAGTCTGTTAACGGGGATATGGTGCCATCAAAAGGAACGCTGATATTTATGCGTATGTCAAATTTCAGCAAAAAAGTATTGCGCGAGATATTCGATGCGTACGCTGATGTCGATGGAGGGTTCACAAAAACGAGCATACCGCTAAGTCATATATACCATAACGGCTATCCTATATCAAGATCCCAAGCAAAGCGGTTGACGCACAGATTTGACGATTTTGAAGAAATCGAACTTAATTATCAGGGAATAAAAGATGTTGGACAGGGATTTGCCCATGAAATATACGTAGTGTTTCAAAAGAAACATCCTGAGGTCAAAATCACTTCAACAAACACAAATGAATCTGTCGGGAAAATGCTGCATCATGTCCTGAATGCGTGATGTCCGGGAGACCATGATTTGCATCAATGACGCAGATACAGGGCTAATAGCTTGTAAACTTGCGCCAGAAAAGGGGGATTGCAGTGGATAATTGGAGAGACTACTTTGATGAGGATATACTTGTAAAGGGCAGGGAGTACTACAAAAAGGGCAAGGTCAAGGGCTTTGTCAGTACTGAGAAAACGTGCATGGCACGCGTACTTGGGACGCATGTCTACAATGTCAAAATAAAAAACGCGGGGGACACCGGCTATACCATGAGCTGTGACTGCCCGTTTTCCGACGGAGGGTACCACTGCAAGCACGAGGCAGCGGTCTTTTTCCAGTGGAAGAAGGATTCGGCAGAGGATGAGGCTGTAATGGAGATTGAGAGCTCTGAGACAGCTACCTATTTCAATGTAAAGAAAGCCCTCTCTGCATATACCATAAGTAAAGCTACATATAATGAGGCCGAAAAGCTGATAAAGAGCGGGAAAATCTCCATGGATAAGCCTCAGATGGTATACGCGAGGACTCTTGAGGGAACCGTGCTCTGCGCCAGGATCCTGGGGCAGCTTGAAGGAAACAGGGACTATCCGGTGTCGGTTAATGCACTTCTTACTTCAGATAAGATTCTGAGCAGTGAGTGTTTTGCAACCCATAACAACGCTACGAGATTTTCGTTCTACGATTACAACCGCATCTGCGTTCATAAGCTGGCTCTGCTGCTTCTTGCAGATGAGTATATGACAAAGTTCAATCCCGGGGATGACACGGATTACATGGGCAGCAGGATAATGAATTCCTACAGGAGCTTTGCCGCCTTAAAGAAGGCTGAGGAGGTCACGGAAAAGAGCAGGGTGATAGAGCTTGAGCCCACGCTGATCGTCGGAGACAATTACAGAAGAAATCTTTTTTTGTCATTTAAGATAGGCGTGGAAAAGAAATACATGCTCAAGGACGTGGGCGAGCTGACGGATACCAGAGATAAGGCAGGAGCGCTGCAGCTTGGCAAGAAGAACATGATCTCCTTCATGGATCTCGACTTTACAGATGAGGCAGAAAAGTACTACGAGATAATCAAAAAAGCCAAATCTGACGAGAAGCTCTTCGAGGAGAAGGTAAATGAAATGCGCATTTACCGCGGCTACTCCAAAACTCATAAGGACAGGATTGAGCTGACTCCGGAGCTGATAGACAGATTTTATGACGCCTCTGAGGGAAGGAGCGTCGGTATCGGATTTAACGGATCGAGAAGCGCTATGAGCACTGTCCGCATCTGCGGGGGGAAGATTAAGATAAAACTTGTGATAAATAAGCTCCTTGATGACAAAAAGCACTTTAAGGGGCTAAGTGTCAGCGCAATTGTTCCGCGGCTTATAAAAGGAAGGGATTACAATTACATTCTTGATGAATCGGACGGAGTTTTTTCGAGGATCGATGAGATATCCCCGATAGTTAAAATGCTTACCGACAACAACGAGGGAGAGTCTGTCGCCTTCACGATCGGCAAAAAGAACCTCTCCGAGTTTTACTACCGCCTCCTGCCGCAGCTGATGGAGGCGCCGGAGATTGAGATTTCAGACAAAGACATAGCCTCTTACCGGGACTATCTCCCTCCTGAGTGTGAGATCATCTTTTACATGGATGCAGACGAGGACAATATAACAGGCAGAGTCTGCGCAGAATACGCCGGGGAAGAGACACCGCTCCATGTACTGACGGACGCTGATTATCCACTCCCTGACTCAAGGGACATCTCTTTTGAGCAGAGGGCGGTTGAGACGCTTATGAAGTACCTGCCGCATACCGCCGATAGCGGGGCGTTGTTTATGTGTGAGAAGAGCGGTGACAACACCTTCAATATACTGAACGAGGGGCTGTCGGATCTCATGGCACTTGGCGAAGTCAGGGCGACAAAGGAGTTTGAGAGGCTGAAGATAAGAAAGGCGCCTGTCATAAGGCTCGGCGTCTCTGTCGAGAGCGGGATATTGAACCTCGATGTTACGACAGACGACATGTCTGAGGAAGAACTCCTTGACCTTTTGGAGAGCTACCGCAAAAAGAAGAAATTTTACAGGCTAAAGAGCGGTGAGTTCATAAGGCTTGATAAGGATGATGCGCTTGAGGAGCTGGTTTCGACTATGGAGGCCATGGGAGTTTCCGCGAAGGAGTTTACCAGGGGTAAGCTCCACCTTCCGCTCTACAGGGCAATCTACATCAATAAACTCCTGCAGGAGCACGATGAGATCGCATCCGACAGGGACAGCAATTTCAAGAACCTGATAAGAAATTTCAACGCTGTAAAAGAGAGTGATGTCGAGGTGCCAAAGAGCCTGTCGAAGATCTTAAGGGGCTATCAGAAGTACGGCTTCAGGTGGCTCTCGATGCTGACTGAGCTCGGCTTTGGGGGAATCCTTGCCGACGATATGGGACTTGGTAAGACTTTGCAGGTGATAGCCCTTTTGCAGAGCAGGGTCCTGAAAGAAAAAATCACTGCCCTCATAGTCTGCCCCGCATCACTGGTGTACAACTGGGAGGAGGAGTTCAAGCGCTTTGCACCTGATATCAGCGTGAAGACCGTTACAGGGACCCAGACGGAGAGAAAAAAGATCCTCTCGTCAAAGCAAAAGCCCGATGTTTTCGTCACATCCTATGACCTTCTGAAAAGAGATATCGGACTGTATGAGGATCATAAGTTTGACTTTGAGATTATCGATGAGGCGCAGTACATCAAGAATGCGCAGGCAGCTGTGAGTAAGTCTGTCAAGGTAATAAATGCATCTCACAGGTTTGCGCTCACGGGAACTCCGATCGAGAACAGGCTGAGCGAGCTCTGGAGCATATTTGACTTTCTGATGCCGGGATTTCTGTACACATATGAGAGATTTAAGAGCGACTTCGAGACAGCTATCACCAAAAACAAAGACGAGGAGGCAACAAAGCACCTGCGGGGCATGGTAAGCCCCTTCATACTCAGAAGGCTCAAGGAGGATGTATTAAAAGACCTTCCCGACAAGATTGAAGAGGTGCGCTACTCAAGATTTGATGCCGAGCAGAGAAAGCTCTACGACGCTCAGGTTACTCATATGAAGAAGCTCATCCAGAGCAGTGAGTACGATTCGGGCAAGGACAGGATAAAGGTCATTGCCGAACTCACCAGGATCAGGCAGATATGCTGCGACCCCGGACTTATCACGGAGGGATACACGGGAGAGTCGGCCAAGAGAGCTTCCTGCATAGAGCTTGTTGAGAGCGCGATAGACGGCGGCCACAAGGTGCTGCTCTTTTCCCAGTTCACCTCCATGTTTGAACTTTTGGAAAAAGACCTTAAGGCAGCGGGCATAGAATACTACAAGATAACCGGCCAGACACTGAAGGAGGAGAGGATAAAGCTGGTGCGGAGCTTTAATGAGAACTCTGTTCCGCTCTTTCTCATCTCGCTGAAGGCGGGAGGGACCGGACTCAACCTCGTAGGTGCGGACGTCGTAATCCACTACGACCCGTGGTGGAACCTTGCTGCGCAGAATCAGGCAACTGACAGGGCTCACAGGATAGGGCAGACGAAGAAAGTCTCGGTGTTCAAACTCATAGTCAAGGACACCATCGAGGAGAAGATAATCGAGATGCAGAACGCCAAGAAGGACCTGGCGGATGCCATTCTCTCGGGAGAGAGTGAGTCACTCATGAACATGTCAAAAGAGCAGCTGATGGAGCTGCTTGGATCATGAAATTATAAAGAAAATATAAACTTGCAAAAGTACCCCAAAATTTTATTCACAGCCTCCGTATTAAATATCATAAGAATAAAACTCTTAAGAAAACGAAAGGAGGCACACTATGATGCATAACAGGATGTTGGCAACAGGACACTGTCATAGAAGCCTGAACGTAGTGAGATCGGGTACGAGGTAAAAGGTATAATCTTTACATAGAAGATGTTGCATATAGTTGATGTTGATATGCTATAATTTTATGTATGGAAAACCGTAAAGACGAAGAAAACTTAAGGGCCATTAAGGCCGGGCAGGATAAAGAACAAAAAGAAAGATTTCTTTTTGATGAGCAGTCACACATACTGCATCTTACAGCCCGCATACTGAAAAGAACGATCACAGATTCCGATGAGGAGTACAGCACTGCTCTTCTTGCAGTCTCAGAAGCGATTGATTCGTACAACGCCGATAAGGGCGACTTCTGGAACTACGCAGCACTTGTGACAAAGAGCAGACTCCTTGATGACATCAGATCCCAGTCGAAGCTTGGAAAAGAGCTTACCGTTGCTCCGGATGCTTTTTCGGGAGAAATATACGATGACGAGGATGATGGATCGGTTTCCATAAGGCAGCAGGTTCAGAATAAGACGGCAGTTTATGTCGACAACACACTGAAAGATGAGATTGAAGCACTTAGCCAGGAACTTGGCGCCTACGGGATAGATCTTTTTGATCTTCCGGCAGTTGCTCCCAAATCAGAAAAGACTAAGAGGAGCTGTGGGAGGGCCTTGAAAGCGTTCTTTGATCCGCCGCCGCTCATCGATGAACTAAAGAGAACACGCACTCTTCAGGTCGGTGAGATAGTAAAAAGGTCAGGCGAGAGCAGAAAGCTGATAGACAGACACAGGAAATACCTTATCGCTGCAATTCTTGTTAAGGCAGGTGATTACAGCGGAATAGGATCTTTTATATCGATGGGGAATAACTGACAATGAGAGCGGTAGTAATAGCAATCAGAGATAAAAAGGCAGCCATAGCGCTGGAGGGCGGAGAGCTTCGATATGTTGACAACGCCCAATATGAAATAGGACAGGTCATTGATGTGGCTGAGGAGAAGCCCGCAAAGAAGTCAAAGATCTCTGTCTTTAAAGTTTCATGGATGTCATACATGGCTGCAGCCGCAGCTGCGGTGCTGATTGTCATCGGAACTGCAACAGTAAATGCTGCCCCGGTTTCATATGTAACCATAAGTGTAAAGCCTTCTATCACATACGGAGTTAATGTTTTTGACAGAGTAGTAAGTGCCACCGCAGAAAATGACGATGGACAAAAAGTTCTTGACGGCCTCGGCAGGGATGTGACTAAATTGAAGCTCCCTGAGGCATTTGAAGTAACCCTTAACACAATGAAGGATATGGACTACATCCTTGAAGGGGATGTTGACGTTACCGCTGATGTTACTGTTACAAATTCTCTTTTTGGAAAAAGAAATGAAGCAATAAAACAAGAGCTTGGTCAGGCGGCAGAGACCTGGAATGCCAGTCAGGGAGAAGTCTCTGTAAGTCTGAAGGAGAGCTCTAAAGAAGAGAGCAGCACTACGACTCCTTCTCCGGAGAATAATTATGAGAAAGATAACACAGGTAAGAATTCCGATGTTCACGAGAAAGCGGAAGACAGTTCTTTAAACAGCGCTGATACCGAAGCGGATCAGGGCGGGGAGAACTCCAAGGGAGAAGATGAGAATAACAGTGACGCGGGTGATGGGACATCGCCAAACACGCGCAAAAAGGATGATGAGAATGGTGTTGATGAGAGTAGTTGTGAAAGCATAGAAAAAGAGAAAGGCGGAACCGCCGGTACAGGCACAACCGAAGCCGGTGGAGAAGCCAAAGAGCAAAGTCCGGCTCCTTCTGAAGATGTTAACAGTTCCGGAGAGCCTGCAGCTGAAACTCAGCCTGTTGTTCAGCCTGTTACTCAGCCTGAGACACAACCGGTTGTTCAGCCTGAAACACCTGCACCTGTCAGTGAAGGTGAACAGACACAGGAAGTAAGCGTACCGGAAAGTGGAGCAGAAGCTTCAACGCCCGGGCAGGCAGAAAACCCTCCGGCAGCTCCTGTACATGAAGAACCGAAAGAGGACAGTGAGAACGATGAGTCTCCTTCATTAAATGGCGATACCGAAGACGTGGCTGCGCCCGGTGAAGACCCGTCACTTGACGGAAATACCGAAGACGTGGCTGCGCCGGTTGAAGATCAGTCATCTGATGATGAAACCGGAGACGTTGTTCTGCCAAGTGAACAAACTGAATCAGACCTGTAAATACAAACCGGCGAGCACATTGCTCGCCGGTTTTAAAATGCGTATTGTTTGAGTGCTTATAATAGAGGTATAATCAGATATGAAATGTTTTTTGTGGGGAGAAGCTTTTGAAGAAAAGTAACAGATTTAAGAAATTTTTTGCTGTGGCAGCGGTGGTGCTGGTGTTGGGGCTTGTGGCCGGCTTTATCGGCTTTAAGATCTACACCGGCAATTATTATGTTGCGGACAGCGTTATGATTGAGAGTATAGCTGCTGAAGTGGGAGATGGCGTCAAATCATATTCGGATGATCAGGGGACGGTTTTCATACCGGCTGATCTAAGCAGTGTAAAGGCAGTAATAGCGTATTATCCGGGAGGAAAGGTTGAGTACAAAGCCTACAGCGGTCTGATGTACAAGCTCTCCGCCCGTGGCTACATCTGCGTGATCCCGCATATGAGGGGGAATCTTGCTTTTCTGAACATTGACGCAATCGACGATATCTGGAAGAGATATGCCGATGAGATGACTCTGGTTGACGGCGTCGACTGGTATCTTGCGGGACACTCACTTGGAGGAGTGGCAGCAGCCAAATACCTGGTGCGCTCACAAGCAGGTGAGGGTGCGTCAGGTCAGGCAGGTGACGTAATCGGGATTTCCTTTAAGGGGCTGATACTGTGTGCATCCTACTCCGTAGATGACCTTCACGGAAAGATACCGCGTCTTTTGTCGGTCGTGGGCTCTGAGGATGGCGTGCTGAAGCGGGAAAGCTACGAAAAGTACAAGGTCAACTGGCCGGATGATGCAAAAGAAGAGATAATTGAAGGCGGTATTCATTCATACTTTGGATGCTACGGAATCCAGGACGGGGATGGCAGGCCGGAGATCACAGTAGAGGAGCAGCTTGATGAGACCGCAGAGATAATTGATGCGTGGATTTCAAAAGAAAAAGGCTCTGAATGATGCGGCAAAGACATATCGAGGGCGCCTTTCTGACAGACCTTAAAAATGCAGCTTTTTCGCTTTTGGCGGCAGTAATAAATGGAGTGTAGCTTTTTTACAGGAGGGACTATGGATTTCAGAATTGTAGAAGTATTTAACAGAAGCGTCACTATCGAGCTTTTATCTGACAGCATATTCAGGCAGGATAGTGAGTACAGCGTTTACATCAACGGGGAAAAGAGAATTTCCACTGACAGAAATGTTGTATCCCTGGGAGGACTTTTACCTGATACAACCTACAGGATAGCTGTGGGAGACGATACAGGTAACGAGAAGGAGTTTACGACAGGGCATGAGTCGGTGCTCCTTGATGTCAGGGCTTTCGGCGCAAAGGGCGACGGAGCAACTTCTGATACTGCAGCAATTCAGGCTGCAATCTGCTGCTGTCCCAAGGACGGGACGGTGTATCTTCCAAAGGGTGATTACTTATCGACAGCTCTTTTTCTTAAGAGCAATATGACGCTCTGGATTGATGAGGGCGCAAGGATCCTGGGGGATACTGACAGAACGCACTATCCAATTCTGCCGGGAATGACGCAGACAACCGATGAAAAGGATGAGTACAACCTCGCAAGCTGGGAGGGAAATCCTCTGACCGGCTTTGCTTCTCTTGTGACAGCGATCGATGCTGAGAACCTCGATATCATAGGAGAGGGGATCATCGACGGAAACGCGCAGAACTCCGACTGGTGGCAGGATCCCAAGAAAAAGAGGATCGCATGGAGACCGCGCACAATGTACCTTGTGAGGTGCAGAAATGTAAGGGTGCAGAGCGTCACGGTTCAGAACTCACCTTCCTGGACAGTTCATCCATATTACAGCGACGATTTAAGGTTCCTGAATCTCTATATAAAGAATCCGTCCAATTCTCCAAACACTGACGGCCTCGACCCCGAGAGCTGCGGGAATGTGCTTGTTCTTGGAACGGTAATATCGGTTGGCGATGACTGTATGGCTATAAAGAGCGGCAAGTACTACATGAGCATGAAGCACCACAAGGTCACCGAGAATATCACGGTGCGAAACTGCAGGCTTGAGAGAGGGCACGGAAGTGTTACGGTCGGGTCCGAGGCGGCCGGCGGAGTGAAGAACGTTCGCGTATCACAGTGCATTTTTGACGGAACGGACAGGGGACTTCGCATCAAGACCAGGAGAGGTCGCGGCGAGAGGTCTGTTCTCGACGATATCTTATTTGAAAATATAGATATGAACGGGGTTCATATGCCGTTTACCGTAAATATGTTTTATTTCTGCGATCCAGACGGTCACAGCGACTATGTGCAGAACCAGGCACCGGCACCTGTTGATGAGATGACGCCTGTGATAGGCTCGATTACGGGCAGAAACATAAAGTGCGAGGGAGTCAGTGCATGTATGCTCTGCGCTGTGGGACTTCCCGAGAGTCCTATTGGTAAGCTCTCCTTTGAGGACATCAATGTCACTTTCCTTCCTGAGAACGAGCGGGAGCCCGAGAGACCTGTTATGATGGACAACTTTGACGAGATGAGCGGCCGCGGAATTTATGCGAAAAACGTAAGAGAACTTGAGCTCAAAAATGTCAGGATTTCAGGGAGCGCAGATACTGCTCCCGAGATGGACAATGTTGAAAAGAGCACGTTTGATGATGTTGAGTACGAGGCTTGATTGCCTGATCAGGTAATCACGGTGCCGGTTCAACGGCGCCTTAATTTGGAGGTTTTAAATGGAGATACATGTTGAGAAGCGCGGCGGCGATTTTTCGACGGTCCAGGAGGCTGTTGATGCGGTTCCCTACGGAGAAGCGGCCGAGATAATCATAGGTGAGGGCGTATTTCGGGAAAAAATCTTTTGCGAAAAAGAGGATATCACCCTTGTAGGAGCAGGGCCTGATAAAACTGTCATAGACTACGACGACTATGCCAATGAGGAGATGCCGGACGGCACAAAACGCGGAACCTTCAGAAGTTATACAGCTTTTTTTGGCGGGAAGAGAGTGAGAGTCAGGAACATGGCTATCAGAAACAGCGCTGGCGACGGACGTGTTGTCGGGCAGGCACTTGCAGTATATGCCGACGCCGATGTGTGTCTGTTTGAGGATGTGAAGATGACGGGCTGCCAGGACACGCTGTTCTGTGCTCCGCTCCCCCGGACCGAGCGGAAAAAGAACGGCTTTCTGGGGCCCAGAGTTTTGACAGAGAGGCGCCTCACAAAGCAGTACTACAAAAACTGCACGATCACGGGAGATGTGGACTTTATCTTCGGCGGGGCGGATGCGGTATTTGATAACTGCACCATAATATGCAATGACAGGATGCACTCGGGGGCAGGAGGATCGGCAAATAAGCCTGAAAAAGCTGCGGATAAAAAATCCCCTTCTCTTGACAAGGACCAGATAGATGTGACAGAGCGCCTGATAAACGGATACATAACTGCCGGGTGCGGGCTTAAGGATGACCTCGGCTTTGTATTCAGAAACTGCAGTATTGGCGGAGCCAGCGGGTGCGAAGAAGGGTCGGTATTTCTGGGCCGCCCCTGGAGGGATGAGGCAAGGACGGTATTTCTTTACTGCACCATGGACTCATCTGTTGCGCCTGAGCGGTTTTCCGGCTGGGGCGGCATAACAAAGGATGAGCCTGACTGCTTTTACGGAGAGTTCGGGACGAGAGTTTCAGAAAATGCGCTGACCGGTGGAAAGGCAGATAATGCAGGCGGCGCGCAATTGGCTATGGCAGACCTGACTCATAAGAATCCCTGGGTAAAGGATATAGATGCAGAGCTTGCTGAAGTGCTCTCTGCGCGCGCTGACGATGTCGTAAGGATCTGCACGGCCTGACAGGGCGCAAGGGGAGGAGAGTTTTTTTACATCAACATTACTTAAGATGACATGAAAAAGAGACGACTATTTGACAAGTTCATAGCGCTTTTACTGGTTATGGTACTGGTACTTGGAGTTGTTGCCTGCGGCAAGGATGACGCAGAAGATACAGCAGTATCAGCTGCAGGAACCGAAGAAGAAACAGACGGCGAAGAGCCTTTGATAGATGCGTATGGCGTCTATACCTCCAAGGAGGATGTGGCGCTGTACATCCACACCTATGGCGAGCTCCCCATGAACTTTATGACCAAGAAAGAGGCCAAAAAGCTCGGCTGGAGCGGCGGCTCTCTTGAGGATTACGCGCCGGGGATGTGTATAGGCGGCGACTACTTTGGAAACTACGAGGAGCTGCTTCCTACGGATACTGAGTACCGAGAGTGCGACATTGATACTCTGGGAAAGAAAAAGCGCGGGGGTAAGCGCATCATCTACTCGGATGACGGCTACATTTACTACACGGGGGATCACTACGAGAGCTTTGAGCTAATGTATGAACCGGAGTGAAGGCTTTACTTTTTAATGAACGGAGAAACAAGTGATAAGAGTCTATTACATTGATATGGCAGATAAATCTTCGCGTGAAGATTTTTATAATACAATAGAGAAAGAGCTCCCTCTTCCGGATTATTTTGGCAGTAACCTCGATGCTCTCTCTGACGTTTTTTCAGAGTATGGTGACGGCTGGGATATAATCTTCTATAATATGAGAAAATTCATGGAGAGCGAGCCCGATTATTTCAAAAAACTGACTAAGATGTGCAGGATGGCGGAGAAGGAGTACGGGAACATTCGCATCCGCTTTTATCCCTGACAGGAGGAAATATACTTTGAAAACAATTGCAATTATTCTTTTTATTCTGATGTATGTACTGATGATCGCCCTACCCAAGCGGCGCGCAATAGTAGCCATCGCGACGGCGGTCATTTTTGTTGCACTGGGGGTTCTCCCCATAACCGAGGTGTTTGGCGCAATTGACTGGAACGTCCTTCTGATGATATTCGGAACGATGGTGATTGTTGACTACTTTATAGAGTCAAAGATGCCAAACCTCATAGCTGAAAAGCTTCTCGACCTCGCGCCCAACGTTATGTGGGTGACCATACTGATGTCTCTTTTCTCGGGCATCATTTCGGCGTTTATCGACAATGTCGCAACGGTGCTGATGGTTGCGCCCGTGGGACTTGCAATCTGCAAAAAGCTGAAGATATCGCCTGTTTCGATGATCATCTGTATCGCGGTATCATCAAACCTGCAGGGTGCGGCGACGCTTGTCGGCGACACCACATCTATCATGCTCGCGGCAGCAGCTAAGATGGACTTCAACGACTTCTTCTGGATGCAGGGGCGCCCCGGCATTTTCTTTGCAGTTGAGCTCGGTGCTATCGCGACGGTTCCCATCATGATGTACATGTTCAGGAAGGACACGGCACCTGTATCATCTGACACGCACACGGTCGTGACCGACTATGTACCCACCATCATGATGCTGGGGCACGTGGTACTTCTGATATTTGCATCATTTATACCGGATAAGCCCGACATCACAAACGGTGTCATCTGTATGGTCTGCGGTATCATCAACATCATCTGGGAGATTGTGCTGTCGAAGGGGACAGACAGTATGTGGCACTCTCTTAAGGCTATCGACTACGACACGATGCTGCTCCTTGCAGGCCTGTTCTGCGTGATCGCAGGAATCACAAGGGTAGGGGTCATCGACGACCTCGCTCAGTTTATCGCAAACGCAGGAAAAGGAAATGTTTTCCTTCTCTACACCGTGATAGTATTCGGCTCGGTTGCAATATCGGCGTTTATAGACAACATCCCCTATGTGGCAACCATGCTGCCGGTTCTGGCTTCACTCTCTGCGGTCATGAACGTCAACCCGCTCCTGTTGTACTTCGGGCTTCTGATAGGAGCGACCCTTGGCGGAAATCTCACGCCGATCGGGGCTTCTGCCAATATTGCGGGCGTCGGGATGCTCAGAAAAGAGGGATACGAGGTAACATTTGGAGATTTCATGAAAATAGGTGTTCCCTTTACCTTCACAGCGGTTATCGTCGGGTATCTGTTTATCTGGTTCGTATATGCGAGGTAAGGAACCGGGCAGCAACGATATTTTTTGGCAGGAAGGAGATTTCACATGAGGCAGATCACACTTGGAAAATCAGGAATTACGGCAGTTCAGAACGGCTTTGGCGCGCTTCCCATACAGAGGGTTTCAGCTGATGAGGCTGTTAAGATTCTCAGAAAGGCCTACGAGGGCGGGATGAGATATTTTGATACGGCGAGGGCTTACACTGACAGCGAGGAGAAGCTTGGCAGGGCTTTCTCAGAGGCAGGGCTAAGGGATAAGATTTTTATCGCAACCAAGACCACTGCCACAACTCCCGAGAAGTTCCGGGAGGACCTTGATACGTCCCTTACAAAACTTCAGACTGACCACATAGACCTCTATCAGCTGCACATGGTAAGTCAGTGCTACAGACCCGGGGACGGAACCGGATTGTACGAGTGCATGCTAAAGGCCAAAGAAGAGGGAAAGATAAGGCACATAGGCGTGACAGCCCACAAGCTGATGGTGGCCAGGGAGCTGATAGAGTCAGACCTCTACGAGACGCTCCAGTTTCCACTTAGCTACCTCTCATCGGACAAAGAGCTTGAGCTCGTCAGAATGTGCAGGGAGCACAACATGGGATATATCGCCATGAAGGGGCTTGCGGGCGGCCTCATAAACAGGTCGGATGCAGCCATGGCCTTCATGATGCAGTTTGACAACGTCATGCCTATCTGGGGCATACAGAAGGAGTCTGAGCTCGATGAGTGGCTCTCCTACATGGACAATACCCCTGAGATGAACAGTGAGATCAGAGCCTTTATAGAGAAGGAGAAAAATGAGCTCTCAGGTGACTTCTGCCGCGGCTGCGGATACTGCATGCCGTGTCCTATGGGGATAAAGATCAACAACTGCGCGAGGATGTCGCTGATGCTCAGAAGAGCGCCTTCAAAGAGCTGGCTCTCCAAAGAGTGGCAGGATGAGATGGCAAAGATAGACACCTGCATAAACTGCAGGGCCTGCACGACAAAGTGCCCTTATGAGCTTTCTACGCCCGAACTTCTCAAAAAGAATTACGAGGATTACAAAAAGGTACTTGCAGGAGAAGTACTTGTGGAGTAAAATAGATTTTGCACAATCTATAAGGAGAATAGCTATGGGATCTTTAAAAGATTTATTTTTTGGAAGTGAAGAGGAAAGAGAGGCTGGTGGCATGAGCGAAGAACTGATTAAAGAAACAGACGGCGTACAGGAAG
The DNA here is from genome assembly GCA_017470505.1 of Butyrivibrio sp. Taxonomy (GTDB): domain Bacteria; phylum Bacillota; class Clostridia; order Lachnospirales; family Lachnospiraceae; genus Butyrivibrio. The sequence goes on along the minus strand of JAFUYO010000008.1, from coordinate 23,317 downwards.
ATAACGGAGATATAATCAAGTCAAGCATGCTGGTAGGCGATATCATAACCAGGCACCCTCTTGCGGCACAGTTTCTGATGGAGTGCGGCATGGGATGCATCTACTGCCCGGCATCACAGATGGAGTCACTCTCCGAGGCCTGCGCAGTACACGGTATCGACGGAGATGAGATAACGGATGCGCTCAACGATTATCTGATTGAGCACAACGCCTGAATATCTGAATCGAAACAGAAAAAACAGAAAAAGAAACTCCGGTGGGATGGACCTGCCGGAGTTTTTGGCTGTTATTTGATTGTGTCAACTTCGTAGGTTACGCTGCAGAGGTCGCTCGCCTCGTTGGCATCCCAGTTCATCATGATCCTCTCGGTGACTACTTCGATATCTATTGAGGTCGCCTTCAGGAGGATGAGCAGCACCTGTCTTCGCCCGAAAGGTGTCAGCACATCGCTCTGGCGAAGAGATGTGCGCATGACTTCGACAAACGCCTCCATCACCTTCTCGTGGTCCAGATCCTTGTGGATCTTGATCGAAAACAGGAGCACATGGATGTTGTTCCTGTAATTGCTGACAACTCTTGAGAGGAACTGGTAGATAACCTTGTACTGCTCCGGTGGAAGGACGAGGGCGCCCTTTCCGGGACTTCTCTCACTCATCAGCATCATTGCGGTCGAGAGGGCAGTGGCCTCGGAATTGTCGACAGAGGCTGACTTTTTCTCGTCGGAATATATCTTGAAGCCGTGCTTGCCGTTCTGCTTTACGTCGTAGAGGGCCTTGTCGGCTTTTTTAAACAGGGTCAGAAAGTCCCTGCCGTCATCGGGGGCAAAGGAGCAGCCTATGGATGCGCCGAGTGGAATTGTCATGTCGGGACCCATCAGCTCTTTGGCCGAGAGGAGGATCTGCTCGTTGATCCAGCGGGTCTTCTCCTCGATGACGGACGCATCTCCTATATTCTTGCAAAAGACAATGAACTCGTCGCCGCCCATTCGCCCGGCGAGGTCGGTGGAGCGGATTGCAGAGCGTATGATCTCTGAAAAACGTATCAGCACCTTGTCGCCCATGTCGTGGCCGTAGATGTCGTTGACGGGCTTGAAGCTGTCGAGGTCGATCATCATCAGGGCGCCGTTTGTGTTCTTTACGAGTATGTCAATCTCCTCCTGGGAGGACGCTTTGTTGAGAAGGCCTGTCATTGGATCGGTGACGGCAGCCTTCTTGAGACCCTGGATCTGCTCGACTGTCTTTAATATATTGGAGACGCGTCGCAGAAGGACATCCGCTCTGAAGGGCTTTCTGATAAAGTCGAGGGCGCCGATGGAAAAGCCCTTGCTCTCAGTCTCGTCCTTGCGGTCAGCAGTCATGAACATGAAGGGAACCTGTCGTCCCATCTCCTCATTGAGCATCTGCTGCAGCATAAAGCCGTCAATCTCAGGCATCCTGAGGTCTGACAGTACGAGATCGGGCATCTCCTTCTTGTAGATCTCGATGGCCTCTTTTCCGGAGGCGGCGCACACGGTGTCGTACTCGCTGGAAAGTATGTGATCCGTCATTCTGAGGGATATTTTTTCATCATCAACTATCAGGATCTTGTGCTTTTTACCCATAACTTCTCTCCTATAGAAAATCGTATCACAAAAGCCATATCTTTGCAGTTTAAAAGTATTTTTTTTACAAAAAAATAAGTTAATGGATATTTCTTTTCGTAAATTAGATTATAATAGGAATAGTGAGGTAGAGCTATGGCATTTAATAATACTAAGAAACTTGACATCGAAGCAAAGCATGCGCAGGATTTCAGACGGACAATACTGATAGTCGACGACGAGGCGGTTAATCTGCGGCTCCTTGGAAACATACTGGGCGATGAGTACGACATAGAGTATGCGCAGACCGGCGAGGAGGCAATGTCTCAGATTCAGAACCACAAGGATGCGATTTCCCTGGTGCTTCTGGATCTGTATATGCCCAATGGAAACGGCTACTCGGTGCTGGATACGGTCAGGAGCAGCGAGGAGCTGCGCAATATCCCCGTGATCGTGTTCACGGCTGACAAGGAGGCTGAGGTCGAGAGCCTAAGGCGCGGTGCGGTGGACTTTTTGCACAAGCCCTACGACAAGCCAGAAGTGATAAGAGCCAGGGCCAGCCGTGCCATCGAGCTGTCAATCGACAGGAACATCATCGGCGCGACCGGTGTCGACAAGATTACGGGGCTCATGACCAGGGAGTACTTCTTCCAGTACGCACATGAGTACGACAAGTTCCACCCCGAGCAGGAGGTGGATGCCGTGGTCATCAATGTCAGCAAGTTCCATCTGATCAATGAGCTTTACGGCAGGAGCTTCGGGGACAGTGTGCTGCGCGCAATTGCAGATGGCGTCAGGGAGGCTTCAAGGGCCTGCGGCGGCGTAGCCTGCAGATCAAATGCAGACTGCTTCTTTTTATACATAGAGCATCAAAAGGACTATGACTTTCTGATAAGGACCGTCAGGAACAAGCTCCTTGATGGGTTCAGACAGGCAGATATAAGACTCAGGATAGGTGTCTATCCGGACATCTATCATTCGGCAAAACTCGAGCAGCGCTTTGACCGCGCCATGCAGGCCTGCAACTCACTGAACAAGAATATAAGCGCGGACACAGTTGCTTTATATGACAACCAGATGCACGAAAAAGAGCTGTATGAGGCGAGGCTTCTCGGTGATATCGAGAAAGCACTTTTAGAAAAACAGTTTGCAATAGTCTTCCAGCCAAAGTACGATGTGAGAGGCGATGAGCCAAAGCTGTGCAGCGCTGAGGTCCTCATCAGATGGCGCCATCCGAAGTTTGGCTTTGTCCGCCCGGATTTCTTTATCCCGCTGTTTGAGGAGAACGGCCGGATCAAGGAACTGGACCGCTTTGTGTGGCAGGAAGCCGCCAAGCAGGTGCGCAGGTGGAAGGACATGTACGGCGTTTCAATCCCCGTGTCCGTCAACGTATCAAGAGTTGATATCTTTGATCCGGATTTTCTCGATTTCCTGAGTAAGGTGGTTGAGGAGAACAGGCTCTCCACAGATGACATACACCTTGAGATAACAGAGACCGCTTACACAGACAGTGTGACCACGATAATTGACGTAGTGACAAGCCTTCGCGATGCTGGCTTCAAAGTGGAGATGGACGACTTTGGAAAGGGCTACTCATCTCTTAACATGCTGACATCGCTGCCGATAGATGCGCTGAAGCTGGATATGGCATTCATCAAGGACATCGCCGAGAACAACAAGGAGATGAGCATGGTTGAGTTCATCCTTGAGATTGCGAGATTCCTTGGAGTTCCGGTAATTGCGGAGGGCGTTGAGAACGCAGAGCAGTATCTTCTTTTGAAGAAGGCAGGGTGCGATATCATTCAGGGCTACTACTTCTCAAAACCCATAAGTGCCAGTGAGTTCGGACATCTGATCGAAAAGAACATAGGACTGTTTAATCACGACAAGGCATCGGGAAGCGTATAAAGAAGAGGTACAAGAAAGGAGCATGAAATGACAATTGATTCCCTTAGGACATTTGGGGCAAATGTGGATGAAGGACTGGAGAGATGTATGGGAATGGAGGATTTTTACCTCGAGATGATAGAGCTTGGCCTGTCTGATGAGAGGTTTGAAAATCTCGGCCCCATACTTGAGAGCGGCAATGCAGAGGAGGCTTTTGAGACGGTACACGCCCTAAAGGGGGTTATCGGCAATCTCGCCCTCACTCCGTTATATGAGACTATCTGTGAGATAACCGAGCATCTCAGGGCCAAAGAAAGCGTGGATTATAAAGCGCTCTATGACAGGCTTATCGAGCAGAGAAAGCAGATACTGGAGCTTAAGTAAGTGGAAAATCCTAATCCGATAAACTATATAATCGAGCATATGCCTGATGTGGACCTGCTTGGAAGAATCAGAGTATTGTTCAGATGGCTGTTTTTGGGCTGCACCACCGGTGCGGTTGTGGGCTTTATAGGCGCTCTTTTTTCAAGAGCAATAAGTGCTGTTACGGCCTTCAGAACGGAGAATGATCTGATAATTCCTGTTCTGCCTTTTGCAGGTCTTTTTATTGTGCTCCTGTACAGGGGGTGCAGGGACTATGACGATGAGGGTACGAACCTTGTGATACAGTCGATCCAGGAGGGAAGGATCCTCCCGGCGACAAAGGCGCCGCTTATCTTTATATCGACGACGCTGACACATCTTTTTGGAGGATCTACGGGCCGTGAGAGCGCTGCACTTCAGATGGGCGGCAGCATCGGCTATAATCTGGGAAGGCTCTTTAAGTTAAAGGAAGGTAATATCAAGATAATCACCATGTGCGGCATGAGCGCAGCCTTTTCGGCCCTGTTCGGAACGCCGCTCACATCGGCGTTTATGGCGATGGAGATAGAGAACGTAGGCGTTATGTACTACTCGGCGCTCGTTCCCTGCGTCGTATCGGCACTCACAGCCAAGGGACTTGCAAAGATCATGGGAGCGGGGGCAGAGCAGTTCGTTGTAAGTATTGTCCCTGAGTTTACGCCCTACCACGCTGTTGCCACGGGAATCCTCGCGATACTGTGCGCCATCTTGAGCGTCCTGTTCTGCGACGTCCTGAAATTTGCCGGGCGCAGCTACAAAAAGCTTTTGCCAAACCCCTATATAAGGGTGTTTGTCGGAGGATGCCTTGTTGTGGCGCTGACACTTCTCTCAGGGAGCAGGTATTACAACGGCGCAGGAATGGATGTCATAGAGATGGCGATTCAGGGTGATGCCCCATACGAGGCGTTCATCTTGAAGATACTGTTTACTGCGCTCACTCTTGGCGCGGGCTACAAGGGAGGAGAAATAGTGCCTGCCCTTTATATCGGCGCGACATTCGGGTGCCTGTACTCACAGCTCTTTGGCTTTAACCCTGCGCTTTGCGCTGCTGTCGGAATGGGGGCGCTGTTCTGCGGCGTGACCAACTGCCCGATATCATCGCTTTTTATATGCTTTGAGCTCTTTGGCTTCAAGGGGATGCCGTACTACCTTCTGGCTGTGGCCTTCAGCTACACGTTTTCGGGATACCACTCCCTCTACAGCAGCCAGAAGATCATGTACTCCAAGTACCACAACAAGTACATAAACAGGGAGACCAAGTGATGCGGGAAAGGCCGGGTGATGACATAAGAGATAAAAAAGCTCATCCGTCTTCAGAATTTATTGGAGCGCTCTTCGTTATTTTTCTCATCTACCTCGTGTTCCATCTTTTGAATATAGGATGCCCGATAAAATTTCTGACAGGCATATCCTGCATGGGATGCGGAATGACGAGGGCTTTTTTTGCGCTTTTGAAGTTCGACATAAAGGGAGCATTTTCTTTTCACCCGCTTATTTTTCTTATGCCTGTTATGGCAGCTCTGTATATCTTTCGGGGATCACTTTCAAAGAGGGGGCGCAAAATTTCTGTATTTACAATACTTGGCCTGTTCTCTATAATATACCTGTTGCGTCTTTTTGATGCATCGGATACGATAGTTGTGTTTGAGCCGGAAAACGGATTTGTTTACAGGTGTATGAGCTACCTTTTTGAGAGAATATCCGGTTTTTTGGCGTGACAGGGGGAAGAAAAATGTTTTGCAAAAGTTGTGGTGCTGAGATAAAAGAGGGCGAGAAGTACTGCCCTAACTGTGGATCCCTTGCTCTTGGGGACGATATCAAGGGCTTTAAGTTTGACGAGAGCAGTTTTACGAAAAGTCAGGAGGAGAATAGGCAGAACGCGTATAACGCAAATTCCGCAGAAAATGCGGGCTTTGAAAGCAACGGATCTTCGTATGGGGCAGAAGCGCCCTACAGTCAGCAGGTTAACGCAATGCCTCTTAAGACAGACAGGAGTCTTCTGTTATGGCTCGTTCTCTGCATAGTTACCTGCGGCATCTACGGACTGATCTTTATCTATGAGCTTACAAGGGATGTGAATATTGCCTGCGAGGGCGACGGAGAAGAGACACCGGGGCTCCTTGTATATGTGCTGTTGTCTCTGGTGACCTGCGGTATATATTCGTTTATCTGGTATTACAAGCTCGCAGAGAGACTGGCAAAGAACTGCTACAGATACGGACACCCTACAAATGACAACGGAGTGGCGGTCCTTTTGTGGATGATCCTTGGATATTTCCTCTGCGGAATAGGACCATTTATTGCAGAGTACATAATAATCACAAATGTAAATACTGTCTGCGCGGGATACAACAGTGCACACAGCTTTCACTGAAATAAAAAAAGAGAAATAAAAAAAGCGACCATTGCCATGTGGTCGCTTTTACATATAGAAAAATCTGCCTACCTGTTTATGCGAAAAGATCGATCGTATTCCCGCTCATCCCGTATGAGAGAGACTGTGTATTCTGGGAGTAGCCTGTAGTCATGCCCTGGAATTTGGACGCTACATCGTTGAACGCCCTGTTGACCTCCTGGGATTTCCTGACTGAGTTTGCGGAAAGCGACAGAGGATCGCTCTCACTGTCAGCCGCGGAAACAGTCTGCGCGTTGGGATAGACCACAGGGGGCACATTCATCACTGCGCCGCTCATGCCTGTCTCAACAAAGGCTTCCGATACGTCAGATTCATTTTTGACGCTGTAGTTCATGGGCTGAACAAAGCTCATTCCATATGTATTTCCGATACCACCGATAGATAAACTCATATTACCCCTCTTTGCGGACTCTGCCGCCAAAACACAATTTCTGTATCTACAATAATACCTTCCTAAGGCGCGTTATGCAATTATCTGTGTGAGAAATAATTATAAAAAATGTATTAAGAAAACTGTGCGTAAAACCGAATATATATGAACGATTTTTATTGATTGCAATTTGATTTTATGCTTGTTACAATTAATTAAAGGGGGACGGGGGAAATGCTAAATATGGCTTATGTGGGGACTTTTTTTTCACTGGTGTTTTATGTGGTTTTTGGTCTGGCTGTCCGGTTTATGGAATTGTCAAAAAAGGCCAGGAACAGGGCGCGGCTGTTCATTCTGATCACATCCCTGATCATTTTTTCTGTATCCGGCACTCTGGCCGGTGTTCTCAATCTCCGAATCGGAAGGTATGTTTACGGCGGAGTGTTTTTGACTCTCTCAATCATTTCTTTTGTCGTTGTTGTTTCCATCATCTTTGAACTTCATCAGATAAATGCAAGAGTCCGCATGCGCCGCTTCATGGTGCTCTTTGATATTGTGGACCGCTTTATGACGGAGGGGAAGAGCCATGATGAGATAATGGAATATCTGACACACATTCAGAAGCTCACGGTAAAAGAAGCTTCGGATTTCATGGAGTTTATCTCAGATCCGGGGAATCATCAGTTCCTCTCCGATGTCAACAGCCAGATCCAGGAAGCCAAGCTTATGCAGAAGTTGAAGAGAGACTAATATTAGGGTTGACTTTTTCCTATTAATATTTTAATTTATTTATTGATATTGTATACAAATATACATTTATTGAGGAGGAAAATATTATGAAGAAGTTCAACAGAGTATTCAGTGCAGCAATGGCTTTTGCACTGTCTGCAACAATGCTTGCAGGATGCGGCGATACAGCTCCTGCTTCAACAGAGGGCGCAGCAGAAACTGCTGCAGATGCACAGACTGACGCACAAGCCTCTTCTGAGGCAGCTCCCGCAGCTTCCGGTGCCACATTCAAGTTCGGTGCTATCGGACCTCTTACAGGCGCAGCAGCAGCTTATGGAAATGCAGTAGTAAACGGAGCACAGATCGCAGTAGATGAGATCAATGCTGCCGGCGGTATAGGCGGATACCAGATCGAGTACAAGGGCGAGGACGACGAGCTCAACGCCGAGAAGTCAGTCAACGCCTACAACACGCTTAAGGACTGGGGAATGCAGATTCTCATCGGATCAACAACATCTGCATGCTCTATCGCAGTTTCCGAGAACACAAAGGCCGACAACATGTTCCAGATCACTCCTTCAGGATCTGCTGAGGACTGCGTTAAGTATGACAACGTATTCCGTGTATGTTTCTCAGATCCTAACCAGGGTATCGCTTCAGCTCAGTACATAAATGATCACAACCTTGCAACCAAGGTCGGTATCATCTATGACAACTCAGATGTTTATTCATCAGGTATCTATCAGAAGTTCGTAGAGGAGTCTGAGGGCAAGAACTATGAGATCGTTTCTGCCGAGGCTTACACACAGGACAACAACACAGATTTCTCGGTTCAGCTTCAGAAGGCCAAGGATGCAGGTGCTGATCTCGTATTCCTTCCTATTTATTACTCGGATGCTTCTCTGATCCTGACACAGGCCAACACTATGGGATATGCTCCCACATTCTTCGGTGTTGACGGCATGGACGGAATCCTTTCTGTTGAGAACTTTGACACATCACTTGCTGAGGGACTTATGCTTCTTACACCTTTCGCAGCAGATGCTACAGATGATCTCACAGTTAACTTTGTAAAGCAGTACAACGACAAGTATTCTGAAACCCCCAACCAGTTCGCAGCTGATGCCTACGATGCAGTTTACATCGTCAAGACAGCTATGGAGAGCGCAGGCGTTACACCTGATATGAGCATTTCAGATATGTGCGAGGCTCTTAAGACTGCAATGACTCAGATTGAGGCAACAGGTCTTACATCTGCCAAGATGACATGGGAGGCTACAGGTGAGCCCAACAAGGAGCCCAAGGCTGTTGTCATCAAGGACGGCGCTTACGTATCAGCAGAGTAATACCACAGGAACATATTTACAAATAATACGTATCAACGTTATTATTCAGCGAGGGGTGCTGTCAAAGGTATCCCTCGTATTCTATATGATACCGGAATTGCGTTCTGTTATCGGTATAAACATATAATAATATATTACTTGGAGGTGCGGGATGAGTTTTTTAACCTATCTCATAAACGGTCTTAGTCTGGGAAGTATCTATGCCATAATAGCTCTGGGCTATACAATGGTTTACGGCATTGCAAAGATGCTGAACTTTGCCCACGGAGATTTCATCATGGTCGGGTGCTACATCATCTTTTCGGTGAGCGGAGCCATGTCGGGGAATTCTGCTGTCGGGATCATTGTGGCGATCATATTGTGTACGCTGCTTGGCGTTACGACCGAGTTTGTGGCATACAGGCCACTTAGAGGCGCCTCATCTCCTCTGGCGGTACTGATAACAGCAATCGGAGTCAGCTATCTTCTGGAAAACATCGCACTTCTTATATACGGTGCTGACATAAAATCCTTCTCATCAGTGGTTAAGTGGGAGGGACTCAGCCTTGCGGGCGGACAGCTTCAGATACAGGGTGTCACGATCGTCACCATAGTTATCAGCGTAGTGATCCTCATTGCTCTTCAGCTGTTTATCAACAGGACAAAGCAGGGACAGGCAATGCTCGCCGCCTCAGAGGATAAAGGCGCCGCGGCTCTAATGGGAATCAACGTAAACAGGACGATTGCCCTCACCTTTGCCATAGGTTCAGCTCTTGCTGCCATTGCCGGAGCCCTTCTGTGCTCGGCTTACCCGTCACTCTCTCCGTACACCGGAGCGATGCCCGGTATCAAGGCCTTTGTAGCAGCGGTTCTCGGAGGCATCGGGTCTATTCCCGGAGCGATGATAGGAGGACTGGTTCTGGGAATTGTTGAGATACTCTCCAAGACATACATCTCCTCGCAGCTCTCAGACGCCATAGTATTCGGAATCCTGGTAGTCGTGCTCCTGGTGCGCCCCACCGGAATACTTGGCAAAAAGGTCCAGGAAAAAGTCTGATCCTTATTATAAAAAAGAAGGGTGGCATTATGAATAAACAAACTAAAAACAATCTGATCACTTATGGCATCGTAATTGCTTTCTATATAATATTCGAGATCCTGATACTGACTGGGCACCTCTCAAGCCATATGAAGGGGCTTCTGGTGCCGATGACTTATTATGCGGTCATCGCCGTTGCGCTGAACCTGTGCGTAGGCATTTTGGGAGAGCTCTCCATAGGGCACTGCGGTTTTATGTGCATAGGCGCCTTTGCCAGCGCTTTCTTTTCAAAGGTGACAGAAGAGAGCCTTCCGACAGCGCCGAGATTTATACTTGCGTTCATCATAGGGATCGCTTTTGCGGCGCTCTTTGGTTTTCTCATAGGTATTCCGGTACTGAGACTCAAGGGAGATTATCTGGCAATCGTAACTCTTGCCTTCGGTGAGATCATCAAGAATGTGATCAACGCCTTTTACATCGGCATAGATTCAAACGGGCTTCACTTCTCGATGAAGAGCTCGATGGAGCTTGGCATGGAAAAAGACGGAAACATCATAGTAAACGGCGCCATGGGCATCACGGGTACTCCCCACAACTCAAGCTTCACCATCGGCATAATAGTGCTGCTCATAGCTCTTTTCGTGGTACAGAATCTTATAGCATCCCGAGACGGGCGCGCGATCATGGCTATCCGCGACAACTATATCGCTGCGGAGGCATGCGGAGTAAATGTTACAAGCTACAAGATGATGGCATTTACGATCTCAGCGGCAATCGCAGGGGCAGCAGGAGTTCTTTTCTCGCACAACATCACGACGCTGACGGCATCATCGCAGTACTTTGGCTACAACGCGTCGATCATGATACTGGTTTATGTGGTTCTGGGCGGTATCGGAAACATCAGGGGAAGCGTTATCGCAGCCTGCATACTCTATCTGCTTCCGGAGCTGCTGCGCGGATTCTCCACCTACAGAATGCTCATATACTCGATTGTCCTTATTGTGATGATGATCATCAACTGGTCACCTAAGGTAATTGAGTGGAGAAAGAGAACCTTCGGACGATTTTCTTTCAAAAAAGCCGGCGCAAAGGAGGCAGTTTAAATGGCACTTCTTGAAGTAAATAACCTCAGCATTTCCTTCGGGGGACTGCGTGCGGTTGACAATTTTAACATAATAATTGAAAAGGGAGAGCTGTACGGTCTCATCGGGCCAAACGGCGCCGGAAAGACCACAGTTTTTAACCTGCTGACAGGCGTGTACAAGCCAAATGAAGGCATTATAAGGCTGGATAACGAGGACATCACGAGAAAGAGCACCATAGAGATCAATCACAGCGGAATAGCCAGGACCTTCCAGAACATCAGGCTCTTTAAAGAGATGAGCGTTATAGACAACGTAAAGGTAGGTCTTGCCGAGAGATTCAAGTACAGCGCACTTGAGGGGATACTGCATCTGGGCAGGTTTTCCGGGGTGGAGAAGGAGATGGACGACGAGGCGATGAGGCTCTTAAAGGTCTTTGACCTGGGCAGCGAGAGAGATGTTCTTGCTTCGAATCTCCCCTACGGAAAGCAGAGAAAGCTTGAGATAGCAAGGGCTATGGCGACAAACCCAAAGCTTCTTCTTTTGGATGAGCCTGCGGCGGGAATGAACCCCAATGAGACGGGGGAGCTCATGGATACCATCGCCCTGGTCCGCAGGGAGTTTGATATGACGATACTCCTCATTGAGCACGACATGAAGCTCGTCTCAGGTATCTGCGAGAAACTGACGGTTCTCAATTTCGGGCGTGTCCTGTGTCAGGGAGAGACCAAAGAGGTGCTCTCAAATCCTGAAGTTATCACGGCCTACCTGGGAGAATGAAAAACCTGTGTGAAAGGATCATTTTGTTATTATGGCTATATTGGAAGTTAGCAATTTAAGTGTATATTACGGCGTGATACAGGCCCTGAAGGGAATCTCGTTCCATGTGGACAGGGGAGAGATCGTGGCGCTGATAGGTGCAAACGGCGCGGGCAAGACGACGACCCTTCACACATTGTCGGGGCTTATCTCTGCGGACGGTGGGAAGATCAACTACAAGGGGCACGACCTCACAAAGACTCCCAGCCACAACATCGTGACGCTTGGCATGGCGCAGGTCCCGGAGGGGAGAAGAGTGTTCTCCGAGATGACGGTTCTGCAGAACCTCAAGATGGGGGCTTACACGCGAAATGACAAAAACGAGATGGAGGAGACGCTCTCTGTCATCTACAAGAGATTTCCAAGGCTCGAGGAGAGGAAAAACCAGCTCGCGGGAACACTCTCAGGCGGTGAGCAGCAGATGCTTGCCATGGGAAGAGCTCTCATGTCACATCCTGATCTGATACTGATGGATGAGCCGTCGATGGGTCTCTCTCCGATCTTTGTAAATGAGATCTTTGATATCATCCAGGCTGTGAACAGGGACGGAGTGACTGTCCTGTTAGTTGAGCAGAACGCCAGGAAGGCGCTCTCAATAGCCAACAGGGCCTACGTCCTTGAGACCGGAAAGATATCCAAGGAGGGCGATGCCAAAGAGCTATTAAACGATGAAGCTATCAGAAAGGCATATCTTGGCGAATAAAAATAAAACGGAGGCAAAAGCATGAAGCGAAACGTAGTCATTACAATAGCTAGACAGTATGGCAGCGGCGGTCGTACAGTCGGTGAGATGCTCGCAAACGACCTCGGGATCCACTACTACAATCACGAGCTTATTAAACTCGCATCTGAGGAGAGCGGGATAAATGAATCTCTTTTCCTGGAGACGGATGAGAGATGCAGAAAGACGGGCTTTTTGCGATTGCCGCCGGATGTGTACAAGGGAGACCTCATAGGGCCTGACAGCAGGGATTTTACCTCCGAGGCAAATCTCTTTAATTTCCAGGCAAAGGTGATAAAGAATCTGGCTGAAACTTCGAGCTGTGTTATAGTGGGCAGAGCTGCGGATTTCGTCCTCAGGGACTATGACAACGTGCTCAGCGTCTTTGTTCACGCGCCCCACGACTTTCTTATCGAGCAGGCTGCCAGGGTAAAGAGCCTTCCAAAAGATGAGCTTGAGAAATTCATGGCAAGAGAAGACAAGTACAGGGCAGAGTACTACGAGCACCACACCGGGCAGAAGTGGACCGATGCGATGAACTACGATCTGTGTCTGGACAGCAGTAAGCTCGGCTTTGAGAAGTGCGTCGAGGCAATAAAAGCACATATGAAGGTGCGCTTTGGAGAAGATATCTTCGACTGAGAGAATTTTTTCTAAAAGAAATACCGGTGCATTGGCAAGATGCACCGGTAAAAGGTAGGAGATTTCTTATGACTATTATATGTCATCACGGATGCGCCTTGGCATTGACGCTCCGTATTCAGCTAAAAGCCTTGGCATTGACTTTTAACTGTGTTAGCTTTTGCTAACACAGTTATATTAGCATATGCTAACAAAGAATGCAAGTATTTTTGTAAAAAAAGTTGAGCAACTTGGCATTATCGGTTTTTCGGTGTATCATTGTTATCATGCTTTTTGCACTTTAATCATTTTTTTAATGGAGTAAAATTGATGGCTCTTAATCAGAACGGGAAATTTATTTTAATAGACGCAAGCTCAATGCTTGTTACGGCGTATTACGGAAACCTTCCTAAGGCTCTTTTGTTTGAGAAGGATCCGGACAGGAGAGTAAAGCTCTACAGCCAGATCATGCAAAACGACAAGGGGCAGTACACCAATGCGATGTACAGCATGATGCGGACTATTCTTAAGATATTGAAGGAACAAAATCCCAGTCACATCATGTTTGCCTTTGACAAGACCAGGAATACCTTCAGAAGGGAGAAGTACCCGGATTACAAGGCAAACAGGGGGGATACCCCGCAGCCACTGAAAGAGCAGTTTATGAACATGGAAAAAATGCTTGAGGATGTAGGATTTCCTGTTTTTTACGACGATACCTACGAAGCGGACGACATAGTGGGCTCGTGTGTTACCAGATTTGAGAAGGATATTCCGTGCTTTGTGATAACCAAGGACCACGATTACCTGCAGCTTGTCAGCGACTACACAAGAGTGTGGCTCATACAGACCAAACAGGAGACTGCGGACGAGCTGCAGGCTAAATACGGCGCCTCGTACGGATGGGTAAAAAAGCTATCTCCCCTCCCGGACAAGGCTTTTGAGGTTACGCCTTCTCTGTGTCTTTCGGAGTACGGCGTGCTCCCTGCTCAGATTCCGGACCTGAAAGGAATACAGGGTGATCCCAGTGACAACATTCCGGGGGTAAAGGGAGTCAGCAGCGCAGCAATTCCGCTTCTTGCCAGATACGGGACTGTCGAGGGCATATACGAGGCAATCGATGGCGCAGGCTCAGACAAGGAGTTAAAGGCTCTTGCCTCCTTCTGGAAGACAGAGCTTGGGATCACGAGAAGCCCCATGAAGGCGCTTGTGGAGCACAGGGACACAGCCTTTCTGTCAAAAGAGCTGGCAGGGATCAGGAGGGATTATCCGCTTCCGGAAAACCTTGATGACTACAGGGTGAAGTTTGATCCGGAAAGAGCAAGGGAAGAATTTACAAAGTACGGATTTAAGTCCCTCATGGAGAAGCTGGGATAGATAAGGATGCGTAATGAATGAATAATTTTCATCACACTATATTAATTAACCTGCACAGGATCATTTTTTACGTGATAAAGTCAAGGATATGGCTGCGGCATATGGACAGGCACTCAGAGGAGGAGAGGTACGCGCTGGCGAACGAGATGGTGACCAAAATGAACCGCTCTGCCGGTTTTAAGACAATCGCTCAGGGGCAGGAGCTCCTTCCAAAGGAGGGCGGCTATATGCTATATCCCAATCATCAGGGCAAGTACGATGTTTTGGGAATCTTTAACACCCACAAAAAGCCATGCTCTTTTGTGATGGATGAGAAGAGGTCGCATATGATACTCCTCTCTGAGTTTTTGAGGATAGTCGAGGGAAAGACGATTGTTTTAAGTGACATTCGCCAGACGATTGGCGTGTTCAGGCAGGTGGCCCGCGAGGTAGCAGAGAAAGGGCGCAAGTTTATTCTTTTCCCGGAGGGCGGGTACAAAGAGAACAATCAGAACAGAGTGGAGCACTTTAAAGCGGGGAGCTTCAAGGTGGCTCTGATGGCAAAATGCCCCATAGTTCCGGTGGCGCTTGTCGATTCCTACAAGGTTTACAACAGCCCCCACAGAGGACCTGTCACGACCTATGTGTACTATCTTCGGCCGATATACTACGATGAGTACAAGAATCTCAGGTCCGGGGAGATTGCGCAGCTGGTTGAAAACAGGATAAAGGACAGAATAAAAGAACACATGCGGGAAAAAGTAAACTGATGCACAGTAACATTTATTTCTCTGCTCGATTGTATTAAAGAAGATATAGTGTATAATAAGAGTAAAAATACAATATCTTGGGGGAAATAATGGCATTTGATATTTCAAAGCTGACTGAGGGCGTCAACAAATATCTCAATTCCATATCGGAAGTGGGGAAGGCTGCACAGAAGATAAATGAGGAGCTTGAGGCGAGGTCACGCTTTTCGGTTGAACTTGGGGAGGCTATAAAGCAGAACATCCAGAGCAGACTTAAGGGCATGGATTCGGTTCCTGATATCGAATTTGAGGTAAAGAGTGCCGTGAGCGAGGCTATCGCGTCACTTGATAACACCTTTAACCAGATAGACGGGGCATTTGAATCGATAAAGAGTGCCGGGAAAGTGATGGAAGTTACAGACAGCACCGGAGCGGATGCAGCAAAGTCGGATACCGGAGAAGAGGTGAAGGATAAAAACTCTGCAGCAGAAGCGATTACGGCTCTGTCGGGCAATCGCAACGCATACGCGGGAGTCCTAAGCACCGAGGCTCTTCAGGAGCTCTCAAAGTCACAGTACTTCTCTGCAAACCTGGTACAGAGCTCTCTCTTTGATACCGGAAACGAGGACTCATCGGACGAGTCATCATCCGGCCCGGTATCGGGACTTGCAGGAGCACTTGCATCGTCCAATTCGTATATTGCAGGAGCGTCTTCTGATCCGTTTAAGAGTCTGTCGCTTACAGATCTCAACAACAACTCGCTTTTGCAGAATGAACTCGTAAAGGCATATTCTGCTTCGGCGAAAAATGCAGCTGTCAATAATACGAGCATTTTTGGAGACTTTACACTATGAACAGGCTTATGGCGATTTACGCCGCCGTTATATTCATTGCCGGCGTTGTGGTATTTACCATAGGACAACTGAACAAAAACAATGAAGAGGAGCCGGAGACCTACAGGTGGATGCGCATCTTTGCCGTGATTGCAGTGATACTCTCAATCGTCTGTGTGATCGCCGGCCGGTATATGGGTTAAATTACATATGAACGGCCTGTGCATAAAAAGAGCAGATCATCGGAAACCGATATCTGCTCTTTCTACTTTCTCTTTGTGGTGATAACTGTCATGATCAAAGGTCAAAGCTTCCGGTAATGTCGCCGTTTACTACATAGTAAGCCTTTGCCTCTTCGGGCTTAACATAGATGTCAAGACTCTTAATATCCTTGGCACCATATGCCTCTTTCGCCATAGATACAAGTACTTCCTCTGTATAAGCCTTATCTCCGCCGAACTGAAGCTCGATCTTTGTATTAACCTTAGCAGCCATTTTTAATCCTCCCTATCTTGGAAAACTACTTCAAAATTCGATTGCTATACTACCACATTAGGTTGTGCTTTGCAAGCATTAATTGTGACGCCTGACAGATTTATGGTATACTTAGATTACTGTCAGTCAGCAGCCGGCACTACGCTGCTGGCTGCGTGAGAAAATGATTCAGGACACAAAACCGGATGGAGGTTTTTTATGGCGCAGGAAAATGCTCTTTTCAGACTGACGGTTCTCGGGAGCCGCGGATCCATGCCCTTATGCAGGAGCGACATGATAAAGTACGGCGGAAACACGTCGAGTTATCTTCTTGAGACCCGGACGGATGCGATCATCCTCGACGCAGGTACCGGAATACTGAATATACCGGATACCGGGGAAAAGAAAAAGTCTCTTCTGATCAGCCATTCGCACATGGACCATGTGGTGGGACTGCCGCAGTTTCTGACTTCCCTCTTTGGAAAGGAGCTGACTATATATGGCAGCACTGCTGAGGGGCTTACGATGAGGCAGCAGCTTGATAAGTACATATCAAGGCCGCTCTGGCCAATAACTTTGGATGACTACAACATGGACCTTGAATTTATCGAGGCAAGAGGGACATTTAATATCGGTGATGTGACTGTCACCACAGCGCCTTCAAACCATCCTGGAGGCTCGACACTGTTTAAGTTAGATTTCTGTGGAAAGAAAGTTGTCTACGCGACAGATTTTGAGCATGAGATTCTGCCTCCCTCAAAGAGGCCTGTGGGCGCAGAGGAGGATACGGGTGAGAGGACTCCTTTGGAGAGCCTTGCAGAGTTTTCGATGGGTGCCGACCTCATTCTCTATGATGCTCAGTACACTCCTGAGGAGTATGTAAGGTGCAGGGGCTTTGGTCACTCTACTTATGAGAAGGCGATTGAGCTTAAAGATATGACGGGAGCAGGGAAGGTTATTTTAGTTCACCACAATCCAAGTCACAATGACGAGTACATGGACAGGCTGAGCGAAGTGATCAGAGAGCGCGGAGAGGGAGACATCTCTTTTGCCAGAGAGGGAAGCGTCTATAATTTATGATACCGCTGCAAAAAACTGAACAATCTTTGCTATATAAATGAAAAAAGGAGCATGAAAAATGGAGAAGCTTGCAATATTCGGAGGAACTCCTGTCAGGGAAAAGAAGATTTTTTACGGGCGACAGTGGGTTGGCGAGGACGATGTCAAGGCTGTTACGGCGGCTCTTACAGGGGACCTCATAACCTGCGGGCCGACGGTTTTGGCACTTGAAAAAAAGCTCTGTGAGGTGACAGGAGCGAAGTATGCGGTCTCAGTCTGCAACGGAACTGCGGCTCTGCACTGCGCAATGATCGCAGCAGGTATTGGTGAGGGAGATGAGGTTATCACGACACCGCTGACCTTTGCGG
This sequence comes from Butyrivibrio sp., assembly GCA_017470505.1. Taxonomy (GTDB): domain Bacteria; phylum Bacillota; class Clostridia; order Lachnospirales; family Lachnospiraceae; genus Butyrivibrio. The sequence goes on along the minus strand of JAFUYO010000008.1, from coordinate 5,488 downwards.
CATCTGCGAACTGTGCGGTCTATGTCGGCGCTACGCCTGTTTTTGCAGATGTAGATCCAAATACTTACAACATCGATCCCGACTCCATTGAGGCTCATATCACAGAGCGCACGAAGGCTGTTGTGGCAGTTGACTTCACGGGGCAGGCTGTTGAGCACGACAGGATAAGAGAAATCTGCTCAAGGCATGGTCTGATCCTGATAATAGATGCAGCTCACGCCATCGGGACAAAATATAAGGGAAAACCGGAAGGCTCTATAGGCGACATGACGTGCTTCAGCTTCCACCCGGTAAAGACCGTGACTTCCGGCGAGGGCGGCGCGATTACGACCAATGACCCGGAGCTGTACAGAAAGCTTCATATGGCGTCACAGCACGGGATAGAGCACGATGCGTCAAAATTTGTTGGCGGAGAGCCGGAGGGACCCTGGGTATATGAGATGCAGAGCCTTGGCTTTAACTACAGGATGACGGATTTCCAGGCGGCACTGCTGCTCAGCCAGCTTGAGAAGCTGCCAGGATTCTCTGCGAGAAGAAAAGAGATTGTAGATAAGTACAACGAGGCCTTCAGGGATGTGCCGGAGATCTTTGTTCAGAAGGAGATACCGGAGTCGGAGACGACAAGGCACCTCTATATAATACAGCTCGTTCTGGACAGACTGACATGTACAAGGAGGGAGTTCTTTGACGCATTAAGCGCTGAGAACGTCCAGTGCCAGGTTCACTATGTGCCGGTGTACTACTTCCCGTTCTACAAAGAGCGCGGCTACAAGGAGGGGCTCTGCCCCAATGCGGAAAAGATCTACCGCGGCATCATGAGCATACCGCTTTACCCTCTCATGACTGACGAGGATGTTGATTCTGTTATCGCAGCAGTAAAGAAGGTTGCCTCATATTACAGGAAATAAGAACGAGTCAGCACACCTTATGCAAGCCTCATGCAATATGCGTGGGGCTTGCATAAGGTGTGCTTGACGCGCGAATGCCGCGAGCGGAATTATTATTGTAACAATACGAGGGGGATGTATGAGAGAGAAAAGTAAGCTTAAATTGTGTGGGAGAAGGCTTCTGGCGGCGATGCTCTCTGTTGAAGTTTTGGGGGCAGCTATTCCTTCAAATGCGCTGGCGATGGAGAGCGAAAGTGCAGTCCTTAATACTGAGCAGGGCATGAGTGAAAATGAAGCCGTTCCGGATACAGATGATCCCGGGAAAGAGCCTGAGACGCCGGAAGAAATATCCGAAGAGACTTCGGACGGTGATGGAGATAGGCCTTACGAAGATAAAGAGGAGTTATCCGATACTGCGGATACGGAAGCAGATGGCAGAAATGAGGCCGGTACTGAAAGCTCAGGTGAAGCTGCAAATGCAGGAGACATCCCTGCTACTGCTGAAAAAACGGAGCTGATAAATGGCGCCAGGGAACAGGAGCTTTCAAAATACCAGGTTGTAACTCTCATTGCAGGAGACGGGGAGTTTGATGAGGATGAGCTTGACTATCTTTATCTTTCAGAAGAGGAGCTCTCGGAACTAAAGCTCTTTGTGCCTGAGGAAGGGAAATTATCGGACGCCCTTCGCTATGCGAAAGGCATAAAAACGGATGAAGATGATCGGGAGCACGATCTTTTTATAGAGATAAAAGAGATCCCTGAGCCTGAAATGGAAGGCGGTGAGTTTATAGGATGGTCCCTTAAGGATGCAGGGGATGATAGCAGCTCACCGTACAGTAAAGAGCCACAATCTGAGAGTATTTCTAATGGTCTTACTGAATACCTTGTGGATGAGGACACTTATCTTAGAGATATTCTTCTTCGGGATGACATAGACCTTACTGATGAAAAGGGACTTTCTTTGTATGCTCTCTTTAGCAGGAGCGATGCTAAGGAAATTTCTGTCTTTCCCAAAGAGGATGAGGGCAGCAGCACCGGAGCGATAGATGAGTCTGATGAAGACGCCGGAAATGGTCAGGCGGAGAAAAGTATTGCAGATGATCCGGGTGAAATCTTAAATGAAGACGGAGAGCTACCGGAGATTTCGCTTGAAGGAGAAGAGGAAATATCTGAACTTGCACTTACCGAAGAGGGGGAGGCTGAGGCTGCTCTTTTAGAAGAGATTTTAAGTGAAGCTGAGGAAGATATAGAGCTTTCTGCAACAGGCGCAGATGCAGGTGAACCGGTTGATATCTCCGGCGACGGCTTTCTGATGACTGCTGCGGACAAGGTCTTTTCAGGTAAGAGAGGTAATTTTACTACCACTGTTGTGATCACGAATCCTGATGGAAAAAAGCTTACAGCAGGGAAGGATTACGACAAAAACTTTACCTATACCTATGTCAATAACACTTATCTTCCGGACGGAACCGACAGGTACGAGGGTGATATCGTGCAGGATGGTGACATCGCTCCGGTAGGCGCAGTCATAAACGTGAAGGTCTACGGCATCGGAAGATACACTGGGGATATCAGCCGCAATTTTCGCATATCATCTGCAGATATAAGTAAGGCCTCAGTGAGAGTCAACACGCAGTATGAGCACAGCCTGCCATGTAAACCGTCGGGCAGCCAGGTCGAGGTAAAGCTCGGAGGCGACGTGCTGACAGAGGGCGAGGACTATTACATTGACTCCTACGAAAACAATGTTGTAAAGGGAAAGGCATCACTGACAGTATACGGAGTCGGCGATTACAGCGGCTCTAAAACTGTGAGCTTTACCATAGCCGCTCCGTCGACAAACTTTACTGTCATATTCAACGGAAACGGCTCAACCTCAGGCAGCATGAAGAATATCTCAGTTGCGGAGGGAAAGACGATAAACCTCCCTGCGAACAAATTTGTGAGAAACGGCTACGAGTTCACGGGCTGGAACACTGCGGCCCTTGGAAACGGCCTTAAATATTCTGACACTCAGTCCGTGACCAATTCGGGTTCAGGCGTCAGGACCATAATGCTCTTTGCGCAGTGGAGCGCGATTGAGTACAGGATAACTCCACATTTTGGCGGCTGGAGCAAGGAAGGCTTTGTCGTGAAGGAAGGCGATAAGCCCTACAGCTACAAGGCGGGGGATGCGACCTTTACGCTGCTTGTTCCTAATGAGAAGGACTGGCCGGCGGGCTATCAGTTTGCAGGCTGGTACAGGGACAGCTCCTTTAAGGTCAGAATCGCAGAGGTGAAAAGGGGCTCCTACGGGGACCTTGATCTGTACGCAAAATGGGTTCCCTACACCTACACGGTCAGGTTTGACGGCAACGGGGCAGACGAGGGCAGTATGGATACTGAGACCTTTTCATTTGGCGTTGCGAAAGCTCTTTTGCCAAATAAGTATAAAAAGAGTGGTCTTCAGTTTGCAGGCTGGGCTGAGAGCTCATCTGACGCTTCAGAAGGAATAGTTAAGTACTCCGACAAAGAGATGGTCTGCGACCTTGTCACAGTAGTGAGCGGCGATGGCTTTTACAATACGAAAAATCCCATAACTCTCTATGCGGTCTGGAAAAGGGAATTTGCAATAAACTACAAAAACCTTATCTTTTCTGAGGAAGATGCGGCAGTACTCGATGGGAGCGCGCCAACAAAGTATACGTACGGAACAGGAGTTACAGTGCTTCCAAATGCGATCAGGACAGGGTACAGCTTTGGCGGCTGGTTTACGGATCTGTCCTTCAAAAAGCAGGTTAAGTCGATAAACAAAAAGTCGGTTGGCGACATCACTCTCTACGCGAAATGGAATCCCGACAGGTACACCATAATCTACAATGGCGGAGAGGGCGCAAAGGGAAAGATGTCCGGGCAGAGTGTTTACTACGGACTGAGCTGTGAGCTTACTGCAAGCTCTTTTACAAACACAGGAAAAGTGTTTGCGGGCTGGAGCCTCTCTGGCGATAACGAAGAAAACGTAATCTGTGACAAGGCGCTGGTGAGCATATCCGAAGATGAAGGCGGGCTCTTAAAACGGCTGTCAGACGCAGGGGCGGATTATTCATCCGGCAGGATAAATCTGTACGCCATCTGGCGCAGTTGGAGAGATGGAGATTCAGTCAGCGCTGACAAGGAGGGACTCTCCTACACGGTAAGGTTTGACGCAAACATACCTGCTGACGCGCCTTACAGACTTAGCGGCTCTATGAGAGAGCAGAAGCTCATCTACGGGAAGACGCAGGCCCTTACAAAGAACTCTTTTAAATTAAAGGGCTACAGGTTTCTTGGATGGAGCCTTGCAGGGAGCGATGAGATCATCCCGGATAAGTGCATGGTGAGCGATTTTGGTTTTTACAGAGAGAGCGTGACACTTATGGGGCGCTGGGAGATTGAGGAGTACTCGGTAAGCTACATGAATCTCTCAGGCGCGGATAATGACATGAACACTTATTTTTACACCGTAAAGGACGAAGTCTCATTAAAAGAGATATCAAAGGTTGGAGCGGTATTTTTGGGGTGGTGCTCCGATGCGGGACTTAAGAAAAGTGTGAGCGGCATAAAGAAGGGCAGCACGGGAAATAAGGTCTTTTACGCAAAGTGGCGACAGACGAAGTACACGATAAACTATGTGCTGAATGCCGATGACGCGGTGCTTGACACGACAAAAGCCGGGTACGTAACCTGTTACAGGGGAAGATTTGAAAACGGATATGTTCTTGCGACGGCGACGAGGCCCACCGGGTCCTGGTACAGGTTCGACGGCTGGTGCAGCGATAAGGCGTGCAAAAAATATGTCGGAATGTTCATAAAGGATCCGCAGAGCGACATCACTCTGTACGCGAAGTGGGTTCCGGGAACCTACAGCATCAGCTTTTACAAAAACTCGGATGCAGCAACAGGCTATATGAGCAACATGACAGGCCTTGAAAGCGCCCTCGCGTCAGGCGGAAAAAAGAAATATAACCTCTATGCCTGCACCTTTACAAATCCTGCCTATGACTTTGTCGGATGGTCAACGGAGCCCGACTATGATCCTGATACAGATGCAGGAGTAAAGCCCTTCTTTAAGGACAGGGCAGCAGTCAGCAAGGAGGACTTTGACCTTGAAAAGAGCGGAGGAGTTGTAAAGCTCTACGCAGTGTGGAAGATAAAGACATTCACCATCTCCTATATGGAGACGAACGGCACAAGGATTGAGAAAATGGCGCCGACCGAGTATACCTGCGAGAGTCCTGATATAACGCCGTATCTTATCGATGCAGCTGCTGACAACACTTCAAAGGTTCCTGTCAAATCGGGCTACACCTTCATGGGATGGTATCTGGACAAGGATCTCAAAGTGTCTGCAGGGAAACCGGAAGTGCCGCACGGCTCCTACGGAAACCTGACCCTGTACGCGAAGTGGTACACTTATGTTCCGGGAATACCAGATGATACCGATGAGTGTTACAACGTGACTTGCGAGGAGTACGGGGCAGTTCCCGATGACGGAGAAGATGACACGAGCGCGATCAACAGGGCGCTCAGGGCGGCGCATGAGAAGGCTGGCTTTAACAACAGCAAGACCGTCTACATCCCTG
>JAFUYO010000007.1 GCA_017470505.1 Butyrivibrio sp. | reverse complement strand
GTTACTTTGACAGCCGGTAATATACAAGACTGGAATATGCCTATGATTAAAGGAGGCGGCACATTCACGACCACGCTTGGAAACTTTACTAAAATTGAACTAAATGCCGATTGGATTACTGATTTTTCTGGTACAGGCTGGAAAAAAAACGGTTGGCAAAGTCAAACATGGACAGGTGATGCCGCCAGCGTATCGTATAGTGGAACTATCGGAGGTGGAGGTATGACGTGTGATGGTGGTAGTATGACGATAACGTTCACCATCGCTCCTGCCAAGCAGGCACAGACAATCACAGCGTCTGACGTAACTGCGACTTACGGAGATACGGGCGTAAAGATCAATGCCAGCACCACCGGCGACGGCGGGCTGAGCTACGCAGTCAGGAGTGGCGATACCGTGACTGTGGATGCCTCCGGCAACCTCACCATCAACAAAGCGGGCAGCGCGGTCATCACTGTCACAGCGGCGGAGACCGATACCTACGCACAGGCCACCAAGGACGTGAATGTGACGATCAGCACAAAGGCCATGACCGTCAGCGCAGAGGACGTCAATGCGACTGTTGACGGACAGCCTCACGGCATCACAGTGACCGTCACCGACCCTGCTTCCGGTGCAACCGTGAAGTACGGCACAGAGGCGGGCAGCTACACCCTTGACGCCAGTCCGACCCAGACTGAAGTTGGAGAAAAGACCGTCTACTATCAGGTGACATCAGACAACTACACCACCTATACCGGCAGCGCGAAAGTGACGGTCAGCGCAAAGCAGCCCCAGACTATCACCGCTGAAAATGTAACCGCGAACTACGGCGACACTGGCAAGAGCATCGAGGCCAGCACCTCAGGCGATGGAACACTGAGCTACGCGGTCAAGAGCGGCGACGCTGTGACCGTGAATGAAACCACGGGCGCGCTGACCATCGTCAAAGCAGGCAGTGCGGTCATTACCGTAACCGCCTCCGAGACTGCTACCTATGCACAGGCTACCAAAGAAGTAACCGTGACCATCAACAAGGCAAACGCTGTCCCAGCCACCGTCACCGCCAACAACCGCACCTACGACGGAACGGAGAAGCCGCTTGTAACCGTTACCGGGACACCGACCGGCGGCGAAATGCAGTACGCTCTCGGCACCGCAACCGAAGCAACTGAACAATATACCACATCCATCCCTACAGCCACCGAAGCCGGAACCTACTATGTCTGGTATAAGGTGAAGGGCGATGATTATCATTCTGATACCGAAGCTGATTGCGCTACGGTAAGCATTGCGCCCGGCGCTCCGAATGTGACGGTGGTGTTGGCGAATCTTATAGATTATGTAAGAGGAACGTTTAAAAGCGGAGAAGGCTCTGGAATTGACAAGTATGAGTTTTATGTTGGCACAACGGCACCTGTGGATGCAGTAGGTGAAGAAGCTGCTACACCGTCAAATGTAAGTGATGTGGCCAATTATGATCTGTTGTCAAATGTTGTAGATAAGTCGGATGGAACTAAGCTCTATGCCCGAATGAATGTGGATAATTCTGCTTCAAAATGGGTTTATATTCCGCTTTCAAAAAGGCAGGGTACCGACGGGATTACGGTAGACTACAACAATGAAATAATCAAGGGTGTAAATATGGGCACCTGGTATACAACAGATGGTGCTGACCCATCAGAATCAAAGAAATGGACTGATGGCAATTCAAAAGAATTGACAAAAGAACCTATCAGTTGGAGCGGAGATGCTGAAAAGACTCTTAGGTTTATAATCCCGGGAGATCAGGAGAAGCAGATTTTCCCGAGTAAGGAAAAGAGGATTACGCTGGGTACTAAGGGTACTGCCCCGACTGAGGGTGAACTGAAAGATTATCCAATACCAGATAAGAATATCAGTTATCGAAATGTGATACTTCCGACATCTAATGACAATACTAAGAAACTCCAGTACCGCTATAAGAAAAAGGGTACAGATGAATGGACAAGCTGGGGGTCAAGCAATAAGGCAATCGGACTTGAGATGGGAGTTGAATACGAATATGAGATTCGATTTGCTCCCGATACGGATGGCAATGGGAATCCGACAGGTCCTGCATCCAAGGCGTTCCCTCAGCCGGCTGAAACATTTACTACAAAGATCAGCAAACCTGATGCTATTGAATTCCTGAATAAGTATGTTGATTACTCAACAAATACAAATCCGCCTGAAACTAAGTCGAAATACATTGGAGACGCTAGTACTTTTGAGTATGCAACGAGCAGTAATGCTACTACAGGAACAACATTAGATGGAAACACTAGCCTCCCGCCTGAAGGCGCGCCAGATGGATTTTATGTTCGGTACAAAAATATAGGAGATGGACAGCCCAGCGAATGGACATATATTCCTGTGTCCGTGCCAAACGATGTGATATCGGTTACTAAGGAAGACGAGACTTTAAAGGGAGCTGGCGGCAAGCTGAAAGGTACTGACAATACCATGGAGTACCGCTATCGTGTGACAGGGAGTAACAATAATTCCTGGACTGACTGGATAACCTGTACTTCAGACATGACAGGCATGAAGTGCGGAGATTATCAGGTCAGAAAGAAGGCTGTTGGGTCAGGACTTCCGTCATTTGCAAAGCACCTTATGATTAGTTCGAGCGATCAGACTGCTTCTATAAGTGTTACGGTTAAGTATAAAGACAAAAACCCGGTTGCAGGTGCAACAGTTACAGCTACACCTGTCGGAGAACAAACTGGAAGAAAGACTACTAGCAGCGATGAGAATGGTACCTACACTATCAATGACCTTTCTGCAGGCACCTATCAGATTGTTGCCACTAAGGATGGACATGAGGTTACAGCTCTTGTGGACGTAACTTCATTGAGTCATGAAGTTTCGCTCACCATGCCTACCGAAAAGGAGAATAGCTCAAAACTTGTTGATGATACAGGCAATAACATTGCGGTAGGTGGCATAGATGAACAGGTACAGAAGCTTGACAATACAGAGCCAACAAAGGAATACCTTGTAACATTCAAGGCTGAAGAGGTGAACGAGTCCAGCACAGATGCAGTTACAAAACAAGAAATTTCTGGCATAAACACTAAGATCGATGCTGAAGCAACCTACAAGGATTCAGCAGGGGACAAAGTTAACGTCCAGAAGGAGTTCCTCGACTTCTCGATAGAGAAGACGCTGAGAAGCAATGAAGATGGTTCTCCAACCGGTGTCGGCGAAACGACAGCAATCCATGAGACCTCCCGCGTAATGGAGATCATTCTGCCCTATCCTGAGATCGATTCCAGATTCGGAATCATCGTATGGCGTTATCATGACGGCGCGCTGAAGTTCACGCGTCTTTCAGGAAGACCCGGCAGCAGCTCCATGCAGGATGCGACCTACTTCATTGACCGGTTGGAGAAGAGACTTTATATCTACGGAGATCGTTTTTCAACATATGCGATTACCTTCACGGAGAATTCGGAAATAGCTGATCCGGAACCAAACGGCGGGGACACACCTACACCGACACCTACACCGACACCGACGCCTACAGGCTACACTCCCGTAATTACACAGCCTGAGCACGGAACCATCACCACAAAGCCTGGTTCGCCTGCATCGGGAACAACGGTGACTATCACAGTTACACCCGAAGAAGGCTGTGAGGTAGACAAGGTAACGGTTACGGATTTTTACGGCAATCCGATCACGGTTACGAAGAATGAAAACGGCACATATACTTTTGTTCAGCCGTCAAGCGGCAGAGTCAGCATCAGCGCGACCTTAATACCTGTTAATGCGATAACCGTTACATTTGACTTAAACGGCAGGGAGGGAAATGCTCCTGACACGCAGGTAATAGGTGCAGACGGCAAGGCGACACGCCCGACGGACCCTGTTACTACGGAAGAAGGATTTACTTTTGTCGGCTGGTATACCGACAAAGAGTGCACGAAGGTCTTTGATTTTGACAGCGCCGTGACTGAGAGCATAACTCTTTTTGCCCTCTGGAAGAGCGGCGACGAGGAGGATCAGGAATTCGGTATCTATTTTGCCGAGCTCTTTGACGACCCGTACGACGGCGTGCATTACAACAACGTTTCTGATGATGAAGGACTTTATGAAATCGCCTACACCGGAGCTGCGATCCGACCGCTTGTGAGCGTCACCAGCAAGGCGGACGGAATCCTGAGGGAGGGCATTGATTACACCATCAGCTACAGCAACAACACCAACGTGAGCACCAAGAAGCCCGCGGTTATAACCGTAAAGGGCAAGGGCAACTTCACCGGCAAGCAGACGCTTGAGTTCTACATTCTGCCTGCAGACCTTAAAGTGGCAAAAGAAAAGGGCCTGCTCGTAATGCCAGATGAGATCAAACTTGTAAGCGGCAAAAAAGCTGATCCCAAGCTGGTTTACAGGGGATATGTCCTTACGAGCAAGGACAGGACTCTCAGCAACACCGCAGCTATCAGGGAAGATACGACCATCACCATCACAGGTAAGGGTAACTTCACCGGAGAGCTCAAAGACATACCGGTCAAGGTGGTACAATCTGCCGAGGCAAAGACCGCTACCATAAAGGTAGCCTTAAAGGCAGGAAGCCATGTCTACAACGGCAATGAGCATAAGCTTACAATAACAACACAGGAGGCAGCAGGCGAGCTGACAGTAACTGCAGGCTCATCCAAGACACCTCTTGAAGAAGGCAAAGATTTTACAGTCCTCTACAGCAACAATGTCAATGCGGGCAAGGCCGTTGTAACTGTAGTCGGCATCGGCGACAAGACAGGAACCGTTGTAAAGACCTTTAAGATCACACCTGAAAAGAGCGTGAATATCACGACTGCTCTGGCATATCCGGATGCAGCAATCTACCACTCGGCTAAGGGTGCAATGCCTGAGATCGTCGTAACTGAGGTTACGGAAACTGAAGATGGGAAAGAGGCTACAGTGACCCTCAGTAAGGACAAGGATTACAAGGTAACCTATTCCTCCAACAAGAAGGTGGGCGAAGCTTCTTATACAGTGAAGCTCCTCGGAAACTACAAGGGTCATCCTGATGTGAAGGGAACCTTTAAGATAGTCGAGGCGCCTATCGACAGTGCAGTTGTCAGGGCGATGCAGATGCAGTACAAGAAGCCCGGCAAGTACCTGTCAAAGCCATATGTGACCCTTGACAACGTGCAGCTGAAGTCATCTGACTACACATTCAAGTATTATGAGGGTGAGATTTCGGACGACACTGCAGATGGGGTGAAAGAGCTGACGAGCAGGGATAAGCTGACCCTCTCTGATGACGAGACTTCAAAGACCATAACGATCGTTGCGACCGGAAAGGGCAACTACACCGGAAAGGCTTACGGCTATTACGAAGTTGTAAAGCCTGCAGATGAGAAGATCAATCTCACCAAGGCCAGGATCGTTGCAAAAGACAAGAACTCCAAGAATAAAGATGTCTCCGTCGGAAAGCAGGAGTACACCGGCTATGCTATCACTCCGGCTATAAGAGTCCAGATAAAGGTTGGAAAAGTCTGGCAGGATGTTGATGAGTCATACTACAGCGTAAACTACATCAACAACCGCAACAAGGGGACTGCCACTATTATTGTGAACGGAAATGGCGATAACGCCACCGGAAGCAGGAAGGCGACCTTCAGGATCACGACTATGAGGATGAGCCTCTTTGAGAGGATCTTTGGAATGATCTCCGGCTGATAAGAGTACAAAAAATAACACTTCAGGCAGGCTTTACCACTGCCTGAAGTGTTTTTTTCGCATGAATCTATACACAAGATTGTTTTCTATATCATCTCTTGTTGCCTTGTCTGTATGATTTAATGATAACGTCTTTATACCGAAATTTTCAGTATAAGGAACATAATTTGTGTCTTCACATGAGATAAGGTAAAATAACAATATATTTTGCGTTTCATGTGAGGTGCAGGTAATGGGAATGTATGTTGATCCGGGGAATGAGAGCTTCAGGTCAGATGTGGAATCAGATATCTACATTGACAAAACAGAGATGCTTTCTATCCTTAACAGTAATATCGGAAAATCACGACGGTATTTTGCGGTAAGCCGTGCCAGACGATTTGGCAAGTCAATGGTTGCCGGGATGATAGATGCATATTACAGCATTGGATGCGATTCGCGGGAATTGTTCTGTAAGTTTAAAATTGCAGAGAGCCCTGATTTTGAGAGGCATCTCAATAAGTATCATGTGCTTCATTTCGATATGGCGACTTTTTTAAATGCGGCAAGGAACGGATCAAATCCTGTTGACCTGATGAATTCAACAATACTGAAAGATTTCAGGAAGACCTATCCACAGTATGTTGATGAGGATGTGAGCACTGTTCCCGAGGCGGTTCAGGAAGTGTGGGAAAATGACCGGAGACAGTTTGTTATCATCATTGATGAGTGGGAGTGCGTGATAAGGGATGCGAAGACAGACCACAAGCTGATCATGGATTATCTCAGCTATCTTCGGGGCTTTTTTAAAACAGAGGAATCAAAAAAGTTTCTTGCGCTGGGCTACATAACCGGAATTCTTCCAATCAAAAAAGTCGATGGCGAATCAGCTATGAATAATTTTACTGAGTATACCATGATATCGCCTAAACAGCTTGCGCCTTACTTCGGATTTACGGACGAAGAAGTATCTGCAATGTGTGCCCGTGACAGCGTTATGGATATAGATGAGATACAAAGATGGTATGACGGATATTTAATGGAGTACAATGCTCCCGGAAGGGTAAAAAAACTACTTCACATGTACAATCCCAACTCATTGGTAAATGCCTTTATTGATGGTGGGTGTGAGTCATATTGGAAGAATACCGGAGCGTTCGGAAGTCTCAATGACTATATCGCCATGAATATGGATGGGCTAAAAGATTGTATATTAAGGATGCTTGCAGGTGAAGAGTGCGAGGTTGATACAGGCTCTTATCAGAATGATCTGACCAGCTTTAAGAGAAGGGATGATGTCATGACAGCCCTGATCCACATGGGATACCTGGGATACAATCCTGAGAATGGCAAGGCCTTCATCCCTAACGAAGAGGTGAGGGACGTATTTGTGAGTGCTATAAATGTCGGTGAGTGGGACGATATTGTATATGCACTTCGCAATTCCGACTCCGTTCTCGAGGCCACCTGGAATAAAGATGCTGAGGCGGTGGCTTCAGCAATTGCAAAGTCACATCATATTATTAGAGAGAGCACTTATGGAATTTAAGATTCATTCAGATTATAAACCAACAGGCGACCAGCCGCAGGCCATTAAGGCGCTGGTAGACGGGTTCAAAAAGGGCAACCAGTTCGAGACGCTGCTGGGCGTAACGGGCTCGGGCAAGACGTTCACGATGGCGAATGTCATCGAGCAGCTCCAGAAGCCGACGCTCATCATCTCGCACAACAAGACCCTCGCGGGGCAGCTCTACGGCGAGATGAAGGAGTTTTTCCCCGAGAACGCGGTGGAGTACTTTGTAAGTTACTACGACTACTACCAGCCTGAGGCCTACGTGCCGCAGACTGATACTTATATTGCCAAGGACTCGGCGATCAACGACGAGATCGACAAGCTCCGCCTCTCGGCGACAGCCTCCCTTGCTGAGCGCAAGGACGTCATTGTCGTTGCCAGTGTATCCTGCATCTACGGCCTGGGCAGCCCCGACGAGTTCAAGGGGATGTCGATATCGCTGCGCCCCGGCATGCAGAAGGACAGGGACAACCTGATAAAAGACCTTGTTGCCATCCAGTACAACAGGAACGACATGGAGCTCTCCAGGTGCAACTTCAGGGTCAGGGGCGACACGGTCGAGATCTTCCCGGCAAATGCGGATGAGTACCTGATAAGGGTTGAGTTTTTTGGCGATGAGATCGACAGGATAACTGAGGTTGAGCCCGTGACTGCCAAGGTCAGAAGCGAGCTGACCCACGTCATGATATACCCCGCATCCCACTACGTCGTTCCGCAGGAGAAGATAAACGCCGCCTGCGACAATATAGAAAAAGAGCTCGAGGAGCAGGTTAAGTTCTTCAAGGGCGAGGACAGGCTCATCGAGGCGCAGAGAATCTCAGAGAGGACCAACTTCGACGTCGAGATGATGAGGGAGACGGGATTCTGCTCTGGGATTGAGAACTACTCGAGGCACTTAAACTTCATGCCGCCGGGAGAGCCGCCGCTGACGCTCCTTGATTTCTTTGACGGGGAGTTTCTCATAATAGTTGACGAGTCGCACATGACAATCCCGCAGATCGGCGCCATGTATCACGGTGACAGGAGCAGGAAGACGACGCTGGTGGACTACGGCTTCAGACTGCCGTCTGCACTTGACAACAGGCCGCTGAATTTTGAAGAGTTTGAGGCGCACATAGACCAGATGCTGTTCTGCTCCGCGACCCCCGGCAGATATGAGGAGGACCATGAGCTCCTTCGGACCGAGCAGGTCATAAGGCCCACAGGTCTTTTGGACCCTGAGGTTGATGTGAGGCCGGTCGAGGGGCAGATCGACGACCTCATCGGTGAGATCCGCACAGAAGTTGACAAGAAGAACAAGGTGCTCATAACAACGCTCACCAAGCGCATGGCTGAGGACCTGACAGAATATCTCGCGGAGTCAGGGATAAGGGTTAAGTACCTTCACTCCGACATCGACACGCTCGAGAGGGCTGAGATCATAAGAGATATGAGGCTCGATGTCTTTGACGTTCTGGTCGGCATCAACCTTCTGAGGGAGGGTCTCGACATCCCCGAGATTTCCCTGGTCGCGATAATCGACGCTGACAAGGAAGGGTTCCTCCGCTCTGAGACATCGCTCATCCAGACCATCGGGCGTGCTGCGCGAAATGCAGAGGGGCACGTCATCATGTACGCGGACAACATGACCGACTCCATGAAAAAAGCTATCGACGAGACCAGGCGCCGCCGAAAGATTCAGCAGAAATACAACGATGAGCACGGGATCACGCCGCAGACCATCAAGAAGGCTGTGCGCGACCTCATCGCAGTAACCAAAGCAGTTGCCAGGGAAGAGGTTAAGTTCGAGAAGGCTCCCGAGTCGATGGAGAGAGAGGAGCTCGAGAAGCTCATCGCCCAGGTGGAAAAGAAGATGAAGAGAGCCGCGACGGAACTCGATTTCGAGACAGCAGCGATGCTGCGTGACCAGCTGATAGATCTGAAGAAAATTTACACTGACCTGACGAAGGGACTGTGATAGATGGTTACAGTGCAAAATCACTTTTGACCTTCACATCATGATATAGAACAGAAACGGAGAAAATATGCCGGACAACAGCAGAATGACCAAATTAAACACCACGACCAAGAGGATACTGCCCTCTGACATCCACGACTACATAAGGGTTCGCGGAGCCAATGAGCACAACCTTCAGGGTGTGGACGTCAAGATCCCAAGGGAGACCCTGACGGTCTTTACGGGGCTCTCGGGATCGGGCAAGTCATCCCTTGCCTTTGACACCATTTTTGCGGAGGGGCAGAGGCGCTACATGGAGTCCCTCTCATCTTACGCCAGGATGTTCCTGGGCCAGATGGACAAGCCCAACGTAGAGCAGATTGAGGGCCTTTCACCTACGATATCAATCGACCAGAAGTCAACCAACAAGAACCCCAGGTCCACAGTCGGGACCGTGACGGAAATCTATGACCACTTCAGACTTCTTTTTGCGAGGATCGGTATCCCGCACTGCCCGAACTGCGGCCGCGAGATCAGAAGGCAGACCGTGGATGAGATGTGCGACCAGATAATGAGCCTCGGAGAGGGAACGAAGCTCCAGATACTTGCGCCCGTTGTAAGGGGCAAGAAGGGTGAGCACGCAAAGACATTGGACCGCGCAAAGCGCGCAGGGTATGTCCGCGTCCGAATCGACGGCAGCCGGTACGAGCTCTCGGAGGAGATCAAGCTCGACAAGAATATCAAGCACAGTATTGACGTCATTGTTGACAGGATAGTGGTCCATGACGACAACGAGAATCTTCGCCGCAGGCTCACGGATTCCATTGAGAACGCGCTGCAGCTCGCAGACGGGCTTCTCACTGTCGATGTTGTGGACGGGAAAGAGCTGAGTTTTTCCCAGAATTTCGCCTGCCCGGACTGCGGAATCAGCATCCCGGAGATCGAGCCCAGGAGCTTCTCCTTCAACAATCCCTTCGGCGCCTGCCCTGACTGCCTGGGGCTCGGCTACAAGATGGAGTTTGACGAGGATCTCATGATCCCCGATAAGAGCCTGTCGATCAACGACGGCTGCATAGTTGTCATGGGGTGGCAGAGCGCCAACAAGGATTCAAGTTTTTCGAACGCCACGCTCCGTGCCCTGGCAAAAGAGTACAAGTTCAGTCTCGACACTCCCTTCGAGGAGCTCTCAGACAAGGTTCAGAACGTGCTCATACACGGCGCAGACAAGACTGTCAACGTCCATTACAAGGGTCAGCGCGGAGAGGGCGACTACCCGATTAAATTTGACGGCCTTATCAGGAACGTCGAGCAGCGCTACAGGGAGACCTTCTCGGAGACTGCCAAGGCGGAGTACGAGGAGTTCATGCGCATCACACCCTGCCAGCTCTGCAAGGGCCAGAGGCTCAAAAAAGAGTCGCTGGCGGTTACCATAGATGACAGGAATATCTACGAGATAACCTCGATGTCGATAGACGAGCTTCAGACCTATCTTGAGAACATGAAGCTCAGCGCGCACCAGGAGATGATAGGCTCTCAGGTGTTAAAAGAGATCAGGGCAAGGGTAGGCTTTCTTGTGGACGTTGGTCTTGACTACTTATCGCTCTCAAGAGCCACGGGAACGCTCTCCGGCGGCGAGGCGCAGAGGATCAGGCTTGCGACGCAGATCGGCTCAGGCCTCTGCGGAGTGTGCTACATATTGGACGAGCCCAGTATCGGACTCCACCAGAGGGACAACGACAAGCTCCTCAATACGCTCAAAAACCTGCGCGACCTCGGCAACACCCTTATCGTCGTTGAGCACGATGAGGACACCATGAGGGCTGCGGACTACATCGTGGATGTGGGTCCCGGAGCGGGCTCCCACGGCGGAAAGATAGTCGCCTGCGGAACCGCCGAGGACATCATGAAGGTAGAGGAGTCCATAACAGGCCAGTACCTCTCTGGCAAGCTCAAAATAGAGGTTCCGAAGTTAAGGCGCAAGCCCTCGGGGTGGCTCAAGGTCATCGGGGCCGGAGAGAACAACCTTCGGAATATAGATATCGACGTTCCGCTCGGCGTTATGACCATAGTGACGGGAGTTTCGGGCTCGGGCAAGAGCTCTTTTGTCAATGAGATACTCTACAAGCACCTCGCGAGGGACTTAAACAGGGCAAGATGCATCCCCGGAAAGCACAAGACCATCGAGGGGCTTGACCAGGTCGACAAGGTCATCGCCATAGACCAGTCGCCGATAGGCAGGACTCCGCGCTCCAACCCCGCGACCTACACGGGAGTCTTTGACATGATAAGGGACCTCTTTGCGGGGACACCCGACGCCAAGTCCAGGGGCTACAAGAAGGGAAGATTCTCCTTTAACGTCAAGGGCGGAAGGTGCGAGGCCTGCGGCGGTGACGGCATCATCAAGATAGAGATGCACTTTTTGCCGGACGTCTACGTTCCCTGCGAGGTCTGCGGAGGAAAGAGATACAACCACGAGACGCTGGAAGTCAGATACAAGGGAAAGAGCATCTACGACGTCCTCGACATGACGGTTGAGGAGGCACTCGGCTTTTTTGAAAATGTAAAGACAATACGGCGCAAGATACAGACTCTCTACGATGTGGGACTTGGCTACGTCAAGCTCGGACAGCCCAGCACTGAGCTTTCGGGCGGCGAGGCGCAGAGGATAAAGCTCGCGACGGAGCTCTCCAAGGTCGGAACGGGCAAGACCGTTTACATCCTCGATGAGCCCACGACGGGACTTCACTTTGCTGACGTCCAGAAGCTGGTAAAGATAATGCATGAGCTCGTTGAGCAGGGCAACACAGTCGTCGTCATCGAGCACAACCTCGACGTCATCAAGACGGGCGACTACATCATAGACATGGGCCCCGAGGGCGGCTCTAAGGGAGGAACGGTTGTTGCAAGCGGAACTCCCGAGGAGGTTGCAAAGTGCAAAAAATCCTACACTGGCGCCTATATCAAAAAGATGCTGAAGAACTAAGGAACTGTAGCGAAATAACTTGAACATTTTACTTGCCTGATTTCCCAAATGCTGCGTCAGAAAGCCTCGACAATGCCCGCATTGCCTGCGTTTTCTTCCTTGCCTTTGAAAAATCATTCTGCGTAAAATGTTCAGTTAATTCTGCTACAGTTCCTAAGAATTATTTCGTGATACAATAAAAACGTTATAACGATAACGGGTGCCGGCCCGCGCCCGCCGGAAGAAAATTATTACATGCGTTTCACGCAAATTTCAGGAGCGATTGATGACAGATTTCTACGCAAGGCCGCTGGACCTTAGAAGGCTCTTTGGGCAGTTTGTAAAGAGAATATGGATCGTTGTGCTGACTACAGCTGTCTGCGCACTCATAGGCCTTGGGCTGTACGTGCTGTACAGCCATGTGATGAGCGGGAACACTGTCTACAGGATCAGGAACGATTATTACATCACCTTCAACCACGAGGATTTCCCGAACGGGGTCGACTACTACAACGCCTACACCTGGGACAGCATCCTGAGGGATGACCCGATAGTGAACAGGGCGCTGCAGGAGCTATCTGGCGTTGGGAAGGATGAGATCCTAAAGAGCGTCACGGGAGAAATCCTGGGGGACTATCGGATCCTCACCGTGGTTGTGACAGGCACTGACAGGGAGCTTATCAGTAAGATATCGGACGCCTACAAGGTAGCGCTCCCTGCTTTTGCGGATATGATCGATATGCTCGCGAAGATCGAGCTGTGGACCGATGCAGAGATTGAGGTTTACGACGCCTACACGAGGGAGGGAAACGCAGCTTTCCTGGGCGGTCTCATAGGTCTTTTCGCAAGTCTCTTTGCAGTTCTCCTGTACGGGATTTTTGACGATGCCATTTACACTGAGAGGGACTGGAGGCTGCGCTACCCTGATATCCCTTACCTTGGCAGGAGAGATACCGACGAGTACAGCGTCAACAGGTCTCATCTATTGAAATATGATGGGAATTATATAGAACTTACGACCGATGAGTTTAAGTTTGACAGGGCTGAGTTTGACAGACTGCGCTCTGCTGACGGCGTGCTGATAAAACTTAAAGCCGGCAGAGACAGATTTGAGACCATGGACAAGGTGGTATTCACCCTCATAAAGCAGGACGTTAAGGTCGTGGGGGTTATGGAATAAATGGTTCTCTATGTGCTGATCGCAGCCATCACCGTCTACCTCGCGTGCATGGTGCGGACAACTGAATATGAGAGAAGTATCGCCGTGGGAGCGCAGAGCGGCAGGCGAGAGAATCCGGAGATTGTAAGGGAAGAAGACCCGGGCAGGGAAAACAATCAGGCTACTGCCCGGGAAGGCAGGCGTCTAAGCGATGCTGCGCCGATGATCCTCGAAGGCTATGTCACGCGGAGAAGGGCTTTAAACGCCCTGGCCATCGGGGCAATCTTTGTGATACTCACGTCTATGGCAGCGCTTCGCCTCGAAGTCGGCAACGACTACGGGACCTATGTTGTGACCTGCCATGAGATTTTTCAGAGGGGCTATGTCGTGACAGAGCCGGGGTTCAACCTGGTTGTCCGGATTCTGTACACGCTATCGGGCAAGGAGGACTACCTCCTGATGTTCGGAGTCTTCGGCGCGGCAATTGTCGCGATATTTTTAAAGGTTTTAAAGGATCAGAGCGATTCTTTTCCACTTGCGTTTTTCGTGTTTATGACTTTTGGGTTCTACTACAGAAGCTACAACACTGTCAGATACTACTTCGCGCTCGCGATTGCGCTCTACTGCCTCAGGTACCTTGTTGACATAAGGCGCGATAAAATATTTAAGTTTTTTGTCCTGATCTTACTTGCGGCGACCTTCCACAAGAGCGTGCTTGTGGTGATACCGATGTATTTTATAGCGAGGTTTCCGTGGAGGAGATGGGCGGTTTTTGTTCTGGCTGCAGGCGGGATGGTAGTGGGGCTTTTGCACGAGAAGGTAATGGATATTGCCTTGAGGCTCTACCCGTCCTACAGGAACACGGTTTATATCGAAGAGGTTCACAGCATAACAGAGAACGCCGCGCCGATTTTTGGGTGCGTCTTTGTCATCGCTCTGTGCCTTATCTGCTATCGCGAAGTGTTTGATGGAAGCGTCGATATGCGGATGTACTTCAACATGAACGTCATGGCTGTGGCGCTGTACCTCTCCTGCTACTGGATGCCGCTCATAACAAGATTTGCGTATTACCTCACCGGCTCGCAGATACTTCTTTTGCCAAATCTCATCTGCAGGATCAGGGATGACAAAAAGAAGCTGGCTCTGACGGCTGCAGTTATTGTGTTCTGTGTCCTTTATTTTGCATATTTCCTGATGGAGGGAGACAGAGTCGGGATCAGGATCCTTCCCTACAAGAGCTGGCTCTTTTACGAGCACAGATGGCTCAATCAGACGGATACGTTTTAAGAGTTTCATTTTATACACATGATGAGCGGGTCAAAAGTCCGACTGCGTGGTTTAAAAATCGCAAAATATTGTGCACATTTGCCGATGCTGCCATTTGCAGCTCTGCTCCATGCTGTCGGCAGTATAAAATGTGAGGATTACAGATATGGACGAGGAAAGAGATTACCGGAATATAACTGAATACGAGGAATTTCTTGCGACCACAAGGGCGGCTGTCAACAGGATTCTCAACGGGATTCTGTGGCTTTGTATAATGACAGGTCCGGCAATCGCCATTGGCATTGCCATTGGGGTTTTTTCCGAGGTCAGGTACAGCATGTGCATTGAGATATCTCTTTTCATGCTGATACTGGCATTGGTCCACCTTGCGCTGGTCAGAAGATTTCCAAAATCAGAGATAACAGGACTCTTTGCGCTCTTTGCGCTTGACATTCTCCTTGTACATATGAATGTGGGGCATGTAGCCATCAATCTCACCTGGTTTCTTGTTCCGATCCTGAGTATTCTCTTTTGCGACAAGAGGCTGTATCTCATATCGTACGCAGTCAACATCGTCATGATGACTGTTGCCACCTGGCTGATATCGGTCTATGAGTATCCGCTTAGGAGCGGCTATGATTCTGCGATTGCTTTTTTTGCGGATACGATTGGGGGCTATTACATTGAGTCGGTCATCGTGGGCGCTGCCGGATATGCCCTCTGCAACAGGGCTATCAAGTATTTCCAGGATCTTCTCGCCAATATCAAAACGATAAAAAAGCATGAGACCGGCATGAACGAGCAGCTTAATATCCTCGACTCGATGGCTGAGATCTACAACAATGTGAACCTGATCGATTTTCACAAGATGACGGAGCAGTCGCTCAGGGCTGAGGGAATGCCTGAGCTGGACCTCGACTTTGAGGTGTATGACCACACCAACATGACCAGGAAGATGATGAACAACATTGTGCCTGACCAGCTTACGGCCTTCACCAGATTTACGGATATTACCAGCGTTCAGGAGAGGCTCACAAATAGAAAGAGCATAACAGGCGAGTTTGTGGGCAGGTTCGGTGGCTGGTTCAGGGCGCAGTACATCACGGTTGAAGCGGACAAAAACCACGTTCCGTGGAGGGTCATCTTCACTATCCAGGACATTGACAACGACAAGAGACGCGAGGAGCACCTGGTGAGAATCGCCATGACAGACGAACTGACAAGGCTGTACAACAGAAGGTGTTATGAGGAGGACATCCAGGAGTACAAAAAGAGAGGGCTTTCCGAGAACTTCGGGATCCTCTCTATCGACGTCAACGGGCTTAAGACGGCCAATGACTCCAAGGGACACGCCGCGGGCGATGAGCTGATAAAGGGAGCTGCGGACACTCTGATGCTGACGGTTGGCGCAAGAGGAAAGGTCTACAGGACGGGCGGTGACGAGTTCATAGCGCTTGTAAACTCAGACAGTTTTGAGGCGCTGAAAGATCAGATCAAGGTCCGAATGAAGTCGTTCAAGGGAGTTCTGGTTGATTCTCTCTCGATGTCGGTCGGATACGCGTCAATCAGGGATTATCCGGATGCCGGAATTGAAGAGCTCGAGAAGATCGCCGACAGGCAGATGTACGAGGACAAGTCCGACTTCTACAGGGAGAGCGGGATTGACCGCAGAAAAAAATAATTTCCGCAATACAGTTTAAGTTTTTGCCGGATTTAGCCGATAAAAATAGTGTGTGTTTTAACATTTTAACCAGGGGGGAAAATCCATGAAAAAGAGGCTGAGACTGATAAGTGCTGTTCTGAGTGCATTGGTTCTGTGTGTGAACATGCATGCGAAGACGGCTTATGCTGCACCGGTAGATGCGGCGAGCGCCGCGAAAATATCGAATGCAATCGGGGTGACTTCAGCCGGCTACTATCAGTTAAATCCAAATGCGAGATACCATGCAAGTCTCGGAAACAGTAACGTTGCACCGATAGAGTCTTTTGAGATAACAGATCTCGAAGCGCCCAGACACGGCCAGCTCCTTGATTCCACAGCTACAGTTGTGTCCAACACGGGGCTTCGCTGGGAGATCCCGGTACTCTGGGTCAATCAGGACGGCGAGCTGATAAGGCTTGCAATCGACGGAGTGTTCATCTGTTATCCTGTCTTTGCTTTTTATATTCCCGACGGTTATTCGATGATATCAGGCAGCAACCCTGCCTACAATATGCAGATGCCCGGGTTTGTCTGCCAGCTCATGGCGCAGAACGGCGTCGCGACTATGTCGAACCCCCAGAGGGGAGTGACGTATATCACGCCGATCCTCCCCGGTGAGAAGGGCTTTGTTGCCAAGACTCCTGCGGGGTACTACGACACCGCATCAGGTGATGATTCTGACTCGGAGTCTCAGGGCAATGTGGATAATGGTGACGAGAACAGGCTTACCCCCAGACCTTCCGATAACTACCAGTACAAGAATTACGACCCCAAGCTAACCGACGAAGAGGAAAAAACAATTGCCGAGAACCACGGCGATGATAATATAAACGAAAAGCTCGGTGTCGACAATGTCGCCTGGTTTGCATCTTTTATAAAGGACACGATCGAACCTGAAGCTGTTAACCTTCTGCTTAAAAAGTTCCCTGCGTACCAGGAGGCTGCTGACAATGATGAGCTGGGGAAGGACCTTGGCCTCTATGTTTACTTCAACGATGCCTACGACAAGGACGGAAACAAAGAGGATAATTCCAGCTATGTAGCTTATGTTGAGTGGAAGAGTACAGATGACGGCGGCTCATATAAACTGGCGATAAATGCCGGCACAATGTTTGATGTTGAGGTTGATGCGGAGACAGGAGAAAAGACTGTCAGGTTCAAGGACGAAGAAGCGTACGTGGTTCTTGATACAACCATTGTTCACGAGATCATGCACGCTATGATGTACGACTACACCATGACGGGTATGACGGGTGAGCAGTACGTAGAGGCAACAGATACATATACAACTGCCAATAGCGATAAACTGGAGTTCCCGGACTGGTTCGTAGAAGGAATAGCGACAGCAGTCGGGAGCCCGTACCAGTACTGGAACGGCACTTTCCATACCGATTATGGATATGATGGCGACGTTGAAGAGTACACAAAGACAGCTCTTTTGGATGCATTCACAAGTACTGACAAAAAGCTTCGTCTGTCATACTCATCGGGCGACAGTTCAGTGAACCTTAAAGCTGAGAGCAGCAATACAGAGAGCGGCAATAACAAGAGTGCGTATATGAGCGGCTACCTCGCCAATGTATACCTTGGCTACCTTGCTGCCCTTAAATACAACGAGGAAGATGCAGTCAAAGAAAATAAGGACGGAATGATTGATTCAATAAACAGCTCTGTTATTCTCGGCGGAGTGAACAGCATTCTCAAGGAACTGCACGGTGGGAAAACTCTTGATGAGATAATCAGCGAGATCTCCGTGGTTGATGGGAAATCTCTCTATGAGAGCACAGATGATTTTACCAATAAGTTTATCTGCACTTCAGATGGCAGTACTGAAGCAGATGATGAGAAATCTGTGAATTTCTGCACCGGTCTTCTCAATTACTTAGAGGGGTCAAGCTCGGAAACCAAGACGGCAAACGGCTCAATACTGCTTGACTTTACGGATACTTCACAGCTACTTCTTTC
Organism: Butyrivibrio sp.; assembly: GCA_017470505.1. Taxonomy (GTDB): domain Bacteria; phylum Bacillota; class Clostridia; order Lachnospirales; family Lachnospiraceae; genus Butyrivibrio. The sequence goes on along the minus strand of JAFUYO010000007.1, from coordinate 29,354 downwards.
AAAGAAGCTGTTAAAGGACAAGCCTGATGAATATGTCCTCACAGATTCAAGTGACTATGCTAATTCAACCGTCGATAAGAAAAAGGCTCTTGAGTCAGGCGGTAAGTCTGACACAGGTATAGATGATTCCGCGGCGTCCGGCTCGACAAGTGATGGCGCAGGTGATGGAGCTTCGACAGGCGACAGCACAGGTACAGGCGATGGGGCCTCGACCGGTGACAGCACAGGAGCAACTGAGGGGGCTTCAACCGGCGATAGTGCAGGAACAGGCAGTACAACAGAAGCTGCAAGCGGTGCTTCAGGCGAGTCAGGAAATCAGACAGGAACAACAGTTTCATCTTCCGGAAATTCAAATCAGGAAGAGACTAATAAGGCAGCGAGCGTACTTCCAAATGCGGGAGCAGAAAGTGCTCTTACAGGAGAGGACGAGGCGTCCGACCAGGTAATGGCTGAAGAGGGAGCACAAGGCAATACGCCTGCAGCCGAGAGCGGAGCAGATGCTCAGGGTAGTGCTGATGGAACAGGAGATGCTTCAGGCGCAGCCGGTCAGAGCGGAGCGGGTGCTCAGGCGCAGGCAGGTGAGAGTGCTGCAGAGACATCTCAAGCATCTTCATCAGGTGATGCTCCTTCATCTGAGGCAGCAGGGACTACTGTAGCAGGAAGTACTGCCGAAGCAGCTCAGCAGGGCGATGCCCCTGCTTCTGAACCCGCTCAGTCAGAAGAATCTCCCGAACAGACAGAGTCTGTCGAAGAGAGCAATATCCCTGAGTCAGTACCTCAGACAATTGAGATTTCTGAGTCAGAACCAGAGGATGATTCCGGAGATTCTGACAGCGGAGATTCACAGGTTCTCGACGCGATGCCAGAGGAGCACGATGACGATGATGATTCATCATCTTCCTCATCCTCAGATGATAATACAGAGGAGTAAAACAGGCTGTACACGAAGAGAAGCAGAAACGTGAGGACTATCGTGTACCAAACCGGGAAAATCAGCCGTGGGGTACACGAAGAAACACCTTACACCAGAGATTATCGTGTACCAGACCCGAAAAACCAGCCGTGGGGTACACGCACTCCTTCAATCAAGCCTGTACACGTATATCGTGTACGGGCTTTTTTCATGGGTGTAGGTTCCGACAAGAGAAAGACCGGTTTCGCCGGCGTTTGAGAACTCAACTCTTGAGAAGATGTACTTACAGTCAAGACTCTTAAGCTCGTCCATGTCTGCGACAAGCCGCTTGTCAACAGGGTCCATGACGCGGAGAGGTGCATAGGTGTTCTCGTCAGATGCGGATATCAGGTTCACTCTTGCTCCCCACGAGAGGAAGTAGTCAGAGATTGAAGGGGAGCCGGGGAATGCGGGCTCAATTACCTTCGTCCACTTGTCCTTGTACTCCTGGGAGTACATGCCAAGATACCCGTCGACGGAAGCAATCCCGTTGTAGCTTAAGATTGCGGGATGGAAGCCGTAGCTTGCGCTCCACTCGCCGTCATAGGCAATATCCTCTTTTATCATTTCAAAGAGATCCTCTGAGTAGAACTCGTTGTAGTTCACCGTGCTGGTCTCTCTCTGTTTGATCGCCTTGTAGGCCTGATTGTACACGGTGTAGTAGAAATCGTTGTATACCTGAGGAACGAACATCACAATGACAACAGCGAGGGTCAGGACGATGTTGGCAAGGGGGCGCAGTTTCTTTTTGCCGGACTCGTACATCCTTGCGCAGACGAGCATCAGCTCGAAGTACCATAAAAAGGTGTTGAAGTAGGCAGTCCTTGCAAACTCAAACCCCGTGAGCGGCGGAACGAGCATCTCGAACAGGTGCCTGAAGGGCGCGAACTGATAGAGCCCGAAGATGAGCACGTTGAAGACCATTACGAGGAACACCGGATTGATTGGATCCTTCAGGATCATCAACGGCTTTTTTGCGCAGATATAGCCTGCATTTATGATGACAACGGCCACGAGGACAACCCACAGAACGATGTAGGTGTGCGAGTCCTCAGAGTGAAAGGAGGCGTTTACAAACTCATCGAAGGCGGTCTTAAGCGCCTGCCAAAGAGTCAGCTCGCCGTGCTCCATTGTGGTCCTGATGGTGACGGTGTCAGTCCCGAGCATCGCCCCAAAGAGCCGGTACTCAAAGAGAACGTAGCCAAGCGATAAAACGACAATTGATATGAACACAGGAAGGGGAAACTTCCTGTCCCTGATCCAGAGTATCACAACCGCGCACACCATGTAGCATAGGATAAAGAAACCGTGATATGAGAAGTAGCTTAATAAAGGATAGCAGAAAAGAGCTGCAAACCAGGGCAGAGCCTTGGCAGTACACCCCGCAAAATAAATCTGCCTCAGGATGTATATGACAAGAGGGACCGAGGTGAACGCAATTCCGTAGGTCGGGAACACGGGGATCAGACCAAAGCAGACCGCGCAGATGACAATCACGGGCTTTAGCTGATTGTACCTCTCTTTATAGATGTCTTTTGCAAGAAGGATAAAGGAGAAGATCCCGATTGCTATCTTGGCAGCGTAACCCGCAAGATATGCCCACACACCGGGCAGCAGGATATAGAAAAGATTGTAGAGATTAAACTCAGACCCGAACAGATCCCTCGAGACTCCGTGAAGAATGGGGGCGTTTACGCCGTGTGCAAACCAGAGATGATTCTTTTTGAGCATCTCGTAGTGCCCCATGAAGAGATCTAAGTTGTCGTGTATCTGCAGGTAACTCTCCCCACGAAATACAAGGAACACTGCCGCCTGTAATAGAAGCAGTGTTCCTGTCAAATACATGTACCAGTTCTTTTTCAGGTTATGATTCATAGTCCTCACCAACCGTAAACTTCGGCACCCATCTGCCGTCCTTCTTCTCGAAGAGGTCTCTGTTGACATATCTGTCAACTACCTCCCAGAACTCCTCTTTGGTGATCTTAAGGTAATCGCAGGCCTTTTGGATGTACTTGTCGCCGCACCTTCCGTCGTACTCGTTGACGTACCACTTGCCGCTCTCACGGTCAAACCTGCCCTCTCTTATGTCATAGCAGATCTCGTCCGTTGCGTATCCAAAGCCGAACTTGAGGTACTTGATCATCTGGTTAGGAATCTGGAGGTCGCAGTCAAGAGCGGTGTAGCGCCTGTATCTGCCAAGGTCGTAGAGCGAATCGCTCCTGCCCGTGAGGCCCCTTGCAACCGCGAAGTCTGCGTTGTAGACCTGGGACCACTCCTTGGCGTAGTACTGCAGGAAGATGGCTTTTATGCCCTTTTCCTCCATCTCTTCGACGGTAGGTATCTTGTACAGGAAAAGATCTTTTTCCGTGATGTTGTTTGACAGATCAACAAAGCTGTCGACGCTGGCCCCGCGGATCGTCTCAAGCTGCATGACTGAGAAGGCGTTTCCGCTCGCCTCCTGGTTTTTGGCGGCGCCCAGTGTGAGAGCGGCGTTCTCACCCTGAATGATAAGCGGGATGTTGAACTTCACGGCCATGATGTACGATGAAGCCCAGAGGCAGTACTCGGACGCTGCAATGATATTGCCTCGCTCGAAGAACGACTTTCTTGCGAGCTTCTGAGCGACGATCGGGTTTGGACGGATAGAGATGATATCAAAGCCGAGCCTGTTGAGATTGTTGATGTTTTTTAATCCGATCTCGGTGATCTCGTCCGGCATGCAGTTGATGAGGAGGGGATTTAAGCCCAGCTTCTCCCTGGCGTAAACTGCCTGGAAGGTGGAGTCCTTGCCGCCTGAAACACCGATGATGCAGTCGTAGGTGTTTCCGCGCTTTTTCGCCTCCTCTTTGGCGTAATCGGCGTAGCCCTTAAGCTCAGCCTCCCTTGCAGCCCAGTCGATGGTCTTCTTGGACTCCTCGTACCTGCAGGCAAAGCAGACCTGCTCGTCGTCGAATACGATGCCCGGCCTTGTGTCAGGCTGCAGGCAGCGCTTGCAATATCTCATCTTCATATGTTTAACCTCCGAAGGTTGTTTTATTCATTCTTTCCTTAGTATATAATAAAAAACATGATGAATAAAGAGAAAAAAGGCAGAGTATACATATGCCACACCTACTATCATGCGTATATTTCAGTGGTAAAAGAGCTGATCACAAGGCGGACTGACCGGGATGGGGCGGACATCATCCTGAGCACCATGTCCAATGACTTCGGCTCCTTAAAAGAGCGCCTTGAGAGGTCAGGGGTTTTTGACCACGTCTATATGTACGATGAAAAAGAGGATGTGACGAGCAGAGAAGTCATGAGCTATCACAGGGACAGGGGGAACGTCGTTCTGAACCTTCTGCAGCGCATCACTTACACGAGGCTCCTCGGGCAGCTCCAGGAGAGGTTTATCCCGACGGACCTTGCTGCCTACAGAGTTGTCTATGTTTTCTGCGACTCGGACCCGATAGGGTACTATCTCAATTACAAAAAGATCCGCTACCACGCGGTGGAGGACGGGCTGAACTCCGGGCTTTTGGACGATCAGGCGAGGAACGCAAACCGCGGAGCATGGCCGCTTAAACGCCTGATGGCAGCGATGGGGCTCATCTTCATTGAGAGCGGCTACAGCAGGTACTGCATAGACTACGAGGTCAACGACATCAGCAAGAACCATAAGCCACCGTTTAACACGATCGAGGTTCCGAGGAAGCAGCTTGGCGACATGCTCTCGGAGGCTGACCACAGCATTCTGGTGGGCATTTTTCTGCAAAACAGGGAGAAGGTCTTACTGCAGCTTCTGGGGGATGGGAGCGATCCCCGCCCCGCCGTTATGATACTCACAGAGCCCCTGTGCGAGATGGACGTGAGGAAAAAGCTCTTTGGCGATATAATCGATATGTACAAAAGTGATCACAGGATCATAATAAAGCCGCATCCGAGGGATGCTCTTGACTACGAGGCTGCTTTCCCGGAAGTGAGCGTCATCCGCGAGAAGTTCCCGATGGAAGTCCTTGGAGATATCAAGGGTTTTACGGTTGACAAGGTCGTCTCCGTGATCACGCAGATGGAGAACGTGTACTTCGCAAAAGAGATAGTCTACCTCGGGCTCGACTTCCTCGACAAATATGAGGATCCTGCAATCCACAGGAAGACTGAGCTGCTGGATAAAAAGTGAGAAAGGCAATAGAATGGCGGCTTGTTTGAGGCGCGTCACAATGGACGACGCGGAGGATATTTTAAACTGGCGAAATGATGAGAGGACAAGGGCGAGCTCTTTTAATAAGGGAGTGATAGCGCTGTCAGATCACCTGAAATGGCTTGCGGGTAAGCTCTCTGACCCCGCCTGCCACATGTTCATCATGACGGACGGCGAAGAAAAGGTCGGAAACATCCGCGTCGACGTCAGGGACGGCGTGGGGGAGATCAGCTACATGATCGCGCCCGCCTGCCGCGGACAGGGCTACGGCAGGAAGATAATAGAACTTATTGAAAGTCAGATGCCGCCGGAAGTCACAACGCTTATCGGCGTGACGCTCAAAAGCAATACGGCATCGGGAAGGTGCTTTGTGTCAAACGGCTACAGCCAAGAGGACGCAGAGGACGCGATCGTGTACTCCAAGGGTATACATAGGATGCTTTCGCCTGATTTTTCACTATAGCCGTGTTTCGTTCATTTTTTGACCCTTTTGTCCCTGTTTTCTGGCATTCTGAAAGACTGTTTTTCACTATTACATAGTTCGTTATTTTTTTGATCCCTAAAACCTCTTTTCAAGGGTCAAAAATAATATAACTCAGCAGATAGTGAAAAAGCAGTTGTGCAGAGGCGGCATTTAGGGCAAAAAAGGGTCAAATTTTTTATAAACCATGTATTTAGAGAAAAAAGGAAGCCGGATCGCATGAGTTGCAAAGCGGGCGCATGCGCAATATCTTTTTTAGAGAGGAAATTCCATGTTCAGTAAGAAGCTAAATATAGGCAGCAGGACTGTCGGAGAGGGGCAGAGAGCCATGATCGTGGCGGAGCTCTCCGGCAACCACAACGGCGATTACGACAGAGCCATTAAGATAATTCATGCCGCAAAGGAGGCCGGGGCAGATGCGATAAAGCTCCAGACCTACACGGCTGATACCATAACAATTGACTGCGACAAACCCTGGTTCATGACGCCGGGGGACGGCCTGTGGGCAGGCAGGACGCTCCACGACCTCTACAAGGAGGCCTACACTCCCTGGGAGTGGCACGAGGGGCTGATGAAGGAGGCGCACGCGTTGGGGATGGAGTTTTTTTCCACGCCCTTTGATCCGACGTCGGTGGAATACCTTGAGAATCTTGGGGTTCCGGCCTACAAGGTCGCAAGCTTTGAGATAAACGACATCCCGCTGATACGGCAGATTGCAAAGCTTCACAAGCCGATCATCTTTGCGACGGGAATCGCCTACGAGGAGGACATCGACAGGGCGCTTGATGTGTGCAGACAGGAGGGAAACAGCGACATCGTGCTGCTCAAGTGTGTGAGCGCCTACCCCACGCCCTACGAGCTGGTGAACCTTCGGATGATGCAGTATCTGGCGGACAAATACAGCTGCATCGTGGGAGTCTCCGACCACACCCCGGGCGGCACAATCCCTGTCGGAAGCATCGCGCTCGGCGGGAAAATGATTGAAAAGCACCTGACTCTCGACAGGAGTGCGGGCGGAGTTGATGATGCTTTTTCCATGGAGCCGAGGGAATTTGCGGACATGGTCAGGCAGGTGCGCATAATGGAGGACGCCCTCGGAGAGTACGAGTACAAGCTGACCGACAAGCAGGTCAAAGAGCGGAGCCTTTCCAGGTCCCTTTTTGTGGTAAAAGACATAAAGGCGGGCGATAGGCTCACCAAAGAAAATGTGCGCTCCATAAGACCAGGGAACGGTATGCACACCATGCACTACGAGGAAGTTCTCGGGATGAGAGCGGTAAATGATATTGAAAAAGGAACGCCCCTTAGCTGGGATCTGATACAGTGATATCTGAAAAGAGCGACGAGCCGGAGGGTGTAAGTGATATCGCAGAAATAAGGAACTGTAGCAGTTCCTAAGTTAATTCGCTACAGTTCCTAACTTGAAAGAGGTCGGGACTACTGAATTGATAGGAATAAGAGCAGATGCCAATTCCATAATCGCCACAGGGCACGTGATGAGGTGTATCACGATCGCGCGGCAGCTTGTAAAACTCGGGGAAAACGTGACTTTTTTCATGGCGGATGAGGAGTCGAAGGCTGTATACGATCTGTACGCCGCTGACCTTCATGGCTGCACGCCTGTCGTCCTTGGAAGCAGCTGGGACGACAAGATGGGAGAAGTCGAGGTACTTACTGCTGCGCTCAGAGAGCGGGGCGTCAGAGCTCTTCTCGTTGATTCCTACAGCGTCACCTGCGGGTACTTTCGTGAACTTCGGAGAGTCTGCCCTGTCGCATACATCGACGACCTCGGAAAAGAAGCTTACCCCGTGGACCTTCTCATAAACTACAGCGGCTACTATAAAGAGCTCGGGTACGAAAAAATGTACGCCGGTAAAAGAAATGAAGGCGGCCAACCGACACAATTTCTTCTCGGTCTTAAGTATGCTCCGCTGAGGGAGCAGTTCTGTGCTGAGGGCGGCGCAGATATCAGAAAACGTTTTCCTGTGACACAAGAAAGAATTGACGCAAAAACTTCTACGTTGAGTCCTTCTGAGGAAAATTGTGCAGGGATATCCGGAACCGGGCGACAGAACATAAACATCCTCCTGACAGCCGGCGGCGGCGACATGCACGGTATGCTGATAGCAGTCCTTGAGGAGGCTTCAAGGCGCGGGCTTATACTTGAAGTGGGGGGCATGGAATATAAAGAGACACTTAACCGGTGTTTACCTGCGAACTGCAGCATCGGGAAACGTGACGATGTTACTGAGAGAAATATCAAAGAAAGGCAAGTCTCTGCTGATGACGGCGTTGCAGTGCATGAACTGCCGGCGCTGTCGTGGCATGTTGTGATCGGGAATCTTGTAAGAGACGCGGGGCGCATAGAGGAGTTTGCTGCGACGCACCGCGGAGTTGTCATCCACCGCAATGTCAGTGACATGGCGTCTCTTATGCGGAGCTGTGATATTGCGGTTGCGGCAGCAGGTACAATGTTGACGGAGTGCGCAGTTGTCGGGCTCCCGACTGTTTTTTACCAGGTCGCTGACAACCAGAAATACAACGTAACCTACTGGAGCTCCACGGGCGGAATGATCTTTGCAGGAGAAGTGAAGTCCGCAGCAGACGCGGAATCCGAAGTCAGAGTACTGTCCGGAGTAGCCACGGAATCCGAAGTCGGAGCAGTGCCGGTAGCAGCTTCAGATCCCGGAATAAACGTAACACCAGCGACAGACACAGTGCCTGCAGCAGCTTCAGATCCCGAATCAAGCGAAACAACTGAAACAGGCGCAGTGCCCAAAGCAGCCACAGCCTCCGCAGCAGTAGCGTCCGGAATCTGCCAGGAGGTCGCAGCTCTATCAGGTGACAGAGCCCGTCGCGAAAAAATGAGCAGCCACCTTCGCTCGATAGTTGACGGGCAGGGCGCTCGCCGCATTGCAAAAGCTATATTGGAAAATTTAAGGAACTGTAAATAAATAACATGAACTTTTTACCTGTCTGATTCCCAAATGCTGCGTCAGGAGCCTCTACAATGCCCGCATTGTCTGCGTTTTCTTCCTGGCCTTTGAGAAATTATGCTGCGTAAAATGTCCGGTTAATTCTGCTACAGTTTCTGATGAAAACGAGGAATCAGGATATGTCCAAAGCATCCGTAGAAAAAGCTGTCAGGCTGCTCGAAATGATAAGGGCAAACACCGATGAGAAGCATCCGGCGACTCAGGACAGCCTCAGAAAGCTCCCGGGCGGAGCAGATGCAAAAGAAATAATGGGCGATAAGGGAACCTACTCGAGACGCCTCAATGAGATAGCCGATGCCTTCAACAAGGATTCCGATGGAAACCTTAAACCAAAGGATGAGTGGAAGATTGTTTACCCCGGCTATGGCAGGGATAAAAGCGATGGCAAAAGAAATGGTAAAGTATTCTACCGACATCCCGTAAGCGAAGAGGAGCTTGCTTTTCTTGTGAGCAGTATCAGGCAGACACACAACCTCACCCAAAAAGAAAAGGATTCTTTGGAGCAGAGGATAAGAGAGGCGCTGGGAAGCAGGTTTTATCCGGAACCGGACGCCTTTGCCGGATGCCTTATCAGAGACCTCGATGCTGAAAATGGCGAGAATATTTCCCGGATAGAAAACAATATCGGGCGGATAAGAAAATATATCAGAGAGCGTCTCATGGCAGACATCACGGTTTCGGGATTGCCGGGTGAAAGTGATCTGCGGGCACGCAAAAAATATCAGGTCAGCCCATACAGGATTGTTAAGAAGGATTCGTGTTACTACCTCATTGCAAACTGGCATGAAAGACCGGAGGAGACTTATGTGCCGGATCCGGGAGCCGAGCCGTATCTTCTTCATGAAAGAAGATTTCCCTGGTATTCAGACGAACTCACGGCATTTCGCATCGACCTGATTGAAGAGATCGCGGATGCCCATGTGCCTGATACCATCAGAGTCCATTGGACAATGAATCCGCTCAATCTGCGGCCGCGCCCGCCTTATGACCCATATGCAGAATATTATACCCGTGGGAGCCTCAGAAAGGCGAGATACCGGCAGGATATGAGAGACAGACTGGAATTGTTTGACAGTATTGCTCCAGACTTACACTTCGAGCATTGCAGAGACATTGAAATGAAGAATAATAAGTGACAATATGGCGCATATACACGCCGTATCAAAAAGTTTTTATATATATTGAAAATGCCACCCTGTATGGGTGGTGTTTTTTTGCGCACGGACAGGGGACTTCATTCCACCTGCCCGAATAAAAACACTTAGGAACTGTAGCAGAATGACTAAGTTAATTCGCTACAGTTCCTAATTTACAGGAGGAAAAGAATATGAACAAAACAAAAATCTCAGAATTTATGGCGTTTAAGTTTATGCTCCCTGTCATCAGGATGCTCGCATCGGGTGAGAGCGAAAGCGGATACTCTTACCTGCCGGGAGAGAAGTCGGACCCTGATGATGTTGCGTGGGTGTATTATTATCTTGAGTTTGCCGGAATAGAGAGGGAAATCCTGGACTGCGCTTTCATTTCGGATGAGACAAAAGCTGAAATGCTTGAACTTACGAGAGATATCAAAAAATATATGACATCTTTTTCCGGGGTGGATGTGCTTCCCAAAAAGTGGTATATCATTAATCATGAGCTTGAAGCGCATAGATTTTCGCGGCAATTTTTCGGCAAAACGAGAAAGCTGCGTCTGCCGGAGGCGTTTGCGGTAATCGGTTCATTTCTCGCCCTGTGCTGCCTTATCGAGCCGATTGAGCGTAACCGGGATGAAATATCCGATCTGCTGCTTCCGCAGAACCTGATGATACGGCTGTCTGATTCGCAGAAGGTTGCTCTTAAGCGCATCGCTCGTGATCTTAGAAGAGACAAAAAGGCCATGGAAAAAGAGTCCCTGCTTCGCCTTAATATGATCGAAGAGCTTACGGGAGAGGCAGTAGCTGTAAGATGCCCGTCAAAAAGAGCGTGCGAACTAAAGCATATGATAGAGTCGGACGGCTCAATGATGGTTTACTATATAACAGAGGATGAAAATAGAATTGCGCTTCTCATAGTTACGGATGCAAGGCTCTATTGGGAGAATCAGAGGCCTTGCAGAACCGTTTTTGGGATAAATGCATTTGGTTATGAGGAAAAGGCAGATGCACCTGAGGATGGAGCTTTTTTGCAGTTAACAGTTAATTGACAGGGAGGAAAAAACCATGACAAAAGATGATATGATCAAACTGGCGGGAAAAGAAATCGAAAATGCAATCAAGGATCTTGAAATGGAGGATCATCTTGCTCCGAACCACGGATGGTGGGGGAGACATCCAATTAGCGGGAGATTTTCGTACCTTATGTGGTGGGAGGTAAAGATCTTAGACGATTCGTTTCTGCGGGATGAGCTAAGAGGGTATTACAGCAGCATTCTTTTTACGCCATACAGAGTTGACAGGAAAGTAATGGATAATATTTCGGATGACATACATGATAACATTGTTGAGCTGTCGAATCATTATGATCACCATTATTGGGGAAAAGAAAATGCGTACTCAGAGTACAATGTGGATGTCTGCACCGGAAATGTCCACATGTCTTTTTCGGAGGATGAGTGGTGCGATGACTGCAATAATGGGAAAACAGGACTGATAAATCAGCTGATTTTATGCGGAAAGAAGGAATGCGCCAAAGGCCAGAACGGCCCTAAGTTAGGTGGTCAGTATGATGTTTTGGGGAAGGACAGGAGCATTGTTTTCAGGCGCAAAGGCTCTGAAGATATTGTGGTTCCCAAATGCTGCCATTATCCTGAGCTGCTCTCAGACGAAGGCGGAATAATGACAGCTTCCGGGCTCTTGAAGGGGATGCTTTCCAAAATCTCGGTAGACGCCAACTGATGATGCGAAAGGAGACATGAATGAGTACACTTGCCATGATAACCGCGAGGGGAGGCAGCAAGAGGATCCCCAGGAAAAACATAAAGCAGTTCAACGGAAAGCCGATTATTGCCTACTCGATCGAGGCGGCGCTCTCATCCGGCGCATTCGATGAAGTGATGGTGTCGACAGACGATGATGAGATCGCAGAGATTTCGCGCAAATACGGCGCTGGCGTGCCCTTCATGAGGAGCGAAAAAACCGCGAACGACTTCGCAACAACCGTGGACGTCATAGAGGAAGTTCTCGATGAGTACCACAAGAGAGGGCAGGATTTTGAGATGTTCGCCTGCATCTATCCGACGGCGCCGTTTGTGACAGCAGGCAGGCTCCGGGCGGCAACGGAACAGCTCCGGGAGTCGGATGCTGATGTGCTGATACCTGTGGTGAGGTTCTCTTACCCGCCACAGCGCGCCATGGTCATAGAAAAAGAGCGCCTGGTCTTCAAGGCACCCGAGAACCTCTCAAAGAGGTCCCAGGACCTCGAACCGTACTTTCACGATGCGGGCCAGTTCTACATCTCAAGGACAGAGAGCTTTAAGAAGAACAGGGCGCTCATGGTAGGAAACATACTTCCCATGGAGCTGTCCGAGCTCGAGGTTCAGGACATTGACAACGAGGTGGACTGGAAGCTCGCAGAGCTCAAGTACAATCTGGCAAGGAACTGTAGCGAAATAACTTGAAAAATCATTCGTCGTAAATTGTTCAGTTAATTCTGCTACAGTTCCTAAGCGATGGCAGAGGCTGACGAAAACTGAACTTGCAATTTCTGGGGTGAGGTACGATCGCCCATATGGACAAAATGAAAAAATCCCCGCAAAAGCCTTAAGATACACAGAAAAAGAGCCGATAAAAGTAACGGACGAATATCCCTCTTTTAAAACTGCGCCCTTTAGGTTATAATGTCAAATGAAAACGTAGGTTTTGCAGGGACATGCCGATGCTGCCTCAGGCACCGCAATGTGCGGGCAGAGAGCATGACAAATCCCTGTACTAGAGGTAGGAGTAATTTGGAATTATGCAGTACGCAGATATAGGAATAGATCTAGGAACAGCGTCAGTCCTTGTTTATATCAAGGGCAAGGGAGTAGTTTTAAAAGAGCCATCAGTTGTGGCATATGACAGAGATACAGAGGAGATCAAGGCGATCGGAGAGGACGCAAGGCTCATGCTCGGCCGTACTCCGGGTAATATCGTTGCCGTAAGGCCCCTCAGGCAGGGCGTTATCTCCAATTACAAGATCACGGAGCAGATGATGAGATACTTCATCAAGAAGGCTATCGGACGCAGGATCCACAGGAAGCCGTTCATCGCCGTGTGCGTACCCTCGGGTGCGACAGAGGTTGAGAAGAAGGCTGTTGAGGATGCAACCAGGCTCTGCGGAGCGAGGGATGTCAAGACGATTGAGGAGCCCATCGCCGCAGCCATTGGCGCAGGCATCGACATAACCAAGCCCTGTGGAAACATGATCGTTGATATCGGCGGAGGTACATCTGATATCGCTGTTATCTCACTCGGAGGAACTGTTGTCAGCACATCTGTCAAGGTTGCAGGCGATGATTTCGATGAGGCCATTGTCCGTTACATGAGGAAAAAGCACAACCTTCTCATCGGTGACAGGACAGCTGAGGACATCAAGATCAAGATCGGATCTGCTTATCCAAGGGCAGAGAACGACTATTTGGATATTCGTGGCAGAAACCTTGTTACAGGTCTTCCCAAGACTGTCAAGGTGTCGTCTGAAGAGACTGAGGAAGCATTAAGGGAGCCAACAGCCCAGATAATCGAGGCCATTCACAGCGTTTTAGAGAACACACCTCCTGAGCTTGCGGCAGATATCGCTGAGAGGGGCATTGTTCTCACAGGAGGCGGAGCACTTCTTCGCGGACTCGAGGAGCTCATCAGTTCCAAGACCGGCATCAACACCATGACAGCCGAGGACCCCATGACCGCAGTGGCCATAGGAACAGGCCGCTACGTTGAGTTCATCGCGGGCTATCGGGAGGACTGACGCTGCTGCTTTGACGATACTGTTCAGTCAGCAGCCGGCAATACGACGCCGGCTGCGTGAGAGCGTGATACGAATGGCAATTTTGCCTGTCGCGAAGCGATTTAATTGCAAAATTGCTTCGTTACCGGTCAGGAACTGAACAGTAACGTTTTGACGATATTATTCAGTCAGCAGCCGGCACTACAGCTCTGCTCACGGAAGGAGCAGGAGTATAATAACGGATTATACGAGGAATTTTCATGGTTAAAGGTCTTTATACTGCTTACACAGGAATGATCAACGAGCAGCACAGAATGGATGTGCTCACCAACAACCTCGCCAATGCCAATACCAACGGATACAAAAAGGAAGGCGCAACTGCACAGTCTTTCAAGGATCAGCTTGCGCTCAAAATCAAGGATATCACTGATGCCCCGTTCACCGCGCGTGGACTGGGCATTATTAATCCCGGTGTAAAGATTGGCGAGGGTTATGTGGACTGGTCCGAAGGACCGATGAAAGAGACACATAATGCTTTCGATGTCGCTATTGGAGGCAGAGGCTTTTTTGCAATTGATTACACAAATAAGGCGATCAACATCGAGAGGGATACAGCGGGCGTCCAGGATATCATGTACACAAGGGACGGAAACTTCACGCTGACAAATGAGGGCGTTCTCGTCACACAGGACGGCGACCCGGTGCTCTCTGCTCAGGGGAACGAGATTCAGATCAATCCAAATCTTCCTGTTGAGATCAACACTCTGGGACAGATCATCCAGAACGGTCAGGTGGCAGGACAGATCGGACTCTTCGATTTCGAGGCGAATGTGCGAAAGGACGGCTATATAACCTATGATACGCTTGAGCACTACGGCGAGAACTTCTTTATCCCGACAGATGAGGCGCAGGAGATAGACGCAACAGGCAGCATCTACGCAGGCTTCCTCGAGCAGTCAAACGTTTCCGTTGTCGATGAGATGGTCCAGATGATCGCAGTTCAGAGAAACTACGACACCAACCAGAGGATGATCACCACAATAGACGGCACGCTCGACATCGCAGTGAACCAGCTCGGACGTCTGTCGTAAGGTGTGAAATCTTGAGTGAAATATTCAAGAATGCAGCAAACAGACCGTTTAAGTCGTTTTCGCTGAAGGGGCAGTTTGTCTGTTGTATCATCTTCTCACGAAATCCAAATGTGCTGAGAATTTTTTATACTTTTTTAATAAATTGGTCTTCACATCGTGACGATATAAAAAGTGAACTATCCTGCGCATCGATGATATGTCTTATGCAGTGAACAGATGACAGAATTGCTGCTGCTTTGGATGGCTACAGTTACAGACTGGGCGTGTTTTTGAGCATGCTCGGGAAAAGAAATACATCACAGTCACGGATGACACACTTCACGCGGGATGCACGGAGCGCAAACAGAAACCGCAGAGAATTAACCTGAACATTTTTTACGATCACTTATATACCCGGTGGAGCGGAGGTGACATATGGTCAGAAGTTTATGGTCGGCAGCAACCGGAATGAATGCTCAGCAGACAAATGTTGACACCATTTCCAATAACCTTGCCAACGTCAATACAACAGGCTACAAGGCGCAGGGCGCGCAGTTTAAATCTCTTTTATATCAGGAATTGCAGACGGTGACAACGACTGCAAACGGTCAGCCCAAGCCCACCAATTCACAGGTCGGACTTGGCGTCCGCACGTCAACTATCAATCAGTTCTTTTCCCAGGGGTCTTTCCTTTCAAATGACAATCCCGCTGCTCTCGCGATAAGCGGAGACGGGTTCTTCAGCTACCGAAATGCTGACGGGACACAGCTCTACACCAGAAACGGCAACTTCACCTGGGCGCTCAATCAGGGCGGAGGACTGGTTCTCACGACCGCAGAGGGCAATCAGGTCCTCGGCGCCAACGGGAACCCCATAATCGTTGCAGGTAACAGAGTTGCGAGCCGCATCACTATCGGCGGAGACGGACTTGTTTACTACCCTGACGACGCAGGAGTTCCGCAGCAGGTCGGCGGACCTATCGGACTCTGGCAGTTCAACAACAGAGAGGGACTTGAGAGAGTCGGAAGCGCAGCGTGGCGCCAGACAGCGGCCAGCGGCGTCCCGATCAATGAGAACAACGCACCTGCCGGTATCCAGAGATCAGAGATCGTGCAGGAATACCTCGAGGGCTCCAACGTAAACGTTGCAACCGAGATGGTAAACCTCATCGTTGCGCAGCGTGCCTACGAGATGAACTCAACCGCGATCCAGACAACGGATGAGATGATGCAGACAGCGAACTCGCTGAAACGTTAAGGATGATACGCCGGCAGCCCTGATAGTATAAAGCTGTCAGGCGATGACCTGCAGAGCACACAGGAAATGTCAACCGGAGAAGAGATATGGCAGGATTTAACGTAAGAGGGCTCGATGCCCAGGCGATAACTGAATATGCCATGCAGGAGAGTAAGAACGCTTCTGCCACAGCCATTCAGAAGAAGATTGAGAACACTTCTTCACAGTCTTCTGATGATGAGCTCTGGGCGGCCTGCAAGAGCTTTGAGTCCTACTTCCTCGAGCAGGTCTTCAAGGAGATGCAGAAGTCGGTCGACTCGATGAAACCAGAGACAGGCGACAACTCAAATGCGACGCTGGTTGACTACTTCAAGGACCAGACGCGCCAGGAAATATGCAGCACAGCGGTAGACATGCAGAGCAACGGCTTTGCGCAGATGCTCTACGAGAATCTCCGCCGCAACTACGACATCCCTGAGGCTTCCGCCGCAGATACAACCGGCTCTGTGCAGAACCCATAGCCGTCGCAGCAGAAACTACAATTCAGTCCCCGATCATTTTAATTACAATAACATATACAGAGATTTAGAATAGCAGATATCATAGTAGTGTGATATCTGCTGTTTTTAAGGAACGATGAGGAAAGCGCAGCATGGACAACTTTTTCTTAATGATGAGGAAGCGCAGCATGGACAACTTTTTCTCAATGATGAGGAAAGCACAGCATGGACAACTTTTTTCTCTATAGGCAGGTTTCGTTTAAAATTTGACCCTTTTGAAGGAGTTTTTTGGCTTTATCCGGACTTGAAATTCACTATTATCGATTCTAAAAAAATTTGACCCCTAAAACGCCATTTCGAGGGTCAAAAAAATAATGAATCGTCAAATGATGAAAAACGGCTGTAAAAAACCGCCGAAAACAGGGGTAAAAGGGTCAAAATTTTAATGAGACACGCCTATAGAGAAAATTGACTGTGACGAGCAGCTGCTTGCCGCAGGACAGAACCATGCAAGCGGCGCGCCTGCCCAATCGCCAAGACAGTATCACCATGTAAGCGGCATGTCTGTCCAATCGCCAAGACAGTATCACCATGTAAGCGGCGCGCCTGTCCAATCGCCAAGACAGTGTCACCATGTAAGCGGCGCGCCCTGTCCAATCTCCCCGCAAGTTGTGTTATAATTTTGCACATGGAAAAAGTTAAGGGATTTATCGATCATTTTTTATATAAGAGCGCTGACCTCACCTACGGCGTCATGATCCTCATCACGGCGGACAAGGAGATCACCTGCGTCGGCGACTTCCATGACCTTGACGTGGGCGATACGATCGAGGCTGAGGGCGACTACGAGACGCACCAGGTCTATGGCCGCCAGTTCAGGATAAAGAGCCACAGCATCTCAATCCCCGACGATGCGGTCTCGATGCAGCGGTATCTCGGCTCGGGTGCCATAAGGGGAATCGGCGAGGCCCTTGCAAAGAGGATCGTCAAGGCCTTTGGCGATGAGACGTTCCGCGTCATCGAGGAGGAGCCTGAGAGGCTCTCCGAGGTCAAGGGCATCAGTGAGAAAAAAGCCATCGACATCTCGATGCAGATGGCTGAGAAGCGCGAGATGCGCGACGCTATGATGTTCCTCTCAAAATATGGCATAACAAGTAATCTCGCTGTTAAGATATACAACACCTACGGCTCGGGCATCTACCGGGTCATCATGGAGAACCCATACAGGCTCTCCGACGACATCTCGGGCATCGGCTTTAAGACCGCCGACGAGATCGCGGAGAAGGTGGGGATCCTCGTCGATTCGGACTACCGCATCGGGAGCGGCATCATGTACGCTCTCCAGCGCGCATCTCTTGACGGAAATACCTTTTTGCCAAAAGAACTCCTGATAAAGAGAACGGAAGACATCCTGAGGACCCGCCCCGAGTATGAGGTCAGCTTAGAGAGCATCGAGGTGCAGCTCGGAAACCTTCTGATGGACAAAAAGATCATCATAAAGAACGGCACCGACGTCTACGCGTCAAACTACTTCTACGAGGAGCAGGGGTGTGCTGCGATGCTCCGCGAACTTGCCCTATTTGAAAAGGTGACTCCCGAAGAGAAGGAGCAGTACAAAGAGAGCATACTAAGCATTGGCGAAGAGAAGGGAATTGAGCTCGACGATTTGCAGCTCGAGGCGGTGCTCCAGAGCATAACGGGCGGAGTCGTCATAATAACGGGCGGCCCCGGAACGGGAAAGACCACAACGATCAATTCGATAATCGGATACTACGAGAAGATGGGCCTTGACATAATGCTGGCTGCGCCCACGGGCAGGGCTGCCAAGAGGATGTCGGAGGCGACGGGCTATGAAGCCAAGACTATCCACAGACTCCTCGAGGTGTCGGGGCAGGCGCTGGACGACCCCGGGGCGAGGTCAGGCGGGGCGAGGTTTGAGAGAAACAGGGAGAACCCCCTGGAAGCCGACGCCGTCATCATCGACGAGATGTCCATGGTCGACACGCATCTTTTCTATGCGCTTCTAAAGGCACTTGTCCCCGGAGTTCACCTGATACTTGTCGGTGACTCCTCACAGCTTCCCAGCGTCGGCCCCGGGCAGGTCCTCTCCGACCTCATAGACAGCGGCCACTTCCCGACAATCTTTCTCAAGAAGATCTTCCGCCAGGCGGAGGAGAGTGACATCGTCATGAACGCCCACAGGATACACGGCAGAGAGATGCCGGTTTTGAGCAACAAGAGCCGGGATTTCTTTTTCATGAAGAGGAGCGATGTGGGCGTAATCTACAAGCACCTGGTCCTGTTGATAAGAGATAAGCTCCCGGGGTACGTAAACGCCGGAACCCTTGACATACAGGTCCTCACCCCGATGAAAAAAGGGCCTCTGGGCGCTATAGAGTTAAACCGCATTCTCCAGCAGCAGCTGAACCCGCCCGACGACTCCAAAAAGGAGCACACCTATGGCGATAAGCTCTTTCGCGTCGGAGACAAGGTCATGCAGATAAGGAACAACTACCAGGCGCCCTGGGAGATAGTCGGCAAGTACAATATACCGATTGACTCGGGGACGGGCGTCTTTAACGGCGATATGGGCATCATCACTGAGATAAACGACTACTCACAGGAGATGGTCGTGGAGTTCGACGACAAAAGACGCGTGAAGTACCCTTTTGCGGACCTGGACGAGCTCGAGCTCTCATATGCGATCACGATACACAAATCCCAGGGGAGCGAGTACCCGGCTGTGATAATGCCAATCCTGGGCGGCCCGAGGATGCTCCTGAACAGGAACCTCCTCTACACGGCGGTCACAAGGGCCAGGAGCACGGTCTGCATCCTTGGGAGCGAGGAAACTCTGTCGCAGATGGTCGGGAACGAGGACCAGCTGCGGCGCTACACCGGACTGAAAGAGAGGATTACGGAGCTTTTCAATGGAGATTAGAGCATCTGATGTTTTGAGTCTCATCTACCCGCGCAGATGCCCCATCTGCGACGACGTGGTGGGACCTGTTGAAATACGCGGCGGCAGGATAAGAATAAGCGGCCCCGCCCACAGAAAATGCATGAAAAAGGTTCAGCTCGTCAGGGGCGCAACCTGCTTTAAGTGCGGAAAGCCGCTTGCTGATGACAGCACGGAGGAGTACTGCGAGGACTGCAAACATACGCATCACTACTTCACAAGGGGGTTTTCTGTTTTTAAATACAGGAGCATCTCGGGCTCGATCTACAGGTTCAAGTACTTAGGGAGGCAGGAGTACGCCTTGTTTTACGCCCTGGCGACCAGGCACCTCCTTGGGAAAAAGCTCTTTTCCCTCGGGATAGACGCGGTTGTGCCGGTCCCGATGTACCCCGCCAAGGAGAGGAAGAGGGGCTACAATCAGGCGAGAGTCTTTGCAGAGAAGGTTTGTAAAGAGCTTGGGCTTTCTTTTTACCCGGATCTCATAAGGCGCGTCAGGGACACCAGACCCATGAAGGAACTGGATGCCCATGAGCGCCGCATTAATTTGAAAAAAGCTTTTATTATAAGCGAAAATGATGTAAAATTTAAGTGCATACTGATTATCGATGATATATATACCACAGGAAGTACTATTGACGAGATCGCCCATGAGTTTCTAATGGCAGGAGCTGAGAGGGTATACTGTCTCACGCTGGCTATCGGGCAGACTACTTAAATTATGGAGGTCAGCTTATGAACTTACGTAACTGTGCTAGATGCGGCAAGATGTTCAATTACATCGGAGGTCAGCCTATCTGTGATTCCTGCAGGAAGGCCATAGAGGAGTCCTTCCAGAGAGTCAAGCAGTATATTGAAGATAATCCGCGTGCAAGCCTTAAACAGATTTCCGAGGACAACGAGGTTACTACCAAGCAGATCCAGACCTGGATACGCGAGGAGAGACTCATGTTCTCCAAGGATTCACCAATACAGCTCTTGTGTGAAAACTGTGGCGAGCCCATAACAACAGGAAGGTTCTGCGTCAAGTGTAAGGGCAGCATGGCCAACAATCTGAGCCACTCCTTTGCCAAGCCTGGTAAGGCGCTTCAGCAGGCCGCCGGGAAGGACCCCAGGTCTGCCGGCATGCGCTTCCTGGATACTTAAGGAGCATAGATGGTAAACGAAGAAAAAGTCATTTTGATGACCAAAATGGCTGCGTTCATAGACCGTGAGGGCAAGAAGAACGACGCTATCAACACCTATTTCAAGAGCGACTACATCGGATTCAACGTAGTCAGGTCTGTCATAGCCGCGACGATCGTCTTCGGCATCTTCATCGGTGTCTATGTGCTGTGCAATTTTGAAATGGTTTTGTCAAATCTTTACAATACAGACAATCTACTTTCTATTGGCAGGAGGTTTCTGGTATATTACCTCCTGCTTGTTGGCGTGTATTCTCTTGTATCATATGTCATTTATTCCTTAAGGTACACCAAAATGCGTAAGAGTATGAAGGCATATTATGGGAATCTGAAAAAACTGGCCAGAATTTATGAAAAGGAACAGTGAATATGACTTCATTATTGGAATTTAAGCAATATATACAGAGGTTTTACATCAAAAACGAGACCTATATAACCTATGTATGGAAGTTTCTTTTGGCACTCGTATCGATCCTCCTCATAAACAACCGCCTCGGATATATGCACTCGCTGAGTAACATCGCTATCGTCATGATGGCATCGCTCCTGTGTGCCATCATGCCCCCGAATTTTATCATGTTCGTGGCGGCGGTCTTTATCGTGGGGCACCTCTACTTTCTGGCAATTGAATGTGCGCTTGTTACAGTCGTTGTATTTCTTCTGATGTTTTTGCTGTACTTCAGGTTTTCGCCCAAGGATACCCTGGCAGTTCTGTTGACGCCGGTGTTCTTCTTCCTCCGCATACCCTATGTGATGCCTCTTGCAATGGGGCTTTTGGGAACTCCTGCATCCATCATCTCAGTGTCCTTCGGACTTGTGATCTCTTATATGCTCAGCTATTTCTCAGCCAACGCAGCCAACTTTGGCAGCATCGAGGGGGTTGAGCAGGCGCCGGGCGAGTTCACCAACATAATCTCAGGGATGCTCGGCGACAAGACGATGATAGTCATGATAGCCGCCTTTGCCGTGGCGCTCATCATCACCTACTTCATCAGGAGGTCGTCACTTGACCACTGCTGGAAGATAGCCATCGCGGCAGGCTCCATCAGCATGGTCCTCGTGCTACTCGTGGGAGGGCTCATGAGCGAGACCAACATATCCGTAGTCGGAGTGATACTTGGCACGATTGTGTCCGCGCTCCTTGCGCTGGTCATAGAGTTTTTTGCATTCAACCTCGATTATTCGAGAACAGAGAAGGTGCAGTTCGAGGACGACGAGTACTACTACTACGTCAAGGCTGTGCCCAAGGTTACGCTGGCAACGCCCGAGAGACGGGTTAAAAAGATAAACAGGGCGCACGGAAAGCGCTGATATTTTTTCCAAAGGAAGGCAATGGAACACATTAACTTTGCGTTTGATTTCAACAGAACAAGTCTCCACATGCCCAAAATAGGATGGTCCGACTTTATTGAGGTACTGATCATCGCGTTTTTGGTGTATCACATCCTGGTATGGGCCAGGAACACAAGACTCTGGTCCCTTTTAAAGGGCGTTGTGGTCATTCTTGTGTTTATTTTGCTATGCGCACTCTTCAATATGTCCACGATCCTGTGGATAGTTGAGAGGGTTCTGGGAATTGCCGTCACGGCGATAATTGTAATCCTGCAGCCTGAGCTGCGAAAGGCCCTGGAGGAACTCGGGCGAAAGAACTTTCTGTCAAACGTACTGGCCCTCGGCGATACCAAGACCACAGGGCGCTTTTCCGACAAGACTTTAAATGAGATCACAAGGGCCTGCGTCGAGATGGCCAAGGTCAGGACCGGCGCCCTTATAGTCATAGAGCAGAGCCATCCCCTCACGGAGTATGAGAGGACGGGAATAGATGTGGATGCGATCGTGACGAGCCAGCTCCTCATCAATATTTTTGAGCACAACACACCACTCCACGACGGAGCGGTTATCGTAAGAGGCGACAGGATAACATCCGCGACCTGCTACCTGCCACTGTCCGACAACATGGGCATAGGGAAAGAGCTCGGTACAAGGCACAGAGCCGGCATCGGAGTTTCTGAGGCGACGGACGCCATGGTCATCATCGTATCCGAGGAGACCGGCAAGATAAGCGTCGCCTACGAGGGAGAGCTTGAGAGAGCCCTCGACAGCGACAGACTCAGGGAGCGCCTGAGAGTGATACAGAACAAGCACGAGGAGGAAGCACCCATAAAGTACTTCGCCAGAAAGGCCAAGGTGAAGAAATGAAAAAACTGACGGCCAACTGGGGACTCAAGGTTGTATCGCTCCTGTTTGCGATGATCGTGTGGTTCCTCGTAACAAACATAAATGACCCGGTGACTTCGGTCAGATACACCAATGTCCCGGTGACACTCAAGAACACCAACCTTATAACTGATCAGGGGCAGGTTTATACGATCCTCGACGGGAGTGACACCATTAACTCCGTGACAATCTTTGCGCCCAGGTCCATAATCGATTCGCTGAGCCAGAACAACGTTGTAGCGACGGCAGATATCCAGGATCTCTCGAGCCTTAACACTGTCAGCATCAACGTTGTCACCAACAAGTACAACGACAGGATAGAGCAGATCGTCACAAGCTCAGACGTCGTGAAGCTCTCAGTCGAGAGGAAGGCGACCAAGGCGCTGCCTCTTACGGCGACGACATCGGGATCGATCTCCGACGGCTACGTCATAGGCGATGTGACGACAGAGCAGAACATGGTCAGGATCAGCGGACCTGAGTCCATTGTCAATCAGATCACATCCGCGACAGTTGACGTCGATGTGACGGGCTTTACGTCCAACATCGGAACGGATGCCGACATCGTGCTTCTGGACAGCGAGGGAGAAGTGGTTGATCCCGGCGCGATATCAATGAATATCAAGACTGTCCGGGTAAATGTTGTCATCTATGAGACCAAATATGTTCCTCTTGTCTACTCGGTAAAGGGCGAGCCCGCAAGCGGCTATATGATGACAGGACGTATAGATTCATCTCCCGACAGCGTTCTGATCGCGGGCAGGAGCAGCACCATCTCATCTGTCAGCGAGATCAGGATAGAGGACGACAGCCTTGATGTGACGGGCCTTTCAAGCAACCTGACCTGCACTCTGGATGTGGAGGGCTTCCTTCCTTCGGGAGTTTATCTCGGGGACAGTGACTACAACGGGGCAGTATCTGTTGTTGTTTATATTGACGCTATCGACACTGAGACCTTTGATGTCAGTGTCTCCAACATAAGTATCGAGGGAGAATCTGAAGGCTACAGGCTTTACGTCGATGACAGTGAGTACAACACCGTGTCGCTGACGCTGCAGGGGCTCTCCGATGTTCTGGGCTCGGTTCAGGCATCAAACCTTTACGGAACGATCACGGTGGACGAACTGCTCAGTGAGAATAACCTTGAGGAGCTTACAGAGGGCACCTACAGTGCAAATGTGAAGTGGAATCTCCCCGACGGCGTAAAGGTCAGAGGAACAGTGAGCGCCTATGTGAGAGTTGAAAAGGATAGCTGAGAGGAGCGGGAGTATGGTAACCAAAACTGTAATAATCAAAAATCCCACAGGCCTCCACCTGCGCCCCGCCGGGAATCTGTGCAAGGTGGCGATGAATTACAAATCACATATCTCTTTCAGTTACGGCGAGAATACCGCCAATGCAAAGAGTGTACTGAGCGTTCTCGGCGCCTGCATAAAGTGCGGAGACGAGCTCGTGTTCAGGTGCGACGGACCTGATGAGGAAGAGGCATTAGAGGCCATCGCCGGTGCCATTGAATCAGGACTTGGCGAGTAAAAGAACATGTGCTAAAATCACATGGTTGTACTCGATAACGGAATTGCATTCCGTTATTGGTATATATTAAAAAGGAGAGGGAGTATATTATGAAGAAGTTTAAAGCAGCGATCGCTGCAGGTATGGCAGCGACTTTTCTTTTCGGCTGCGGAAGTGCAAGTGATGAGTCAGTTGTAGGTATCAGCGTCGAGAAGCTCGACGAGGTTCCTGAGGTACTTGAGACAACACCTGATGAGCAGGAACCGGCCGAGGAAGAGACGGTAGACGAGGATGCTCCTCCTGCAGAGGGCATGGTCAGGAGCTATTTCACCAACAAGTGGGTTGACGAAGAGATCAACAAGACAAGACCTCTTGCAGTTATGTACCCTATCAATAAAGAAGCTCAGCCCCAGTACGGACTCAGCAATGTGGCAGTCTTCTATGAGATCATGGAAGAGGGCAGCATGAGCCGTCAGATGGGTATCCTGGAGGACTGGGCAGGACTTGACAGAATAGGCAATATCAGATCTATCCGTGATTACTTTGTATATGCAGCGCTTGAGTACGATCCGGTCATCGTTCACTACGGCGGACCCGAGCTCTATGTGAAGACGATCCTCACACGTAAGGATGTCGACAACCTCAACGGTGTCGGCGGCGTCATGGGCTCCGACTACAGCGCATTTTTCAGGATCCCCGAGGGCAGTACATCAGAACACACGGCCTTCACGGACGGCTCGCACGTATCTGCAGCCATCGACAAGGCGGGATTCTCACTCGAGCACAGGGATCAGTTTGAGGGCGAGCCGCACTTCACCTTTACAGGATACTCAAGCCCCAACACACTTGAAGACTACAAGGATGCAGTCGATGCCACAGAGATCGACATGGCAGGGTGCTTCCCTGTGACCAAGTCAGCTCTCAAGTACGACGAGTCAGAGGGCGTTTACTACAAGACCCTCTACGGCAACGCACAGAAGGACGCTCTCACAGGTGAGCAGCTGTCCTTTGCCAATATCGTGATCCAGAGGACCTACCACGAGACGCGTGATGACAACGGCTACCTCGCGTACCAGATGCACGACACGACCCGCGACGGATACTTCATCACAAAGGGCAAGATGATACACGTAACCTGGGAGAAGAGTGACGACTACGGCCCTACGACCTACTACGACGACAACGGCGACGAGGTTGTATTCAACACAGGCAGGACGATGATCTTCGTTATCCAGCTGAAGGGCAAGTCATTCTCGACCTTCAAGGTTAACGGAACCAGCTACGCAGATTGATAACTTATAACGGACGGCAGACTTGTCGTCCGTTACGTGTTTAGGGGGCATAATGGAAAAAATTATAGTTACAGGATGTAACGGACAGCTGGGGCGTGCAATTAATAAGGAGCTTCCGGCTGACAAATATGAGCTGATAAATACCGACGTATTCGAGGGCGAGGGAATCATCCCCCTTGATATCACGAATGTCGATGCGGTGGTGGAGCTGGCAAGGGCTGTTAAGCCCGCAGCCATTATCAACTGCGCGGCGTATACTGCGGTGGACAAGCAGGAGAGCGATGTTGACCTCTCGTACAGGATAAATGCCATCGGCCCGAGAAATCTTGCGATTGCGGCAACTGAGACAGGGGCGAAGCTCGTTCACGTATCGACTGACTATGTCTTTGACGGGAACGGAACAAGGCCCTATACCGAGTTTGATCCGACGGGCCCTGTCAGCGTGTACGGCAGGACCAAGCTGGCAGGTGAGGAGATGGTCAGGCAGTTTACCCGGGACTTCTTCATCATCAGGACTGCGTGGCTCTACGGCGATGGCAGGAACTTCGTTAAGACCATGTTGTCTCTCTCTGAGAAATACGAGGAGGTCAGTGTAGTAAAGGACCAGCTCGGAACGCCCACGAGTACCAAAGAGCTCGCCAAGGCGATCCACTACCTTCTTCCTACTGAGAACTACGGCGTGTTCCATGGGACCTGCGAGGGCGATACGAACTGGGCTGACTTCACCGAGGAGATTTTCAGACTTGCAGGCAGGAACTGCCGTGTAAACCACGTTACAACCGCTGAGTACACAGCCAGGAACCCGCAGGCAGCGCCGAGACCCGCCTACAGCATTCTGGAGAACTATATGTTCAAGCTCACATCAGACTTTTGCTTTGCTGACTGGCACGATGCAATTGCGGATTATCTCAGAGAAAATGCATAATTCCGTTTCCAATAAGGAGAACCCGTGACAGATTTTATTCAGAAACTTCTCAGCAACCGAATACTGATAGCAGCAGCCTGCGGCTGGTTTGTCGCTCAGATCCTGAAGACGATGATCTATGTGATCGTCAACAGGGATTTCAATCCAGAGAGGCTTATTGGCGACGGCGGGATGCCGAGCTCGCACTCCGCGACTGTGATGGGGCTTGTGACAGCGACAGCCATGCAGTACGGTCCCGATACTTTTGAGTTTGCGGTCAGTGCAATCATGGCGCTTATCGTCATGCACGACGCAATGGGAGTTCGGCGCGAGACCGGCAAGCAGGCCAAGGTCATCAATACTATGATGGGACTGTTTGCGGAGCTCGGAAGCAACGTCTCCCCTGAGAAAAAACTCAAGGAGTTTGTCGGGCACTCCCCGATGCAGGTCATCATGGGGGCGCTTCTCGGCGTTGTGGTGGGACTTTTTGTCTGCAGTATGTAAGGCCCATACTGAGAATCGTTTTCTCACGCCGCCGGCAGCGTAATGCCACGTGTGGCTTTCTTATTTTTGACAAAAGAGTTCTGGGGGAACGCTACAATGCTTACAGTTGTGCTGATCTGGCTTTATGTCGCTGCAACCACCTATCTTGTTGGCTATGGACTTCTCATGACGCTTGTGAATCTGCCCGGAATGGAGCACAGGGCCAAAAAAGGCGATATGAGAGGAGCGAAATATGAATTTAAATATAAAGAGAGCTTTCTGGTGACAGGAGTTGTCATCACAACTGTCTATGCCCAGATTGTGAGTCTCTTTTCCAAAGTTGGCCTTGCTGCCAACATTTTTCTTGTAATGGTATGCGTTGTCATAGCGGTATTCTACCGCGAAGAACTCCTAAGAGACGCTTTCAGGATGTTTTCGGCCCTGAAAAGCAGAGGGAGTTTCGTTGTATATCTCGTTGTTTTCCTCCTGTTTGCATATGGCACTTCCCACGGAATAATGCACTACGACACCGACCTCTACCACGCGCAGGCGATACGCTGGATTGAGGAGTACGGGATTGTGAAGGGGCTTGGGAACCTGCACGTGAGGCTCGCCTACAACAGCGCGGCATTTCCGCTCTCTGCCCTGTACAGCTTCGCTTTTTTGGGAGGGCAGTCCTATCATGTGATGTCGGGCTTTTTTGCCCTGCTCCTTGCGTGGCAGTGCGTCGGCATCAGGAATGTGGCAAGGAGAGGCCACCTTGTGATCTCGGACTTTGCTCGCCTTGCCGCTATATACTACCTCTTTACGGTATTCGATGAGATAGTCTCGCCTGCATCCGACTATTTTCTCTCGACGATAGTATTCTATATCATGATTTGCTGGCTCGATATGTACGTGAGGCACGAGAGGAACTATGTTCCGTACATCCTCCTCGCCCTTCTCGGGATCTATGCGATCACGATAAAGCTCTCGGCAGCGCCCATGATCCTGCTCTCCATCGTCCCCATTTATAAGCTCATAAAGGACAGGAGGAAGGAGAAGAGTATAGTTTTCGCTGTATCCGTGGCCCTGGGCTTTCTGACAGCTTTCCCCTTCCTTGTCAGAAATGTCATCATATCGGGGTGGCTCCTGTACCCCGTAACGTTCCTTGACTTCTTTGGCTTTTCCTGGAAGATACCAAAGGGCGTCGCCGCTTATGACGCGCTCGAGATAAGGACCTTCGGGAGGGGCTTTAACGATGTCGCTTCCTACGGCGATGTGAAGATAGGCGACTGGCTCCCGGGCTGGTTTTCCTCCATGGGGGCAGTGAATAAGATGATGCTCATTCTCTGCGTGATATCAGTTCTCATCTATATCATCTACTTCGTGCTGGTCGCAAGAGCTGCTATTAATGATAAAAAAGACAGCTCAGGAAAAGCAAAACGCCTCAGAATTTCTGGCACCGGGAAAATATTCGACATCAGCCACAGGAGTATGCTGAGCGACGCTGATTTCCTGACTATAGGCGGAGCCATAATCGGGTGCCTCATCTTCTGGTTCCTTTCTGCGCCACTCATCCGCTACGGAGTGGTCTACGTCTGGCTCGTGCCCGCAGTCATCCTCGGAAGGCTCGTGATCATCCTGATGAACAGAGTTCCCTCAGTCATAAAGGAGAACGGTATAAAAGTGCTCATCGCGCTCTTTTTGCTCTGGCTCATATACAAGGGAGCTTTCCTTATTATAGAGGACAGCCACAGGTTTAACCCGCAGTACCTCGTGCGCCAGCAGGACTACGGCCGGTATGAGACAGAGGAGTTTGAGCTTGGCGGCTACACCTTCTACTACCCGAAAGAGGGCGACCAAGTGGGCTATGCCCCCTTCCCCGCAGCAACCCACGATGTCACAGGGGAGATAAGGCTCATGGGCCGAAAAATAGCGGACGGGTTTGAAGCTGTAGGTAAAAACTAAGGAAAATAGAACAACATAAAAGTCCTGGGGCAGTATCATGAATTGATGAAAAAAAGAATATTCACAAAAGGGCGGTGCTGATAAAGAACGACTATTTTATCGGCACCGCTAATTTTATGTCTGGCAAAATTAACGAAATTACGTCTATATTTTTGTCAAGCGTTTTCTTTGAAATTTTGAATTTATAAATTTTTCACTTTGAACACTAAAATTACAAAAGCCAGTATTTATGCGGGTTTAGAACGATAACAAGCGGTTGTGTTTATAAAAATTTTATGTTTTTTTTTTTTTTTTCTTAATGGATTTTTGGTTTACCGTTAACGATAATAGTAATGTGACCCATAAGGGTCAAACTATTTGACTTTCACAACACCAAATAGTACCGGAACGGTTTTGGGGTGACTTTGCAAGTCTCGTCATCAAGGGAGTGCGAAGTTACCTCCGGGCAGTTCCAAACACCAAATGGAGCGACGTCGGAGACCCGCACCATTTGGACACCACAAACATTCAATACGCTTCCTTTTTTGCGTGTG
>JAFUYO010000033.1 GCA_017470505.1 Butyrivibrio sp. | reverse complement strand
GCTTGCTTGCTTGCTTGCTTGCTAAGAATTCTCTCATTGCACTACCTCCGTGTCAACCCCTTCCCGTAAACTCTTGTCCGCACCGTTCACATCCTTGCGCATTTTTTGGGTAAAAAAATCCCCTATGACATACGGATTTTCTATCCGTACTATCATAGAGGTTTTATTTCCAATTTGCACATACAAAACCGGCGTCAATGCTCAAAACGGACACTCTTTTTATATTCTCCCGGCAACACGCCGTATTTTCCCTTGAAGGCCACTGAAAAGTGCCCCGGATTTTGGTATGATAAGCTTGCAACTGATTATGACAAGGGGATGGCAAGAGTTGACGTTCTTGGTGCCAAGTTATCTGCTTGGAAGAGATATAAAGGTTTCATGGATGTCTATAACAAGAGTCAGAGCCTGAAAGGACTTGCCAAGTGGAAGTTTGATAAGGAGAACAAGGCTACCTTGGGCGCTATGCCTAAAGAACCGGAAAGACTTCGGAATGTGATTCCAAAGGGCGAGAAGATCACACCTGATGCTTGGCGAAAAGAATCAGAAAGCGTGTAATAGTTATATAGTTTGCAGTATAAAGTTTGCATTAATTCCCACGTTTGATAATTGTAAGGGTTGTGGTATGATGCTATTATTATTGTAAGGAGATGAGGAAAGTAATGGGAGAGTTGTAAACTAGCATCGACGTTCAGAACGAGCAGGAAATCAATAAAATTGTTGATGACTTGGACTTGTTTGACGATGACTTGATGACACTTGTTTTTAAAAAGAATATTCCAGCTACTGAATTGATTCTGAGTATTGTTTTTGGCAGAAAAATAACTGTTACAAGTGTAGATGCTCAAGACGAAATGAGAAGCCCTGAAATCGGTGGGAGAGATATAACTCTTGATGTTCATGCTATAGATACCGATGGGACTGAATTTGATGTTGAGGTACAGGGAAGTTCGGAAGGTGCACATGTCAGAAGGACCCGCTTTCATAGTGGAGTGATGGATTCAAGGATGTTGAAAGAAGGTGATCCATTTAAGGTTTTAAAGGATTCTTATGTAATCTTCTTCTATGAACATGATAAGTTTGGGCAAGGATTACCGATGTATCATGTGGACAGGATGGTTCTTGAGACTGGAAAACCGTTTGAGGATGGATCGCATATTATTTATGTCAACGGAAAATATAAAGGTGACGATGAAATAGGAAAGTTGATTGAAGACTTTCACGCTAAGACCTCAGAGAACATGCATTTTAAACTGTTAGCAGATGGTCTTCACCATTTCAAGGAAACAGAGGAAGGACGTGATATTGTGTGTGAATCAGTAAGAAAATATGCAGAGAAGCAGTCGCAAAAGAGTGCTGAGGAGAGCAGGATTAACACTTTGGTTCAGAATGTCAAAGTGCTAATGAAAAATGCGTCTTTTACACTAGATCAGGCTTTTAGTAATCTCGAAGTATCTGATAGTGATAGAGCAATCATCACCAGACAACTTCAGAAGTAACAAGTAAATGTTGAAATATGCACTTGAAGCAGTAGGTCAGAAATGATCTGCTGCTTTTTTTGATGCGCTGAAATGGGGGATTTATGAGAGAAAAAACACTTCAGGCAGCGGTAAAAGCCTGACTGCTTTTCTCAACCGGTACAAGATTCACAAAATGCTTGTCATGAATAATAATGAGATTCTTAACATCGAGCTTCAGGTATATCTCGATAAGTATTGGATACAGCGGTCCCTCTTATATCTGTGCAGGGCTTATGACAGTATAGGCGAGGGCGAGGACTATTCCAGGCTTAAGCCCACCACCCACATATGCATCACCGATCAGGAGCTCATCCACACCAATCAACAATTTTATGCGGAATATCTTCTCCTTAATACAAAAAATTATGTTCCTTATACTGAAAATTTCGGCATAAAGATGTTATCATTAAATCATACAGACAAAGCAACAAGGGATGATATAGAAAACAATCTTGTTTATTGGGCAGAGTTGTTCAACGCGACAACATGGGAGGAATTCCAGCAGCTCGCTGACGGAAACCCTGCCATCGAGGAGGTAGGCGATTTGATCCTGGAGTTAAATACTGACAATCAGACAAAAGAAATTCTTGAGGGGCAGCGCAGATACAGGGAGATGATGGCTTCACAGTATACTGCAGGCTATACAGACGCCGAGGATAAGTACATGGCTCTTATCGCTGATAAGGATGCCGCTATCGCCGATAAGGATGCTGCTATCGCCGATAAGGATGCCGCTATCGCCGATAAGGATGCCGCTATCGCCGATAAGGATGCTGAGCTTAAAGCAAACGCTGACACAATATCAATGCTTGAAGAGGAACTGAACCGATTGCGAAGCGAGCTTAATGCCAGGGACTGATTCCAACGGATTTTTCGGCTGGATTTCTGCGAAAAAACACACTTCAGGCAGCGGTATTTTGACTGCCTGAAGTGTGTTTTATTTTACTTTTCTCAGCCGGTGATCATACCGAAGATCCTCTCAAAGAGACTCATCCTCATGGTTGTGATCCTGAAGGTCGCCTTCCTGCTTCCGGTGGCGTTATCGCCGTTTCCGTTCACAATGATAGTGGCAGTCCCCTTGTTGCGGTTGTTGATGTAGTTTACGCTGTAGTAGTTTTCATCAACATCCTGCCAGACTTTTCCAACCTTTATCTGGACTCTTATAGCGGGAGTGATGGCATAGCCGGTGTACTCCTGCTTTCCGACGGAGACATCTTTATTCTTGGAGTTCTTGTCTTTTGCAACGATCCTGGCCTTGGTGAGATTGATCTTCTCATCTGCGGGCTTTACAACCTCGTAATAGCCGTAAGCCTTTCCGGTGTAGTTGCCCTTGCCGGTCGCAACGATCGTTATGGTCTTTGAAGTCTCGTCATCAGAGAGGGTCAGCTTATCCCTGCTCGTCAGCTCTTTTACCCCTTCGGCTGTGTCGTCTGTGATCTCACCCTCATAATACTTGAATGTATAGTCAGATGACTTCAGCTGCACGTTATCGAGGGTCACATATGGCTTTGACAGGTACTTTCCGGGCTTCTTGTACTGCATCTGCATCGCACTGACAGCTGTGCATCATCCGTGGCAAACACAAGGTAGGTCACAGACTGATGCTTATTGGTAAAATCGATTGCCTGTTGTTTCAGGAAATCCTCAACATCCTGATTTCGTTCACAGGAAAATTCGGAGAGCAACTGCCTCAAAGTATCTTCTCCGAATTGTTCCTCGTCATCCGCATTCTTTTTCAAATACTCACGAATGTTGATGACAGTAAATTTGTCATCTTGCTCCATTCGTTTTCTTCCTCTTCTGCATAAACTTCGCTATATCCTTCGGGTCGGTCAGAACCCTTGCGCTGACCTTGTGCACAGGGGTCTTATCATTGGCTGCGGCTTCAATAGCATCAGCAAATGCTTCAACCTGTTCCTTACCTGATATAACAAAGTTCTTCGTGATACTCGACGTAGCCATTCTGCTCACCTCCCGTTTCCCATAGTCTACGCTCCTCATTCTTATATCGGCACAATCCCGGAAAAACTTGACCTCCGAGATGGCATAAGGATACAAATAGATTACAGCAAAAAATCGCTCGGAGTTCAATGAGATCATTCTAAACTTTTTATGATTTTTTTCGAAAGAAAACAACTACATCGCCTCAACCTCGCTTTTTAAGAACAGTGTATTATTGCCTCCCTCCTTTATTGGATGGAGCCTGCCTTCCCTTACAAGCTGTCCGATGTACTGGCGGGAGCAGCTTAGAAGTGACGCAATCCCGGTCGTGTCCGCAAGTCTTTTTTGCGCAAAAGAAATCATCGCATCTAAATCCACATCTGCCTCACTCCCATGCATTCGCAGTTTCTCTGCCGGTACGATCAGCTCTTCTCCCCATTCGACTCCGTTTCCTCCGGGCGAAAGCCGGGCATTTCCGAATATCTCAGCACTGGAAAGCACCCTGGCAAATTCGCGCCTTCCGCCCAGGATTTTGTTCATATCGCACTTTACTGTCTTTTGGTCCCGAAAGAAAACCAGAAGTCTGTTATTCTCAAGCGGTATAAATTCTTTCACTTTCTCATCAAGGCGATCAAGAATTTCATCGGGAAGAGAGTCCGGCTTCGTCCTGACCAGGTGCAGATCGTCCTGCGCGCACCTGCCCTCACTTAATGCCAGCAGTCTGTATTCATCATATTCCGGCAGACCGTTGGCCTTAAGTATGCTGCCAAGATTCTGGCGATCCGGTGGAATTATACGCTGGCGCACGAAGCTTTCGGAAAGTGGCGGCCCGAAACTTAAAGTTCCTTCTGAAACAGCTTTCGAAAAAACAAACGGAGAGGTCCACTCATCCACAGCGCCAAGCAGTTCCACCTGAAACCTTTTCTTTCTTTCATAGTAAAAAAGAAATCCGACAAGGAAATCCTCTTTCCCTGTTCTTTCCGACTCATCCCTTATCTCAAATACTTTCAAGGTATTTCCACCTCCCGGATATCATCTCCCACGTTTTTTCGCAAAATACTAAAGGCATAATATCTGATATTTTATTACAGAGCATCTTTCGCAACTCTTCCGTGATCTCGTGCGATGATACAAATTCCCGGATATAATCCTTTGGTATGAGCGACAGATTATCCTTCGTACTGTTAGTCCCTATGAACGCCTGAACCCTCTTGTCATCCATCACATCAAATGACTTAAACTCCGCCTCACTGCGGCTTTGGCACATCAGGCAAAGACCATGATCAAAAAGAGGCGCCAACCTGTAGTTTCTGTTTTTTTTGCTGCGCAGGACCTCTATGTTAGCGCCGTGCCTGTCGCGATTAAGGATAAGGTAATCCAGAATGAGCATATTGTAGATAGTACTCTCCCAGCCCATTCGAATGCACATGTCAAGCGGAGTTTCTCCCGCTAATCTTTGTGCAGCAAAAAAATCCTCCAGCGCAATTTTGGATTCTCCCTGATTCTTGAAATCATCAGATTCACATAACCAGGTTTCATATTCTGCATCATCAACAACAACTGTTGCATGAAGCAGTCTGTATTCAAGGTGATCAATGTCCAACACTCTCATCAGGCGTTGGACTATTATTTCATTGATACATTCATGTCCATCGATTCCTCTGCCTGTCACATAGTCTGATAGCTTATAATATCTCCTGACAATTCCCGTATCATCATAGGCCTTTAGAAAAGATCCCGCAGTTCCCGATGATTTCCTGGTTTTTGTCCAGTTGAGATATCTCATATCCCTGAGCTCTTCGAATATATCCTGCATATGCGCCACCTGTCTTAATCCCGCCTTACACATCCCTACTGAGACATCTTGAAATCCCACTTCAAAACATCTACTTGACGTAAGTAAAGTATAATTTAACAATATCAATATTACTTGTCTTTCGTCAAGTATTGCTTCGGCTTTGATCTGCCTTTCATGCTGATCCGTTTATTTTTTTATGCTGTCTCAGATGAGATATCTTTTTATCAGTTCCTCGGCACTTTGTCCATCGAAACTGACGCCATTTATTTCCAGCTTTGGTTCATATTGATACGGAATACTGTGCTTTTCAAGAAGATTGACTATGATTTCCTCTGATTTAGATCGCACCGCAATACCATTTGCCAGATTATGACCCGCTGTTTGAGGATAAGTGTTCTGCATACCGGGATGAGATTCAATCCATCTTTAATTTAGTGAATCGACCATAACTTCACATGAACGAAATTCTTTTCCATTTCGATAATGAGTTAGCTTAGGCCGCATGCAGCGTAGCTGCAAATTTCATTATGCGGTCTTATTCTTAAGTTTATACTCGATAACGGAATGCAATTCCGTTATCGAGTATAAACACCTTGAATCAGAGATTGAACGAGTCGTAGGTGTAGACCATGTCCTGCTCGATTACAAAGTCCTCGTCGCAGGAGCTGCCTGTAAAGCTCCCGCGGCCAAGGAGCTGAGTTGTGCACATGCTCTCTGTGGCCTCGCTCTCCACTGTCTCCGATATGTTGTCGCCCCCTGCAAGTAAGCTTCCAAGCCCCAGTATCACTACAAGCGCCACAAAAACTATCACAAAAGTATATACAAATATCGCCATCGTTCCTCCTTATTCCTGCGACCCACGGGCCGGGTCTGCGCCATCTTCTTCGGCTGTCCCATGCTCTGCGGCAGTATCTTCCGCACCTGTCTCGAAATCTTCCATGCTTCCTTCCACGCCTGCCCCGGACACTGCATCGTCACTTTTCGCACCTGCCTCGGGCTCTGCAGTTTCACCCTCTGCTCCTGATTCGCCAATCACTCCGTTTCCGATGATACTGCCTCTTACCGGCAGGCCGCGGCGTCTGGCCTCTTCCTCGAGTTTCTGAGTGAAAGCCTTAATGTCCTCCTTGTCTTCAATGAATACGCCTATCCTCGTACCTGCGTTTCCGAGTCTCTCCCTGACTGCGGGGACGCGCACTTTGGCATCGCTGTAGGCGTAGGCGAGGGCCGCATCGTAGTGCGTAGCTATAAAGGACAGCGCGAATGCGACGACTGCGGCTGCTGCCCCAAGCTGCATGAACACGCGCATCCTCCCAAAGAAAGCCCTCCCTGGGTATTTCAGAAGCTCCTTTCTGATCTCAGCACAGCTCGTAAACCTGTCGTCCCTGTCGGGCCTCGTACACATCTCGATTATCTGCATGAGCTCGTTGGAACACCTTCCGCCGACAAGCTGCAGGAGCATCCTGCCAAAACAGTAGATATCCGTCCTCGGGTCCGTCTGTCCAAGGCTCCCGTACTGCTCCGGCGCAGCAAACGCCTTTGTCCCAAGGTTCTGAGTGTCTGCCGTTCCGCCTATCTCGTAGAACCTCGCAGCTCCGAAGTCTATGAGGGCGACGTGTCCGTCCGGCTTTATCATGATGTTCGCGGGCTTTAAGTCCCTGTAGATCACGGGCTTATCAAGGCTATGAAGGTACTCTAGAATATCGAGTACCTCGAGCGATATCCTGACGCCCTCCTTCTCCGGAAAAAAGCCTTTCATCTCCAGGTGCTTCGCCGCACTGTTTCCGGGGATGTATTCCATCACTACGGCGTTGTCATAGGCGGCTATCGCCTTGGGGATTGCGGGGTGATCGAGATTCAGGAGCATGTCCATCTCCCAGTACGCGCCGCCAAGCGACGCGCTTACTCCTGACGATCCCCCTCTCTCGTCATTCCGGCCATCCGGACCATCCGGGCGGCTTACTGTAATCTCCCTCGCGCCGCGTCCGCTCTCAGCAGGCTCTGCCTGCCCTCCGTAGGCCGACCTCCTCATCTGCTTTATGGTTACCGGCTGGCCGCTCTTCACATCCTGCGCCATGTAGACCCTGCTGCTTCCGCCCTCACCGAGCTTTCTCAAAATCCTGTACTTCCCTTTAAAAATGTAACCGTTTTCCATTATGTCCCACACTTTCTCTTGTATATTAGTTTTTGTTTTCTTCACATCTCCATACACAACGCTGCGACCGATATATTGTCCTGCTCTTTCCTTGAGATTGCTATGTCCGCGAGCTTTTTGCACTCATCCAGCATGTCCTGCACTGTCACGCACATCTGCGGGCAGAGCTTGTCGTGCATCTCATCCTCCCGGACCTTTCGCCAGAAGCCGTCGCTTGCAAGGAGGATTGTCGTATCTCCCGACAGCTCCCCCGTCCTGATGTCAGGCTTAACCTCGAGGGACGAGCCGATGCACTGCATCAGAACATTCCTCTCGGTGTCCGTCTTTGCATCACCGGCAGCAATAACTCCCCTGTCCACCTTGTCCTGGACAAGGGACTGATCCCTGGTTATCTGCACTGCCTTCTTCCTGTCAACGAGGTATATCCTCGAATCCCCGATATTTATTGTCATATAGCGCCGCCCTATCTGCAAAAGAGCTGTCAAAGTGGTCCCGAGTCTTATCCCACGGTGCCTTCCGTACCTCCTTAAGTCCGCTCCCGTCCTGACTATCAGGCGAGAAAGCGATTTCTCTGCAGTCTCCCAGAGGCTGTCCTCATCCATATCCATCATCAGAGGTAATTCCTCCAAGAACCAGCCCTCGAGGGCGCGTATCACCTTGCAGCTGGCCACCTCCCCCTTTGAAAGTCCTCCCATACCGTCGCACAGGGCGGCAAAAGAGATCCTTCCGTAGTTTCTTGTTCCTGCAACCTTGATCATTGCAGCGTCCTGATTCACCTTGCGGACTTTCCCGGCGTCAGTGAATACACATGCTTTTACTTCCATACCCACTCTCCATAATACAAATTGTTGAAATACCGCCCGATACGGGCTGTGCGAAAAAAAACTGTGTCACACAGATATGACACAGTTTTGTATATTACTCTATTTTGTTTTAATTGTCAAGCATATCCTGCATGACATCGATTGCTTTTTCCAGTTGGTTGTCCGTCTTGTCTTTGGAATAGGCGTCGGCGTCGTACTCGACCTCGACATCAGGCTCTATCCCG
Organism: Butyrivibrio sp.; assembly: GCA_017470505.1. Taxonomy (GTDB): domain Bacteria; phylum Bacillota; class Clostridia; order Lachnospirales; family Lachnospiraceae; genus Butyrivibrio. The sequence continues at coordinate 15,183 of JAFUYO010000033.1, read as the reverse complement.
ACTCCGTGGATGTTGTTGCCGGCTGGCGTGTAGTAGTCGCTGACCGTGAGCTTGACTGCCGTTCCGTCCTTTAAGTCAAATATCCTCTGGACTATGCCCTTTCCGAAGGTCTTCATCCCGACGAGCTTGCCGAGCTGATAGTCCTTGATGGCTCCTGCCAGGATCTCCGATGCGCTCGCGGAATACTGATTGACCAGCACAACCACGGGGATATCGATCTCTCTCTTGCCATCGCACGTGTAGTCGTCCCTGTTGCCGTCGCGGTCTACCGTGTAGACAATTATCCCCTTGGGAAGGATCTGCCTGGCGATATCGCAGACCGCCGCGAGACTTCCACCGGGGTTACTCCGAAGGTCTATTATGAGCCCCTTCATATCCTTCTCCCGAAGCTCAGCCATCCCCTCCGTGAACTGGTCGGGAGTTACTTCGTCAAACTCGGTTATCTGAAGGTACCCGATGTCCTCCTTTTCGCCCAGCATCTTGGTCGTAACTGTCGGAACCTCGACTGCTGATCTCTCAACGTCAACCTCGACCTCCTCCCTCTTGCTTCCGCGAAGGAGGGTTAAATGCACCTTGGTCCCCTCAGGTCCCTTTATCATGGTCACGACGTCGCTCACCTCAAGCCCCTGCGTCGGCTCATCGTCAACCAGGTAGATGATGTCGTCGATCTGAAGCTCCGCCCTCTCAGCAGGGGTCCCGGGAATAACGCCTGATATCCTCGGCATCCCCATATCATCGTCCATGCTGACGTAGGCGCCGATGCCGTAGTAGACACCCGCGGTATCGCTGAGGAGCTCATCCAGCTCCTCCTCGGTGTAGTAGACCGAGTACGGATCCCCCAGGGAGTCCATAAGCCCCTTGTAGATACCTACTGCCTCCTGCTCCTTGTCGATGTCTGTCTTGTAATAATAGGTGTCTATCGTATCCTCGAGGACCCTGATCTTTTTGAGAGTCGAGTCGCTAAGGAGCTCTCCGGAGGCTCCTGCCCCGCTTCCCGTCAGGGAGCCCGACGGACCCGACAGCCCCATTCTCCTTCCGAGGAAAAAGAAAATGTAGACGCCCGCCACTACCATCATGCTCAAAAGAAAGCCCACCAGTATGCCACTGATGAACCTCCTTGTGAGTCTGCTCTTCTGTTCTTCCAAAGCCTCCCCGGACGAAAAATCCTGAGGCGGCATATTGTAATTACTGTCCAATTGTGTATCTCCGCTTATAACTGCACAAGCCGCAGAATAATTGCCGCCATTCCATGAGTGCCACTTTCCATAGCTGCGCCTATTTCAGATAATTCCAGGGGCTTACATAGTTGCCGTTAAGTCTCACACCGAAGTGAAGGTGCGGCCCTGTTGACCTTCCGGTCGAGCCGACTGCTGCTATCTTGGTTCCGCTTGTGACGTCCTGCCCCTTGGAAACATAGAGCGCCGAGGCGTGCATGTATATGGTATACAGCCCGTTGCCGTGATTGATCATTATGTAGTTGCCCATCGAGGAGTTGTAGTCCGCCGCGACAACCGTTCCGTTGTAAGCCGCGAGGATTGCTGATCCAGAAGGTGCCGCCAGGTCTATGCCGTTGTGCATCTTCTGTACTCCCAAGGTGGGATGCATTCTCATTCCGTAGTTGTCGGATATCCTTGTGTAGCTCGGGCACGGCCAGGTGAATACACCGCCGTCGTACTTGTATCTGGTGAGCTCCGCCCTCTCTGCGGCGACCTGCGCCTCAAGAGCTGCGATGGCGGCGTTCTCCGCCTTGATCTCCGCCTCGTACTCAGCGATTGCCGCTTCTTTCCCGGCGATATCGTTCTTGACCGCATTGAGCTCATTGGTCTTGGAATTCATGAGGCTCTGAAGAGATGCCTCCTCCTCCTCCTTGACCTTCTTTGCCTCATCCAGAGTCGCCTTCTCCTCCTCGAGCGCCTCCTTGGTCAGCTTGATGAGCTCCGTGGTTGAGATGTACTCGTTGAGCTTCTGTCTGTCGTAGGAGGAGAGCATCTCGATATACTCAGCCTTGTTGAGCATGTCGGAAAAAGTCCCCGACTCAATGAGTAGCGCCAAATAGAGCGTATCTCCTCGCTCATACATGAACCTGATGCGCTTTTTCATGGCCTCGTACTGGGCCTTCTGGATCTCTTCAGCCTCGTGAAGCTCCTCAGTCGTTGTCTCTATCTCTTCTTCCTTTTTGGCGATGTCGTTTGTAAGCGCGTCAATATTGGCCTGAATGTCAGAGAGCTGCGCATCCAGCTGGGTGATGTATTTGTTGAGGTCGCTCTTGCTGGCCTCGAGCTCCTTTTTAACCTTCTCGAGATTGGTCTTGGCACTCGAGAGAGAGTCCCTCTCCTTCTTGGCCTTGCTGATCTGGTTCTCCTTGGCCTTGATGGACTCCTCTGTCGGAATCGCATAACTCGTCACCGCGGATGAGCAGAAAACCATCCCCGCCATCAACAGACAGAGCACCCCGCTCAGTATTCTTTTTTTCATTCCCCAAAAAATATTCATTATACGTGCAGATGCTTCCTTACAGTGATGAAACTTCCAAAGAAACCGATTCCGATACCGATAATGAGTGATATTGGTATCAGCTTAGAGTAAATCTCCTCCACAGGCAGAAATGCGAGGAGTGAGCTCAGCATTGTAAACCTTGAAGCCACATATGTTATCACGTGAATATACACAAAGTAGATGATGACGAGCGGGATTATCGAACCGATGAGGCCGATGAGGATACCCTCGACAACGAAAGGCGCCCTTACAAAAAAGTCGGTGGCACCGATGTACTTCATGATGTTGATCTCGTCCTTGCGGACTGAAATGCCCATGGTTACCGTATTGCTGATCAGGAACACGGACACCAGCAAAAGAATTATGATGATACCTGCAGAGACGTAAGCGATCAGAAGGTTTAGGCCTGAGAGCGTCGTCGCCGTCACTTCTGACCTGTTTACCTCCCTGACAACATCGACCGATTCGATGTAGGTCACGAGCGCCTGCTGCATCGAGACGTCGCTTAAATAGATCTGGAGGTTTGCCGACTCAGCCAGAGGATTCTCCGTAAAGCCGTCCGCGTACTCGCCAAGGTACTCCTCTTTGAAGCCCTCCCAGGCCTCGTCCGCCGAGACGTAGACGATCTCCCTCACTTCCGGCCTCTTCTCGAGATCGCTCTTTACGACGAGTATCTGATCCTCGCTCGTCCCCTCGTTGAAGAATACTGTGATAGAAACGCCCTCCTCAGCCGTCTTGACGACATTCTGGAAGTTCGCGATTATTGCATAAAAAAGTCCGAACAGGAAAAGACAGGCCGTGATCGTGGCAATCGACGCCAGTGTGTACCACTTGTTTCTGCCCAGATTTTTGAAGCCCTGTCCAATGGTGTAAAAGAAACTGCTACTCCTCATCGATGTACATACCCTCTTCCTCGTCCTCTATGATGACGCCTTTTTTCATTGTGATAACACGCTTTTTCATAGCGTTGACGATCTCTCTGTTATGAGTGACAACTATGACAGTGGTGCCGTTTTCGTTAATCTGCTCCATGAGTTTCATAATTTCCCATGAATTGTTAGGATCCAGGTTTCCTGTGGGCTCGTCCGCCAAAAGAATCGCGGGCTTATTCACAAGCGCTCTCGCAAGAGCCACTCTCTGCTGCTCGCCGCCCGAGAGCTCTTTGATCTTGCTCTTGTACTTGCCTGCGAGGTTCACCGTCGCAAGGATCGAAGGGACGTTCCTCTTGATCTCCCTCGTGGGTGTCTGGACAATGCGCTGCGCGAAGGCGACGTTCTCGTAGACGTTCCTGTCCTTCAGCAGCCTGAAATCCTGGAATACAATTCCGAGGTTTCTCCTGAACTTCGGGATCTTGCTGTGCTTGATCCTCCTGAGGTTGTACCCCAGAACCGTTATCTCCCCGTCTGTGGGCACAAGCTCGCGCAGAAGGAGCTTGATCAGTGTCGATTTGCCCGATCCGCTGTCGCCCACTATAAAAACAAATTCACCCCTCTTGATGTGAAGGGTGACCCCGTTCAGGGCAGGCGCACCCGAAGAATAAGATTTCGTCACGTTCTCCATCGTGATAACCTCATCCTCAGGAATCTGCCTGGCCATTCTTTTCCTTCTAAAAAATCTTTCCATACTTCTCCTTTAATTTTCCATGTATTTCATATATCTTACAACCATGAGTGCGATTTTGAAAGTGATCGCATCGTCAAACACCCTAAGGTCCAGCCCCGTGCTCTTCTGGAGCTTGTCAAGCCTGTAGACAAGCGTGTTCCTGTGGATGAAGAGCTGCCTCGAAGTCTCGGATACATTGAGGCTGTTCTCAAAAAACTTGTCGATGGTTGTAAGCGTCTCCTGATCGAACTCGTCAGGGTTCCTGCCTCCGAATATCTCCTTGATGAACATCTTGCAGAGCGGTATCGGGAGCTGGTAGATAAGCCTTCCGATGCCGAGCTCGGTGTAGCAGATGACCTTGCGCTCGTCAAAAAAGATCTTGCCAACATCGAGAGCCATCTTGGCCTCCTTGTAGGAGCGGCTCACTTCCTTGATCTCGCCGACCACGGTGCCGTAGGCGATCCTCACGTTGCCAAGACCCGCCTTCTCCAGATTTAAAAGAATCTCTTCCGCTGACCTTGCTATCTCAGATGGCTTTGTGATATCGCTTACGTCCTTGACCACGATGACATTGTCCTCGTCGACCTCTGTGACGAAATCCGTGCCGTTCTGGGCGCAGGTCCTCGTGATCTCAAGGACGTTTGTATCCCGTCCTCCTGCGCACTCGATTATCATCGCAACTCTCGAGGCGTCGCTCTGGATGTGCAGCTTCTTGGCTCTTGAATAAATATCCACTAAAAGCAGATTGTCCAAAAGAAGGTTCTTGATAAAGTTATCCTTGTCAAATCTCTCCTTGTAAGCGACAAGCAGGCTCTGGATCTGGTATGCGACCATCTTGCCGAGCATGTATATGTTATCGCCGCTCCCCGTGCAGATGAGAATATATTCAAGCTGCTGTTCGTCATAAATCTTGAAATACTGATATCCCTGAATCTCCTGCGAATCTGCGGGCGACTCCACAAAGTCCCTCGTGGCTGCCGTCACGTTGCCGATGTCGCCGGTGGTCGAAGCCACCTCCTTGCCGTCTGTATCGAGTACGCAGAGATCCACATGTGCAATATTCTTAAGGCCGTCTATTGTGTTCTGCAAAATCTGATTGGATATCATTTATCCCTCTTTCTTGCACGTAAACGCGCAGTTGTATTGGTCGTACGATAACCCTATCCTCTTAATGATAAAATAAATATACAAAAAAATCCATATCAAAGGGGCACTTTTTTGTATATTTTTTTGAATTTGTGGTAAAAAGTCACAAAAATCAGACCTGATTTTTTGGTACGATTACAGAATTGTGCCTCTTAACTTTTTAAAGAAACACTCCGATAATACAGATAAGATAAAGTGGACTGTGCCACAAGGAGGTGCCTATGGATATCCCTGCTTTATCGATGGCTTTATCTCAGAACAGGCTTCTGAATGATGTTGATGTGGCAATGCTCTCTAAGAGCCTCGACACCATGCAGGAGAACGGAGATGTGCTTGTAGCAGCCATGGATTCCATGCCTGCTGCCTCAGAGCTCTCAGTAAACCCGAACATCGGAGGCAACATCGATCTGAGGATCTGACCATCGCAAGACGTGTCCTGTATTTCAGGGCACAGTAAAACCCGTTGCATTTCGCAGCGGGTTCTTTTATCGTATATATTCTTGAATTATATTTCAGAAATCCGCATGTACTGCGGATTTCGTGAGAACATGATACAAAAAGCAAATAGGCCCGCGACGAAGTCGCTCCAGGATGGCCTATTTGCAGACATCTTGAATGTTTCATTCAAGATGTCGTCAGCCGGCTATCATCGACGAGATGAATTCCACCTCTATCATGTATGCAATCGACAGAACGATCCCGATGATGAGGGGGATTGTCACAAGCTTTGGCCATGTCTTTTTATTTTTCAGTATTCCCGTAAAGAACGCGCTCCTGCCCTCGATCGAGGATATCTTAATCGCGACGCACACGGCGATCGACGTAAAGATTGCCGCCAGCACCATGTAGATCCCCAGCATCAGGAAGGTAGCTGCGCTTTTATCCAGGACTCCTGCATACTCTGCCGCATCGTCCATCAGGTCCGAGGTGGCGTACATCATGACGACCTCGAGGGAGTTGAAAAACGCGTGGGCGATGAAGGATGTAAGGACGCTCCCCGTCGCCTCAACAAGGAGTGAGAGCATAATGCCCATGACTGCCGCGTAGGCGAACTGGTTGAAATTCATGTGTATGAGGCCGAACAGCACGGATGATAACAGTATCGATGCCACTATCCTTCCCGTCCTCTGGTAGCTCTGCAGAAAGAACCCCCTGAACACGAATTCCTCTACAAACGGCCCGAATAGCCCTATGGAGAGCAGCATCTGCCACATCGGGAACGAGAGTATCTGATCCGATATCCCAGCAATTGTGTTGTCCACAAAGAGCATGGACAGCGAGTTCACAAAGGTGACCAGGGGAAAGAGCAGAATCACATACAAAAAGGTCAGAAAGAACGACCCTGCCTTTATGCTCCTTAAGGGCACCACCACACTTATCCTGTCTCCGCAGAACATTATCATGGCAAGTGCGGGCATGAGCACCACCATCTCGCTTATAAAATTGTTCAGCACGATCGGTATGTCATTACCCGACCTGTACACGTACGCCGCGTAGAGCAGCACATAGAGTATCGTCGACAGGACCATGTACAAAAACGCCCTGTTTGCTCGTCTGTAATCCATAAATGCTCCTTCGGAACTGTAGCGAAATAACTTGAACATTTTATGCGTAAAATGTTCAGTTAATTCTGCTACAGTTCCTTACTTCGCCGAGATTGAAGTCTCTCCGATCTCGATTCTTCCCTCTTTTAAGAGGCGCCCGACCGCTCTCTTGAACTCGTTCTTACTCATCCCTGTCTTTTCCCTGATAAGCTCAGGTGACGCCTTGTCGGTAAAGCCGATCCTTCCGCCGCTTTTTTCTATCATGGAAAAGATCTTTTCCGCATCCTCATCCATCTGAAGGTAGGCCTTCTCGCGAACGCTAAGGTTAAGCCTTCCGTCCTCTTTGACAGATATGACTCTTGCCGTGATCCTGTCGCCTATCTTAATATCCCCGTAGAGCTCCTTTTTGGCGATGAGCCCCGAGTAGATGTCGTCGACAGCCACAAAGGCGCCGAAATTGTCGCTCATCTCATAGACAGTCCCGATTACCTTGTCGTCCTTACCGTAGGGGCTCTCATTTTTCAGGTAGTTGTACACGTTCATTGTGACGCACAGGCGGCTGCTCTTGTCGACGTACATGGCGCACAGAACGTCCTCTCCTGCCTTCACCTTCCTCGTCTGCTCGCGAAACGGCAAAAGAACGTCCTTCTCAAGCCCCCAGTCCATGAAGGCGCCGATTTTGGAGGTCTCTTTGACCCTCAGCACCCTGACATCGCCGAGCATGATCTTCGGCTCGTTCGTCGTGGCGATCAGCCTGTCGCTCGAGTCCCTGTATATGAAGACTTCAATCTCATCTCCGATATCGCACTTGTCGGGCACCTGTTTTTTTGGCAAAAGAACCTTGTCCTCCCCCGACTTATCATCCGTCAGGTACACCCCGAACTCAACCTTCCTGATGACAGTCAGTGTCTGCTTTTTCCCTAGTTCTATCATTTGTTGTTCCTCATTTAATCTGCTATAAGTTCAACAATGCACACAGATTCTTTGCTTGCATCGTTCAGACTTATAGTATAGAGTATTTTGTCGTTTTGCGAAACCTTATATATGTGCGGGGTGAGTATGTCACCAAGGTGCGCCTGTTTTTTGTACTCAGCTCTAAGGCGGCTCACCGCAAGCTCCTTGTCCGGAAGAGCGTCAACTGCCATGCGGACGTACTGGCCGTTGTTCACGTGATTGTTGGTGTCAAGGTTGTGCGCCCTGACAACGATCTCCTCGCCTGTACTCTCTGCCGCTCCGACCGGGATGGCTATCTTCCTGTCGCCGTACTCCATGGGGAGGCGCTCCTCAACAGGGTAAGCCTTAACGATTTCAGGCGTAACCCTCGCAGGGATCCCCTTCCCAATGTCTATCAGAGTCCACACAGAGTTCGCAACAGCGAGCCTCTCGCCCTCCTTCGTGTCCATAAAGAAGTTCCTGAGTCCAAAGAAGCCCTTCAGCTCGTAGGGGATCGTCCCTATTGTAACTTGTTCGCACAGCTTCGGGTATCTTTTTATCTCGATCTGCCAGGACGAGAGGACCCACACTATGCCCTTCTGCCTTAAATACTCCATTGAAGCGGGCCCGTCCTGCGTCTGGAACGTAGAGCAGTCCTGGAAGTAATCGATAAGGGACTCGAGAGTGAGCGCAGCGTCCTTATCCACCTCGCTGTATCGTATTCTGGAATCAAAAGTGTACATCTGACCTCCTCGTGATTATATGAAAAAAGCGAGATTGCTGTTCGCAATCCCGCTGTATGAAAGCTGGGCTAGTAGGATTCGAACCTACGTAATGACGGAGTCAGAGTCCGTTGCCTTACCGCTTGGCGATAGCCCATCGACAGTTTTTTATTATACTAGTCAGCTTTCAAAAATGCAAGTACTTTTTAAAAAAATTTTCAGCCCTCAAAAAGAAGGTCCGCATAGGTCGGGAAAGGCCAGTCCTTCCTGTCGACGAGCATCTCAAGCCTGTCGGCAGGGGATCTCAGCGCATCCATCGCAGGTCTTACCTTGTCCTTGTAGAAGTAGGCGAGCTTCCTTGCGTCAGTTATCTTCCCGGCCTTCGCCTCGCACCCCTTCAGATCGTCGAGTGCCTTCTTCATCCTGTTAAGCTCGTCCGTAACTTCGCTCAAAAGGTCGAACATAGCGCTCTCATCAGCGCCTGCATCCCTCACGGCATTTACATCCATGGCAAGGCGCCCTGCGTACTTCATGACCGCAGGTATAATCTGCTTGGAGGCCATGTCTATCATTGTGAGTGCCTCGATGTTAATGGTCTTGGCGTAGTTCTCGAATATGATCTCTTTCCTCGACTCAAGCTCTGTCTTGGTGTACACGCCAAAGTCTGAAAAGAGCTTTATCGCCTTCTTGGTTGTGAGCGTGTCCGCCGCTTCGATCGTTGACTTGATGTTTGGAAGGCCTCTTCTTGCAGCCTCTTTAACCCAGGCATCAGAGTAGCCGTCGCCGTTGAAGATGATCCTCTGGTGGTCAGTAAGGTACTCCTTCATGAGGTCGTGGACCGCGATGTCGAAGTCGTCTGCTTTTTCGAGGATGTCAGCCGCCTCGCAGAAAGCCTCGGCGACGATGGTGTTGAGCGTCGTGTTGGAACTCGCCATCGAATCCGAGGATCCGACCATTCTGAACTCGAACTTGTTTCCGGTAAAGGCAAAGGGTGACGTGCGGTTTCTGTCTGTCGCGTCCTTCTCAAACTGGGGAAGTGTGGAGACACCGGTCTTAAGCTTGCCGCCGCGCTTGCTGGACTTGGCGACGCCCGTCTCGATCAGCTGCCTCACAACGTCCTCGAGCTGCTCCCCGAGGAAAACAGAGATGATCGCAGGAGGCGCCTCATTGGCTCCGAGTCTGTGGTCATTGCCGACATCCGCAGCGCTCTGCCTGAGGAGATCCGCGTGGGTGTCAACTGCCTTTAAGATGCAAGACAACACAAACAAAAACTGCACGTTCTTGTTGGGTGTATCGCCGGGATCAAGCAGGTTAACCCCGTCGTCAGTGCAAAGAGACCAGTTGTCGTGCTTACCTGAGCCGTTCACTCCCGCAAAGGGCTTCTCGTGGAGAAGACACCTCATGTGGTGGTGCTCAGCGACCCTCTTCATGGTCTCCATTATGATCTGGTTGTGATCGACTGCGATGTTCGCCGTCTCATAGATGGGCGCAAGCTCGTGCTGACCCGGCGCAACCTCGTTGTGCTGCGTCTTGTCGGGAACGCCAAGCTTCCAGAGCTCGGTGTTAAGGTCCTTCATGAACTCTCCGACTCTCTCACGGATCACGCCGAAGTAGTGGTCCTCCATCTCCTGACCCTTGGGAGGCATCGCCCCGAAAAGAGTCCTTCCGGTGAAGATGAGGTCCTCCCTCTTCATCGACTTGTCCCAGTCGACGAGGAAGTACTCCTGCTCAGGTCCGACTGACACGTTGACCCTTGTCGCAGTTGTGTTTCCAAATAATCTCACGATCCTGAGGGCCTGCCTGTTGACAGCCTCCATTGACCTTAGGAGCGGCGTCTTTTTGTCAAGTGCTTCTCCGGTGTATGAACAGAAGGCAGTGGGGATGCAGAGCGTAACTCCCGCTCCCGACTCCTTCAAAAATGCGGGTGATGTGATATCCCAGGTTGTATAGCCCCTCGCTTCAAAGGTTGCGCGAAGACCGCCTGAGGGGAAAGAGGATGCGTCAGGCTCTCCCTTTATCAGCTCTTTTCCGGAGAAAGAAGTTATCATCTTGCCGTCCGGGTCAGCGCTTCCGACAAAGGAGTCGTGCTTCTCGGCGGTTATGCCTGTCAGGGGCTGGAACCAGTGTGTGTAGTGGGTCGCGCCCATCTCCATCGCCCATTCCTTCATGGCGTGCGCAACCACGTTGGCGGATTCCTTGGACAGTTCCCCGCCGCGCTCTATGACGTTTATCACCTCTTTGTAGACATTCTTCGGAAGTCTCTCCCTCATCTTGGATGTGGTAAAGACATTCTGGCCAAAAAGCTCCTCAACATCGATCTTGTCGCTCATCCTCTTATACCTTTCTGTGAACCGGCATCCGTCTGCCTCATATGCTCTTTACTGTTTCAATTCATTTCTAACATTAACCGTAATCGTTTTACAGTGTACAATAATTAGTTTTTCGAGGCAACTCTCAAAATATCATATTGAGACGGTTTTTCACTCAGATCAAGGAAAATAGTCTCCTTAGAGTGAGGGCAGGAGTCAACCTCTTCCCCCTCTTCATTCAGCATGGCCTTAACCACACACTTAACGTCCGTCCCGTCCGGTTTCATGATCTCTATCTCATCCCCGACGCAGAACTTGTTCCTCTGCTCTATCCTCGCAAGGCCCCGCTCGTCGATATCGTATACAATCCCGAGGTAGATGTACTCGTTCACGTAGGTGTTGTTGTCGTAGATCTGGGCTTCCTCTGAGGGCTTCCCGAAATAAAAGCCCGTCGTGAACTGCCTGTAGGTACACTTAGATATCTGCTCAAGATACCAGTGCATATTCTGCCTGTATTTCTCCTCCGACTCAAAAAAGTCGTCTATCGCCTTCCTGTAGGTTCTCGCAACCGTCGCGACGTAGAGGGCTGTCTTCATGCGCCCCTCTATCTTGCAGCTGTCAACGCCCGCGTCAACAAGCTCGGGGATGTGCTCTATCATGCACAGATCCTTGGAGTTAAAGATATATGTTCCGCGCTCATTCTCATATACAGGAAGATACTCCCCCGGTCTCTTCTCCTCGACGACAGCGTACTTCCATCTGCAGGGGTGGGTGCAGGCGCCGTGGTTTGCGTCTCTCCCCGTGAAATAATTCGACAGAAGGCACCTGCCGGAGTAAGAGATGCACATGGCTCCGTGGATGAAGCACTCCATCTCGAGGTCCTCAGGGATCTTTTCTTTTATCTCCTTAACCTCAGTCATTGACAGCTCTCTTGCAGCCACTACCCTCTTAGCTCCCAGGTCGTGCCAGAAGTTGTAGGTCTCGTAGTTGGTGTTGTTGGCCTGGGTGGATACGTGAATGTCTATCTCGGGGCAGATCCTTCCTGCCTTCATAAAGATGCCCGGGTCGGCGATTATGAGCGCGTCGGGACGTAAGTCTTTCAGCTCATGGAGGTATTTTTCAACTCCGTCCAAATCGTAGTTGTGGGCGAGGATATTGACCGTCACATGGACTCTCACGTCGTGGGCGTGGGCAAATTCTATGCCCTCCTTCATCTCATCATGGCTGAAGTTCCTGGCCTTGGCCCTTAGCCCGAAGGCATCTCCTCCTATATAGACCGCATCTGCGCCGAACATTACGGCGGTCTTTAAAACTTCAAGGCTTGATGCAGGTATCAAAAGTTCAGGTTTTTTCATGATTTATAATCCTTTACCGGTTTCAAAAATGGCCCTTTCGGTGAAGCGTCTTGGGACGGCCTACAGTTTCACAGACAGACTCATCCCGTCACCGACGGTCAGGATAACTGTCTGAAGCTCATCGTTGTGAGTAAGCTCGTAGAGGTAATCCCGCATCCTTGCGTGGATCGTGCGGTTCCTCCGCGTCACGGCAAATCTCGACTCAAATACGTCTCCGTCCTGAAGCACGTTGTCGGACACAAGGAGCCCTCCCTTTTTAAGGACCCTCATGCACTCCGGCAGAAAATTTATGTACTGCCCTTTTGCGGCGTCCATGAAGATAAAGTCGTACCCCACGGGCAGCGTCTTTAAGATGTCCATGGCATCGCCTTCAAGGAGGGTTATCTTTTTCCCTAAGTCGTACTTCAAAAAGTTATCGCGCGCAATCGGGATTCTCTTTTCATACTTCTCGATTGTAGTGATCTTTGTTTCCGGCCCTGAGTACTGCGCCATTAAAAGCGCAGAAAAGCCAATAGCGCAGCCTACCTCGAGAATATTCTCCGGGGCCATCTGCGCCATCAGAAATTTCATCAGTGCCTGGGTGTCCTTGCGGACAATCGGCACATCAGTCTCTATTGCCTCTCTCTCGAGCTCGTCCAGATAGGGCTCGTTCCCCTTATCCAGCGAATTAATAAAAGCTCTTATCCTCTCCTCGTCAGCCACCTTCTGTCTCCTCGCCGCTCTTTTCACCGCCGGACATAATGGTTATCATCTCCTCGGGCGTCATCGCGGTACTAAGCTCATACGTCCCGGGCTGCTCCATCCCGTGAAATTCAGAAAACCTCTCCTGAAGGGTAAAGAGCGTCTTGTCGGTTATTAGCCCGACGCTCGATAGGTTCTCTGCTATCTTCGAGACCGAGTCGCCCTCGCGGACCGTAAAAGTCACGGTCCTTCCCGTGCCGGATGACACGGCGGTCTGGTTAAAAATGTGGTATCCGTAGTTGTAGGCAACCTTGGAATACCTGGATATCAGCATTATCACAATTATGATAAAGACTATTTTGACCACGGCATCCAAAAGCCCCAATCCTATTTTCCTCGCATCCATAATAACTCCTTAGAAGTTGGCATCCATAATGATAGGCATTATCATGGGCCTTCTTCTCGTCTTTTTCCAGATGTAATCACTAAGGGTGTCCTTGACGATGTTCTTAAGCTTACTCCAGTCCTTGACCCCTCTCTCGAGAGCCTCGGTGACATCGTCGTAGACAAGGTCTGTCGCATCGTCGATAAGCTTGTCCGACTCCCTCACATATACAAAGCCCCTTGAAACAATGCTGGGACCCGATATTATCTGGGCGCCGCCCCTGTCTATTCCGAACACGACGATCACAATACCATCCTCGGCCAGGTGCTGCCTGTCTCTGAGGACGACGTTTCCGACATCTCCGACGCCGATACCGTCGACAAGGACAGCTCCGACAGGAACCTTGCCCGAAACCCTCGCGCTGTTCTCATCCATCTCAAGCACCTCACCCGAGTGGAGGATGAAGATATTCTCCTTGGCGATGCCGAGCTGGCGGGCGATGTTGCTCTGCGCTATCAGATGCCTGTACTCGCCGTGGACAGGCACTGAGTATTTGGGCTTAACAAGCGTGTAGATGAGCTTGATGTCCTCCTGGCAGGCGTGACCCGAGACGTGGACATCCTGGAATATTACGTCCGCACCCTTCATCTGAAGCTCGTTGATGATATTGGTGACAGCTTTTTCGTTGCCGGGTATCGGGTGTGATGAGAAAATAACGGTATCTCCCACTCCTATCCTGATCTTCCTGTGCTGGCCGCTCGCCATTCTGGAAAGAGCCGCCATGCTCTCGCCCTGGCTCCCCGTAGTTATGATGACGGTCTTGTTCTCAGGGTAATCCCTGATGTTGTCTATGTCGACAAGGGTGTTCTCAGGGATCTTGATGCACTCGAGCTTCTGGGCGATGTCGATGATGCTGACCATGCTCCTGCCCTCTACCACAACCTTCCTGCCGCACTTGTGGGCGGTGTTGATGATCTGCTGAACCCTGTCTACGTTTGATGCGAAGGTCGCAACAATGATCCTCGAGTCCTCGTGATCCTCAAAGAGAGAATCGAGCGCTCTTCCGACAGTCTTCTCCGACGCGGTAAAGCCGGGCCTCTCGGCGTTTGTCGAGTCGCACAAAAGGGCAAGGACGCCCTTTTTGCCTATCTCGGCAAAGCGCTGAAGGTCGATAGGGTCGCCGAATACCGGCGTGTAGTCGACCTTGAAGTCGCCGGTGTGAACGACAGTCCCTGCGGGCGAGTAAATAGCAAGTGCCGCAGCATCCACGATAGAGTGGTTGGTCCTGATAAACTCAACCCTGAACTGCCCAAGATTTATTGACTGCCCGAATTTTACGACCTTCCTCCTGGTCTTCTTGAGAAGGTCGTGCTCCTCGAGCTTGTGCTCTATTATGCCCATTGTAAGGCGTGTTGCGTAGACCGGAACGTTCAGCTCGTGCAGAACGTAGGGCAGCGCACCGATGTGGTCCTCGTGGCCGTGGGTTATGACAAAGCCCTTGACCAGGTCGATGTTTTCCTGAAGATATGTTATGTCCGGAATGACCAGGTCGATGCCCAGCATATCGTTGTCAGGAAAAGAAAGACCGCAGTCCACCACAATAATACTGTCCTCATACCTGAAGGCAGTGATGTTCATTCCAATCTGCTCAAGTCCTCCCAGAGGGATTATCTGCAGCTTGGATGTATTTTCAGTTTTCTTTTTACTCAAACAAATTTCCTCCATTTAATTTGGCGGAGGCATAGAATCCAGGGCGAAATCCGCGGGCATGCAGTGCTACGCATCCCCGAAAAACGCCTTTAGAAATGCTGAATTATTCAGCTTATCCTTATATATCCAGATCTATGCCGTCCTCTGAGAGCAGCTTGCGGAATACACCGGCAACTGCCTCGAGTTCCCGGTCGTCATCCACTATGCAATAAACTGCCTCTTCATCTTTAATATCGGAGTCGTCGCGCAAAATGAGCGCTTCTGAATCTCCGTCCTCTTCGTCTGTCACAAGCAGGTAGG
>JAFUYO010000032.1 GCA_017470505.1 Butyrivibrio sp. | reverse complement strand
TCAGCCGTGATGCCCATGTGATATCCGCCAAAAGCATCCGTGAGAGCGTCCTTGATCATCGCATCCTGAAGCTCACCCGAACCCATGCGGTATCCGTAACGGCCCTGCTGCATCAGGTATGGTGCCATTGACATGTTCTCCATTCCGCCTGCGACGATGATGTCCGCATCGCCCATTCCTATCAGCTTGGCAGCGAGGTTAACGCAGTGAAGCCCTGATCCGCAGAGAACATTGATCGTAGTTGCGGGAACTTCTACAGGAATGCCCGCATTTATGGCTGACTGTCTTGCGGGATTCTGCCCAAGCCCTGCCTGGATAACACATCCCATATATACTTCATCGACCTGCTCGGGTTTAACGCCGGCTCTCTTAAGCGCCTCTTTGATAACGATTGCTCCAAGTGCCGGGGCGGGAGTTGTTGAAAGAGCTCCTCCCATAGTTCCGATAGCTGTCCTGCAAGCTCCGGCCAATACAACTTTTCTTGCCATGAAAACATACCTCCGTCGATTATAATAAAAAAAGAAATGGCTCATCTGCTGATTGCAAATTTTACCACTTCTATTTTATCATCTTAATGTACAAGGCTCAACGCTATTTTATTATACTTGTTAGCTACTTGTTAGCATAAGCCCCAAAAGAATTTCGTTATTCAGTATATATTATGGTCCTCGAAAACCCTAAAGGCAGTTCAAGTCCGTGGCTCTCAAGAAGCTTTCTGTCCCTGAGTATCTCCTCCGGCCTGCCGTCCGCTATTATCCTGCCCTCGTCAAGAAGCACGACTCTGTTGCAGGTATCATAAACAAAATCGAGGTCGTGACTTGTTATGAGCTTGAGCGTTTTTATGTCGTTTAAGACGGTTATGAGATTTCTTCTGTTTCGCGGGTCAAGGGCAATCGACGGCTCATCCATTATTATTATGTCAGGCTCCATTGAGAGTATTGTGGCAATTGAAGCAAGCTTTTTTTCACCACCCGACAGCTTGTAGTTCTGCTTCTTTCTTAACGGCTCTATGTGCACTTTTTTAAGAGCCTCATCGACGCGCCTTTTTACTTCCTCATCAGAAAGTCCGTAGTTCTGCGGCCCGAAGGCAACGTCCTCCTCCACCGTCGACAAAAAAAGCTGGCTGTCCGAATCCTGAAAGACATAACCCACGTGCTCCCTTATGTGGCTTAAGTTCTTTTTGCTCACGGGATGTCCCGCGACCTCCAAAACGCCCTCATAATTTAGGTACAGCCCGACCAGCAGCTTCATAAGAGTTGACTTCCCGATGCCGTTTGACCCGATTATGCCTATGCTCTCACCGTCACGGGCAGAGAGGTCTATTCCCGACAGGACCTCCTGCCCCCTCTCGTAAGAAAAATGCAGATTTTCAATTTTTAATAGTTCTCCCTTTATTCCTGTATGCATAATATTTTTTCCATCAACCGGTCATTCCCTGTACCGGGATTTAAAAAAACGAAAAAGCGCTTCATACGGCAAGCAGCCCGGCAGTCCCGGCTTTGAAGACATTTTTTATCAGGCCGCAAATCTTATTAAAAGACACACGCAGGTCCAGGCAATTATGTATGCGTGGTCCTGCCACCTCGGGCGCCTTCTCTCTTTCTTGAAATCCCCGTTAAAGCCCCTGAGCGTCATACTCTCGTACACCTCTCCCGCACGGTCCATGCTGCGCAGAAGCCACTGCCCGACAAGCGTCCCCCAGGCCCTGTAGTCAATGCCGTTTTGCTTTGGTGCGCGCAGCCTGTACGCCGTCATTATCCTGTCCGCCTCGTTTCCCATAAGTCCAAAATACCTGTAGATCAGAAGTATCACTATGACAACAATCCTCGGAACGTGCAAAAGACGAAGGGCATAGCAGATATCCTCAATTGAAGTGGTCGCGATGAGGACATAGGCTGCCAGCACCGAGTAGAGCCCCTTTAACATGAGCGATATCATCGAGATCACGCCTCCCGTGACGAAAATCCCTGATTCCCCCGCCCCCTGGGCGCTGCCTATAATAAACAACACGTCTCTGTCAAAAAAAGGATTGAATATCCCCACAAACAGAACCAGCGGGAGAATCAGTTTCATCCTTGAAAGCGCATTTTTTAATGACAGCTCTCCTATCACAAATGAAAACACCGGAAAACAGGCCATCAGAAGCAGCTTATCGAGAGCGTACTTGTGAAATGACGCCACGACAGCTATATATATAACACAAGTAAGCAGCTTCCCCAGAGGATGAAGCTGATTCATCCAGTGGGAACGCTGCTGTAAATCTTGTAGCTTATCAAGTTCCTTTAAGTTGTCCTCGATGTATTTCATTGCCTGAAACGCCCATGTGCAAAAGTCTGCAGAATCATGAGTTAGGAACTGTAGCGAATTAACTTAGTCATTCTGCTCAGTTCCTTAAGCAGCTCTGCCTGCATTTTCCTCTTTTTTGTTAAAAAATCTGAAGGTGAATGCTGCACCGACCATAACCGCAACAACAACGAGCGATCCGACTATCCCTGAGAAGCTCGTGCCCACTGCCGACTCGCTGTTTTTAAATGCGTAGTCAGTCAAAAGAGATGTTGTCTCCTGTATACCTGCTGCCGTATCGTACACTCCGCCCTCAGCCTCGAGCTCTGTTGTTCCCGCAACCTGCTCCATCGACCACTCAAGGCCGTCAGGAAATGCCGACGCAAAGATTGATACCACTCCTCCGCAAACAGCTGCGGCAACAGCAAGTGCAATGATCGTGTTTCTGAAAGAGAGCTTTCCCTTTTCGTTTGTCTTTTCACCTACGCCCCACAAAAGCTCAGGCCTTGCCTCATGCACGAAGGCAAGAACAGCTGCTGTTATAAGTCCCTCAACGAGACCTATTGCGAGGTGGATAGGCTGCATGGTAGCAACAAATACAGAAAATGGAAGCTCAGTAACGCCTGACAAAAGAGTCTCAAGTGAAACCGAGAATGCTCCGAGCTGCAGCGTCAGGACACAGCCAAGAACCGAAGCCAGTATTATCTTCGCCTTTGATGCACCCTTCTTCATGATTGGTTTCCAGATGAGGAGTGCTCCGACAAAGCACCCGTAAAAGGCCATGTTCCAAATATTGCATCCAAGCGCCAACAGTCCTCCGTCAGCAAACAGAAGGCACTGCACCAGAAGCACCCCTATCATCGTCAGGAATCCGGCGTATGGCCCCAAAAGCGCCGACAGCATCATACCTCCGCAGAGATGCCCCGACGAGCCCGTCCCCGGAATCGTGAAGTTGAGCATCTGCGTTGCAAAAACAAATGCCCCCATAACTCCCATTACAGGTATCTTCCTGGGATCATTCTCCTTTCTGACCTCCTTAACTGATACTGCTGCCGCCGATGCGGACAGCACATACATTGTTCCGGCAACTGCCGGCGCCACAAGGGCATCCGCCATATGCATATCTTTATCCCCCATACTATTTATTAATATGATGTGACAGAATCCCTGCACTGTAATACACTTGTGGTTATATTTCATTCACAGCGTATAGGTCCTGCACAAAAGAAGTATAAAGGGCAATTATATACACATTCAAGCCCCTGGGGGGGTCATTTTTTTGACTTAATACGCATTCTTTCAGCGCTTTTTCTCATCAAACAGCTGCTTAATTGCTTCAGTGTATGGCGCACGAAGCACTCCGTACTCAGTGACAATCCCTGTGATGAGCTCACTGTCTGTCACATCAAACGCAGGGTTGTAGACCTTGACTTTCTCAGGAGCCATTCTCTCTTTGTACCACATTTCGGTAACTTCCTCTGCCTTCCTCTGCTCAATGTTGATGTCATCACCCCTGGGCGTATTTATATCGATCGTTGACGTTGGCGCACATACATAGAATGGGATGTTGTAGCGCTTTGCGACAATTGCCACCACACTTGTCCCTATCTTGTTGGCTGCATCCCCGTTTGCCGCAACCCTGTCACATCCGACAAATATGGCGTTTATCGCTCCGCTCTTCATAAGTGATGCGGACATATTGTCGCACAAAAGCGTTGTGTCAATTCCTGCTGAGTGAAGCTCAAATGCCGTGAGCCTCGCCCCCTGCAAAAGAGGCCTCGTCTCGTCGCAGTAAACCCTTATCTTCATCCCCTTCTCATGGGCCAGATACATGGGAGCTGTTGCAGTTCCGTACTTACATGTTGCAAGCTGACCGGCGTTGCAGTGTGTGAGAAGCCCGTATCCGTCCTTTATGAGAGTAAGACCGTGCTCTCCGATTCTCCGGCAGACATCGATATCCTCATCCTTGATCTTCTGACATTCATCTCGCATCGCGTCTGTCAGAACCATGCGCAGCCCTTCCCATTTATTTAGTCCCGGACTCTTCTGAATCTTTCCGGATTCAGAATTAACAGATCCTGTATCTGTAAACGTTCCTTTGTCTGATCCATCGCCAAGGTCCTTTACCTCTGCATCTGAATTATGTGAATACTCTCTATAGCACTTATCAACATGAGTTTCCATTCTCTTTAACGCCCACGACAGATTTACAGCAGTAGGACGTGATGAGTTCAGGTACTCACTCTTTTCCCTGAGCTCTTTCATGAATTCCTCATAGCTTCCCGCCTCTGAGTGCTTCATCAGAAGATACAGTCCCATTCCTGCAGTAACTCCGATTGCAGGAGCCCCTCTCACCTGTAAGAGGTAGATCGCATCCCATATTTCTTTTGCCGAATGGAGTCGTATCAGCTCTATCCTGCCAGGCAATAGCGTCTGGTCAATTATCTCAATCGCATCATCATCGTCAATAAGTGTTACGGTTTCAAAATCCAGAATGTTTTTCATAACCCAAAGCTCCTTATTTCATTAAACTCTTGTAATCCCTTATTACACCTTTTGCAAGCAGCTAAAGCAGCTTTCTTTCACAATCATGCCCGGCATCTTAAGGAACTGTAGCGAAATAACTTGAACATTTTACTTGCCTGATTTCCCAAATGCTGCGTCAGAAAGCCTCGACAATGCCCGCATTGTCTACGTTTTCTTCCTTGCCTTTGAAAAATCATTCTGCGTAAAATGTTCAGTTAATTCTGCTACAGTTCCTAACTACTTCAAATACTTCTTTATTAAGGCGTCAAGATACCTTGTATCAAACATATTTCCGTTTGTCTCAAATGTAGCCAGCAGTCCATCTCCAAGTATATACCCTCCAAGTGCATAGTCCTCTATCTTTCTGATATTCTTCTTACAGTATCCCGTCTCATCCATCTTACCAAAATGTTCAAACAGATATTCCTTGCGTGTCCTCAGATTAAGCGCCGCAAAATCAGGATATAAGCGTTCCCCGTCATCCAGCACCACCTCCGGTTCATATACATAAGGTATCCCCTCTGAGTAGAGTTTATCAGCTATTATTTTTTCTGACTTGGATCTGACAAGTTCTCCCTGTTCAGTCCGAATATCGTCCTTCTTATCAAATTTATTTCTGTCACACCGCCACTTAAGAAGCCACTTCTTCAGAAACTCCTCATCTGACACGAAGTATGGAACTATCAATTCCTTTTTGATGCTACTTAGATTATTATATATTATTTCAGGTTCGTTGTGGTCATAGCAATCCATCAGCCCTTTCAGCCTCTTCTCCGTCCTTTCAGCCCATTTCAACATTTTCATGTCATACCCTTTTTGCGCGAGCTTCCTGACAGTTTCAGCTTTATCCCTTGTTAAATATGTACCGCCGCTATAACTATCATTAACCCCGGAAACAAATTGATAAAACTGTGGTTTTCTACCACTCGTGCAATTGACCCTAAGACTTCCCTCCGGTGCAATCTTTAAGTTTCTTGCAAGAACCGCCTTAAGTCTGAGAAGCTGCTCTCTTTCTTTTTTGAGTTCGTTGATCACATCATTATTCAAATTATCTCCTCCTCTGTAAACACATGTTTATATCTGACTTTGCCGGATTCTATTCCGTCTTCTTTGGTTTCATATTCCGTCTTCGCAGATTCTACGAGTTACATCGTATCCCTTATGGCACTCTGCCCTATTAATAATCTGTTTTACACCTCTTTTTCAGTCTTCCTCAAATATTTCGCTTGATTTCACGCTTTTCTTGCTTCTGGTGAAAAAAAATCTATATTTTCACTTGGATTCTAATTATTATAAATAAAAGCGAGACTTTTGCGATTTTTCATCGCTTGTTTTCATATGTAATCAAAAATTACGCGAAATCTTCAAGTATTTTTCACTTCTATTAAGCTTTACTTAAAAAAAAAGCGAATGATTCGCATATTATACGCTCCCCAAATAACACCCAATACAGAATTATCATGAATATCCCCAAAAAACAGCTTAATATCAAAAAACATAAGTGAAAAACGATATCAGACGCGATATCCTTTTCGATTGGAGAAACCTATCTCCAAACAGAACAATGAAATATTACCAAAAAATTGATAGTTTGTAAACACCTGGCCCACAACATATTTAGCACATATTTAGTACATATTTAGAAATGCACGACCAGACGTACAATCAGGTATGAACATCTTATTTAGAAAAGAGCCCCGCCACCGGATGGTGACAGGGCTCAAAAATGACAGAATATAACATTCAAGAAAGCAGCAAACAGGTCATTTAAGTCGACTTCGCCGAAGGGTCTGCTTGCCTATTGTATCATATTCTCACGAAATCCGCAGTACATGCGGATTTCTGAAATATAATTCAAGAAGTAATATTCTTTTGATTTTGAAAGGATCACTCCTTGGCTGCGAGCTCTTCCTTAAGTCTCTTGGTGAGAGCGGGAACAACCTTGTTGAGGTCGCCTACGATACCGTAGTCAGCTACATCAAAGATAGGAGCATTCTCGTCCTTGTTGATCGCGATGATGATATCGGACTCCTCCATACCTGCAACGTGCTGGATGGCACCTGAAATACCGATTGCAAAATAAAGAGCAGGACGAACGGTCTTACCTGTCTGGCCGACCTGCAGATCCTTTGGCTTCCAGCCTGAATCTACAACTGCACGTGAGCAGGAAACTGTTCCGTGAAGAACCTCTGCGAGCTCCTCAAGGATCTTGAAGTTCTCGGGTGAGCCAACTCCACGTCCGCCTGATACAAGGATCTTGGCAGCCTGGATATCTGCAACAGCTGATGTTTCCTTGACGATCTTGACGATCTCTGTGTAGCAGTCGTTAGCTGTAAATCCGGGATTGAACTCAACAACCTCTGCCTTGGCACCCTTGATGGGATCAATCTTCTGCATAACGCCGGGACGAACAGTTGCCATCTGAGGACGGAAATCAGGGCAGGCAATCGTTGCAATGGTGTTTCCACCGAATGCAGGTCTTGTCATGAGGAGCTGTTTGTGCTTCTGCTCAACTCCCTCTCTGGCCTCAAGCGGGAAATCACCTATATCAAGGCTTGTACAGTCAGCTGTAAGTCCTGTGTGAACCCTTGATGAAACTCTCGGGCCGAGGTCACGGCCGATGGCTGTTGCACCAACGAGGAGGATCTCAGGCTTGTACTCTTTGATAACAGATGCAAGAGCGTGTGTGTAAGGCTCTGTTCTGTAATCCTTAAGCTCAGGATCATCAACTACGATAACTCTGTCAGCGCCGTACTCTGCAAGCTTGTCAACAAGTCCCTTGACACCGCTTCCAAGAAGTACAGCTGTTACTTTTTTCTCATCGAGGTCTTCTGCCAGACTCTTCGCTTTGCCCAGAAGCTCAAGCGCAATGCCTGAAAGCTCATTGTCTACCTGCTGAGCAAATATAAATACACCTTTATATTCTTCTAAAGACATGACTCTTCTCCTTTATACTTGAAAATTATATATGTCAGGTCATTTCATAACCATGCTGCCAAGTGTATGCACTGCACCATGGCTACTCATTTCCCGCATCACTTAGACGATGTGCTTCTCTTTGAGTTTGCCTACAATGTAGTCAACTGCTTCTTCAGGTGAATCGGGAGCAACCTTCTCGCCCTGTCCCTTCTTTACCTTGTCTGAAGCCTTTGCGATCTGTGTAGGTGATCCCTTAAGACCAAGGTTAGAATCGTCAACGTCCTTAAGATCAGCTCTGCCCCAAACGGTAACTTCCTTCTCAAACGCATCGAAGATTCCGCCGGGTGTCATGTATCTGGGCTCATTGAGCTCTGAAAGAGCTGTGATAAGGCATGGAAGCTTAGCCTTAACGATGTGATATCTGTCCTCAAACTGTCTCTTGACTTCTACAGTCTTTGCAGCCTCGTCAACCTTGATTTCCTCTGCGTAGGAAATTACAGGGATTCCAAGATGCTCAGAGATCTGAGGTCCAACCTGAGCTGTATCTCCATCGATAGCCTGACGGCCTGTGATGATGAGATCATACTCAAGGTTTCTGAGTGCGCCTGCGATAGTTGAAGATGTTGCCCATGTATCAGCGCCGCCGAGTACTCTGTCTGTGACAAGGATTGCCTTGTCTGCGCCCATAGCAAGAGCTTCTCTGAGTACAGCGTCAGCCTTGGGAAGTCCCATTGTGAGAACCGTAACCTCTGCGCCGTACTGATCCTTTAATCTGAGTGCCGCCTCAAGTCCTGCTTTGTCATCAGGATTCATGATTGCGAGCATTGCACCTCTATCCAATGTTCCATCGGGTTTGAACTTAACGCCGCCCTTTGTATCAGGGACCTGCTTAATGCAAACTACAACTTTCATTTTATTTTCTCCTTCGTCAAAAATGTGTGTAAATATCAGCCGAGCAGTGCGCCACTGATAACCATTCTCTGAACCTCAGATGTACCCTCGTAGATCTCGGTGATCTTAGCGTCACGCATCATTCTCTCTACTTCGTACTCTCTGATGTAGCCATAACCACCGTGAAGCTGAACAGCCTTGGTAGTTACATCCATAGCAACTTCTGCTGCAAAGAGCTTAGCCTTTGCTGCTTCAACAGAATAGCGATCCTTTGTCTTCTTGGCATCTGCTGCCGCATAAACGAGCATCTTGGCTGCCTCACACTGTGTAGCCATATTTGCAAGCTGGAACTGTGTATTCTGGAACTGACCGATTGAACGACCGAACTGCTTTCTCTCTTTTACATACTCAACAGTCCGCTCGAGAGCGCCCTCTGCAATTCCGAGTGCCTGAGCTGCAATACCGATACGTCCGCCGTCAAGGGTGTGCATTGCGATAGGGAAGCCCTTTCCGCGAGCGCCTAAAAGGTTCTCTGCAGGAATGTGGCAGTCCTGGAAGATGAGCTCATATGTGGACGATCCACGTATACCCATCTTGTTCTCCTTGGTTCCGAATGTAAATCCGGGTGTGTCCTTCTCAACGATGAATGCTGAGAACTTTTTCTGCTTTCTGCCTCTCTTGTCCTCAACGATATCTGTATAAGCGATGATGATGTAGATGTCTGCTTCCTTACCGTTTGTGATGAAGCACTTGGATCCGTTCAAGATCCACTCTTTGCCATCCTCTGTGAGAACTGCCTTTGTCTGAACACCCTGGGCATCTGTGCCGGCCATGGGCTCAGTAAGACCAAATGCACCGAGCTTCTCGCCCTTTGCGAGGGGAACGAGGTATTTCTGCTTCTGCGCTTCTGTGCCGTATGTCATGATAGGGTCACAGCAAAGAGATGTGTGCGCAGAAACGATAACTGCTGTTGTTCCGCAAACCTTTGCAAGCTCCTCAACACACATAACATATGTGAGAGGATCGCAGCCCTGTCCGCCATACTCCTTGGGAATCGGGATTCCCATGAAGCCGTATTTCTGCATCTTTGTCACGGTCTCCCTGGGGAAAACCTCTGTCTCGTCAACGTCTATTGCATGTGGCTTAACTTCTTTTTCTGCAAATTCTCTGAAAAGAGATCTCGCCATTTCATGTTGCTGATCAAGCTGAAAATCCATGATATAAACCTCCAAATTTGTTTTTTCAGAACCAGGCAGAAATATTAAAATACAGATATCGAGCCCGCTCGAATAGACGTATTTAAATATTTCTATTTGGCAAGGAACTCGCAACGAGGAAATACCTCATATTTCCGAGTCTTGGTTCTGTATTATATGAAATTAGTTACATGCGGTCTGTAGGAACCTTGTTTCCGTCTGCATAGTTGTAGAAGCCGATTCCTGTCTTAACACCGAGCTTCTTGCCGCGTACCATCTTGCGAAGAAGAGGGCATGCGCGGTACTTGGAATCACCTGTCTCTGCGTAAAGAACGTCCATGATTGCAAGAACGATATCAAGTCCGATGTAATCGCCGAGTTCAAGCGGTCCCATAGGATGGTTGCAGCCCAGCTTCATAGCTGTGTCGATGCCCTGGATGTCTGAAACACCCTCTGAATATACGAAGATTCCTTCGTTGATCATAGGAACAAGGATCCTGTTTACAACAAAGCCGGCAGCCTCATTTACCTGAACGGGAGTCTTGCCGAGATCCTCTGAGATCTTCTTGATCTTGTCAACATAGTCGTCAGGAGTGTTAGCTCCCTGGATAACCTCAATCAGCTTCATAACAGGAGCGGGATTGAAGAAATGCATTCCGATGATGGGCTTTGCAAGTCCTGATCCGATCTCCGTGATTGAAAGTGATGATGTGTTTGAAGCAAAGATACAATCAGGATTCTTTACGATGTTTTCCTGAAGCTCCTTGAAGAGGTTCTTCTTGATATCCATAACCTCAAGAGCAGCCTCAACAACAAGATCTGCATCTGCGCAGATATCGTTAAGACCTGTCTGGATCTTGGCTGTTATTGCATCAGCCTCCTCCTGGGTCTTCTTTCCCTTGGCAACCTGCTTGTCAAGTCCCTTCTTGATCTTGGCAAATCCGCCCTCGGCAAACTCAGTTTTGATGTCGCAGAGATAAACCTTCTCCACTGTCGCAGCCTGAGCAAATGTCTGAGCAATGCCTGATCCCATTGTACCTGCGCCAATTACAGCTACTTTCATGATATAAATCCTCCTTAAATATAATTAGTAATATTATGTGCTTTATCACGCATTTTTAAAATCAACAACCTTAACCTTGGCCGGGTCGTCTTTCTTCCTGAGGAAGTTAGCCATTCCCTCTCTCTGATCTGCTGTCTCAAAGCATGATCCAAAGAGCTTCTCCTCAATAACGAGCGCGTCATCGATGTTAACCTGACGTCCGTCATTAATTGCCTTCTTGCATGCGCGAACAGCGATAGGTGCGTTTGCTGCGATCTGTCCCGCCAGCTTCTCTGCTGCAGCAAGGAGCTCCTCCTGAGGATAAACAGCATTTACAAGTCCGATCCTGAGCGCCTCGTCAGCCTTGATATTTCTGGCTGTGTAGATGAGCTGCTTGGCCATTCCGTCGCCGATAAGTCGCGCAAGCCTCTGTGTTCCGCCAAATCCGGGTGTGATACCAAGACCAACCTCAGGCTGCCCGAACATAGCGTTCTCTGAGCAGATACGGATATCACAGCTCATAGAGATCTCACATCCCCCGCCCAGTGCAAAGCCGTTTACAGCAGCGATAACAGGAACAGGCAGCTGCTCAATCTTGCGGAAGATATCGTTGCCCTTCTTGCCGAAAGCCTCTCCCTCAGCCTTTGTGAGTGTGCTCATCTCCCCGATGTCAGCACCTGCAACAAATGACTTCTCTCCGGCACCTGTGAGAACAACTGCCCTTACAACATCAAGGTCAAGCCCCGAAAAAGCTGCGTCGAGGTCATCAAGCACCTGTGAGTTGAGGGCATTTAAAGCCTCAGGCCTGTTGATGGTGATCACTGCGATCTTGTCTTTTACTTCGCAATTAACAAAACTCATTTTAAAATCCTCCTGTTCTATGTTGAAATAGCCTGCTCCGCTTTCGCGTCGCAGGCTAAAACAATTATGTTCATTCTGTCCACTTCTCTACGATTGTTGCGCAGCCCATTCCGCCGCCGATGCAGAGAGTTGCAAGACCCTTCCTGGCGTCATCTCTCTTTGCCATCTCGTGAAGCAGTGTAACAAGAATACGGCATCCTGATGCTCCAACAGGGTGTCCGAGAGCGATTGCTCCGCCGTTTACATTTACCTTGCTCATGTTAAAGCCAAGGTCCTTGGCAACTGCAACTGACTGTGCAGCGAAAGCCTCGTTAGCCTCGATGAGATCGATGTCATCAAGTGAAAGCTCTGTCTTCTTGAGAACCTTCCTGGTTGCTGCGACAGGACCGATACCCATGATCTCGGGCTCTACGCCTGCGAGCGCTCCGCCAACCCATGTTGCCATAGGCTTGATGCCGAGCTCTTTAGCCTTCTCCTCGCTCATAACAACAATTGCAGCAGCACCGTCGTTGATACCTGAAGCGTTACCTGCTGTTACGAGGCCGCCCTCTTTACCTGAGCAGCATTTAAGCTTTGAAAGAGTCTCTACGGTTGTGCCGGCACGAGGTCCCTCATCAACCTTGAACTCTACCATTTCCTTCTTAACCTTTACGGGAACAGGAACAATCTCATCATCAAACCTTCCCGAAGCCTGTGCCTTCTCGCACTTCTGCTGTGAAGAAGCTGAGAACTCATCGAGTTCCTGTCTTGTAAGTCCCCACTTGTCACAGATATTCTCTGCTGTGATCATCATGTGATAGTGATTGAATGCATCTGTAAGAGCATCGTTAACCATTGTATCCACAACAGTTCCGTTGTTCATACGATAACCGAAACGCGCATTTGGAAGTGCATAAGGAGCCATTGACATGTTCTCCATTCCGCCTGCTACAACTATATCGGCCTCACCGGCCTTGATGAGGTCAGCTGCCATATTGACACAGTTAAGTCCTGAACCACAAACTACGTTGATTGTAACTGCAGGTGTCTCGATAGGAATACCTGCCTTGATAGAAGCCTGTCTTGCAACATTCTGTCCAAGACCTGCCTGGATAACACACCCCATCAGTACCTCGTCAACCTGGTCAGCCTTAACGCCGGCGCGGTTTAAAGCCTCCTTGATAACGATCGATCCAAGCTCTGCTGCGGGAGTGTTGCTGAGTGCTCCGCCCATTTTGCCGATTGCAGTTCTCACTGCCCCTGCTAAAACTACTTTCTGTGCCATAAAGCATTACCTCCATGAATAGATTGATAATTTTTTGTCAGAACAGCTTTATTGTAGCACACCACCTAGTCAAATGCAACAAAAATAGCTCCCCTTTGGGAGCTATTTTATAAAATGTCAATAAATTGATAATTACTTAACGGTTTCAAATTTCCGGTTCAATTAGACCGTAGGTATTTCCCTTTCTCTTGTAAACTACATTGACCTGATCTGTCTCAGCATTTACAAACACAAAGAAGTTGTGGCCAAGGAGCTCCATCTGCACACAGGCATCCTCAGCATACATCGGCTTGGGATCAAACTTCTTCATACGCTCTATGCGGATGTCCTCATCATCCATATAGTCGGTCTCAAGATACTCCTTCTTGAAGTTGCTGGCCTCTGCCTGCTGCTTGTCAACGAGTTTGCTCTTGTACTTCTTGAGCTGTCTCTCAATAACCTCCTCGACAAGGTCGATAGAAACATACATGTCGTTGCTGACCTGCTCGGCGCGAATGATCTTGCCCTTTACAGGAATGGTGACCTCGATCTTGTG
This sequence comes from Butyrivibrio sp., assembly GCA_017470505.1. Lineage (GTDB taxonomy): Bacteria > Bacillota > Clostridia > Lachnospirales > Lachnospiraceae > Butyrivibrio. The sequence continues at coordinate 40,161 of JAFUYO010000032.1, read as the reverse complement.
TCTCTCTTTATCCACATTAAGTGTCACATTGGCATTGGTATCGGGCGTGAAATACTTCTCGAGCTTGCCGATCTTCTCCTCAACTGCTGACTTCAAGCCGGGTGTTACATCAATGTTCTTGCCTACGATAGTGAATTTCATGCAATCATCCCCTTTACTGTGCGCAAATACGCATTTTTTTGTAGCCTGCGGCCCTGTAGCAACGGCCCATGGCTCTTCGCATCATGTAATCATTATATCATTAACTAATATACGGGCGCAATTTAAGATACACCTTTTTGTGCATTTTGCACAATAAATATCTGTTGGTTTTATTGCGCAAAACTGACCGGTTGTTAAAAAAAAATGTGGATAAAGTGGATAACTTCGTGTATAAGTCGTAAAATCGACCTTTCACTTAAACTCTTTGTGGATAACTTTTTTAAATTGTCTGACAATAATAAAAGATTTCTGAGTTGACATTTACATTTCTGTGCATAACGGAGAAAAATGTCCGTTTGGGATATAAATTAGACGTGCAAACCCGGAACGCTTCGCATTCCCCGTTTCATGGCATTCGCCGTTTATATGAAGCAAAAACGAGACATGCAGACTCGGAATGCTTCGCATTCCTCGTTTCATGGCATTCGCCATATACAGAAAATAAAAAGCGATAATTATCAAGCAAGCTTGAAATTACCGCTTTATATCTTCTATGCATGTCTCATTTTTAGAATATTCTTCTCACTGCGAGGATTGAACGGTAGCCGGCGTCTGAAACCTTGATACCGGTACTTGCAGTAGAAGCATGTACAATCTGGCCGTTACCGATGTAGATGGCAACGTGTCCTGAATAGCATACAATGTCGCCGGGCTGTGCATTTGAAAGTCCATCGACTGCTGCGCCTACGCTCCTGTCCGCACCTGATGAGTGAGGAAGGCTTACACCGAAGTTTGAATATACACTCATTACAAATCCTGAGCAGTCAGCTCCGTTTGTAAGTGATGTTCCGCCGTATACATAAGGATTACCTACGAACTGAAGGGCAAACTGTGCTACGGCCGAGCCTATAGAGCTTGACTGTGTAGTATAACTGCTCGCTGAGTTGTAGCCTGATCCGGATGTGCTGCTCTTTGACGTGCCTGACTTGGCAGCCTTTGTAGCGGCCTCTCTTGCAGCCTTCTCCTTGGCAAGACGAGCCTCCTCTTCTGCCTTGGACTCAGCCTTGACGAACTCGGTCGAGAGGCTTACATAGTCGAGTGAAACATATCCGTCACCTTCCTCGATATTAACCTTGACCCAGCCGTCGAGCTCCTCGTCTACAACGAGCTGATCCTCTATGGGAACGAGACCAAGTACCTCTGCGTCGAGGCTCGGGCCTCCTCTTACCTTAAGTGTTGTTGTTGTAACTGTGGCAATCCTGGTGCCGACTTCCCTTGCAAGATCGACAGCCTCATCGCCTGTCACACAGTACTCAGCCTTTACATAACCCTCGACCGATCCTGACTTTATTTTGTACCAGCCGTTGTCCTCTTCTATGAAAGTACCAACGGACTTGTCATATAGCTTACCGATAATCTCTCCGTCCGTCTCACTGGGAAGATCACGGACGTTTACATAATCGTGAACCTGCGCGATAACGAGCGTCTTGAAGAGCTCTTCCTCGGAATCCTCCTCTGACTCCTCCTCCACTTCCTCAGTTATCTCTGAGTTCTTGATAACTGCGCCTGTCGCATTCTGGATATCTGCGAGTATGCTGTCTGTAACTGTTGAAGCAAGGGGTGTTACATTTGTAACCGTCTCATCTGAGAGTGCAACCTCTGCTGTTGTCTTGCTGACGCTTGCAGTTGCCTCTTCCTCCGTGAGCTCGCTCTCAACTGTCTCCTGAAGACCTGAAAGTGAAACCTGATTACTGCCCAAAGCATATGTGATTCCTGCCTGAGGCAGTACACTTGTTACTTTATTGGATGAAGCATATGTATCAATACTTAAACCTGTAAAAGAAATTGCAGCTGTTAAAGCCATTGCTGATAGCTGCACATAATGCTTTCTCAAAACCAACCTCCAAAATTGTTACGAATTTGTTACATCTTTTAAAAATATACGCTACAAGTATCTGTTTGTCAAATTAATTCGTAACTATTTTTGCCTATTTTTGCATCTGATTTTTGGAGGTCATCTCACTTTTCTTTCCCGACAAAGAAATCCTGAACCGAGGTTACAGCGTTTGCACCGTCCGCAACAGCAGTAACTATCTGCCTCAGACGCTTCTTTCTGGAGTCGCCCGCAACAAAGACCCCGGGTGCACTTGTTTCGCCGTCCTCACCTGCAAGGACATATCCCTTGTCGTCACATTTTACAATATCTGCAAAAAGATCTGTGGACGGATGGATACCTATCGCAACAAAGATGCCGTCTACCGAAAGGTCCGACGTCTCCCTGCTTTTGACATTCTCTATCTTTAAGGCAGTTACCTTGTCCTCTCCCTTTATCTCTTTAACAACGCTGTCCCAGATAACCTCGACATTTTCGAGGGCAAAGAGCTCATCCTGCAGTACCTTGGCGGCCCGAAGTTCGTCTCTTCTGTGAACGAGGTACACCTTGCTGCAGAAGCGAGAGAGGAAAATTGCGTCCTCGACAGCCACATCTCCGCCTCCGTTTACAGCGGTAACCTTTCCTTTATAAAAAGCTCCGTCGCAGGTTGCGCAGTATGAAACGCCCTTTCCTATGTACTCCTCTTCGCCCGGTATTCCCAGCTTTGAATGATGTGCTCCGGTGGCAAGGATGATGGTGTGGGTCTCGTACTCGCCGTTTTCTGTTGTGACGGTATAAACAGGAGCCTTGGTATCTGATCCGGGATCCTTGCATACAACGCCTGTTACCGTGCCGTCTGCAAACTCTGCTCCGAGCTTGTCAGCGTGCTCCCTGAACTTCATCGCAAGATCAAAACCGTTCACTCCCGGGATCCCCAAGTAGTTGTCGACCTCGTAGGTGTCGATTATCTGTCCTCCGCTGACAGGATTTTTCTCTATAACAAGCATGTTGAGACCTGCGCGCTTTGCATATACAGCTGCTGAGAGACCCGCAGGGCCTGAACCGATAATGATAAGATCATACATAGATAGAAACCTCCTTTGAAATCCTTATATTAGATTGTGTGCAATTTAATATTATCATATCTATTTCTTTTGTAAAGAGTTTTTTCTGAAATTTCAGATCCAACCTCCGTCAAGCGTTATCACCTGGCCTGTGAGATACTCCGGCCCGTCACATATTCTGAGCACCAGGTCCGCAACTTCAGACGCCTTCCCCATTCTGCCTGCCGGTATCTCATCCTCGAGCGCATTGAGCTCGTCGCTATCCAGGTGGTCTCTGTTCATGTCCGTGTCTATGACTCCGCATGCAATTGCGTTCACTCTCACCCTGCTCGGCGCAAGCTCCTTGGCAAGCGCCCTGGTAAAAGAATTGACTCCCCCTTTTGAAGCCGAATAGGCGACCTCGCAGGATGCGCCAACGCTCCCCCACACTGAGGAAATGTTGATAATAGAGCCCTTCCTGTTGCGGACCATGACTGGCACTGCATATTTGCAGGTGTTAAAAAGACCTCCTAAATTGGTGTCGATAACTCTCCTCCAGTCATCTATATCCATATCCGTAAGAAGCCCCATCCACGCAATCCCTGCGTTGTTAACGAGTATGTCAATATCCCCGGCCTGTAAAAAGAGCTCTTTTACCTTCTCATGGTCCGAGACATCGCAGGAATATGTTCGGCATTTTACGCCGTACTCGCTGGAGAGGCTTTCGCCAAGGTCCCTTAGCATATCGATGTTCTTATTGCAGGTAAGGATGAGTTCATCCCCCCTCTTTGCAAAAGAGACTGCAATCTCCCTGCCTATGCCCCTTGAAGCCCCGGTTATGAGCACTTTTTCAGACATGTTTCCTCCTATAATATGATACAAAAGTCAATGCGCGTAACAGTATGTGACATCTCTTTTGATACTGAACGAAAAACCGGGGACTTAAACAAGCCCCCGGAAAACCTTCCTTTTTATCTTTTACTTGAGACAGTGTTCAAGCGCCTCAAGGACCGTCTCCTCGATAAAGGGTTTGGACACAAACTCTGACGCCCCTATCTTCACAGCCTCCATCATCTTGTCCTTCTGACCGGCTGCGGTTATCATGACCACTTTCGCCTCGGGAAAATCTTTTCTGATGAGGCGAAGGGACTCAATTCCGTCCATCTCCGGCATGGTTATATCCATAGTCACAATATCGGGACGCAGCCTTGCGTACTGCTCATAGCCCTCTTTGCCGTTTATGGCTTCTCCGACTATCTCATAGCCCGCCCTCGTAAGTATATCCTTAAGTACCCGTCTTGAAGTCCTGGAATCATCCACTATCAATACACTGCTCATATTGGCCTCCCGTCGCTGACTCAGGAACTGTTACAGAATAAATTTACAATTTGCTACAGTTCCTCAGCTGCCTACATAAATGTCCTTCGAAATAGCGATAATGTACTTGACTTCACCTCCGCAGATATAGACCGGCATAACAACCATCTCATCGCTTGTAGCCTCTGCAAAACTCACATTAAAATTCGGAGGCTCCAGCTCTATCTTCGCATCGGACTTGCTCTGCTCAGTAGCATAGAGTCCGTTGATGCAGTTTATGAGCTCGCACGTCGCATCAAGCGCGTCCTCCCTCGTCTCAACGAACTCCTCCTTGGTATAGGCTACAGCCATCTTGCGTACATCCTCATACTTGCCGGATATCGCAACAACAGCGCTCTGATCGCCGTGGAATCTCTGATAGCTGAGTACCTCATCCTTGATAACCCTGGCAGTATATGTATTGCCAACGAATACATGGTTGTCAACGAGTCTGTACATATTCTTGATACCCATGGAAAACATGGCCTTAAACACAGGATCATCCGTGTGAAGAAAGATCGGAACAGCCTGCTCGACATCCCCCGTCTTGAGGGCTGCCATATCGCTCTCAGTGTAGCCGTTCCTCTTCTGATAGTCACTCTCAACCTCCGAAAGTCTCTCCATTGTCATGAATCCAAGATCAACGACAGCCTGAAGGAAAGCCAGATAGGAATTGCCCTGAAGCTCCAAAAGTCTCTCAACCTGAGCCTTGGACAGATACCCCTTTTCGATCGCGATATCACCAAAGCGCTTGTCCATCGAAGTCTGGAGCGTGTTGACCTGCTCAGCCTGGGCAATTGACATGAGCTTCTCAGCCACCGCGATTACACCGAGCTTGGCCCTATTTGATTCCTGAAGCCTGTAGGCTTCCATCAGCTGTGTTTTTGACAGCTCCCCCTGCTCGACAAGAAACGTCCCAATCAGTCGATCCAACATAATTTCCGCTCCTTCACCTGTCGTACACCTGAAAAAAACAGACTATACTACTATTCAATTTTAGACCACTTTCAGCGCATAAACAAGTTAATCCTTTTTCTCTTCATTCATTTTTTTCACAGCCTTGTTGACAGCCTGTGCAACTGCAGCATCGGCGGACCGGGCCGCCTTTTGCCCGGCACTGTTTTTCTTCTTAAGTGCCTGTGCCTGGCTCGAAGCGTGGTGAAGAGCCATCATCCTGTCCCTGGTCAGCACAACCTGCTGCCCCGAGGGATTGATCATTACGCCGTCCTTGTCCTGAACGAAGCGGACAAGATCCTCAAAACCGAACACTCCGACTCCAAATTCCTTGCCCTTTCCAAAGCCTGCCAGGGAGAAGCCGTCTGTGAACACGGGTATAAACTCCTTGTTATCCCCGGTCTTCATCACAAGGAACTTGATCCTGCTGTCTTTGGTCAGCTTGATGCGGCCGTCCTCCATGACCTCCGCAGGGCCGTCGTGCTGTATGGGTACGATGAACCTGCTCCCTCCGATGAGAGTGAGCATGCGCCTCTCTTTGGCCTTTAATACTTCATCCCTCTTCTCGTACTTGACGGGCCACCTCATCTCCTCAAAGAAATCGATCATGGCAAAATTGAGCTTGGGATTGATCGGCATATCTGGCTTTTTGTCGTTATTCCATTCACCGGGCGCCGCCGTGATCTCGCTCCTCTTAAACCTCGCCCTGTATCCACCGTTGTCGACGATCAGGTTCTCCACTCCGATGTAGTACAGGAAGTCAAAAAATCCCGTCTTGGTGGTATCCTCGCTGAGCGTTACGGTCTTTCTCGCCTCGAGTTTACGGAACTGCCTTGTAAAGAGGTCAACTGCCTTGCCTGCAAGCTCCTCATCAAAGTACACATTGGCAAAGCCGTGATCTATGAAGGGAAACCCGGAAGTCTTGTCGTAGAGCACATACAGCTCCTTCGCATCACGTATCCTTCCCAGAACCTCGTTGTATATCTTTCTGTGATTGGTCTCAAAACCCGGAAGAGGAGCTTTTTTGTTGAACATCTCAAGCGCTGTCAGGATGAATAAAAGCTCCTGGCTGTTTAAAAACTTAAGGCTGTCCGCAGGTATATCCTCATCGTAGATCATCTGCCCAAGCTCATCCTTGCGCTCTTCAGGCACTGTCTCCCCGATCACACCGGCATCTCCATCCTGTATGTTGACGGGATTGATCCTCTGTATCACGGGCCACTCCATTCCCTCGTGTGCCTTCCTTGCGGTGTCAGAGGCCTCCTGCTTCTGTGAAAGAAGCTCTTTTTTTCTCTCCTCTTCGGCCTCTTTCTCATTCTTTTTTCCAAACATATCAAATAATCCCATAATTCCTCCAAAATAAACGTTACTGTTCAGTTCCCGACCGGTAACAACATAGCTTTTCACTTTGAGTAAAAGACCCTGCTGACTTTAGACAGGTACTCAGGGTCCCTTGCGCCTGCCGACTCGTAGGGCGAGTGCATCGCCAGCTGGGCAAGTCCTATGTCCACCGCATTCAGCGATACGTGAGCCGTGGAAATATTGCCAAGAGTCGATCCCCCCGGCATATCCGACCTGTTGGTAAAGGTCTGGAAGGGAACCCCGGCCTCTTTGCACAAAAGCTTAAACTGCGCAGCCGACACGGCATCCGTTGTGTACTTCTGATTGGCGTTGTATTTTATGACAATACCGCCGTTCATGACAGGTCTGTTCACAGGATCCGCCTTGTCCTCGTAGCTCGGGTGAACCGCATGTGCATTGTCTGCCGATATCATGAAGCTGTCCGCGACCGCCATGTGATACTCCTGCATGCTCCTTGAGAGCGACTCGTTTATCCTCTTCAGAGTGTCCTTTAAAAAGGTGGAGTCCGCGCCCTGTCTGGTTCCGCTTCCAACCTCCTCGTTGTCGAAAACGCAGTGCATAGAGACATAGTCAACAGGCTCTGCATCAAGCAGCCCTGTGAGAGTTAAAAACACGCACTCCTGGTCATCAAGACGGGAGCTTGCGATGAACTCACGATTCGCCCCCCAGTAAGTCGGCTTCACCCTGTTGTACAAAAAGAGATCGTGACTTAAAATATCTTTTGCTTCCACGCCGGCAGCCTCTGCAACAAGCGTAAAAAAGCTCTCTTTTGACGAGATGTCCCCGAACACGGGCTGCATATCCCTCTGGGCATTGTACTTGTATCCATCGTTGGCCTCGCGGTTCATGTGAATGGCAAGAGACGGAAGCATGCACAGATCTCTGTCAACATCAACAAGCAAGCTCTTTACCTCATCACCACCTGATACCACGAGCCTTCCCGCCACAGAGAGAGGTCTGTCAAACCACGGAGCGCATAACATTCCTCCGTACTTCTCTGACCCGAGCCTTACATAGGCTCCCCCGGGCATCTCAGGGTTTTCTTTTATCTTGAAAGAGGGGGAGTCACTGTGGCTTGCGATTATGTGAAAGCCCTTGAAATCTCTCTTTGGGATTCTGAAAGAAATGACAGAGGATTCCCCTCTTATCACATAATAGCTTCCGCTGCCAAGTTCCCACTTATCTCTCTCCTTAAGCTCAGTGAACCCTGCTTTTTCAAGCTCCTTTTTTATGTTATCTGCAACATGAAAGGCAGACGGCGAGCTGTCAATAAACGACAGCATCCTGTCTGTAATACTCTGTTCCATCGGTTATATTCTCCTGTTTTTATTATGCCTAAACCCGGAAATATAGTATACCATATTTTCAAATAATGTGTTAAAATGTAAGCACTTACATATTAGCGTGATTTGCATCGGGAAATGGAGAATCAAATGACAAGAGAAGAAACCTACAAAATGCTCGACGAATACGTTGACTATCTGCTTGAGAAGTCAGACGCAGAGCACCCCTTCTGGAACAAGGAGAAAATCCTTTCAGGCAAACCCAACACCTGGAACTACATCGACGGCTGCATGATAACGTCTGTTCTCTCTCTCTACGAGATGACAGGGAACAACAAATACCTTGATTTCGCGGACAGGTTTGTGTCCTGGTTCGTTCAGGACGACGGCTCCATCAAGACCTACGATCCCAAGGAGTACAACCTCGATAACATCAACCCCTCCAAGAATCTGTTCAAACTCTATGACCTCACAGGCAGGGAGAAATACAGAAAGGCCATGGATACGGCAAGAGGCCAGCTCGAGACGATGCCCAGGACCAAGGCGGGCAACTTCTGGCACAAGCAGATCTACCCTTATCAGGTCTGGCTTGACGGAATGTACATGGCCCAGCCCTTCTACATGGAGTACGAGCGGCGCTACAACAAGATGCAGGGCTGTCTTGATTCCTTCAAGCAGTTCAAGAATGTTGAGGCTCTCATGAAAGACAGCAAAACAGGTCTCTACTACCACGGCTACGACGAGAGCAGGGAGATGTACTGGGCTGACAAAGAGACAGGACTCTCACCGAACTTCTGGCTCCGCGCCCTCGGCTGGTTCACGGTTTCACTTGTAGATACCGCAGAAGCCATGGACGAGTCCATGTACTACGAGATGAGATATCTTCAGACCATGCTCAAAGACCTTGCGGACTCCCTCATCCCCTTCCAGGATGAGAGCGGAATGTTCTATCAGGTTGTTGACAAAAAAGATGATGAGAGAAACTACCTCGAGACCTCAGGAACAGCGCTGATCGCATACGGTCTCTTAAAGGGCGTAAGGCTAGGCTTTATTCCAAAGAGATTCGAGGATGTCGCAATGAAGGCCTTCGACGGCATAACACAGAAGTACCTCTCAAGAAACGAGGACGGCTCACCGAAGCTCGGCGGCATCTGCCTCGTTGCGGGACTCGGCGGCAAAGACCACAGAGACGGCTCCCTTGAGTACTACTTCTCAGAGCCCGTTGTCGAGAACGAGGCCAAGGGCGTCGCCCCCCTCATCCTCGCCTACACAGAAATCCTCCGCCGAGGCTGACCCTCGCGGCCAGGAAATATTTTTTGCAATCATATGATTTACTGCCTTTGGCCTGCGGCAGATGGTTAGGTGAGGGAGAAGCCACAAATGATATATATGTGAGCTTGCTGAGGAGGCGATGATTTGCAAAATAAAAAAACAGAAGAACACCGATTTCTCTGAATAACATGAAATGAGGTGTTCTTCTGTTTTTGAATTTTAGCAAATCACAACGACCGAGGAGCGAACATATATATTATTTGTGGTTTCTCCCGGCCCTATCACGCCGCAGTCAAAGTGAGCAAACATATCTGTTCACAAACTGCCGCCGAAAGTGACCTGGCCAGGATTTACCTGCGGCCGCCCTCAGGAAGCTCGACCTTGAAGTATTTTACGTTGGCGGTGAGTTCTTCTGCTATCTGCTGGAGGTCTCTTGCCTGCTGAACAACCGACTCCATGTTGCTGTCGAGCTGCATCAGGGATGCGCTTGTCTCCTGGGTTGAAGCTGCGTTCTCCTCGGAGATACTCGAGAGTGACTCTACGGAGTTCATGATGTTCTCCTTGTCTGCGTTCATGCCCTCTACGAGCTCTACGATCTGCTTGTTGCCTTCCTCTGTCTCGCGAAGGAGTGTGAGCATCTCATCAAAGGACAGGCTCATCTCTTCAAGAGCTGTGGTCTCATTGGTGATTGCACCCTTGATGGCCTCGGTGAGTTCTTTATTCTTATTGGAGTAATCAGTGATCGTTGAAAGCATGTTGGTTATCTCACCGGCCAGGTTGTTGGTATCGCCTGCAAGATCCTTGATGTTGTCTGCAACTACCGCAAATCCCTTACCTGCTTCTCCTGCTCTTGCAGCCTCGATTGATGCGTTGAGGGCGAGGAGGTTTGTCTGGCTTGCGATTGAGATGATGGACTCAGCTGCTGTAGAAATCTGTGCTACAACTGCTGCTGTCTCGTTGACGGAATCTGCAACCTGAGATGCCATCTCATCGTTCTTCTGATCCTGAACCTTGATCTGCTCGAGCTGATCCTTGACTCTTGTTGACTCCTCGTATACGTGCCTTCCTCTCTCGAGGTTTGCATTTGCAGAGTCGAGAACGTTGTCAACCGATGATCCGATATTGACTGTAACTGAAGATGTGCTCTGTACATCCTCTGCCATTGCTGTAGCTCCTGTCGCAAGGTCGTTGACTGCGGAGCTGATATCTGTGGTCGTCTTCTGTGAGCTCGAGATTGAATCCTTGGCAAGCTCTGCCTTGGTGTTAACACTGTCGGCGTGGCTGATGACCTTCACCAGGGCATTTCTGAGCTCGTGCCTCATGCTCTCAAGAGCTAACATGATGTCGGAGAACTCAACAATAAAGCTGTTTGCGTTGATCTTCGTAACAAAGTCACCCTCGGACAGTCTCTTTACGTCAGCCGTCATCTGCTTGAGTGTCTTTAATATGTTCATGATGATGATAACAGTTACTCCAACGAGAACAACAGCGATGACGATGAATATGATTGCAGCTATCAGGATGCTCCTGTCTGTAGAATCCTCATTGGCTTTCTTCTCAGCAACAGCCCACTGCTCAACGATATCTGACATATCGCTGATGTATTCTCTTGTGGCCTCGAAGTTCCTGTCGAACGCCTCGATGTCTCCTGTACCTGTCGCTACATCATAGCTGGACATCCATGCGTTGTACTGCGCCTGGAAGTTACTCGCCAGGGTTGAAAACGATTCTCCGTCGTTATCCTTTAGTGTATTGTATAGATAGTCGTCATTCCGGGCGATGGCAGCCGCATTGTTGACGCCGTCAAGTGCCTGCTGTGCATTTTCCTTGTATTCAGTGACATATCCCTGAATCATCGTTGCATCGACGTGCTCACCGTATGCGAGCTTCTCAGTAGCTGCCAGCATCGCCTGATAGAGATCCCTGTCTGCATTGATGAGATCCGAGCTGATCGTATAGAGCATATCGTAGTAAACATGCTCATCCTGCTGCTCGATCATCTTCATCCTCGTGCTGCTGATTAAGATAGCCGCAATAAGAGCGATTGCCAGTGCTGCTGTCGCACCTAAAAGCAATACGCCCAGAGGCGCTTTTGTTCCAGAGTTACCCTTTTTGTTCATGACTTAACCTCCTTGAAAAATCAAAAATCATAGATATATTGTATATCTTTTTACTTATAAAAAGTGTAAATTTAGTCGTTTTTTTATAATTTTTTTATAGTCTCTATCCTGTCCGTTATCATCTGACTTGTTCTGTCTATCTCCGCAAGAAAATCACGCGCCGAGAGCCTTATGGCACCGCTCCCCATTACTATGACCTGCTCGATGGCATCGGAGGTAGCAACATAGACTCTGTATTTTTTTCCGATTTCATGCGCAGCCTTCTCAATGTACTGATCCGCCGTCTCCGCCTCCTTTGTATATACCGTCAAAAGACCTGCCTTCTCCTCGACGTGTTCTTTTCCCCCGTGGACCCTGTAGGCGTCAAAGACAAGGATCACTCTCTCCCTCCTGTAGCCCTGGAAGTTGATGAGCATGTCGGTCAGCGCATCCCTTGCAGCCTTGAGGTCATGGGCGGCAAGCTCCTTAAGTGAGTCAGAAGCGTAGATTATGTTGTACCCGTCAACGAGCAGATACTCCCTGTACTCATCAGGATCCTGCCCCTTCTCGTTTTGGTACTTATCCCTCTTTTGCTGCTCAACAGATAAGTCGCGGCGGGCCTCCTTTTCCTCCTTCGTCATCCCCTCGTAGACGGTAGTCTCCGTAGCAGTCCTCTTTTTTACAGGGCCGTAGGTCCTCTCAAAGATGTCCTTCAGCTCACCCTCAGTCGCCCTTATCTCCCTCTCTATCTCGTCAAAGGATCTCTCCTTCTTCTCATTTCTCTTTATCCTGGCCTGCAGGTCTTTGAGGGCATCCATGTCAATTGAGTCCGTCATATCCGTCCCGACTGTCTCCATTCCTTTGCTGTAAGCAAAAGGCAGATGCATGTACGAAGAAACCTCATTCCACGGGATCACTATCCCCGCACCGTGCGAGCAGAATACAGAGTCCGGCGTGTTCGACAGATCAGCCTCCGGGTCGTACTTCTTTTCATCGAGGATCTCCCTTGTGTTGTGGCAGGGGGCATAGCCCGATAGCGTTGTAAAGAGCTTTCCCTCCCCCTTTGTGAAGGCCGAGAGGGTAGATGCATAGTCCCCGAGGCAGGCCGCAGGAACCCTCCCTGTGAGTATTGCCGTATTTCCGGAAATCTCAGGTGGCATTACCTGTCCGTTCATTCTCTCAAAATCGCTCATGGCCCTCCCGACAAACTCCTGGGGCAGCTCACAGCGGTAGTCAAATACAGGCTCGAGCAGCACGCTCCTCGTCTGCATAAGCCCCTGCCTTATCGCCCTGTAGGTGGCCTGTCTGAAGTCACCGCCCTCCGTGTGCTTTTCGTGGGCGCGCCCTGTTAAAAGAGTTATCTTAACATCGGTGAGCTCTGATCCTGTCAGAACACCGACGTGTTTTTTCTCGGCGATGTGGGTCAGGATCAGTCTCTGCCAGTTCAGAGAGAGCACATCCGTGCTGCATCTGTTGTCGATCACAATGCCGCTGCCGGGCTCTGCGGGCTCTAAGAGGAGATGAACCTCAGCGTAGTGGCGCAGTGGCTCAAAGTGCCCGACTCCCTCCGCCGGCTCAGCTATTGTCTCCTTGTAGACCACGTGCCCCGGCCCGAAGGAAACTTCCAGACCGAACCTGGTCTTTAACAGGTGCTTTAGTATCTCCTTCTGCACCTCGCCCATTATCTGCACCTCTATGTCACCCGTAGCTTCGTTCAGCCTGACGCTGAGCATCGGCTCCTCCTCTTCGAGGCTCTTTAGCTGCCTGTAGACAACAGTTACATCCGCCTCTTCCGGAAGTATGAGCGCCGCTGAGAGAATGGGCTGAAGTATCTCTGATATCTCACTGCTGTCAAGATTCCCGAGGCCCTGACCCGCTCTCGTGTGTGACAGCCCGGTGACAGCGCAGATCATTCCTTCTGTCGCCTCCTGAACCGCCGTATATTTATCTCCTGAGTATATTCTTATCTGATCTATCTTCTCATCGCCGTAGCGGTCCCGTATCTTAAGAGAGCCGCTTGTGATCTTCATGTGCGTCAGGCGCAGTTGTCCCTCCCTGCTGATCTTAAAAACGCGCGCGCCAAATGAAGTATCTTCCCCTTCTTCTCCTTTCGGTGCGCCGGCAGCAGGGCTCCCTGCCACGGGTGCGCCCGATCCCGCATCTTTTCGCCCCTTAGTTTCTCTGGTGGAATAGTCTGCGATCAGATCCAGCAGCTCTTTTACTCCCTCCATCTTAAGCGCGGAGCCAAAAAGACACGGAAAACACTTCCTTTCGCGGATCAGCTCTTTTACCTCATCCCGTGTTATCTTATGCCCTTCAAAGAAGCCCTCGAGGAGAGCATCGTCGCAGACTGCGAGCTCCTCCTGTACATCGGGTCTGTCAGTTCCTTCTGTAAAATCAACGACGTGAGCTCCGAGCCCTTCCTTTATCTTTGAAATGAGTTCCTTCCTGGTGCCCTCATCTACGCCGGCGTCTTGCTCTCCCGAACCTGAGACGAGCTGGTCCATCTTATTTACAAATATGACAAAGGGCACCCTGTAGTGCTCAAGGAGCTTAAAAAGAACCTTTGCCTGACTTGTCACGCCGTCCCTTGCGCTTATGATGAGAACTGCCATGTCCAGGACCTGAAGAGTCCTCTCCATTTCCGGCGAAAAGTCGGAGTGCCCCGGCGTATCAAGAAGCGTAAAGGTGACATCCCCGTAATCAAAGACCGCCTGCTTGGAAAAGATGGTTATCCCGCGGCTTCTCTCCAGCTCATAGGTATCAAGGAAGGTATCCCTGTGGTCAACCCTCCCCATATTTCTAATAGCGCCGGCAAGATACAGCATTCCTTCTGAGAGTGTCGTCTTGCCGGCGTCAACATGTGCCAGTATTCCAATGGTTAGATATTTTCCTGCCATGGTTTTCTCCTGTTATGTATGTGATAGCGCTAGTGTACTGACTCATTCATAATTAACCAAATTGTTCATCTATGAATTCATCTGCTGCGTCAAAAATTCTCGACAATGCCCGCATTATCATCTGACTCCGAGTTCATCCATGAATTTTTCCGCTCCGTCAACCTTTCTTCTATAGGCATCAAGGAGCGAATATCGCAGAGGCTTTGCGTTTTCTGACAGTCCGAAGCGCTCAGGGATGATCCTCGTCACCTCATCGATATCCTGAAGGAGCCTTACTGCCGCTCCCGCATCGCTCATCGGGATGGCGCCGAAGACGGCGGTCTTGTAGGACTTGGATGAAAGGCACGAGTCAATGAAGTACTCGGAAAAATCCTTAAGCTTATCTTCATTACCGCCTGATGTATTATCTATCCCGGCATGGTTTTTTTCAAATACGCGAAGGTGTTCCGCTATCTCCCCGGCGAGTTTCTTCCTATTAAAAAAGTTCACACTCGTCTGCCCGATGACCTGTATCATAAGCCACGCCTTCATTTCACCCGCAAACCTGTTATCAGTTTTTTCCATAAACAATCCTTCTTTGTTCTAAGGGGTACCTCTTTCAGTGGATTTCTTAGGACGCGTATCTCACAAAAGCTCCAGAAGTCCTTTTATTCCCTTCGTGTTGTAGATCATCCTGTAGAACTCGACCTCGTTCTTTATGATTGAGTCGATCTGCCTCATTCCCAAAAGCTCAACCGGAGCCTTGTCGTCTGTCATGATGTGCCCGGTACTCTCGTAGACTGTGTATGTGTCCTGAACGCGCTGCATCATGGCGCGCAGCGCATCATTTTCCTCCATCCCGGTGTTCTTATCAAGGCGCTTTAGAAACTCACCTGAGTCAGTCGCAAAGAGCTCTCTGTTGGTGGCGCCCGGCACCTTTACTGTTATCACGTTTTCAAACACAGAGCTTATCGTGTCTGCTAGATATGTGTTGATCGTGGCATCATCCTCTGTTCCGGCTCCCTCGTTGTACATATTCATGTTGACGACCATGACTCCACCGGGAGAGAGGTGCTCTTTTACCATGGTAAAAAACTCTTTCGAAGACATCTGGAACGGGATGGTGATGTCCTGATATGCATCGACCATGATAACGTCATACTGCCCGTCTATTGCGGCAAGATATGCCCTTCCGTCGTAGGTTGTGACCTTTGTTTCCTCTGGCAGCTCAAAATATCTGTGTGCGAGGTCCGTTATCTTATCATCAATCTCGACGCCCTCGATATTGATATTGTCAAAGTACCTCGACAGCTGCGTTGCGTAGGTGCCTGAGCCCATACCGAGGATGAGGAGCTTAAGGTCATCGCCCGAAGCCTCTTTTTCCTTTATCCCCGCCATATACGGCGCAGCCATTGCATAGTCGTAGTACATCCCGGTAAGCGCTCCGTTTTTTACCAGCATTGACTGGACGCCAAAGAGAACGTTGGTCGAGAGTATCACGGTGCTGTCAGTCTCTTTTACCTGGAGGTAGTTGTAGACTGACTCTCCCTCGTACGTCAGATTATTTTCCCAGAAAGCAAAGCTCGTGCTGTGCCCGAAGACCGTACAGATAATAAAGATGAGTATCCCTGCTATTATCTTTTTTTTGCCCCCGTCTGAAGGCTTTTGTGCAGAAGTATTCCCATCCCCCGGGCTTACAAAGTATACGATAGAAAGGACCAGGAGTATCCCTGCAAAGATCAGGAAGGTTATGGATGTTCCAACCGCCGGTATTGTCACAAAGGTCGGAACGAAGGTACCGATGATGCTGCCCACGGTATTAAACGCCCCAAGTGTTCCAATGATCCTGCCGTTGTCATCAAGCGAGTCGGTGGTGTACTTGGCAAGCGAGGGCGTCACGGTTCCCAAAAGGAAAAGAGGAAACACAAACACCACCATACATGCCGCAAAGGCAGCAATTATAAGGAAGTTACTGTTAACCGTAAATATCAGCACAGCTGAGATAGCAAGGATTATGTACTTGCCGACAACAGGTATTGCCGCTATCCAGATGGCTGCAATGAGAACTCTCGTGTAGAGCTTTCCGGGGTCCGGATCCCTGTCTGCTTTCCTTCCTCCGTAGATATTTCCAAGAGCCATGGCGATCATGATCGTTCCTATTATGATGGTCCACACGATCTGCGACGATGAAAAGTACGGCGCAAGGAGCCTGCTCGCTCCCAGCTCCACCGCCATCACGCTCATTCCCGCAAAAAACTCCGTGAGGTACAGGAACATTTTATTTTCAAGGATTTTCTTTTTATTCAATGCCTTCTGCTCCTTATGTAAATTTTTGTGTCACAAGCAATTTTATAATGTAATAACTCTCTTTTCAACAGGTTGAAATCTTTTAAGTATCTTTTAGGTGGGAATGTAATAATACATTCAAACAGATAAATACACACATGAAAGTGAGGAAACATAAATGAGAACAAAAAAGACTTTACTGACAGGGATAGTTATTGCAATGCTGATCATGACAGGATGCTCTGCATCAGATGTAAAAAACACGATTTCAGATCCGATAGGAGCTGTCTCAGAGAGTTCTTTTGCGGATGGTGAGAAATATGTGAACATCCTTGAAGGGACCGGCGCATCTCAGGATGCAGAAGAGGTTGCAACAACAAAGAGCAGCACCACAGAGGAAAACCTCTCGTCAGGAAATTCGGCTGCAAGTTCATCAACTCTCATTGATACGTCATCTCTTTTCACTGAGAGGGATTTAGAGCAGGAGGCGGACCTGACAGATGCAACTTACCTCACGCTCACAAGCGGCGAAGATATCACAATAACAAGTGAGGGAGTATATGTCATCAGCGGAAGCGCTACAAACTCAAGCATAATCGTAAACGCCGATGACTCAGAAAAGGTGCAGATAGTTCTTGACGGTGTGACGATATCAAACGCTGACGCTCCAGCCATCTACGTAAAGAGCGCAGACAAGGTCTTTGTCACAACAACGGATTCCGAAAACACACTTAAGGTTACAGGCACGTTCAGCGCAGACGGTACCACAAACACGGACGCCGTGATCTTCTCCAGGGATGACCTCGTATGTAATGGTGTCGGGACACTCAATATCTCTTCCACAGGAAACGGCATTTCCTGCAAGGACGACCTCAAGATCACAGGAGGCACCTACAACATAACCGCTGCTTCCGATGCGATAGAGGCAAACGACTCGATCAGGATATATGACGGTACTTTCACCATTGATGCCGGAAAAGATGGTCTTCACTCAGAGAACTCGGACGATACCTCGGTCGGGTATATCTATATCAAAGGCGGCGAATTTGACATAGACGCTGAGAGTGACGCTATGCAGGCAACTACAATGCTGATAATTGACGGAGGCGCAATTGACATAACAGCTTCCGAGGGGCTTGAAGCGACATATGTCCAGATAAACGATGGCACAATTAATATCTCCGCATCGGATGACGGTATAAACGCAGCCTCCAAGAGCACTTCCGTAGATGTTGTCATAGAAGTAAACGGCGGAAATATCACGGTAAAGATGGGAAGCGGCGACACCGACGCTTTTGACGCCAACGGCTCCATTTACATAAACGGCGGAACCATAGACATCACGGCAAGCTCTGCCTTTGACTTTGACAGGGAAGCTGAATTAAACGGCGGTACCGTCACAGTAAACGGCGAAGAGATAACCGAGATAACCGCCTCCATGATGGGCGGCGGCATGGGAGGCCGCGGTATGAAGGGCGGCTTTAGCGGAAACGGAGGCTTTGGCACCCAGAGCGGCACCCGGATGCAGGGCGGAACTGACGCATCCGGTCAAAATAGCGAAGCTGCATCAGGCCAGGTGCCCGGCGGCTCTGGAGGACGTATGGGAGGAAACGGACAGATGCAGGGCGGCTTTGGTCCCCGCCAGGGCGCAAACGGCCAGATGCAGGGCGCAACCGGCAGCAACTGATGTGCGTATCTCAAAACACGTTTTGCAGTTCAGTTAATTCGTTGACCGTTAGGAACTGTTACAGAATAAATTTACAATTTCCCTTGCCTGATTTTCCAAATGCTGAGTCAGAAAGCCTCGCCGTAGCCCGAAATGCTACTTCCTCAGCATGAATTTTCTCACAAGGTTAATACCGACTTTATAGGGAAGCGGACGGACAACCCTGTCTGCTTCCTTTATCTTTTCCCTGATGGAGATGTTCTGAGGGCAGTGCTGCTCGCACTTGCCGCACTGTATGCACTGGCTTGCAAAGGCCGGATCCTTTTTGAGTCCTACTGTCTGCGCATACTCAAATCTTGCGGCAGTTTTGCTCTCAAGTGCGGTCATGTTATAGCTCCTAAAAAGCGCAGGGATATCCACGCCCTTCGGACATGGCATGCAGTATCTGCACCCCGTGCAGCCTACAAGCTCCGACTCCCTGATGATTTCTTTTACCTTATCGATGGTCTTAAAATCATCGTGAGTAAAGCACCCTGCCTCAGCATCCGACGCTATCCTGCAGTTCTCTCTGACCATCTCGATCGAGTTCATGCCAGACAACACGCAGGTAATCTCCGGCTGATTCCAGAGCCAGCGAAGACCGTACTCCGCAGGTGTGTAGCCTGTTGGCTGCGAAGCTATAAGCTCTTTTGCCTTGTCCGGAAGGAGATTCACAAGTTTCCCTCCGCGAAGAGGCTCCATTATAACAATCGGAATCCCCTTTGCTGCAGCGGCCTTAACGCCTTCAAGCCCCGCCTGAGAGTGCTCGTCCACATAGTTGTACTGGATCTGGCAGAAATCCCAGTCGTAAGCGTTCAGAATTCCAATGAAATCCTCGGTGTTTCCGTGATATGAGAAGCCGATGTTCCTGATCCGGCCTGATGCCTTCTTCTGTTTGATCCACTCCTCAATCCCGAGGTTTTTTAGTTTGTCCCACTGATTCATGGCTGTCATGTGGTGCATCAGATAATAATCAATGTAATCTGTGCGCAGCCTTGAGAGCTCCTCGTTAAAATATTTGTCCAGGGCATTCCTGCTGCCGATGAGATATTGCGGCAGCTTTGTTGCGATGTTGACCTTGTCGCGTATCCCGTTCTTTTCGAATATCTCGCCGACAGCCGCCTCTGACCCGGAATACACATAAGCCGTGTCAAAATAATTGACGCCGGCGTTGTAGGCCTCCATCAGCTCCTTCTCAGCCTTCTCCATGTCGATATTCCGGCCTGAAGTTGTAAATCTCATGCACCCGTACCCAAGGATGGATATAGGCTCCCCTTTTCTGTTATTTCTGTATTTCATAATCCTCTCCTCCTTAAAAAACCTGTGGGTTTTTAGTTTCTTATAATTCTGCATCATTTTGCACAATTTTATTTATTGCAATTTATAAAAGAATTGTAATCTCTCCCCTTACTTTTTTCAAGCCTTAATCCAAAAACATACCTTACTATATATGATTATAGTGCAAAATGATACCTACGGATTGTTCCGTGCTTCGCACTCCCACAATCCTCCCCGATATTCGCAAACCGCGGGGCCCCTACCCACTAATTGCTCATATCGGGGCGTGCAATAAAGTCATTTCACCACTTTCATGAGGGCATGAGTGGTGAATGACTTTTTGCACTGGTATCATATATGCGATTTCTGATATAATTGATTTCGTTATGGAAAAGACAGCACATTCTCAGATCAAAAGTTCATTACTGCTTCTTCTTGCGTCCGTCGTCTGGGGAGCTGCATTTGTCGCGCAATCACTGGCAAGCAACACCGTTGGCACCCTTACATTTAACGGCATCAGATTTATCATAGGTGGTTTATGCCTGCTTCCTCTCTTAAAGGGACACAATATAATGCCGGGGCATATCCCGCCCAAAAAGCTGCTCGGTGGTATCATCTGCGGTGTTGCACTTTTTCTGGCATCCACTTTCCAACAGGCTGGCATAGCCCTTGGAGCTTCTGCAGGTGAAGCCGGCTTTCTCACTGCCTGCTATATTGTCCTCGTGCCAATCCTGGGTCTTCTGATTGGGAAAAAATGTTCAATATTTGTATGGCCTGCTATTGTCATGGCTATTGCAGGGCTGTACCTGCTATGTTTCGCATCCGCTGATGCAGGACTTAAAATGTCGAGCGCCGATATCATGCTGCTTTTATGTGCACTTATGTTTTCAGTGCAAATCCTATGCGTTGACCACTACGCTCCCAAAATGAATCCCGTCTCACTTGCCTGTGTTCAGTTCATGGTAAGCGGCATTATTTCCCTGTTTGCGGCTGTTATCTTTGAGCTTGCCCCTGACCCGGCCACCTGGAGGGCTTCCCTATTATCGATCAATTCCTGGATAGCCATCCTGTACACAGGGATCTTTTCTTCAGCAATCGGCTACACTTTGCAGGCCGTTGGTCAGCGCAATCTAAGTCCCGCACTGGCATCCCTTATCATGAGTCTTGAATCGGTATTCTCCACTTTGTTTGGATGGCTCATCCTTGGTCAGACAATGACCGGAAGGGAAGCTGCAGGATGCATGCTCATCTTTGCGGGTGTAATCCTCGCACAGATTCCCGGTAAAAACAAATGATGCCATAACTCATTTTGACAAAATATGCACAGGTGCGTTGTAGTACTCGGATGAAAGCTCAAAGTCACCGGCAAGCCCTTCCGTGATATAAACTTCGCCACCCTCTGTGATAAATATTGCGTCAAAGCCATCGCTGACGCGGTAGAACTTTATCGCTCTATCAAGCCCCATCACAAAGAGCGCCGTTGACAGCCCGTCGCACCTAAGCCCGTCACTTCCGACAACAGTTACGGATGCAAGTCCGTTCTTAGCCGGCTCTCCGGTCGATGGATCCAGGATATGCCAGTAAACTTCACCATTTTCCTCAAAGTACCTCTCATAACCGCCGGACGTGATTATGGCTGTATCTTCTGCCAAAAGGACTCCGAACAATCCCGACTTGCTCTCCTCAAAAGGACTCTTTATTGCGACCTTCCACCTCTCTCCGTTTGGCTTTCGCCCGACGCACTGGACATTTCCGCCTAAGTTTATCAGGGCTGATGTCACCCCTCTCTCCTTCATATATTCCGCAACCGCTTTTCCGGCATAGCCTTTGGCGACGCTTCCAAGGTCAACCTCCATCCCCGGGAGTATCTCTGCAGAGACAGATGTTTCAGTGGTTACGCTGTCTTCTGATCCTTCCAGACTCTTTTTACTGCTATCTCCTGCAGCGTTTTGCCCTGTTCCTGTTATGTTCTCTCCATATCTGACGTTCTTTTCCTCGCTATTATCTCCTGCCTCTTTGCCTTCAGCGTTTCCCTCTCCGGCATCTGTCCCTCCCGCGCTTTCGGCGTCCGACATCGCAACATTCCTATAATCAACTTTTTTTAACAGTTCTTCAAGTTCGGCAGAGTATGGTACCCTGTACTCTCCCGTCGTAAAGCCCCAGGCCTTCAGGACCGGATAGATTGATATGTCAAGCGCCCCGTCAGTCTCTCTGCAGACCTTCAGCGCGCCCTCCATTATCCCGGCCACATCGGGTGTCAGCTCTGCGCTGCCGTTTATATTTAGTCTGCTGATTTCACTGTTTTCATCCGTAACCGAGAGTTCTTTTTCCAGATGTCTTATGATTTCTTCGGCTCCCGAAAGTGTCTCTTCATGCCCCGCTACCTGCAGCTCCATGATCGTGTCCATGGCAAAGATGCCCGACGTGTACATCTTTTTGTCCTGCGCCGCACATCCCATAAGCACCAAGCCCATCAAAAGTGTCATACATATACCCGCAGTCACTTTTCTTTTCAACGCACAGTACCGCATTCCCCCGGCCACTTTTCTTTTCAACGCACAGTACCACATTCTCCCGGCCACTTTTCTTTTCAACGCACAGTACCACATTCTCCCGGCCATTTCTCTTCTCAATACATATCCTCCGCGTTCCACAACGATGTTCATCTCTTTTTTGCTGTTTGAAGCAGGTCCCAACAGCAGACTATAGCACACTAATATATGATAAATTTCACTATATCAGATATTTTTATTTTTTTGACCCTTTTCCACCTATTTGGGGCCTGTTTTTATGTTCATTTTTCACTATATCGCTTTTCAAAAAAAAATTTGACCCCGAAAATCTCTTTTCAGGGGTCAAAAATAAAAATAAGCTTCGAATAGTGAAAACGATGAATAAAATCACCCTCCATTTGCAGGCAAAAGGGTCAAAAATAAAAAAATTCTTCATATAGTGAAAAACATGAAGCGCACAAAGACTTCTTTAATAGTTTTATAAAGGTATCAGCTCAGCACCTCGTTCATGCTGCCGGTGCGGTAGCCGCGAAGATCAAGCGAGACGTAACTGAATCCAAATCGGACAAGTTCAGAATTGACCTTTGTCCTGACATCGCGCTGCATAAAGCGCTCAATATCATCCTCAGGTACCTCGATCCTTGCGATAAACGTATCCTCTCCGTGGATGCGAACGCGAAACTGCTTAAATCCAAGCTCCAACAGAAGCTGCTCGGACTTATCGACCATCTCAAGCTTCTTGTAGCTGATCATCTCGCCATAGGGGAATCGGCTTGCCAGGCAGGCAAAAGAAGGCTTGTCCCAGGTTGGCAGCCCAAAGTGAACAGACAGCGCCCTGATATCATCCTTGTAAAGGTCAGCCTCGCGCAGTGGGCTCTTGATGTCAAGCTCCCTGATCGCCAAAAGTCCCGGGCGGTAATCTCCCTCATCGTCCCTGTTCGATCCCTCTAACACAACTCCGATGCCCATATCATCTGCTGCCTTCTTAAAGGCAGCAAACAGGCTCTTCTTGCAGATGTAGCACCTGTTTTTGGGATTCTCCGCAAAGCCTTCTATCTCAAGCTCGTCAATATCGATGAGCCTGTGCTCAACTCCGAGGCGCTTGCAGTAATCTATAGCCTCATTTAATTCTCTCTTAGGAAAGACGGGCGAAGCGGCAGTGAGTGCAACCACGTTGTCAGAGAGCGCTGCGCGCGCCGCATACAAAAGAAACGTGGAATCGACGCCGCTTGAAAACGCCACGGCAACTCTCCCGTAGTTTGACAGAATCGACAAAAGACTGTTGTACTTACTAAGCTGCTCTGCTGTAGCTGACATACTAACCTGCATATCGTCCTCCTTTAGCCTTCACGACTACGCCTTCCCAGTCACCGGCAAATATTCAAACAGTTTCAACATGCCTGCAGACTCATGCCATAGACACTTATGAACTGTTACAGAATAAAATCACAATTTCACTTACCTGATTTTCCGATTAGGAATTGTAGCAGAATTACTTATTCATTTGACGCAGCTGTCGGGAAAGCAGACAAGTCAAATGACTAAGTTAATTCGCTACAGTTCCTTACTGCGTCAGCTCATCTTCTTGTACATATAGTTGCCCAGCATCTGGATAAACTGCACAAATGCGATCAGTATGATTGAGCACACAATGAGGTAATCCGTCTTGTACTGCTGGTAGCCGTAGCGGATTGCGATATCACCGACACCGCCGCCTCCGACAGTTCCTGCCATCGCCGAGTACCCGACAAGCGAGATGACGAGCAGCACAATGCCGTTGAGCATCCTGGGAATCGACTCCTTGACATACACCCTCATCAGGATCTGAAAATTGGACGCCCCAAAGCTCCTTGCTGCCTCGATGACTCCGGGATTCGTCTCGCGAAGGCTCGTCTCAAACACCCTCGCGATATAGGGAATCGCAGACACCGTAAGCGGCACAATCGACGCCGTTGTTCCGATTGATTTCCCCACAATCATTCTTGTAAAAGGTATCAGAATGACGAGCAGGATTATAAAAGGAAAGCTCCTGAACACGTTCACTATAAAGCTCAGGATCTCATATGCTATCTTGTTGGGCTTTAGCCCGTCAGGCGCCGTGAGCGTTAAGATTATCGCTGGTATAAACCCGATTATCACCGAAAAAAGCGTCGACCAGAACACCATGTAAAGCGTCTGTTTAAAGGCATTCCAGACAATAGACGTCATGCCTGCACTTGATAAAATCCCTGACATAAGACTTCCTCTCTCTTAAACTTCGGAGCTGCCAAAGAATAAGTTTTGAAACAGCTCCTTATCTTCTGCTCTGTTTACTCTTTTTCAGAAAACGTCACTTCAAAACTTCCCAGGTAACATTCTTGGAATCTAAGAATTTGCAGGCCTTCTCAAGGTCCTTCTCATTCATGTTCAGGACAAGGCTTCCGTACACGTCCTCCCTGAAATCCTCGAGTTTTGCCCAGCAGATGTTGAAATCCGTGTGCAGCTCCTGCGACATCTGCGTGACGATGGGTCTCTGGTTGCCCTCTCCGAAGAAAAAGAGCTTTAAGTTCACGCCGTTCGTCGGCAGCTTGTCGCTCTCCTCCCTCAGGAAATCCCTTATCTCCCTCTCCTTTGGCCAGACAAAAAGCTGTTCAGGTTTCCCTGTTGCGAGGACTTTTCCGTGGCTTAAAAACGCGACTCTCTGACAGATCTGCTTGACGACTTCCATCTGGTGGGTTACGACCACTATGGTTATCCCCATCTCCCTGTTGATCTTCTGCAAAAGAGCGAGTATCCCCTTTGTGATCTCCGGGTCAAGAGCGCTTGTCGCCTCGTCGCACAGAAGTATCTCAGGGTCGAGCACAAGTGCCCTTGCAATTGCAACTCTCTGCTTCTGTCCGCCTGAGAGCTCACGCGGCCTTGCGTGCACTTTCTCCTCGAGTCCCACGAGCTTAATGAGATTCATTATCTTTTCTTTTGCAGCAGGGGTATTTATCGGAATCCCCCAGAACTTCATGGGAAGGGCCACATTGTGATAGACATCAAGGCGCTCCAGCAGATTGAAACTCTGGAATATCATACCCATTTTCTTCTGAAGGTTTCTCAGCTTTTTCTTGTCTTTGATATCGACTCTCTGATTTCCTACGACAATGCTGCCGCCGTCGTAGGATTCAAGTCCATTAATGCAGCGAAGGAGCGTAGACTTCCCCGCTCCTGACTGCCCGATTATCCCGAATATCTCACCATCCTCAATCTCGATGGTGACATCTTTTAGAACCTCGGTTTTTTTAAATGCTTTTTGTACGTTGTTTATTTTTATCATGATTTACTCTGCGTCAATGAAAGATGTGATAACTGCTCCCTTGTAGGTCTCATCGATATAAGCCTGAACCTTGTCAGACTGAAGAGCCTTGATAAGAGCCTGTGTCTTCTCGGAATCCTGATTGCCGTCCTTAACTACAAGGAAGTTTGTTCTCTTAACAGTTGTCTCGTCGTCAAACTCCTCGATATCAAGAGCGGGATACTCAGAAGGAAGCCCAGCCTCAAGTGCGTAGTTTCCGTTGATAGTAGCCGCATCGAGATCAGGAAGTGAAAGAGGAAGTGAAGCAGCCTCAAGAGGTGTGATCACATATCCGTGAGGATTTGCCTCTTTGTCGTTTGTAAGTGAATCCTCTGTGTAGTTAGCGTCTGTTCCGAAACCACCCTTGGAAGTTAAAAGACCCTTTTGAACAAGAAGGTCAATTCCTCTCTCTCCGTTGTCGGGGTCGTTGGGAATACCGATAGAAGCGCCGTCGGGAAGCTCCTCAAGTGATGTGTACTTCTCTGAGTAGATACCCATGGGCTCAATGTGGATACCTGCAACAGCTGTAAGGTGAAGTCCTGCATCAGAGTTCTGCTGGTTCATGTAACCAAGAGTCTGGAAGTAGTTTGCATCGAGCTCACCCTCTTCAAGTGATGTGTTGGGAAGCACATAGTCTGAGAAAACAACGGTCTCTAAAGTCCAGCCATCCTCTGCAAGTACTTCCTTTACAATGTTGTCGAGGATCTCTGCGTGAGGTACGGGTGTTGCTCCGACTGTGATGGTCTTGTCACCATCATCGGCAGTTGCCTCTGCAGCCTCTGCGCTCTCTTTAGTCTCAGCTTCTGCTGCGCCTGTCTCTGCAGGTGTCTCAGCAGGTGCTTCGCTTGTTGTCTCGGCTGCAGTCTCTCCGCATCCTGTAAGAATTCCAAGTGAAAGTGTTCCTGCCAGTAAAAGGCTTGTGAATAGATTTTTTTTCATAATTTTTCCTCCTTTGTTGTGTGTATTCAATTTTTTTACACACTAATGTATGATAATACACTTTTTTATCCAAGACAATATCCTGATTGCCTTTGAATATAATACAATATATCCCCACTTTATCCGCTGCGCAACAAGACAGCTCTTATAGAAAGCTATAACTATAGGCTATCACCCTCTCGCCCGTTCTTAACAGATCCTTCCTCAGTCGTTTTTGTGCCGCTTTAACTTTTCTATAAAAGCCTCTCCCATTTCGCTAAGCTTTGCGCCCTTCCTTACGATGTAGCCAAAGGTGAGCGTCTCCTCCTCCTTCAGCTTGACCACTTTTATGTCCGACTTGTTAAGGGAGTCCCCGAGCATTGCGACGCCGACAGCGTAGCCGTTCAGCCCCAGCATCAGCTCCGTGGACGTCGCCCTCTCGTTGGTGCTGATGACCTTCTTGTAGTCGTAGGTGGCAAGTGCTTCTTCCCTATAATAGAATGAAGTGTTGTCACCCTGGTCAAACACCATGCAGGGGTAGTCCTCAAGGTCTGAGAGCGAGAGCTCCTGCCTGTCTGCGAGAGGGTGGTCCTTGCTTAGATACACGTACGTATTTCGTGAAAAGAGCTCATGGAATTCCAGCGATGCATCCGCAAATATCTTCTTAAAGGTCGCCTTGTTAAAATCGCTGAGCGCTATAACACCCACCTCGCTCTTTAAAGTCTTGACATCCTCAATTACTTCACCCGTCTGCGTTTCCCTGATTGAATACTGGTACTCCGGAAGGTCATACTCTTTTACCGTGTCGATAAACGCGTTGACAGCGATCGTGTAGTGCTGCATCGACACTGAGAACGTCGGGCGCTCGCTCCCCGCATTTAAATACCGCTCCTCTATCCTCTCAAACTGTTCAACCGCGCTCCTTGCATAAGCAATAAAAGAGGCTCCTGCAGCTGTGGTCACAACTCCGTTGTGAACCCTCTCGAAGATCTGAATGCCGATCTCGCTCTCAAGCTCTCTCACGGCACTCGAAAGTCCGGGCTGTGACACATATAGCCTGTCAGCGGCCTTTCGCATCGAGCACTCCTCATCTATTGCAATAACGTATTTAAGCTGTAATATGGTCATCTGTACTGCTCCTTACCGATAATTTTAAGTTCAAAAAGACTTTCAAGGAATTATACCATATCACAGCTTATTTTTTACAAGGTTGTATTGAATAAAAAACTGCCTCAGCCCGCGAATGAGTGGACTGAAGCAGTAATTTCTGCCGAGTAATGTCTATTATATTAAGGGTAAAAGTAGATAAAAACTTTTGCCCCTGACATCATATCAATTGAGCTCCTGGAAGAGAGGCGTAGAGAGATACCTGTCGCCTGAGTCAGGCAGGAGCACTACGATAGTCTTGCCCTTGTTCTCTTCCCTTGATGCGAGGATAGCAGCTGCCTTGAGTGCTGCTCCTGATGAGATGCCCACGAGGATTCCCTCAGATACGGCAAATCTCCTGCCCTCTGCGAAGGCGTCATCGTTCTCAATCGCGATGACCTCATCATAGATTTTGGTGTTGAGGGTATCGGGAACAAAGCCTGCGCCGATTCCCTGGATCTTGTGAGCTCCTGCCTCGCCCTTTGAGAGCACGGGGCTTGTCGCGGGCTCAACTGCCACAACCTTCACGTCAGGTTTCTGCTCCTTTAAGTACTCGCCGACACCTGTGATGGTTCCGCCTGTGCCGACACCTGCTACGAATATGTCAACCTTGCCGTCGGTCTGATCCCAGATCTCAGGTCCCGTTGTCGCCTTGTGAACTGCGGGGTTCGCGGGATTTACGAACTGCCCGAGGATAACTGCACCCTCTATCTCCTTCTCAAGCTCCTCAGCCTTTGCGATGGCTCCCTTCATTCCCTTTGCGCCCTCTGTGAGTACGAGCTCTGCGCCGTATGCCTTTAAGAGGTTTCTTCTCTCAACGCTCATCGTGTCGGGCAGTGTCAGGATTGCCCTGTAGCCCTTGGATGCTGCGACTGCCGCAAGTCCTATACCTGTATTTCCCGATGTAGGCTCTATTATCGTAGCTCCGGGCTTTAGTTTTCCGCTCTTTTCAGCGTCCTCTATCATAGCGAGTGCAATTCTGTCCTTGACGGAGCCTGCGGGATTTAAGTACTCGAGCTTTGCCAGAATCGTTGCTCCGGTTACTCCTGCGTTTTTGCTGTATCCGTTAAGTTTAAGAAGTGGTGTTCCACCAATAAGTTCAAGTGCGCTCTCTTTAATCTTTGCCATATCTTTTGTCTCCCTTCGGATTTTCTTTTTGATAAATAAATACTAGCACAGCACTGTCTAATGTAAAATGAACTAAAACTTATAGCATGATATAAGTCATCCTGAATTATCTGTGCAGCTTCTATATCAGCGCGTCCTGTTGCATCTTCTTCACTTTTGCCCGTTTCTGGTAAAATGCTACTCCATAACAAAGAATCTGCTCATATCCATACATTCCATCGGCATATCTTTTATCAATAATCTGCTGGATTGCCTCATCGCAGTCCTTATCCAAATCTGCTTCTCTGTCGGATTTTTTTGCTTCTATGATGATAGCCCTGCGTCCCTTCTTATCCTTAAGAGAGATATCCGGTCTTTCAAGTCCCTTTTCCTTATTAGACTCAACACTATATCCACGTCCTACAAAAATGCCTGCAAGAAAGGCATGATAGTAATCCTCATGATAATCATTATAGCTGATTGTATTCCATAGAAGGTCTGATATAAGTGTGGTTGCTTCTACTTCATCACTTTGCCAAAATGCATTTATCAGGGATGAAATAATCTCAGTGTCCGCGGTCTCTTCAAAGAATTTTACAACAGTATCTTCAAATATGGATGAAATCTCCTTGTTTGGAATCTTTAAGGATACTGTGCTGCAACTTTCAGCTATGTCCGCTTTTGTTATATACCCTGTCATAAGCAGGACACTCCAGAGATTGTCTTCAGAAGAGTGCAATGTATCATATGTAAGCTGATCTGTTATGGTAGCAGATACTGTTCCACCATTTAACAGCGCTTCAAACTTATCGGAAACATCAAAATCCGTTCTCTTTACAAAAGTAAGCAATATGCCATTGTGGCTTGTATTCTTCCAGTAATTCTTAGGTGCGAGATTCGGATCCTTCTTTAATTCCGACAGATAATTGATTACATCCCATGGACAATACAGATAGCTTTTTCCAAATACGTATCCATTATACCAGCGCCTGATTACATCTTTCCTGTCCTGCCTTCCGGCAGCTGTGATAATGGCATCAACATCTTTTTCCAGAAAACCGAAATACTTTGAAAATCCATCATCAAGAACAGAGTATGATGCAAAGTTATTAGTGCCTGTAAAAATACTTTCCTTTGCGATACGAAGGCAACCTGTTATAACTGCAAATTGAAGGTATTCATTATCCTTTAGAGCAGTACTCATAATGCCTTTTATAACATCCGGCATTTTTGAATAATAGCTATTCTCTGCAGAATCTTTCTCACTTGCTTTCGCTAATGGCACATCATATTCATCTATAAGAAGAATGACCTTTTTCCCATATACTGAATAAAGAATACGCATTATGGTTCTGAACGCAACCTGTATTTCTGCAGACGAAGCGTTCCTGAACATGAGCTTTTCAAACATCTGTAAATCGGCAGGATTTATTTTTTCATTATTCATGACATCAGAATAATTCTTACATACATCCGCTACCGTGCTACAAAGCTTGTCATATGCCACACTATATTCATCCGCTCCCGCATCTTTAAAAGAAATAAACAACACCGGATACTTATTCATCCATTTATCACAGAACTCAGAATGTTCCATGATGTCAAGACCATCGAAAATCTCTTTACTGTCCTTCCTTATGTTAAAGAAATTCTCCATCATGCTCATCATGAGTGTTTTTCCAAAACGTCTCGGCCTTGTGAACAAACTGACTGCATTGTCTGTATCATGAACAAGCTCATAAAGCATCTCTGTCTTATCAACATAATAATTGCCTGCTTCTCTCATGTCTCTGAAATCAGACTTTCCTACACCAACTTTAAAGCCCATAATAAGCCCCTTTTCCATATGCTAATCCAATAATAAATATTATTTATTATTGTACTTAGTTACAACCGTATCATATCAGTCCTTAAAATTTTTAAGCTCGGAGAGAGCCATGGGCACTGCTATAAAGAGCGATAACACATCCGCGCAGGCCTGTGTCATCTCAACTCCCCTGATTCCCAGAAACTGTGGAAGTATCAGGATCAGCGGTATAAAGCAGATGCCGTTTCTGGCTGATGCCGTTATCGATGCCTTGAGCCCCTTTCCTATGGACTGCAGCATCATGTTGCTGATGACAATCGCTCCCGAGAGAGGCTGGGCCGCTGCCATGAACCTCAGCGCGGCAACTCCTACCTCGATCGCCGCAGGGTCCTTTGAGAAAAGAGATATGATCTGTGGTGCAAATACAAAGCAGACGGCGCCTATTCCAATGAGGAATATCGTCGAGTACTTCACGCAGAAAATGTACCCCTCTTTAACCCTCTTTGTGAGCCCAGCTCCGTAGTTAAAGGAGCACACAGGCTGATAGCCCTGGCCAAAGCCGATGAGGGCAGATCCCATCATCAGCATTATCCTGCCTGCTACGCTCATGCCCGCGATTGCGGCATCTGACCCGATCGCCCCCGCCGTCCTGTTTAAGAGAAGCGTCGATATCGAGGCAAGCCCCTGCCTGAAAAGAGAGGGTGCTCCTCCGTTTACAAGCTCAAGCATATAGTGGGCGTTTATCCTGACGTTTTTTATGCTCATCTTGATGTTCTCGCCCCTGCTGGTTCCGATGAGCAGCACGACAAAGCTCGTTATCTGTCCCATGATGGTAGCGATCGCAGCTCCCCTGACCTCCATGTGAAAGACCAGGATAAGGAGTGGGTCAAGAACCATGTTCATGGCAGCCCCGCACATAAGTCCAACCATGGCGTAGAGCGCTGACCCCTGAAAGCGGAGCTGGTTGTTAATGACAAACTGCGCCATCATGAAGGGCGCGCCAAAGAGGATTATCCTCATATAGTCTATGGTAAACTGCATGGTTGTCGGCGTCGCGCCCAGGAAATCCGCTATAGGCTGCACAAAGATATTTCCGGCAACGGCGAATATGACTCCCACGATCAGAGCCATTGCAAAGCCCGTCGATGCCATCTCATTTGCTTCCTTGTGATTTCCCGCACCTAACATTCGCGACAAATAGTTTCCCGAGCCGTGCCCGAAAAAAAAGCCGAAGGCCTGTATTATCGCCATTACAGTGAACACTAATCCCACCGAAGCCGTAGCTGCGGTATTCACTGCCGGGTCCGACGATACCCTCGCAACAAAAAAGGTGTCCGCAGTGTTGTAGATTGCCGTGACCAGCATACTGATTATAGTCGGCACCGAGAGCGACAAAATGAGCTTCGGCACCGGCGTCCTGGTCATATACTCGCGTCTGTTCTGAGTTTTTTCCATAAAATAATATCCTTGTCCTCTGCCATCAAAAAAGTGTATCACCTATAGATTCTACCATAATATGCGGTATAATGGATTAGACATTTTTGTAACTATTATGAGCAACTATTATGAGCTTCTAAGGAGACTTTAATGGAAAAGATCGGTATAGTTTTCGGCTGCTTCATCCCGATGCACATAGGGCACGAATCGCTGATAGAGAGGGCTCTTTCAGAAAATGACCGCATGATAATCGCGGTCTGCGGCTATCAGCAGGATCGGGGCAGGGACTTTCTTCCCTTCACCATGCGCATCAAGCTTGTAAAAGAAATATTTCACGACAATCCGCGCGTTGTCGTCGCTGTTATCGACGACAAGAAGATAGGGCTCGACGGGACCTTCACGCACGAGAACTGGGTTGCCTGGGGGAATGAGCTCTTTTCATCGGCGGGGATAGACCCTGACTTAGCTGACTTTACCTGGTACACAGGTGAGCCGTCCTACGTTGAAAAGCTGCAGCCCATCTACCCCTCCCACCACTTCAATCTGGTGGATCGCACAATAGTCAAGATGAGCGGGACCGAGATCAGGAATGACCCTATGGTCCACGCAGAAGATATTAACGCGGTATTTGAAGAATACCTGCAAAGAACAGGAAAAATGGAGGAGGATCCTATGCACCCTATTATCGACAGCCTGCTTGAGACAGATCTCTACAAGTTCTCAATGGGACAGGCAATCTATCACAACTTTCCTGACTACACCACGACCTGGACATTCAGGTGCAGGAACACGGATGTCAGGTTCACAAAAGAGATGGTCGAGGAGATCAAGCGCCAGATATACCTCTACTGCGACCTCAATTTCACCGAGGACGAGCTGAACTACTTATCCGGAATCAAGTGGATAAAGAAATCCTACGTGGACTTTTTGAGGCTCTGGCACCCCAGATATGAGGATTTCACTATAGGAACCGACGCGGAGTGCGGTCTTTCGATCGAGACAAACGGCACCTGGCTCAACACCTCGATGTACGAGATCCCGACTCTCGCCATTGTCAATGAGGTCTACTTCAGAATGGCCTATGAATACGAAGATCTGATGAATTCCTTCGAGGAGAGGCTCGATAAAAAGATAGCTCTTTTAACCGACGGAACATACAAACTCGGAGCCTTCAGTGAGTTTGGCCTCCGTAGACGCCTTTCTGCCGAGGCTCAGGAGCTGGCAGTTCTGAAATTAAAGAACGCGCATTTAAACGGCTCTGTTTTTGTCGGGACCTCCAACGTTCTCCTCGCCAAAAAACTTGGCGTCGCCCCTGTCGGGACCATGGCTCACGAGTGGATCATGTGTGTCGGACAGGGCAACCACAAGCACAATCCCGCCTACTCCAACTGGTATGCGCTTGACTTCTGGGTTAAGGAATACGGAATCCTGAACGGAACTGCGCTTACGGACGCCATCACCACGGACTGCTTTTTGCGCGACTTCCAGCTGACCTACTCCACCCTCTTTTCCGGTGTCCGCCACGACTCCGGCGACCCTGTGGAGTGGGGTGAAAAGATGATAAAGCACTATGAATCCCTTGGAATCGACCCGAAGACCAAGACGCTTCTCTTCAGTGACAGCCTTGATTTCGAGAGAGCTGACAAAATACACTCTCACTTCGAGGGCCGCGCAAAGGTAGCCTTCGGAATAGGAACCTACATCGCGAACGACACCCATGTCCCCGCCCTTAACATAGTCATGAAGACCACGGCCTGCAACGGACAGGACGTCGCCAAGGTCTCAGACGTAGAGGGCAAGGGCATGTGCAAGAACCCTGATTATGTAGATTATCTCCAGCGCTGCATAGACTGGAGAATGCAGTACGAAGAGATTTGAGGGAGGAATGCATGTTTGACGCAAACAAAGAGACTCAGAATATCATAAAGTGGATACAGGACTGGTTTAGTGAAAACGGCCCTGAGGCAAGCGCAGTGATCGGCCTCTCAGGCGGCAAGGACTCGACCATAGTCGCTTCTCTCCTTGTAAAGGCCCTTGGAAAAGATCGTGTTGTAGGCGTTCTGATGCCGGACGGCGAGCAGAAGGATATCGCAGATTCCAAAAAGGTTGCCAGGATCCTCGGGATCCGCTCCTACACAGTAAACATACACGAGGCTGTATGCGGCGAGTACCGCGCCCTTGAAGAGGCAGGCCTTGCCGTATCAAAAGACGCAAGGATAAACACACCTCCCCGCATTCGCATGACAACTCTCTACGCAGTTGCGCAGTCACTTCCCGAGGGAGGACGTGTCGCCAACACCTGCAACAGGTCTGAGGACTATGTCGGCTACTCCACCAAGTACGGCGATGCGGCGGGCGACTTCAGCCCCTGCTCAGACTATCTGGTCTGCGAGATGCTTCAGATAGGCGATGCACTTGGCCTCCCTGGAGAGCTCATCCACAAGACTCCCTCAGACGGTCTCTCAGGGATGTCTGACGAGGACAAGCTGGGCTTTACATATGCGGTGCTCGACAACTATGTACTGACAAAAGTCTGCGAAGATACCGCAGTAAAAGAAAAGATTGACCGCCTGCACAGATTAAATCTCCACAAGCTGAGGCCAATCCCTATGTACAAAAGAGTTTAGGTGTTGACAATTCAATTTAATTGTGTTAAATATAATTTATAGCAACTAAGAACACATGATAATGAAAAGGAGAATTGATCATGGAATATAAATTTACAGAAGAGAATTTTGAGAACGAAGTTATTAAGAGCGACATCCCGGTACTGGTTGATTTTTATGCTGACTGGTGCGGTCCCTGCAAGATGATGATGCCAATCGTTGAGAAGATGGCTGGGAAGTATGACGGCAGAATCAAGGTCGGCAAGGTAAACTCTGATGAGAACGACCAGCTCGCTGCAAGATTCAACATCATGTCGATACCGAGTTTCCTCATCTTCAAAGGCGGAGAACTTGTCGATAGCTCAACCGGCGCAATGAGTGCAGATGCTCTCTCTCAGAAACTTGACGCGGTACTTTAACTGCATCTAAAGACCACGGCCCATTCGCCGTGGTCTTTTTTTACATACATGTTAATCTTTCTTTTTGTAGGTCGCAACAAGCTTTATGACTTCGTCGTATACACTTACCTCGATATTCTCCGAGAGACCTGCGATGACAGACCTCTCAAGATCGTCCCACGCCTCCTGTGAATACGCATCTGTCTTTCTCTTTTCAAGGAGTTCTTCCCTGTACGATTGAAGACTCCAGGTCTTGTCTGTGGGGTCATCTGCGACAAATATCGCAAGGAGCTTGTCAAAAAAGCCCATCTCCGCGCTGTTTTTTCCGCTTGATGAAAGCGAAAGTATCTTCTCCCTGTCGTCGACATTGAATCTGTTGTCGACCGTCAAGAATATCTTCGCCTCATCCCCCTCTCCTTCAAACCAGGTATCAAGTGTGGCCTCACGGACGATCACCTTTGCAATTCTGAGTACTTCCTCGGTAAGCAGTCTGAATCTGCGCTCATTGCGCTTATCGAACCCCATTTTTTTGACAAATTCGTCAAAAATCCTGTATACGCGGTCTAAATCTTTTTCCACATTTCCGATTTTTACATGATCTGTGTGCATTATTTTCTCCTTTGGTGTATAATCAATTGATAATGATATTTTAACATGAGGAGGAAAAAATGAACAACAACACACACACAAGACTTTATTCAGTAATCAGTTATTTCACATGGATAGGCTGGCTTATCTCCTATTTCCTTAGAGATAAGAACGATAACGTTACACGTCAGCACGTCAACCAGGCTCTTATCCTCAACATCTGCAACACTGTTATCTCAATCCTTTCCAATCTCTTTAATAGTAACGGCGTAATGACCATCGTGATCGGTGTTGTAAGCCTTGCACTTCTCGTAATCGAGATCATAGGCATTGTAAGAGCGTTCCAGATGAGCGACAAGCCCCTTCCCGTTATCGGTGAAGTCAGACTCATCAATAACTGATCCGTTAAAACTAAAGAACTGTAGCAGTTCCTGACTGAAAATGTCAAAAATACCGGTTCGGCAAATAGCACCGAACCGGTATTTTTTAGTTCCGAAACCTCAGGACATGCTCCGCAGCAGCACCCCTTATCTGTCAAACTCCGCTGACACCTTCTCAAGGAGCTCTCTTATAGGAAGGTGCTGAGGGCAGACGTTCTCGCACATTCCGCACTTTATGCAGTCGCCGGCTTTTCCGCCGTCAACTGTATAGACGTCGTGATAATAGTAATCCTGGTTCCAGTCGCCGAATTTGCCCTTTGCATTAAAGCAGGCAAACAGGTCCGGGATCCTTATGTTCTTAGGACAGTGGTTTTCCTCTACGCAGTAGCGGCACGCTGTACACGGAATGAGGTCAAGTCCCTTTACTATCCTGGTGACCTTTTCAACCGCCTCTTTTTCTTTTTCATTAAGGGGCTCAAAGTCCTTCATATAGGAGATGTTGTCCTTCATCTGCTCAGGGCTGCTCATCCCTGAGAGGACCATAGCCATCTGATCAAAGCCGGCGACAAACCTTATTGCGTAGGACGCATAGCTCATGTCTCCGAGCTCGTCATAGACCTTTTTGGCTTCATCTGTGAGGTTCACAAGACTTCCGCCCTTTACGGGCTCCATGACAAGGATCGGCTTGTTGTGCTTTTTGCAGACCTCCAGGCACTCTTTCCCCTGGACACCCTCGTCGTCGTAATCGAGGTAATTGAACTGGATCTGCACTATCTCAACCTCAGGGTGGTCGGTCAGAATCCTGTCAAGGAAATCTGCCGTGTCATGGAAGGAGAGGCCTACGTGCCTTATCTTCCCCTCTGCCTTAAGCTCCTGTGCAACCTCATATGCCTCGCACCTCCGGAACTTGTCATAGTTGCCCCTTCCCTGGGCGTGCATGAGATAGAAATCAAAATACTCTACTCCGCAGGCCGCAAGCTGTGATTCAAAGAAGGGCTTTATATCCTCTTTGCTGTTAAAATAGGGCTCTGTGAGCTTATCTGTCAGAAGATACTCAGACCTGTCGTGGCGGCTCGTGAGACACTTCTTAACTGCCACCTCGCTCAGCCCGTTGTGATAGCCGTGAGCCGTGTCAAA
The DNA here is from genome assembly GCA_017470505.1 of Butyrivibrio sp. Taxonomy (GTDB): domain Bacteria; phylum Bacillota; class Clostridia; order Lachnospirales; family Lachnospiraceae; genus Butyrivibrio. The sequence continues at coordinate 3,274 of JAFUYO010000032.1, read as the reverse complement.
GTAGTTAAAGCCCTCCGCGATAAAGGTGTCGACCATTTCATTAACGGTCTCATAGTCGATATCTGCCCCCTTCTGAGGCAGTCTCATCATGCCAAAACCAAGTTTCTTTTTCATCTCAGGAAAAAATGCCATTTGAAATCTCCTTTCTGCCAAAAACAATATGCCATTTCTGTTATACTAATTGTTTCTCACCCAAGTGCGTTTGCTATATCGGCGATGAGGTCCTCCTTATCCTCAAGTCCGCAGGATATCCTGATGAGTCCTGCAGGGATTCCCGCCTCTTTAAGCTGCTCATCCGTCATCTGTCTGTGAGTCGACGTCGCAGGGTTCAGGCAGCATGTTCTCGCATCTGCGACGTGGGTCTCGATCGCTGCAACCTTTAATTTTTTCATAAAGCTCTCAGCGGCCTGCCTTCCGCCCTCAAGCTCGAAGGATACAACACCGCAGCCGCCCTTTGGCATGTATTTCATGGCGATCTCATGATACGGATCCGACTCAAGTCCCGGGTAGTTTACAGCTGCGACCTTGTCCTGTGTCTTCAAAAATTCTGCCACTGCCTGACCGTTCTCAACGTGCTTTGCCATACGCACATGAAGAGACTCAAGGCCGAGGTTTAGTATAAAGGCGTTCTGAGGGGCCTGTATGCATCCAAAATCTCTCATCAGCTGCGCTGTCGCCTTTGTGATGAAGGCTCCCTCTTTTCCGAATTTCTCGGCATATACAATGCCGTGGTAGGAGTCGTCAGGAGTCGTGAGCCCCGGGAACTTGTCCGCATGTGCCATCCAGTCGAATTTGCCGGAGTCGACGATTGCTCCCCCGACTGCTGCCCCGTGGCCGTCCATGTACTTGGTCGTTGAGTGCGTAACAATGTCAGCTCCCCACTCTATGGGCCTGCAGTTCACAGGTGTAGGGAAGGTATTGTCTACGATTAGCGGCACCCCGTGTCTGTGGGCTGCGGCTGCAAACTTCTCAATATCGAGGACAGTGAGCGCCGGGTTTGCTATCGACTCCCCGAACATCGCCCTTGTGTTGTCCTTAAACGCTGCGTCCAGCTCCTCGTCAGAGGCTGTGGGTGAAACGAAGGTTACTTCTATTCCCATCTTTGCCATGGTCACTGCTATGAGGTTGAAGGTTCCTCCGTAAATTGAGGAAGATGCCACGATGTGACTTCCGCACTCGCATATATTGAAAAGAGCCATGAAGTTGGCCGCCTGTCCTGATGAAGTGAGCATTCCGGCGCTTCCGCCCTCGAGTGTAGCTATCTTGGCTGCCACATAGTCATTGGTGGGATTCTGAAGCCTGGTGTAAAAATATCCGCTGTCCTCCAGGTCAAAGAGCCTTCCCATCGCCTCGCTCGTGTCGTACTTAAATGTTGTGGACTGTATTATCGGTATCTGCCTCGGCTCCCCGTTCTCTGGGGTGTAGCCCGCCTGTACACATTTGGTTCCCATCTTAAGCTGGTCCATTTTATCTTCCTCCCACCATCGTTATTGTTTTTTTTAATATGTGACTATTATATCAGAAATCTATGGTAAGATTAATGTTATATATTTATGCAAATGGAGGATTATTATGAAAAGAAAAGGATTAATTATTGCAGCAACATCTCTTTCTCTTTTGCTGTCAGCATGCGGAAGTGCAGAGGCACCTGCCCCCGCTGAAAGTCCGGGCACGGACACAGCCGGGGCTGCAACAGAGAGTTCTGCCCTTGAGACAAAGACCGAAGAGGTTAGTGAAACAGCTGAAACCTCTGATGAAACTACTGAAGATTCCGGTGAAGTTACATCGCCAAAGTTTCTTTCCGACTCAAAGTTTCTCTATGAGTCCGACAGTTCAGGAAAATATGAGCAGCCCATCATACAGGGGCACATCGAATCCATAAAGCTCTCTGAGGATTCCCGGAAAATGTACCCGGAGCTGGCTTCTTCAATTGACAGCTACATAAAGACCATGACGGATAACGCTTCATCCCAGGCAGATATGTTTACAAGTGACAACAAGGAGGCCCGCGCTTCCATAGCCGCAGATGATACCGCCCCATTTATTTACACAGCAACACTAAGTCAGGACTTTTTTATCGAAAGGGCAGATACAGAAGTCGTCAGCATACTCTCATGCCTTGACAGCTATGCGGGAGGCGCACACGGCTTTGCAATGTACACCTCTGAGACCTTTGACAGCCGCACCGGAAAAGAGCTGACTCTTCCCGAGGTCGTTCCCGATAAGGCGGCGTTCAAGGATGCTCTTCTTTCCTCTCTTGAGAACAATTACGATAAGGACGTTTTCTTTTGCAACGATCCCGGCATGGGAACCGGGCTCTCAGATGAACTCGACAAGTACCTCAAGACCGAGTACGAACCCGAGAACCTGAATCCTGATGAGAACGACGTCGTTTCCAGGTTTTACTGGGCTCTCGACTATAAGGGCGTAAACGTATACTTCAACGCCTACGACATCGCCCCGTATGCGGCAGGGACCATAACAGCTTTCATCCCCTACAGCAGCGGCCTCGTGGATGCAGCTTATGCGCCTTTAGATGACTCGGCCATTATAAGCGAACAGCCCCTGTACATGGATATACGCACAACAGAGGGCGATGACAACAAGATGTACAATTACGGGTGCTTCTTCACTACCTACGAAGATGACTTCAACATGTACAAGTCATTCGAGGTTTTCAGTGATATCGACAAGGAAACGGTAGAAGATGATTTCTTTTCGTTTACGGAATATCTGACAAAGGTTGGCAGTAAGCAGTATTTCATAGTTGTCGCATCAAGCTACAGCGATCTGGATTACTTCTATATATTTGACCTTGACAATGGCAACATCACTCAGAAGGATATGCTTCCCTGTGACCACTTGGGATCACTGTACGAGGAGAGCACAAACACCTATTATGCCTCATGCCTCACAGACTCATCCAACATGAGCCTTTCAAAGCGCTTCGATCTTCTGAGTACCTACAGCGCAAACAAGACCTATCGCCTGGGTGAAGACGGGACCCTTACCAGCGATAATAAGTACTTTGATGTGCACTCACACTTCACCTTAAAGACCAAGGCCGAGATCACGGGTGAGCTGATATCCAAGGATAACGAGAGTGCAACCGAAGGGAGCGGTAAGGACATCGCCTTCCCCTCCGGGACAAAGTTTACGATCATACGCACAGACGGCACCGACAAGGTTGACATGCTCTCAATCGATGGAACACTTGCAAGATTCACTCTCGAGACCCCCGACGGGGAAAACGGTTTCTACAACCACCTGAACG
>JAFUYO010000006.1 GCA_017470505.1 Butyrivibrio sp. | reverse complement strand
TAACTGAACATTTTACGCAGAATGATTTTTCAAAGGCAAGGAAGAAAACGCAGACAATGCGGGCATTGTTAAGGCTCTTGACGCAGCATTTGGGAAATCAGGCAAGTAAAATGTTCAAGTTATTTCGCTACAGTTCCTTATTTTGGATCAGATAACCTCGGGGCCTCCGCCGATTTCAACTGTGTAGAAGGTTGCATCGTACCCGATCTTTTTCCTGTAGTTCTCGCCGACCGTCTTCTTGAAGTTATCGATTGCCTCGTCCTTTACGATAGAAACTGTGCAGCCGCCGAAGCCGCCGCCTGTCATTCTCGATCCGATAACTCCGGGAATCTTCCATGCCTCCTCGGCGAGTGTGTCGAGCTCTTCTCCTGTCACATCGTAGTCATCGCGAAGTGACTCGTGAGACTGTTTCATGAGTTCTCCGAAGTGCTCAAGGTCGCCGTCCTTAAGAGCCTTAACAGCCTCGATCGTGCGCTGGTTCTCGTATACTGCGTGCTTTGCCTTTTTCTGCATGTCGGGGTCTGTGAGGAGGTGCTTGTTTGCCTCGAACTCCTCGATACTGAGATCTCCGAGTCCCTTGATATCAAGGCTCTTCTGGAAGATTGCAAGTGCCTCCTCGCACATACTGCGGCGCGCGTTGTACTGGGAATCCGTGAGCTTGTGCTTCTTGTTGGTGTTGGCGATGATGATCTTGCAGCCCTTCAAGCTGATCGGCGCATACTCAAAGGAGAGGTCCGCCGTGTCTAGGAAGATCGCGTTGTCGTCCTTGCCCATGGCTACTGCAAACTGATCCATGATACCGCAGTTACAGCCGTTGAAATTGTTCTCGGAGTACTGACCGATGAGCGCCAGATCCTGGTTCGTTACCTCAAACCCATAGAGGTCCCTTAGGATAAACCCTGTAAGCACCTCGAGTGAAGCCGACGAAGAAAGCCCTGAACCATTCGGAATGTTGCCGTAGATGACCATGTCAAAGCCCTTATCAAGCTTCATTCCTCTCTTTTCAAATGCCCACACTACTCCCTTGGGATAGTTGGTCCAGCCTGCCTTGTCGCTGGGTTTTAAGTCATCCAGTGACGACTCAACTATGCCGAGCCTGTCCTGGTTTACCGAGAAGAACCTGATCTTGTTGTCATCTCTTTTGGCTGCTGCTCCGTATGTTCCAATGGTGAGTGCGCACGGGAAAACGTGCCCGCCATTGTAGTCAGTATGTTCACCAATGAGGTTGACACGCCCCGGTGCGAAGTACGCCTTCACGCCGTCATTTTTCCCATAATTCTTCTCGAATGCCTCGAGAACCGCCTTCTTCATCTCCTGATCGATCATATAACCCTCCTGAAATGTTTGCTCCCAAGCCCGGCTTGGTTTTATCTCTCTTAAATTTACTTATATCATACTCTCCGCCACATTCTTTTTCCATATCAGTTTGTTTATGATAGCTGTCAAAATGTTAAGGGGAACCTCTTCGTTGAAATTTTGACCCTTTTTCTCTGTTTTTGACCCATTTTCAGAAGCCCAATTTCACTATTTGCTCTTGCAAAAAATATTTGATCCCTAAAACGTCATTTCAGGGGTCAAATTTTTTACGGAATCCCATATACTGAAATATCACCCGAAAAACACATGTAAATTTGCCTCAAAAGGGTCAAATAAAAAATGAAATGCCCCATTTAGTTCACTTTTTCAATATATGTGAAAATAAGAAAATCTTTACTACCAAAACGCCTTTTTAGTAGTAAAGATTTTCAAAAACTCTAATATATTGAAAACATCCCTCAAAAACAGCCCTCAAAAACGGGAAAAGTAATAAAGATTTTTCAAAAAGTCAACTATATTGAAAATTACATCCTTATTCATCAGTTCCTAAGAACAAAGATTTTTTCGTCAGTTCTTGGCGGCCTCGAGGAGCTTGTCGCGGAGCTGGTTCTCAATCTGGGAGAGCTCTGCCTCAGCTTCGTGGCGCTTCTGCTTGCCCTCGGTCTGGATCTTGAGCACCTCGTCAAGTGTTGAGATTAGGGACTCGTTGGTGTGCTTTAATGTCTCGATATCAACGATGCCTCTCTCCGCCTCCTTGGCGCTCTCGATGGTTGCTGTCTTGAGCGCATCGGCGTTCTTGCGAAGGAGCTGGTTGGTCATGTCGTTGACCTCGCGCTCTGCCTTGGCTGCCTGGGTAGCGTGCTCAATGCCCATGGCGATTACCATCTGGTTCTTCCAGAGAGGGATAGTGTTGACAATCGTTGACTGGATCTTCTCAGCCATCACTGTGTCTGAGCTCTGTACCATACGGATCTGAGGGCCGGTCTGCATTGCGATAGTCCTCGTGAGCTCAAGGTCGTATATCTTCTTCTCAAATCTGTCGCACTTGTTGGCAAAATCCTTGGCTGCCTCTGCATCCTCAGGAAGTCCCGATGCCTCCGCCTTCTTCTGGAGCTCTACGAGGGTCGTGCTTCTCTCCTCCTCGAGCTTCTTCTTGCCGGCGAGGATGTACATTGTGAGCTCCTTGTAGTAGTTGAGGTTGAGCTCGTACATCTTATCGAGCGTATCGACATCCTTTAAAAGAGTTACCTGGTGCCTCTCCAATTCATTCGCGATTGTCTGCACGTTGGTCTCTGCCTTGGCATATTTGGCCTTCAGCCCCTCGAGTTTGTTGGCACTCTTCTTGAAGAAAGACATGAAGCCCTTCTCGTTCTCCTCAACGTCAAAGCTCTTGAGCTCTACAACGAGGTTTGTTATCATATCTCCGACTTCGCCCATGTCCTTGGTCCTGACATTCTCAATGGCCTTCTCGGAGAAATCCGCCAGTTTCTTTTGTGTTCCGACACCGTAGTTCATGACGCCTGCGCTGTTTGCGATGTCTATCTGCTTGCTGAATTCTTCAACCTGCTTGAGCTCTTCGGGCGACAGCTGCGCCTCCATGGCAAGATTGCCGTTTGTCTGCTCCTTGGCAGGTTCTGCTGCTGCGGGTGCCTCCTGCGCCTGTTCAGCCCCAAACTCAAGTGTGGGTGCTGCCGGTGCCGCACCAAATTCTAATTCTGCTCCCATATTGTCCATCCTCCTGTTATCTATGTGTGAAAATCTTTAGAAACTGTTACCGTCATCTGCGTCGTTGTCGTCAATCGGCACGCCACCCGGAACGCCTCACTTAGGAACTGTAGCGAATTAACTTAGTCATTTGACTTGTCTGCTTTCCCGACAGCTGCGTCAGAAAGCCTCGCCGTAGCCCGCTACGGCTACGTTTTCTTCCTTGCTCTCAGAAAAGCATCCTGCGTCAAATAACTAAGTAATTCTGCTACAGTTCCTTAGCCTGTGTCTGCGACTGGCTTGCCATCTGCGATGAGATTCCCCGACCCTCAACGGTGAGTCCGTCCTGCGCCATCATGGTCTTCATGACGGAGATGTCCGAAGAGATATCCCAGGCCATATCCTGGAACAGGCTGTCGAGAAGGCTCTCAAAAGCTGTATTGATGGTATCCATCGCCCCCTCGATCTCCTTCTTGGTCTTTAATATATTGTCTCCGACCTCAGGCTCTTTGTCCAGCTCCACGTAGGCATTTAAGAGCTTCTTAGTGGTGGGAAGATAGTAGTTCATCAGCTTTCTTAAGTCTTCCGCGCTGGATGGATCTTTTTTAACCTGGGCAAAAATCCTGTTCATGATGTTCTCAAGCCGGTCCAGCTTGTCCGAGAGCACCTTATCGGGGATCCTGTCGTTTATGGCCCTCACAAAATCGACGTACTCCCTGCCCTCTTCAAGAACCTTGACAGCACCAGTTGGGAGATTCGCATACTCGGCGTTCTGCCTCTTCGCCTCCTCGATCCTGGCCTCCTCGCTCGCCTTCTCCCTGGCTTCCCTCGCCTCTCTGTCCTGCTCGGCGCCAAGGTACTGCTCGTAGGCCCTGTCTGTGATCATGCAGGTCTTCTCTGTCCTGTCGAGCCTCGCCCTCGGAAGGAACCCCTCTTTGATCATGTTCTTGATATCCTTAAGCACCTCTTTGTCAGTCTTGAGCGCAGCCTTGGCAAGGTCCGTGATGTTGAAGTACTCAGCATCCTTCAGGATATTGCCGTACTGGTAAAAACTCTTCGATAGCTTGAACTTATTGAGCCCCCTTACGAAAAGAGCTGCACATCCCGCAAGTATCAGCGCCGATACGACAATCCCCGGAACACTCCCTGTCGCCGAAATCCCCAGAAGAAACACAAGGTCAAAAAAACCGATACACGCGCTAAAAGTCATCTCAGGAACGCCCAGATATTTGCTGACTCTTTTCTGAAAAAAAGGTCTGAACTTAGGCTGCCTTGAACCTGCGTTTACCTGCCTGCCCTGCTGCTGCCTCTGGCTCGAATAGGTGGTCTTTCTCTCAACGCTCACGCTCTTCACTACCCTTGCGACATCTGAGTGGAGCGTCGAGTAATCATTTCTGTCTATGGCACTGGAAACGCTGTTCAATATGTCGTTTCCCGCTTTTAAAAAATCCTGAATATCTTTCTGCAAAACACTTGTCCTCTCAATCAGGTATATTTGAGATTTCAAATCCCGTAAACCCGATATTTCACCGGCCATAATCCAGCCGATAACGCCATCATTAATTTTACAGTAATTCCGCGCAAAACACAATTGCCCAAGGCGCTCATAAACCTTATAATTTGCTTATGGAAAAAGCGTACAAACTCTTATTTAATACAGAAGAATCAGATGACCTCTATGTGTACTGCTGCGGTCTGTCGCAGACTCTGCCAGGGCACAGCTTCGGACCCGCTCTAAAGCCCCACTACATGATACATTTCTGCTTGAGCGGCCAGGGGCTCTTTACCATAGGCGGCAAGAACTATCCGCTGAAAGAGGGCTACGGCTTTCTCATCGTCCCCGACGAGCTCGCCTACTACGTCTCCGACGAAAACGACCCCTGGACCTACACCTGGATCGGCTTTGGCGGAAGGAGGGCGTCTCAGATAGTCTCACAGCTTGGCCTCTCACTCCAGCAGCCCGTCTTTAAGTCCGACGCATCAAAGACAATCTATGACCTCGTCAAGGACATGATGGACCACAACACCTTTAGCGTGGAGGACGTGCTGCGCAGAAACGGGCTCCTGTCAATGTTTTTGTCTGTCATCGCATCGGGCATCAGCGTAACCGCACGGAGCGACTCGGGAAGCGGCAACGACTACGTCACCAAGGCTCAGGCCTTTGTCAGGAGCAATTACTGCAACCCCATCAAGGTCACCGACATCGCGAACTACGTCTGCATCAACCGCAGCTACCTCTACACCCTCTTTGAAAAGACCCTTGGGATATCGCCGCAGCAGTACCTGACCAGCTACCGCATAGCCAAGGCGACGGAACTGTTGCAGCTGACAAAGCTCCCCATCGAGTCCATCGCTATATCCTGCGGCTACACGGACCCTCTAGTATTTTCCAAGGCCTTCAAGCAGGAAAAAAACATGTCGCCCTCGGCATACAGGAAAACCCTGCCAAAGAGCGACACAAAAGCCGGCAGCAAAGAACAGTTAAAGCAGGTGGAGCAGCTCATCGAGGAACGGCACTTAAGCTCCAACGACCCGAATTGATGATACGGTTATATGACAGTGAACATTCTTGAAATACATTTCAAAAAATGGCTATCACGTGCTAGCACGGATAGCCATTTTGCTTATTTCCTTATACCGTCAGTTTATCCAGATGCCATACCTCGTCAACATACTCCTGGATGGTTCTGTCTGATGAGAACTTGCCGCAGCATGCCGTGTTCAAAAGTGACATCTTGGCCCAGCGCTTCTTGTCAGCGTAGGCGTCTGAGATCCTCCTCTGAGCCTCGAGATATGCCTCGAAGTCCTTGAGGATGAAGTACTGGTCTGCCTTGTTGGAATTAATGGTGTTGAGCAGGCAGTTGTAGAGCGGTCTGAACAGCTCTCTGTCATGTGAGAAGGTTCCGTCTACAAGGCTGTCGAGAACCTGCTTGACGTTGGGATCGCTGTTGTAGATGTCCATAGGATTGTATCCGCCATGCTTCTCATACTCCATGACTTCCTGGGATGTGAGTCCGAAGATGAAGGCGTTCTCCTCGCCGACTTCGTTCACGATCTCGACGTTTGCTCCGTCAAGAGTTCCGAGCGTAACTGCGCCATTTAACATCATCTTCATGTTGCCGGTTCCGGAAGCCTCTTTACTTGCTGTCGAGATCTGCTCCGAGATATCAGCTGCAGCAAAGATGAGCTCAGCGTTTGATACCTTGTAGTCCTCGATGAAGACAACCTTGAGCCTTCCCTTGATATCGGGATCGTTGTTCACAACCTCAGCCACAGAGTTGATGAGCTTGATCGTGAGCTTGGCTGTAAGGTAGCCGGCTGCTGCCTTTGCTCCGAAAATGTATGTCTTGGGATAAAAATCTTTTCCGGGGTGCGCCTTGATATCCTTGTACTTGTGGATTACCTGAAGGATATTGAGGAGCTGTCTCTTGTACTCGTGAAGTCTCTTTACCTGCACATCGAAGATGGACTTGGGATCGACCTCGACGCCGTTGTGCTCCTTGATGTAAGCTGCAAGGCGCTTCTTGTTCTTGTACTTGATCTCCATGAACTCCTCGAGAGCCTTCTTGTCGTTTACATACTCCTTGAGCTTGCCCATCTCGGAGAGGTCTGTGATCCAGCCGTCGCCGATCTTGTCTGTTACCCAGTCTGCGAGAAGCGGGTTGGCGTGCAGAAGGAATCTTCTCTGTGTGATTCCGTTTGTCTTGTTGTTGAACTTCTCGGGCATCATCTCGTAGAAGTCGCGAAGCTCTCTCTCCTTGAGGATCTCGGTGTGGAGCTTGGCAACGCCGTTTACTGAGTGCCCGCCGACGATTGCCAGGTGCGCCATCTTGACCTGGTTGTCATAGAGAATAGCCATGCTCCTGATCTTGGCCTGGACATCTATTCCTGCGCTGCCTGTGTACTGACGCATGATCTGGTCTACAAATCTTCTGTTGATCTCGTCAACGATCTGATAAATTCTGGGAAGAAGCCTCTGGAAAAGATCTACCGGCCACTTCTCAAGAGCCTCTGCCATGATGGTGTGGTTGGTGTAGCAGCAGGTCCTTGTTGTTACATCCCACGCCTCGTCCCATGTGAGATAGTACTCGTCCATGAGAAGTCTCATGAGCTCTGCAACCGCAACGGTCGGGTGAGTGTCGTTTAACTGGAACACTGCCTTTTCGTAGAACTTTCTGATGTCCTCGTGCTTTTTTAAATATCTCTTGAGCGCAGTCTGAACCGAAGCAGAGATAAAGAAATACTGCTGCTTTAATCTAAGCTCTTTTCCTGCGATGTGATTGTCGTTGGGGTAGAGGACTTCGCAGAGCTGGCTGGCAAGGTTCTCCTGCTCAACAGCCTTCTGGTAGTCGCCCTTGTCAAAGGAATCAAGCTGGAAGCACTGGACAGGCTCAGCGTCCCAGATGCGGAGCGTGTTTACAACGCCGTTGCCGTAGCCGACTACAGGAAGGTCATAGGGAACCGCCTTAACAACCTGGTACCCTTCCTGTGTGAACACGGTTCTGCCGCGCTCGTCGGTGTGCATATTTACATAGCCGCCAAACTTGACCTCCTTGGCGTACTCATTTCTCCTGAGTTCAAAGGGATTGCCGTTCTCGAGCCAGTTGTCGGGCGCTTCTACCTGATAGCCGTCCTTGATCTTCTGGCGGAACATTCCGTATTTGTAGCGGATACCGCAGCCGTAAGCCATGTATCCGAGTGTTGACAGTGAATCCAGAAAGCAGGCTGCAAGCCTTCCCAGACCGCCGTTTCCAAGCGCGGGGTCGGGCTCCTGGTCCTCAACAAGGTTAACGTCTATACCGAGCTCGTCGAGAGCCTCTTTTACAGGCTTGTACGCCTGAAGGTTTATAAGGTTGTTTCCGAAAGCTCTGCCCATGAGGAACTCCATGGACATATAATATACGATCTTGGGATCCTGCTCATCTGCTGCCTTCTGGGTTGTCATCCAGTGGTCAACGATGGCGTCCTTGATGGCGTAGGCTGCTGCCTGGTACAGCTCCTGGTCCGTAGCCTCATCCATGGTCTTTCTGTAAAGAGTCTTTACATTGTACTGGACGCTTCTCTTGAACAGATCCTTATCAAAAGGTAATTTCTTTTTCTTCATACACCCTCCTCAAAGAAAACAAATTGTTGTGTGTGTAAATACTTTTTAACCTAAATATAGTACATACAAAGTTATTTTACCCTAAAACCTCATATAATTCCATAAAATATCCGTAAACTTATGAGAAATGGGCAAAAAAATGGAGCACAGCCCCGGCCATGCCCACATTATGAAACTGTAGCAGAATTAACTGAACGGCTTACACAGAGTGATTTTTCAGGTTATTTCGCTACAGTTTCTTACTGAAGGAGCGAGAGAACTCCCTGATTTGTCTGGTTCGCCTGCGCCAGCATCGACTGCCCCGCCTGGGCGAGGATGTTGTTGTTTGAGTACTTCACCATCTCTTTTGCCATGTCGGTGTCGCGGATCAGGGACTCGGCACTTTGAGTATTCTCAACCACATTGTCCAGATTCTTTATGATATGCTCAAGACGGTTCTGGTAGGATCCCATCCTGCTTCTCTCATGACTGACATACGCAAGTCCTGCCTTAAAGCTGTCGATTGCACTTGTTGCCGCCTTATGGCTCATAACACTGACAAGATCCACGCTGCAGGTTTTTGCGGAAATATATGGAAGCTCGATAGGCAGCTCGTCATCAACGCTGTTTTCTGATCCAACCTGTAAAATAAGGTGCTTGGTATCAGGGGTTGTCTCTGTCTTTGCTGTGGCAACACCCGGAGCGAGCTGACCTTTATTGCCTGAGGGCTTTGTATTAAAAGCCTGCATATACGGGATCCATTCCGTGGTGTCATAGGTGGCTCCGGGATATGCATTTTCTTCCTTGCTTCTGCCATCATAGATTATCAGTTTGGATTCATATGACGGGTCGTTGGTAAACATCGTGTAATGATTATTGGGGCGCCCGCCTGTTACGTTAAGTATGGCATCAACGACGTCTTTTCCACTCGTCGCGCTGCTGATATCTACATTGTAGATATAATGCCTTCCACTTGTTTCAACGCCGCTTTTCCCATCAGTAAACTTGATGCTGTAGTGATCGTCGCAGGTGCAGCAGGTGCAGTAAAAGCCCTGATCTATCAGCTCAGAGCGATTATTTTCCGTAAAGGCAGAAAAATCTATTTCAGATGCAGCGTGCTTTATCTGTGCAGTTCCCGGATTCCCGTTCAAAGTATAGGGAACATTCGTCGTATACTCAGCCGCATAGTGTTTATCTGCCGCAGAAGAGGAATCTATCGCAACCCACCCGGGAAGTCCGCCTGTTATCTCAACTGCAACTTCCTTCTCTGTCGGCTCTTGTCCTTTGAGGACAAATATCTCATTGAAAGTCGTCTTTTCTCTTATTGCATCAATTTCTGACTTCAGGGAGTCAATTTCGGACTGGATGTATTTGCGGTCTTCGTTTGTGAGAGTATCGTTAGCTGCTTTTACTGCCAGCTCATTGCCTCTTTGGAGCATATCATGTACTTCAGCCATTGCACCGTCTGCAATCTGGACCATCGATACGCCGTCCTGTGCATTTTCAGAAGCCTGTGTGAGCCCTCTTATCTGCCTTCTCATTTTCTCTGAGATAGCAAGTCCTGCAGCATCATCGGCAGCACGATTAATACGGTAGCCGGACGAAAGCTTCTCAGAGCTTTTCGCCTGTCTGCGATTCGTTATTCCAAATTGTCTGTCCGCATTCATTGCTGCAAGATTGTGCTGAATTACCATGTACTTGTCCTTTTGATCTCAGGAATTGTTTCCCCTTTAACACTGTTGTCTGATAGGGATATCGGCATGAATTTTACTATAATTAACCTCTAATCTGGCTGTTTTTTGTTGGGGCGTTGAACTTTTAAGCAGAAAAAGCGGCGTAACTCCGGACAAATAGCGGTTTTGCAAAAATATATCAAAGATTTCCAGGGCAAATTGAAACTTTTTTTCATGTAGTTCTAAGAAAAAAAACGCAGTATGTCGATATACTTATTGACCGCAAGGATGCGGTATTACATGCAAGGACGCATTACATGATTCGTCACCCCCCGAAAACAAGAGGTTTTAGGGATATTTTTAGAAGGATCTAGGCATGATAATACAGCACAACCTTACGGCATTTAATTCTAACAGGCAGCTTGGAATAACGACCGGCCTTCAGGCAAGGTCATCAGAGAAGCTGTCGTCCGGATATAAGATAAATCGCGCTGCAGATGACGCAGCAGGACTTTCCATTTCCGAAAAAATGAGAAGACAGATAAGAGGGCTCTCGCAGGCCTCCGAGAACGTTCAGGACGGAATCTCCTACGTTCAGGTTGCTGATGCAGCTCTTGCTGAGATCGATGAGATGCTCAACCGCATGAATGAGCTCTGCATCAAGGCCGCAACGGAGACCCTCACCGACGAAGACCGCGCAGCCATCGACGCCGAAATCCAGCAGCTCAAGGTAGAGAGCAACAGAACCTTTGGAACAACCTCTTTCAACGAAAAGCTCATCTGGGACGAGCACACAACAGACAGAAAACAGATCGGGACTGAGAAAAGACCTATCTTTACCTGGGGAAACAATGGATACGGATACTCTAACACAATTACAGATACTAACAGGGGTGCATGGCCCAAGAACGGCCGGTTCAATTTTTCTGCAGACAGTGATGGTGTGACAGTCAGCTGGACAGGCTTTGACGGAGTCAATTATTCCAGCAAAAAAAATGCATGGCCGAGTGAAGAAGAGCTTAAGTCGAGCGGATTCAGTTTTTCATTAAACAGCTCCAATATGGATTATAACCAGTATCCCAATGCGGTAGGCATTAACCCGAATTTATCTGTAAAGCTGGATGAAGATGCTACCATGTCACAGTTTATAAGCGCTATAAACAACTCAGGTGTTAGCTTCTACAAAGACTATTCTCTATCTGGAAGTGTAGCAGGAGACAGCAATTCATATATTTCAGGAGTGTTACATTACAACGCAGCACTGGTAAGCGGAACTCTTGAAAATCCGGCAACAGACCATATTGATGGCAGTTCTTCCAACAGAGATTCTTCGGATAGTTCAGATACAACAAAAATGGGGTATAGTTTCACTTTCACCAAGGATTCAAATACCACTCCTGCAACGCCTTCTACATTCGGTGTTACAGCTTCATCAACAGGATATGTGGCTACATATTCAAGCGACAAGAGGCCTGAGACTAAGGGAATATGGTGGAACACCGATTCTAACGGGCATACATATCAGCATGGGCACGGAGCTTCGAATGCATCTGATCTGGCCGCAGTCATAAAGAGCCAGCTGGATGGAACAGCAGATCATAATTACCATGATTCATTAACTAATTTCAGCGCGAATGGCGGAACCATTTCAATCAGACTAAATCTGACAGCAGACAGTGCTGTTAACTATACAAACGGAAGTACCACAGGCGATGCAGTTACGAGTATTGGATATTTTGATATAAATATGAATGTCGGGGCGGACGAGACTACCGAACAGGTGATACAGCGAATAGCAAATATCACAGGAGTGGAACTTAATTCTCCCAATAGTGCAGGGAGCATGTATCTCTATAACTCCAATGCAAGCACCTACGACGCCCCTGTCTACGGCGGGACGATGGCGCTGAACATCCAGGCGGGTTCTGAGGGAAATAATGACAACATAATCCCGATCATCTACGACGTACTCAACAACCACTCGCTCGGGATCAACGATCTCAACACACTTACTTCAACAAACGCCCAGAAGGGCATCGTTCAGACCAAAGAAGCAAAGCGCATAGTTGACGAGCAGAGAGCAGTTTTTGGTTCGTACCAGAACAGGATGGAGCACACCTACAATAATCTCGGCAACGTAGTCGAGAACACGCAGCAGGCTGAATCAATCATACGCGACACCGACATGGCAAAAGAGATGGTGAAGTACTCCAACAACAATATCCTCGCACAGGCAGGTCAGTCGATGCTGGCACAGGCGAATCAGACAAACCAGGGAGTACTCTCGCTCCTTCAGTAACTATCACCCTTCGGTTAGCGTTCCTTGACACGACGAAGGGTTTTTTCTTGCCATTTTTCGTGTACAAATTGGGGGTTTCCGGCTATTTGGTACACGAGCTTTGGCCGGTTTCTTCTACTCTTCGTGTACCAACCGCGGCTTCACGGCTATTTGGTACACGAGGTTTGACGAGCTTCTTCTATTCTTCGTGCACCCCCAACAAAAAACATCCCCATGAAAGGTTTTATGCACGAATACTCCTTTCAATGGGGATGTATATGGTTGTGGTACAGGGGCTCTGTATAATAGCCGTCCTCAGATCTTCTCAACTCCGATAGTCACCTTCTCGCCGTTGATATCCCACTCCCTGGTGTTTGCGACGTCTGACCCGTAGATGATCTCGCTCGCAAGGACCTTGGTGGAGATGCTGCCTTCATTGGCCCTGACAATCTCTGTGAGCTTGTCGTTGCCGTTTAAGGACACCTTGATGTGGTCCATAACTTCGAAGCCGGAGTCCTTACGCATGGTCTGTACCTTACTGATGACTTCAAGGACAAAGCCCTCATTTATCAGCTCCTCAGAGAGGTTGGTGTCGAGGACAACCGTGATGCCCCAGTTCTCCTGGGAGATGAAGCCCTCCTTCTGGGCCATCTCGATGAGAAGGTCATCCTTTGCAAGCTCGACATCCACATCGTTTACAGTGAACTTAATTGAGCCGTTTGCATTAAGCTCATCCATCGTTGCATTTCCGTCGAGCCCCTCGAGGTATGACTTGATCGCGCCGATGTTCTTGCCGTACTTAGGTCCAAGTGTCTTCAGCTGCGGCTTAAACGTGTAGCTCGTAAAGTCTCTGACGTCGTCCGTAAAGGAAACATTCTTTACGTTCAGCTCTTCCCTGATGATATCTGTGTAGAACTCGCCAACTGTCTCCTTTGCCTTTACGTACATCTGGCCGATCGGCTGGCGGTTCTTGATATTTGCTGCATTTCTGGCTGCGCGTCCAAGGACAACGATGTCGAGGACTTCCTCCATGTCCTTCTCGAGTTTGCTGTCGATGAGGCTCTCATCAACCTCAGGGAAGTCGCAGAGGTGGATTGACTCAGGCGCATCCTTAAAGCTGTTCCTCACGAGGTTCTGGTAGATTTCCTCAGTCATGAAGGGAACCATGGGCGCTGCTGCCTTGGCTATGGTTACAAGAGCCGTGTAAAGAGTCATGTAAGCTGAGATTTTGTCCTGCTCCATGCCCTTTGCCCAGAATCTCTCACGTGAGCGGCGGACATACCAGTTGCTCATCTCATCGACAAAGTTGTCGAGAGCCTTGCCCGCCTCGGGAATCCTGTATGCATTAAGGTTATCATCAACTGCCTTCACGCAGGTATTTAACTTTGATAACAGCCACTTGTCCATTACGGTGAGCTTGTCTTTTTCTAGCTTGTAGTTCGAGGCGTCAAAGCCGTCGATATTGGCGTATAGCACGAAAAACGCGTAGGTGTTCCAGAGAGTTCCGAGGAACTTTCTCTGTCCCTCCATCACCGCATCACCTGAGAAGCGGGAAGGAAGCCATGGAGCAGAGTTGGTGTAGAAGTACCACCTGATCGCATCTGCGCCGTACTTCTCGAGGGCATCGAAAGGATCGACCGCATTGCCCTTAGACTTACTCATCTTCTGTCCGTTCTCATCCTGGACGAGGCCGAGCACTATTACGTTCTTGAATGCAGGCTTGTTGAAAAGAAGTGTCGCCTCAGCGTGGAGTGAGTAGAACCACCCTCGTGTCTGGTCGACAGCCTCTGAGATGAACTCTGCAGGGAACTGCTTCTCGAAGAGCTCCTTGTTCTCAAAAGGATAGTGGAGCTGCGCAAAAGGCATTGCTCCCGAGTCAAACCAGCAGTCTATAACCTCTTTTACCCTGTGCATGTCCTTGCCGCACTTCGGGCACTTGATGATATATTTGTCGATGTAGGGCCTGTGCATCTCGCAGGTCTCAGCTGAAGGATCGCCTGAGAGGTCAGCGAGCTCTTTCCTCGAGCCTACCGAGAGCTGATGGCCACAGTCGTCGCACTCCCAGATGTTAAGTGGTGTTCCCCAGTATCTGTCGCGGGAGATGCCCCAGTCCTGGATGTTCTCAAGCCAGTCGCCGAAACGTCCCTTTCCGATGGACTCGGGAACCCAGTTGATCTCCTTGTTGTTGCGGATGAGGTCGTCCTTTACCTCTGTGACCTTGATGAACCATGACGAGCGCGCGTAGTACAAAAGCGGCGTCGAGCATCTCCAGCAGTGAGGATAGTCGTGCTCCATCTTGGGCGCGGAGAAAAGAAGTCCTCTCTTATCGAGGTCCTTTAATACCTCGGGGTCTGCGCTTATCGCACCCTCGTCCATCTCCTTCTGTGTGGGCTTGCATCTCATTCCCGCAAAAGGAGTCTCGGGCTTTAAGCGGCCCTCAGAGTCAACCATCTGCACAAGGGGCGCGTCATACTTACGTCCCACTCTTGCGTCGTCTTCACCGAAGGCGGGAGCGATGTGTACGATACCGGTACCGTCTGACATTGTTACGTAATTGTCGCAGTATATAAAGAACGCCTTTTTGTGCTGCCTGTCCGCCTCATCCTTGGCGCACTGATAAAGAGGCTCGTACTCCTTGCGCTCAAGGTCTGTTCCGACATAGGTCTCAAGGACTTCGTACGCCTTTTCTCCCTCCTCTTTTGCTAAAGAGCCGAGCACGTTGTCAGCGAGAGCCTCTGCGAGGTAGTATGTGTAGCCGTCTGCTGCCTTGACCTTCACGTACTTCTCGTCGGGATTTACGCAGAGACCGATGTTTGACGGAAGTGTCCAGGGTGTTGTAGTCCATGCGAGGAAATATGCATCCTCGCCCGCCACCTTGAAGCGGACAACCGCTGTGCGCTCCTTTAAAGTCTTGTAGCCCTGCGCAACCTCGTGTGACGAAAGAGGTGTTCCGCAGCGCGGGCAGTAGGGAACAACCTTAAAGCCCTTGTAGAGAAGTCCCTTTTTCCAGATCTCCGAAAGAGCCCACCACTCGGACTCTATGAAGCTGTCCTCGTAGGTGATGTAGGGGTGGTCCATGTCTGCCCAGAAACCGACCGTTCCTGAGAAATCCTCCCACATTCCCTTGTATTTCCATACGGATTCCTTACATTTTTTGATGAAGGGCTCCATTCCGTACTCTTCTATCTGCTCCTTGCCGTCGAGGCCGAGCATCTTCTCAACTTCCAGCTCAACGGGAAGTCCGTGGGTATCCCAACCGGCCTTACGAGGAACCGTGTACCCCTTCATGGTGCGGTATCTCGGGATCATATCCTTGATGGCACGTGTCAAGACGTGACCTATGTGGGGCTTGCCGTTAGCTGTGGGCGGCCCGTCGTAGAACATGTACATCTCGCCCTTTGAGCGGGTGTCCACACTCTTCCGGAAGATGTCTTCCTTTTTCCAGAACTCCTCAATCTTTTTCTCTCTCCCGACGAAGTTCATGTCGGTTTCGACTTTGTTGTACATTGGGTTTCTCCTTTCACTATCTGCATGGATCTGCTTCACACGATATAATAGAATGCCGCTCGCTGCATTCTCGCGATAAGCGCGGCTGCGAAGCAATTTCCTATAAAAAGACCCCGCCCTGTAAAAAGGACGAGGTCATAATATACTCGCTGTACCACCTGTTTACACATACGCGCCGCACACGTGCGGTTGAATACGCTTCCCGTTGACGCCGGGAACTACGTCAGAATCTAATCGCACCTGCTTTCGACCCTGCAGCTCAGGAGTGATCTTCAATCAGTAACTACTCGCACCGGCTCGCACCATCCGCCGGCTCTCTGAAGCTTTTGAAAACTGTCTACTGTCTCCGTCATAGCTTTTTCTATTCACTTAAAAGAGATTCTACTACCTTCATCAAAAATATGCAAGTGAAGCGCCTGTTTGATTTTTGACCCTTTTGCCCTCACAAAAAGCCTGTTTTCAAGTGACTTTTTCACTATTTGACTATTCAGGAAAAATTTGACCCCTAAAAGGCCAAATAAAGGGTCAAAAATAAAATCAGACCGCTAATAGTGAAAAACAGGGTAAAAAAACCATCCAAAAATGCCCCAAAAGGGTCAAAATTTTAATGAACACCGCAAATAACGACAAATCCCCAATTTAATGAGCTGTCTCCCCCATAGAAAACAGCCTTTCCACCTGCTCCCTTGTGACGTCGTCGCGGCAGCGGACGATTATCTGTGTATCCTCGGGGTAGTTATCCCTGAGAACTTTTGCGGCGTGCCGTAGCATGAGCTTGCACTGGGTGCGGGAGTCGGAGCCGCAGGCACACAGATACTCAGGGTAGAGCCTTCCTTCCTCCTCATGAACCAGAAATAAGCCCGTCACTGCGCCATTTGAGATAGCGCAGGCAGAGAGCCTCTCGTTAAAGTAAGAGACCGGGATTTCCCTGACCACCTCTCCATAGGCGCTCTCCTTAGTCACTTTGCTGCAGCGCTTTAAGCCATCGCCCAGCATCGGAAGGGTGATATCGCCTATGCTGGCAATTTCCGTCCTGTCATCACTCTCCTGCCTCATCAGAAGGTCTCGCCCGAAGACGTCGCCCGCCACTATATGGATGTCCGAATCCTGAATCTCTCTCTTCCCGCCTCTGCGATACTTTCCGGCTCTGCGAATTTCTATGCCTGCACTATACTTCCCGGCTCTTGCAAGGCCGTCTCCTCTGCCTGCGTCATGTCCGCCTAAGCCTTCTCTGTATGCACCGTCGCCTCCGGCACCGCCAAAGCCACGTCCTCCGAAGTCCTGCCCATCTGTGCCGGCTCCTCCGAAACCTTCTCTGCCTGCGTCACTATCTACATCTTCGCCATCACTATCTAAAACGCCCTCTTCTCCTAAAGCACCACCTTCACCGGCGTCTCCATCTTCGTCCCAAACACCATCTTCATCAATGTCGCCATCATCTGCTGCCACCACATCAAAGCTGAAATCAAACAGCGACTGCTCTCCGTCATCCAGAGTGCTATCGTCATCTTCATCAGACTCTGTCACCGGCGCAAGGAGGAGCCGCGCCCTTCCGTCCCCTGTCGAGATGATCCTGTCAAACCCGAGGAAGCTGAAAAAAGCTTCCTCATCGGGACACACTTCTTCCCTTCCGTACTCATTGGAGAGAAGTGCTCCAACGTACTCTGCGCCTTCATTTCGTGCTATCTCAAAAACCGCTGAGAGGAGCATATCACTGACGCCCCGTCCCCTGTACCAGGGCTCTGCAAATATCCACCTCACAACAAGTACAGACCTGTCGCGGTAGCAGATAACAAGCCCCGCAGGTTCATCCATCACATCGCTCTCGTTGACGCATCCAAGGGCAAAGGTCGGAAATGCCCCCTGCCCGTGCAGATAGTCAAAGGGATCCAGCTCCCGAAACAGCTCTGCACTTTTATTGTCAAGCTTTACCAGCTTCATCATTTGATGACCACCCCGCTTTTCTTAAGCGCTTTGCGTGCCTTGTAGTTGCCCTTTATTCCGAGCTGGAAGAAGGTTCTGGTCAGGTACTTGTCTATAACACCGCCCATGACATCGAGGAAATCCTTGGGTTTTACTGCGGTGTCATATTTATTTACGTTTTTAATATCATTCTTCGTAAGTTTTTCGCTCAGGTTCTTGGTCGCAATAACTGCATTATCCAGCATCAGCACTGAAAATTCATTAAACTTCTTCCGGATCGCCTTCGCATTACTTTCAGCATAATGAGTATCTTTCAGGCACTTTTCATATTCTGAGAGCATCTCCTGCCCTCTTTTCTTAAATTCCGCAGAGTCATTGTATGTATAGATATTCTCAAGAGCGAGCTTAAATCTGTTAAACCTTTCGGGGAGATTTTCTCTTATTTTTCCTTTTGTATCAACAGGATATATTTTCTTCATATCCTTTAAAAACTGTTCTCTTACCGAATGAGCCTCACTATTGGCCTCCTCAAGAATGCTTACTTTATACTCCTCCCATATCTGTCCTGTGCTCTTATCATACTCTTCTTTGCTGATCTTCTTATTTTTCTTATCCTCAATAAGCTTATCTATCTTACTGTAGATTCCGTCGCCATCTTCCTCTTTTTCAGGAATGAGCGTCTTTGCATCTCTCCACCCTTTTACGGCTTTTTCGTCATTTTCACGGATATACGCTATAAGCTCATCGACCGAGTTAAAATACTTCTTCTCCCATTTTGTGGCATTTTTGGCTTTGGGATCTTTGTTTTTAAAGCCATTTAGCGGCGCGCCAAGTCTCTCAGTGCCCACTGCCGCCTTATCTTCTTTAGGGTCTTTCATGACGCGGCTTCTGTTAAGTATGTACGCTCCCGCGCTGCCGGCTTTATACTCCATGCGGTCTCTTACCATCATGGCAAGGTAGTCAAATACGCTCCCCACCAGGCTGGCCTGACCCAGAGAAGTACCCTGTACGAATTCGTACAACTTTGGAAATGCCTTTTTTAACCCGACGCCGTCGACATTAATATGTATATTAGTCTCTTCTTCATAGGTAAAATACTCTTCATGCCTGAGTATCCGGTTCAGTCTCTCCTTTTCCTCAGACAGCCCCCGGTCGATCCTGTGCTTTTCGCAAAAAGCCTTTGTATCGGTAGCCTCATTGAGCTCCTTTTTAAAGCTCTCTTCTGTAATAAGGTCATACCGCTTTAGATTACCGGCTACTCTGGCCTTCGCGAGCAGAATGTCATCTAACTTCTTTGCATGCCCTAATCCGCTGTACACAAGATCTATTTTTTCCTGGTACCTGTCTCTTTGAAGCTCTGTATGCGAGAGCAGCTTGCAGGTATTCTGAAGGCTCTTTAGCATGTTGTTCATATCAGTGACCGTGTTCTGCAACCGGAGCTGGCCCGATGAGAAATTCGCAACAACAGGCGGCAGCTCGAGTCCGAGTTCCTGGGCCTTTGTGAGCGCAACGGCTATGCGCTCTCCCGTGGATGAGGCGTTGCCCATTTTGAGGACTTCCTTGAGTGCAAGGGTCAGCTCATCCCTCTTTGACTGATAGACCTCCTCAGGCGTGTTCTGCAAAAGAGCATGGAAGCTTGAGCGGAACATCTCCACTTCGCCCATGGCAGCTGCCGCCATCATCCTGATTACATACTTCTGCTGCGTCGAATCGAGCTCTGTCGCATTACCAAAATCAATTACGGTAATGCCCTTCTCGCCGACCATGATATTACCGGCGTGAAGGTCGCCGTGGTAATAGCCCTTCTCATAAATTCCTTCCGTTACCCACTTCTCGGAGAGCTGCAAAAGCCCCTTCTGCCTCTCCTTAGCATCAGCAAGGCCCTTTTCAAGATCTTTTTTTATAGACTCAATCTCTAAATAAGCTTCGGCTCCAAGATTCTTTTTCAGCACAAGCTCGCCTTTTTCTGTCGTCCTGAGAAGCTTTTTCCCCTTTTCATCGGTATCTGTCTCAAAGTACTTCTCAAGAGAGGCCATCTTGTCATTAAGTTCTGCGATATATCTCTTCAGGGTCTTGTTTCCGGCGATCTCCATGATGCAGGAGTCGCTCGTGGGCTCTGCGAGGTCGCTCATCTTCATCGATGTGCAGAGGTTCTCCTCTTTGCTTCCTTCTATCTTCTTGTCGTATATCGCACCCTTTTTGCAGTTCTCAACCTCTATATTGAGGTCCAGCTCCTCCTCGATCCTCTTAAGGTTCCCGAGGTAAGTGGCCTCCATGCCGCCTATCCTCTTGCTGTCCTCCATCTCCCTGATCTCAGCGGGAGTCATTCCATCCCTGTCGGTCATCTTCGCAGCACTGAGCATTATCTGTTTCTCGCGCTCCATCTTCTGTCTGACATCGGGACGCAGGAGCTTCACAACGACGTTTTTGCCCTCAGCAAATGCAGGTCCGTAAACCCTGCACAGAAATGCCTGTCCGACGGATGCAGCACCGAGTGAGTTTACAACCTCTATCCTCTCGATCTTATTTGAGCTTCTCTTTATGATGCTCTTTAAGTGGTTCTTTACAACCTCCTCAGGGATCGGGGCGAGCGAATCCTGCGTATCGGAAATTGCTTTCTTAAGCCCCTCGGGAAGCTCCTGCGTCGGAATACCCTGCAGCATCTTCTGGAAAAGAGGTCCTGCCCCCTTGAACATGCCGCCTAAGATGTCACTCATCTCATCCATATCGTCGGCACCCGCCTTACGTACAGCCTTGCCGTTCTTCATGTTGCGAAGTGCTCCTGCGACCATTGAGCGCTGCTCGGTTATCGGCATGCTCTTAAAGTAGGTCCTAAGTACATTCTTTGTAAAAAGACCCTGTCCCTGTTTGCCCTTTACGGCATCGCCGAGGATCTTATTGAGCTCAGCCTTTTCAAGCTCAAGCTTCTTATGCTTTATGTTCTTTTCATCCGTTGTAATCTGTTTGTTAAATTCCGAAATCTTTGCCTTATCACCCTCAGGTGTGTGCTTTTTATCTGTTTTATAATCTCTTTTTGCAATTCTATCCTTCAGCTTGGCCAGCTTATTTTCATGATGCGCCTTTTTCAGAATGAGATTATCCAGCTCCTTTGAGCTGTACATATTCTTCTTGCGGTAATCTATGCGCTCTTCTATTTCAGCCATGCGCTGCTTCTTCATTCCCGCCTTTATCGCATCGCTGTTCGAATTGATCCACTCTCCGAGCTGGTCGTATTTCCTTTTAAGTTTCCTTGCCTCCTTCGCATTCTTTTCTTTTTCAGCTTTCTCTATTTCAGCAGGCAGAGTCTTGTTGTATTTCAAAAGAGCTTCATCAAAGCGCTTTTTGTCCTTTTTAAACTGCTCTGCCTCCGCATATTTGGGGTCGTTTTTCCGATTCTTCTCATTAGCTCTGTTTTCCTTGAGGATCGATTCGTATTTTTTCGTTATATCGCCATCTTCATTGTCATCCCACCTGGTTGTCTCTCCGACCAACTTGCTTTTCTTCGAGACAAGCTTGTACGTATCAACCTTAACTTTATTTTTCTCTTTATTTTCCTCTGCATCAATCTTTTTAAATTCATCAAGCTGCTTTTTCAGAGCTGTTTCTTTTTCTACTGCCGCTTTATATTTTTTATCGAGTTTGTCCTTTTCATCTTTGGTAAGACCCGGTTTAAAATACTCATTATCGAGCCGGGCAACCGTATTTTTTGCGATGTTGTATTTCCTTTTGACTTCAAGTTCTTTTTTGGCCTGTTCTTCACTGAGGCCCCTGGACTCATTTATCTGTTTCTGAACTTCTTCAATCTCAAAGAGCACGGTGGGAACCCACTTATCGCCCTTCTGAAGGCGCTTTGAACCACCTTCCTGTCCCTCATCTGAAAAGATCTTGTCAATGCACTTCTCAAACTTCCCCTGAACCTCGTCCATCGCCCTCTTAACGGTCTCATCGATCGTCGTCGCCAGGTCTGTGAGTGACTCGCCGGGGATCTTTTTGTAATTAGACTTTATGATGTTACCAAGGATCTGCGGGGTCTGCATCATCTGAACCCTAAAGTCGTCCTCACTTGCCTTCTCATCTCCCATAACGGTCTTGTAGACAGTGTCACAGATGCTGTTTATATTGGTGCTTATAAGCTTTTTGACATCCAAATCGCCCTCTTTTTTGGGCTCTTCAAAAAGACCCATGGAATCGAGCATGTTGTCGAGGATTCCGGGGGTATTGTCTTTTTTTGCGCCTTTCTTTCTGAGAGGGTTTTTCTTAAACTGCTCGCTTAAGATAATGGCGACAGCTTCAGAATTCTTCCGGATTATCTCCTTCAGCTTGTCCTCAGCTGATGTACTCTCGTTCTCGGTGCTCCAGGTGTCACTTGAATAGAAAAGATCTGCGAGGAACTCCCTGACCTTGTACTCATCATCACTCCAGCCGCCCTTGTCAGGCTCATCCTGCTTAAGGAACACAACGTTGTCAGATGAGTCCATAACCCTGTGAAGCTCCTGATTGAGCACAGAATTGATCTGCCCGTTCTTCTGTTTGCCCCTCTGGTCTATTTCCCTGCGCAAATTCTCGAGCGCGGTTTTATTGCCGATCACATCATAGCTATGCTCTGCGAAGCGCTTAAGATCCTCTACCGGGATGTTGCCCAAGTTCCCCTTTCGCACTCCGAGATGCCTGTGCAGGATTTCAGCTGCAAATTCCCTTATATTGATGAGGTCCGAGGCGTCCATTTCCCTGATCCTGTCAGGCATCTGCTGCATCACATTAAGAGCTGCATCCTCGCCGTACAGCTTCGCGTTAAAGACAATGTCCCTCGATATCGAGGAAAAGAGCTCATGCCCGTTTCCTTTGAGACTGACGCTGTTATCGCCATAGCGAAGAGAAAGGTTTCCAAACCTGTCCTGATAGATCCTGGCTGTATTACCGCCCATATTAAAGATCCTGGACATGGCCTTTCCATCAGCAAAATCAGCGAGCGCATCCTTAAACGCCACCATGTCCCTGACAAACTCTTTGTCCTCGTTATTAAGCTTTTTCTTATCTTTGAATTTGTCTGAGAGCGCAGTGTTATCGTTTATGAGACCAACCAGCTCCTTAAGTGCGTCAGGGAGCTTTTCCAGGTTTCTTCCGGCATTCTCCCTGCTCTCACGGCGCTTTAGCTCGGAACGCCTCTTGTCGTTTTTTTCCTCCTCATCTGCCTTTTTGTCGAGCTCAGACTCCTGCTTCTTCAGCTCATCGAGCCTCTTCTGAAGGTTTTCTACGTTCTGTTTTCTCTGATCATAATTAGTCTGCTGCCTTCTTCGGTCGCGCTCCTTCTCAGCCTCCTGAACGTCCTTGTCGTATTTGAGTTCATCCCTCCCCTGGATAAAGCCCAAAAACCAGGAGAAGGTGCTCTCCTCCTCTTCTTCCTCGTCGTCTTCATCCTCTATCTCTCCTCCCTCCGGGAGGTTCTTTCTCGCCTCTTCTCTTTCTTTCTTCTTTCTCTCCTTCTCGGCTTTCTTGGCCTTTTCCTGCTCTTCCTTCTCCTTCGTCTTTCTCTCTCTTAATTTTTCGTAGTCCGTATCGCAGAAGAGCTTTGCCGCATCAAAATAATCCTGAGCAATTTTGAGAGCCTCCTCGGTCCTCTTTATATCGCTCCGGGTTGTGCCTATCATCTCATCATTTACGACCTTCGCGAGCCTGCCGTACTGCAAAAGAGCTACTCCGCTGTTTATCCGGTGCTCCTTTTCGTCATCGGTCCTTCTCTCCTTGTTTTCCGAGTAGACCTCCCACGCGTAGTCGAGCTGCTCCATTTCCCTCTTGAGGTTGGCATAAGTAGCCTTAACCCTCTCCATCCTCTTTTTGCCGGTGGAAAGCCAGGGATTCTTGCCGTTTATATACTTCTCACACTCACCTATCGCATCTGTATATAATTTGCACAGCTTGTCATAGGTCTTCTCATCGATCTCACTATGGTTTTCATATCCCATCCAGCGCTCAAGCTTTGACAGAGCATTTTTGAGATTGTCCATCTTCTCGCTGTCACCCCAGAACTTCTTGGAATTAAGCAGGATCTGAGAGATGTTTCGCCCTTTTTTGGCCTCTAACAGCTCTTTTTTGAGTTCGGACTCGTTATACTTAAGACTCCCCGTCTCAATCTTGCCAATGAGGCCGTCGATTGCCAGGTTTTCTTCCTCCAGCCTTCTCATGTCATTGTCGCCAAAAGAATCCCTCTTTTTGGGGACGTAATGCTCCTGGCTTAAGATATTGTTCACCGAATCCATATCAAGTGGATTGTTCAGATTTGGCAATACCTGTCTGTCCTTTGAAGCAAATTTTTGAAGTTCTTTGTTTAAGCCGTTAGAATCCATGCTGTACACTCCGTTCCTGAAAAAAATCAAGTCTATCTTTCCATATATATAGTTACGATAATTCTAACACTTTGGAAATTATTTTTTATAAATTTAGTATAAAAAAGTACATCCCTCACTGTCCTGACAGTGAGGGATGGAAAATGTATCAGGTAAATCCGCTGAAATCGGTGACTTCTTCGAGGGTTCTCACGAAGAGCTCGAGGCCATCCCGGTCTTCCTCGGAAAAGCGGGCAAGGCTTGGGCTGTCGATGTCGAGGACGCCGATTACTTTGCCGCCAAAGTGGATCGGGACGACGATCTCTGAGTTGGATGCGCTGTCGCAGGCGATGTGGCCTGCAAACTCGTGGACGTTTGCAACAAGCTGCGTCTCGTCCCGCTCTGCTGCTGTTCCACAGACGCCCTTCCCGAGCTCAATCCTGATGCAGGCGACCTTCCCCTGGAAGGGGCCCAACAGGAGCGAGCCCTTATTCATAAGGTAGAAACCCGCCCAGTTGAGGTCCTCCATGTTCTCATTTATGAGCGCCGATGCGTTCGATAAGACCGGCAAGAAATGCGGCTCATCCTCCGCAAGTACTCTTAATTGCTGCGCCAGTAATCTGTAGTCTGTCATATCTCTCCTCATAATACATCTTCTGTCATAGGACTTTGAGATGTACGCTTTCTGATCTGTCTGAATGCCTCAATATCACTGTCTTTTCCCTGTGATATGCTAAGTCTGTCAGGCTAACTATCATGTTAAAGTCTTGTTCACTCAATGAATCTAATTTGCGGAGTGTTTCAGCTGTAGCTGTCATATATATCACCTCCTCAGTAAGTATATCGGTTTTTACTTCTAACCGTATTATAAAATACCATGTCGGCCTATTACAAGATGATACACATCAGTGTTTTCAACCTTTCCAGGTTCTTACATCTCGTCGCATACCTGGAAGATCACGAACTTCAGGTAATATGATGATGAGCCGCCCCAGAGGATCGGATGATCCATGGCCTGCTGCCTGAACTCGACCTGCTTAAGGCGCTTGTGTGCGTCCCTCGCAGCATCCGCTATCGTCTTCAAAAAGAGCTCCTCGTCCATGAAGTGCGAGCAGGAGCAGGTTGCAAGGTACCCACCATCCTTCACAAGACGCATACCGCGCAGGTTGATCTCCTTGTAGCCCGTGACCGCTTTCTTAATTGAAGCTCTCGACTTGGTAAACGCCGGTGGGTCCAGGATGACAACGTCGAACTGCTCGCCCTTTCTTTCAAGCTCAGGAAGCAGCTCAAACACATCAGCGCACTTAAAGGTCACTGTCTTTTCAAAGCCGTTGAGCGCGGCATTTTCACGCGCCTGCTCACAGCCAAGGTCCGATGCGTCAACTCCGAGGACCGACACCGCGCCTCCTGCTGCCGCATTCAGGGCAAACGAGCCGGTGTGCGTGAAGCAGTCCAGAACTTTTTTGCCCCTGCAGATAAGCCCGATGGCCTGCCTGTTGAACTTCTGGTCCAGGAAAAAGCCCGTCTTCTGGCCGTTCTCCACATCGACGAAGTATTTCACGCCGTTCTCTTCTATTAATACTTTTGTGTCGAAGGGCTCTCCGATAAAGCCCTTGGTCCTCTCAAGTCCCTCGAGCTCGCGCACCTTGGCGTCGCTCCTCTCGTAGACGCCGCGGATAATGACGCCGTCCTCTGCCAGAACTTTTTTGCACTTATCGATGATAAGCTCCTTCATCCTGTCGGTACCAAGAGCCAGTGATTCAATGACAAGGACGTCTGAGAACTTGTCGATGGTTATCCCCGGCAGAAAGTCCGCCTCCCCGAAAATGAGGCGGCACGACAGCCTCTTGTAGGCATCCGCCATTGAACTTACTCCCCTGCTTCCCGAGCAATCGGTATTATTAAGCACCTCTCCGTTTATATCGGGAGCTGCTTTTATATCTACGGCCTGATCTGATCCTCTGCCATCTGATTCATCTATGCTCGCATCCGGTTCTCCGCCATCAAATATAGTGCTGCCTGAGAGCAGAAACTGGTGCACATAGCCGACCATGATCTGCTTCCTGTGCTCCCAGGCATCCTTCACCCTGCGCCCTATCAGCTCTTCCGTAATGGGGTGCTCTCTTTTACGCGACATGATCCTGACGCGGATTTTGGACCTTACGTTGATAATCCCATACCCCAGAAAAAAGCCGTCAAAGTCATGCAGCTCTACCACATCTCCGTTTTCAAAAGAGCCTTCTACTCTGTCCACCTCATTGTCATATATCCACGGGCCGCCCGCCTTAAACTCCCTGCCTGCGCCCCTTTTAAGTACTGCTGCTGCCATTCTTCTTTCCTCTCCTACCCGTTAGGAACTGTAGCGAAATAACTTGAACATTTTACTTGCCTGATTTCCTAAATGCTGCGTCAAGAGCCTTAACAATGCCCGCATTGTCTACGTTTTCTTCCTTGCCTTTGAAAAATCATTCTGCATTTTTTCACCATTTTTTAAATACATGTTGACAATACCGCATTTTTAGTCTAAAATCAATTCGTTGTCGCAATTAATTGTTGTGACATAAATGCGATAGTGGCGTAGTTGGTAACGCGCGACCTTGCCAAGGTCGAGACCGCGGGTTCGAGCCCCGTCTATCGCTCGCCTAATTAAATTCCGAAATGCCTAGTATTCATGGGCGTTTCGGAGTTTTTTATTTGTCCAAAATTCAAGATTTCTGTGTGTATGTGTGTGTATAGATTTGTTTTGTACATCCGGCGCAGCATTTGTCTGACATGCTCTGTTAAGGATATCCTTCAAATCAACAAGTGACTCTGTCTTCATATGAGAAAGAATGGTATAATAAAGCCAAAGAAGGGAGCTTTATGACAGAAGAAGTACTGAACGATAGTCTTAGTGATGATCAGAAAATCACAGACGAAGTTATCCTTAGGCTTAAGCCGCTGACTTTTAAAACCATCTCTGACGATGATATTATGCCCAAACCTAAAAGTACATATAAGTCTCCCATTAAAATTACTGATGAACTCAGAGAATTCACAGATCGCAGAGAAAAGCGTGCCAAAGAACTAGGAATCTCTCTTTACGTATTAGGCGCTGATCCAGACCAGAATGATGAGTTTCAAAAGCTTGAAGATTATATTATGGAGAATTTTATTGATCTTGATTTAGATGTTCCCGAGGATATCAAGGCCAAATACCTTGCTATGAAAAAAGAAAGAGAAAAGTCTCAGAACAAGTGATGTGGAATTTTTATTTTTGTACTTGACAAGAATAAAACCTGCTAGTAAAATTTCAATCTATAAAGACAAGGGCGTCTTGAGGATCATCTGATCTTCAAGGCGCTTTCTCTTTTCCCGGGACAAGTTTTATACTCATGCAGCAAAAAATAATTGGATGCAAAGGGGCATCATGTCGGATTCGGCATGATGCCCCTTCTTTAAGGATTGCCGCCGCAAGCGGTACTCCTTAAGACCAAGATCAGGAGGAGTGTATATGAGTGAAGAAATTATCAGCATGGTTGACGGAAAAGTATTTGGAATATGGTTTCTTTTGGGTGCGGCCCTGGTTTTCTGGATGCAGGCGGGCTTTGCAATGTGCGAGGCAGGCTTTACAAGAGCCAAGAACACCGGAAACATCATTATGAAAAACCTAATGGATTTCTGTATCGGAACTGTCGTTTTCATCCTTATAGGCTTTGGCCTTTTTCTGGGTGAAGACCTGATGGGCGTAATAGGAAAGCCCGGATTTGATATTTTTACAAACTACGCAAACTTTGACTGGTCAAATTTCGTGTTTAACCTGGTATTCTGCGCGACTACCGCGACCATCGTGTCAGGCTCCATGGCTGAGAGGACAAAATTTTTATCTTACTGTGTGTACTCGGCTGTAATCTCAGCGGTGATCTACCCGATTGAAGCCCACTGGACCTGGGGCGGCGGCTGGCTGTCCCGGATAGGTTTTCACGATTTTGCCGGCTCAAACTGTATTCACATGGTGGGCGGCATATCTGCACTTATAGGCGCAGCGATTTTGGGACCCAGGATCGGCAAGTTTGAGAGGGACAAGAGCGGAAAGGTCACCAAGGTCAACGCCTTTCCCGGGCACAACCTCGTAGCAGCATCCCTCGGCGTCTTTATCCTATGGCTCGGCTGGTACGGATTTAACGGCGCAGCCTGCACCTCTGTTGAGCAGCTGGGATCCGTCTTTGTTACAACGACAATTGCTCCCGCCCTGGCAACTGTGACCTGCATGATCTTTACCTGGATAAAGTACAAAAGGCCCGATGTTTCAATGTGTCTCAACGCTTCACTTGCAGGCCTCGTAGCTATCACGGCTCCCTGCGATGTGACCGATGCTTTCGGCGCAATAATAATAGGTATTGTGGCAGGACTCCTTGTGTGCTTTGGTGTGTGGTTCCTTGATTACAAACTCCACGTGGACGATCCTGTAGGTGCAGTTGCCGTTCACTGCCTCAACGGTATCTGGGGTACAATCGCGGTTGGCCTCTTTGCCACAAACTCAGCCCCCGGTTACTCCATTGCAGACAGCCTTGGAAATGAGATGACAGGTCTTTTCTATGGCGGAGGACTTAAGCTCCTCGGGATCCAGCTCGTGGGAATGCTCTCCACAGCTGCCTGGACAATTGTCACCATCACTATAACCTTCTATGCGATCAAGGCGATCCTTGGACTCAGGGTTACAGAGGATGAGGAGATCACAGGTCTTGACGCCACAGAGCACGGTCTTGCCTCGGCCTATTCAGGATTTGCCATTATGGATATCTCAAACACCCTGAATATGGACATAAACGACAACACCGACCTTGGAATCAGCGACTATGACTCTGCGTCCCAGACGATGAGGGATGCCTCGGTAAAGGTTGTGAGCTCTCCCGTGCACAGCGATTCCATGATCCACAAGGTTGTCATCATCGCAAAGCTCTCCCGCTACGACAAGCTGAGAAAAGCGATGAACGAGCTCGGCGTTACCGGAATGACGGTCACCCAGGTAATGGGCTGCGGCGTTCAGAAGGGCTCAGGCGACATGTACCGCGGAGTTGAGATGGATGCGACTCTCCTTCCCAAGATAAAGCTTGAAGTGGTTGTGAGCAAGATTCCCGTTGAAGATGTTATAGAAGCCGCCAAAAGAACTCTTTACACCGGAAAGATCGGCGACGGAAAGATCTTCGTATACAGCCTCGACAATGTAGTCAAGATAAGAACCGGCGAGGAAGGCCCCGCAGCCCTTGCCGATGTTGAATAAAACAAACAAAAAATACCTGCACAGTGTTCTCAATCGGGAATTGCTGTGCAGGTATTTTTTCAACAGGAACATGTTGCTTACGCAACCGCATTCTGATTTTATATCGGATAGTCGTTGTTAAAGCAGGCCATACAGAGGGGCAGGTCGCCCACCATATCCTTAAACGCCTCCAGGCTCAGATACATGAGGGAATCGGCGCCTATGCTCCTGCATACCTCCTCATCCGAGTGGTGGGATGCGATGAGCTGACTGGAGCTCGGCACATCAGTTCCATAATAGCACGGGTACAAAAAAGGAGGAGAGCTTATTCTCACGTGTACCTCAAGGGCACCGGCACTGCGCAGCATCTCAATTATCCTGCGCATCGTGGTGCCTCTGACTATGGAATCGTCTATGAGTATGATCCTCTTGCCGCTAACAACGCTCCTGAGTACATTCAGCTTCATGCTCACCGCACTCTGCCTCTCCTCGTCGGTGGGCTTTATGAAGCTCCTACCTATATAACTGTTCTTGTGAAAGGCAAGGGCAAAGGGGATGCCTGATTCACGGGCATAACCCTCCGCAGTGACAAGGCCGGAATCCGGGACTCCCACCACTATGTCAGCATCTGTCTTTGACGCCCTCGCAAGAGCCCGGCCGGCCCTGAACCTGGCGTCGTGTACCTCGATCCCGTCTATAACAGAATCGCTCCTCGCAAAGTATATATACTCAAAGATGCAGTGGGCATGCCTGTTCCCGCACAGGGACTCATCAAACCTTACCCCATCATCCGTGACTATGACCTGCTCGCCGGGCTTTATATCCCTGATGAGCTCACCTCCGACAGAGGTTATTGCAGAGCTCTCGGAGGCGAGGATATAGGAGTCTCCTTTTTTGCCGAGTACCAGGGGCTTTATCCCGAGGGGATCACGTATGCCTATGAGCTTTCTGGGACTCATCACAAGACAGGCATACGCCCCCTTCATCTTCCGGGCGGCATTTCTGACCGCTTCTTCCACGGAGGATGTCTTTACACGCTCACTCACGATCTCATAAGCAAAAACCTCCGAGTCTGATGTAGTATAATGGGCCTGTCCCCTGTACATCTGCTCGTTTTTCAGTTCCATTGCATTGGTCAGATTCCCGTTGTGGACAAGGGCAAGACCGCCCTTTATGTAGTTCATTGCAATCGGCTGGGCGTTTTCAAGGGTGCTGCCTCCCGTAGTTGAATATCTTACATGGCCCACGCCGATATTTCCGCTGACCTTTGCAAGATCCTCCGGAAAAAAAACCTCGCTCACAAGTCCCATTCCCTTTTTGGTCACAAGATTTCCCTTGTGGCCCGCGGTATCAGTCACAGATATCCCTGCGGACTCCTGCCCTCTGTGCTGAAGCGCCACAAGTCCCATATAGACATCTCTTGAGACATTTGTACCCATCGGGGCATACATTCCAAAAACTCCGCACTCCTCATGGAGCTTGTCATCATACAGCTCTCTCATATTTTTCCTCTGCGATCCTTTGAATATTTTTTCAAAAAGCAAAAAGACGCCCTGGTTTAACCAAGACGCCTTTGTCCCTACAAGAAATTATATTACAATCGGCGGATAGGCTTTGTCAAATCGAATTCCCATTGACTCCCGGTGTTTCCACCTGCTTCCAGTAGTTCCAAATGATTTTTCAAAAAAGTATTGACAACCCCGGACCAAAAGAGCTATACTACATTTGCTGTCGCGAGAGCGGCTTTATATATATGCGATAGTGGCGTAGTTGGTAACGCGCGACCTTGCCAAGGTCGAGACCGCGGGTTCGAGCCCCGTCTATCGCTCTTCTAAAACCCAGATGTTTTCTGGGTTTTTTGTTGTTTATGCCTCAAAAAAAGTGGTCTTTTTTACAATCAGCCTCAAAACTACTAAACTGACTGTAGTGACTAAGTTCCAGATACTCGTGAGGACTGGGACCGCGGGAGGACCTGAGGGCCCTCCTTTAATTTTGTTTTGGGAAGTTTCTATTATGCCTAAGCCATATCTTCCGTATGGTCAACAAATGACTCTGTCTTCATATGAGAATAGAATCTCTCATTAGTCTCAACAGAATGCCAAAACTACTTGGATAGGTATGCAGCCGGAGAAAAATCAGCATATCGGAACTGTCGTTTTCATCCTTATAGGCTTTGGCCTTTTTCTGGGTGAGGACCTGATGGGCGTAATAAGAAGTGTTCAACGAAATATTTAAAAACCTTCAGGCCAACCTCCGAGCGGATCCGTGCAAGGTCTTTTCCCTCTTTTGGCATCGCCTCTCCGTCTATTATTATCTCACCGCCATCTATTGTCTCAAGCCGGTTCACTGTTCTGCACAGCGTCGATTTGCCTGAACCCGATGGTCCTATTATAACCACAACTTCGCCTTTTTCAACAGTGAGATTTATATTGTCAAGCACATGCAGATTTCCGAAGTAGCTCAATTTTCTTTTTCATAATATTCCTCCTTTATACCGCCAATTAATTGTGTAAAATACATTTGCATATTACCCTCTAATTCCCACCATGTCAATATGAATATAGCTTACGCAGGCGATAAAAAAGACGTATCCATCTAAGATACGTCTCTTTTTTGTCTTTTGTCATTCTCAAAGTATAGGCCTTTTCCTGTACTTATCCGTGCCATTTTGGGGTCTTTTCGCAAGAATATCATCTGCTGCTGAACCTGTTAAGGTGTCTTTGCGGGCGTGTAACGTCTGTGTAAGGTCACTCTCATTGGTGCCCATAATGCTGTCTACGCTGCCTGCTGCATTCACCATCCCAAGCTCATCATCAGAGAGCTCAAACTTGTCAAGCTCATACCTGCTCTCAACGTCCTTTATTATGCTATCGAGCCTTGCATTGGGTGCAAACTTCTGATAATCAAATAACCTTGATATCTTCTCTTCCATAAAAACCTCCATATATCTCATAACTTTTCGTTATCTTTGTCGTCACTTATTTATACGAAGCATTTCTTTTTGTGGCAAAAAAAATTACAACATATCTTTAAGTTTTCCCATAGCCTCTCTGTGCCTGAGTTTGGTGACGCCATAGGAGAGTTTCATGACCTCTGCAACCTGCTGGAGGGTCAGCCCCTTGTAATATCTGAGGACTATTATATCCCTGAGCTCCTGCGGAAGCTGTTCCAGCGCCTTGGCCAGGAGCTCCAAAGACTCGCTGTTTAGAACCTCGTCCTCGATAAGGCTTCTGTCATCCGTGAGGTCCTCGGGAATCTCCGAGTGTATGTGGTTTGTTCTATAGAAATCGATGACCGTATTGCTGGTCATTGAGTATATCCAGGTGGAAAGGCTGGCCTTCGACTCATCGTACGTGTCGAGCTTGGAGTATATCTTTATAAAGATATCACTTGTGATATCCTCCGCATCCTCCGTATTGTTCACGTGGTTCCTGACATAGCCGAAAACCTTGTCTCTGTACTGCAAATAAATCTCTTCCTGTGTAAGCATAAACCGCAACCTTTTCTCTTGAAAAAAATCTTTTTGTGTGAGCCATTCTTTATTATACCCTAACTCTTGCAAAACGCGCAATTTTCAAATATAATATTTTGGTCAGTAATAATTTTTCTTATCGGGGCGTGGCTCAGCTTGGTAGAGCGCGGCGTTCGGGACGTTGCGCTAAGAGCGCACTTTACAACTTCATATTTTCAACATCGGGGCGTGGCTCAGCTTGGTAGAGCGCGGCGTTCGGGACGCCGAGGTCGCAGGTTCAAATCCTGTCGCCCCGATTTTTTATTGCCGTT
>JAFUYO010000031.1 GCA_017470505.1 Butyrivibrio sp. | reverse complement strand
ATCCGTTACAACCCTGTTGTGACATGGGGCGAATGGCCTTCATGGACAAAGGGCTCAGCTTATCCTGTAGTTACATACACTGTTAAGTACACATCTGCTAACACAGGTAAGACAGAGACAGATCCTACGACTTACACAGCAAAGGTAACATCAGATCCTGAGACAATTACAGACAAGACCGACAAGGTTACTTTTACAGCAACAACAGACCTTACAGGATTCTTTGCTGACAAGGCAGGAACAAAGGCAGCAACAAACGATACATCAACCAAGTTCTTCATGTTCGACAACGACGGCAAAGCAATCGATTCCAAGGAAGCATCTGATGATGAGAGCGGTATCGTAGTTGTTGGACTTAAGGATGAGTATGACTTTACCGGTGGCAAGATAATGCCTGCATTTGATGTCTATGACAGCAATGGTCCATGGCTTCTTGCAAAGGGAACAGATTACACATTAACCTTCAAGGACAACACAAAAGTTGGTACGGCATCTATCACTATCAACGGCAAGGGCAACTACACAGGTAAGTCACTTGTAGTTAACTTCAAGATCGTTGATAAGAGAGCAGAGATGACTGCTGATGAGATTGCAGCTCTTGATGAGATCAAGGGTCTGACAGTTGTAAACAAGAAGTATACTTACACAGGATCAGAGATTTATCCTACTCAGATCAAGATCAAGAATACTTCAGGCGAGACAACTTACAACCTTGTTGAGGGCAGTGATGGCAATTATGAGTCTGCTGATTCAAATGCAGCAGCGCCTAGCGCAGTTATCACATTCTCTAACAACGTAAATGCCGGAACAGCTAAGATTACCGTAACAGGTAGGAACAATAACAAGGGTAATGCTACTACAAAGTCAGCATCTTACACAATTGCTAAGGCTAAGCTCGTACTTGGAAGCGATGGAAAAAACCTTGAAGTTACAGTTGATCCTGAAGAGCTTGAGTGGCAGGTTAAGGGCGCAAAGCCTTCAGTAACAGCTACATGGAATGGCATAGATCTTGCACCTAACCAGGATTATACAGTTTCTTATGTAAAGAACACTAAGGTTGGAGACGCCGGAACATCAGTTAAGATTACCGGTAAGAATAACTTCACAGGTACAGTTGCAAATGCTGCTACATTCAAGGTACAGGCACTTGATCTTGCAGGAGAGAAGGTAGGCATTGTTTCAACAACTGCAGCAGCAGGGATTAAGGGATCATCTGTTAAGGTTACAGTTATGGATGACGCCGGAGACATCGTTCCTACAAGCAAGTACAAAGTAACTGTAAAGGACAGCGAAGGCAATGTTGTTACAGCAGCTCTTGCAGATGATACTGATTACACAATCGAAGTAACCAGGAAGAAGGATAATATTGCAGAGCTTAACGGTGAAGTTCTTACAAAGGATATTCACACAGGAGCTAACTTCTCCAAGGCTTCAACTAAGCTTCTTAACAAGTATCAGGAGACATACACTGGTGAGTACATAACATACGAGAATGATGAAGAGTTTGACAAGATTTACGCTGTTACTCTTGGCGTAACAACTCTTCACTGCGGAGAAGACTTTGAAATCGTTGGATACACCAACAACCTCAACAAGGGAACAATGAAACTTACCCTTAACGGTATTGGCAAGTACAGCGGAACAAAGACTGTAAGCATCAAGATCGTAGCTAAGAAGCTCACAAAATAATTAGTTTTTAACACGGTTCCAACCTATTTGTCCTTTCACAACACAAACACCAAACAAATAGGAGAACATACGGAGGGGATGCAGTGCCGGAGTGCACGCATCCCCTCTTTTCAGTGAAAAAAGGCGGCGGAGCAGGTGCTCCGCCGCTGAAACGATTGAATTGTATTAAAATATATTTGGTGGCCTATCGGTTTGCTTTGAAGAGTCTTGCCATTGGGCAATCCCGTAGAGACTGTCTTAGTCGGTTGCCAAGGCAGAGCGTTACTTTGAATACTTCAGGACATCTGCCAGTGGGACATCGGTGAGGTCAGCGATTTCTTCGGGAGACTTGCCCTTGCCCAACATGCTTTTAATGAGGCGCTCACTGCCACGCTCTTCACCAATGGTTATGCCATCCTCGAGAGCTTCTTCCCTTATAGAATTCATATGACTCTTAAAATTGTATTCATACAGACTATACAAAATGATTGCCCTCCTTTCTTTCTTCAGAAAATCTTTTAGGATATCGTGTTCAACGAGTGCCGAAGCGCACGCATCCCCTCTTTTTCTAATTGTGTGCGGGTGTTATAATAAAGGCAGCAGAAGGGCAACAGCACTGAAAATCATCAGTCATAATGACAGAGAAGGACAGTTATAATTTATGGGAAGAAAATCTATTAAGGATGACAAAAATATCTATTTTACCAGCAGGGAGGAAGCGGGGCTGACACGCGCCCAGGCGAGTGAGCTTATCGGGACCATCAGCGAGTCCAGGCTTGAAAAGCTCGAGACCGACAAGATTTCGATACAGCCCGAGGATGTGGTTGACATGGCCCGCGCCTATAAAAAGCCGGAGCTCTGCAACTACTACTGCACCCATGAGTGCCGCATCGGAAAAGATACCGTGCCCGAGGTCAAGTCATCGTCGCTATCCGAGATCGTTCTGGTGATGCTCTCAGCGCTTAACGCTCTTGACAAGCAGAAGAGCAGGCTCATCGACATAACCGCGGACGGAGTTATATCAGACGATGAGCTGCCGGATTTTGTGAACATACAAAAGCAGCTCGAGCAGATAGACCTTACGGTCGAAGCCTTGAAGCTCTGGGTTTCCAACACCATCGCCGAGGGCAAGATAGACCAGAAGAAGTTAAAAGAGCTGCATAAATAAAGCCTATAAACACATAGTAACTGACCCTTGAAACGCGGTTTCAGGGGTCTTTTTTATAATTTGTTTATAATTTAAGGTGTTGACATTTTGTTCTAGTTGTTCTATAACATACTTGTAACAAGTTATTAGCAGCCGAGTTAAGTGAGTGCTAATACATAACAATAAACACTACAACATTTTTTAAGAAAAGGAGTGATAGATATGTTAATGCCTATGTTATGGAGTAACAATGATATTTTTGATGAGATGGACAATTTCTTTAATGACGGATTCTTTGGAACGTGCAGGGCTCCCAGAGCTGCTCAGCAGTTTGAGTCGACGAGCGGCCTCATGAGGACGGACGTTATTGAGAAGGATCACGAGTATCAGCTCGAGGCTGAGCTGCCCGGATTCAACAAGGAAGATATCAAGATTGACCTCAAGGACGATACGCTCACCATCAGCGCATCCCACAGCGAGAACAAGGATGAGAAGGACGAGAGCGGCAAATACATCCGCCGCGAGAGGAGGAGCTCTTCTTATCAGAGATCCTTCCATGTTGAGGGTCTTAAGCCCGAGGATATAATCGCCCAGTATAGGAACGGTGTCCTCACAGTCAGCCTTCCCAAGAAGGAGGAGATTCCTCAGAAGGAAGAGCCAATCAGGATTGAAGTTAAGGACTGATAAGGCGTCAACCTTTCCAAAATAGAGAAAAGCCCCGTCAATCCGGATGCAGTTCAGAGCCGGGATTGATGGGGCGAAATTATTCAAGTATATATTCTCTTAATAGTTCTGCGCCTTGCGGATAAAGTAGGCCTGAGGGTGGTTGCAGACAGGGCAGGTCTCGGGAGCCTTGGGGCCAACCACGATGTGGCCGCAGTTCGAGCACTCCCAGATCGTGTCGCCGTCAGCTGAGAACACGATTCCGTCCTCGATGTTCTTGAGGAGCTTTCTGTATCTCTCCTCGTGCTCCTTCTCGATTGCCGCAACCTGCTCGAAGAGCTCTGCAATATCGTCAAAGCCCTCCTCGCGTGCCTTCTTTGCAAAAGAAGGATACATCTCTTTCCATTCGTACGCCTCGCCGTCTGCGGCTGCGTTTAAGTTGTCGACAGTTGAACCGATGCCTGAGAGGATCTTGTACCAGAGCTTTGCGTGCTCCTTCTCGTTCGCGGCGGTCTCCTCAAAGATCTTGCTTATCTGCACATACCCGTCCTTCTTTGCCTTTGAAGCGAAGTATGTGTACTTGTTTCTGGCCTCTGACTCTCCTGCAAAAGCAGCCATCAGATTCTTTTCGGTCTCTGTCCCTTTCAGTTCATTTGTTCTAGGATCAAGATTAGCCATAAGTGTAAATCCCCTTTCTTTTAATATCAGTAATCACATTTTACCATACTTTCATTTTCATTTCTTTATAAACAGCTTGTATGGATATTGTGTCCATTATAAGTTACAATTCAGTTGTCGGCCAAGGCAGATATCCGGTTGTTCCGGCTGACAACCGGATGTGACGATTATAATACAGCCCGGAGGCAAAAAAATGTGTTTCAATCGAAAATTTCTTATTATTGTAGGCTCTTTGGTCATAGCTGCTGCGTGCATAGGCTGCGCCGGTGAAAAGACATCAGATGAAAAAAGCCCTGAGTACAGTGATGAAGGAACTGAGCTTGAAAACCTGACTGTTTACACGAGCGTCAGATCAACAGGGCAATACCCTGAGAGCTTTGTTCTGACCTACAACAAAAGCATAGAGGGAGCACCTCTTTCTCCCGATGATTTTCACCTTGAAGGAAATGCCTCGTACTGGGGAAGTAACGGCAGCAAGAGATCTTTTACATCAGATTTTGAATCAGCAGAAGTTAAGGATAATACGCTGACGCTAGTACCGGATGAGTTCCCTGAGAAGTATTTTTATGTCGAGGATTTTGTTGTGGACTGCGCCTCGGACCGCGGTAAAGTCACTTGAAAAGCTCGGCGCAAAAGAAGTCCGTTTCAGTGAATACTCAGACGAAGAGATGGAAGCAGCAGGCGCCGACAGCGCTCCCGATTCCACCTACAGCTTCCACCATGTAGAGCTCGCTGTAATGCAGGATGAGGCCTACAAGGAATGGCTGTTTTCAGAATAAAGAAAGTTTTTTAGGATGAATTTAGGTTTATAAAATAGAATAGCCATTGTAAAAAAATATCGTGAGACAATGATTCCGCGCGCAAACGGCCCTTTGGCTGCGGGGGTTTGCGAATCCTCGCGGAGCGTCTGAGGAAGTGCTGAATTAATCAGCGTTTCCTTAGCTATAAGGAGAAAAGTATGATAAACAAAAATATGAAACATAAGCTGAGTATCACCTGTGCTTTGGCGATGGCAGTTGCAATAGTGGTGTCCGGCTGTGGCAGCACCGGTACGCAGATAAGTACTGACAGTGCTTCAGTTGCGGTGACGAGTCAGAGCAACATAAATATGGATGAGATAACTGCAACCATAACACTCGACAATGAGAATACAACCATATCCGGGAAGGGAATCGATCTTGATTCCGATGCGGATGGTATTGATATAGTAATAAATGAAGGCGGAACCTACCTTTTTTCCGGCACGCTCACAGAGGGCAGGATAAAGGTAGAAGCGGCCGAGCAGGATGTCACAATACTGCTAAGCGGTGTCAATATCAGCAACAGCTCAAAGGATGCAATCTACATAGAGGAGGCGGCAAGCGCCGGGATCTATGTGGTGGAAGGCACGGAGAATACGCTCACAAGCGGCACTTCTGAGACCTATGAGGAGGCAAAAGCTGCCGCAGAAGAAGCCGATTCGGGCAGCACAGATGTAAGCGCTTCGACTGATGGCACAGATGGGAATACTACGCCCGATGTAGGATTTGGAAGTGTTGATTCCGGCGAGGCTGCCGTTCCGGTTACGGGCTCTGAAAGTGGCGAAAAGGCCGGAAATGGCGAAAACGCCAATGCTGAAACTACAACAGAGGCTAAAGCTTCTGCGGAGTCTGCCCGGGAAACTTCCGCAGGCGACGCCGAAACTTCCGGGGAAAGTGATGAAACCGGCACATCCGAAGAAGACAGCGGATTTAAGAATAGCAAAAAGTCCGCAATCATGGCAAAGTGCGATCTCACTATAGGTGGCAGCGGGGCGCTTACTGTATATGGATATATCAATAATGGCATCCAGTCCAAGGGCGGCCTTGTGATCGAGGAAGTGAATCTGACACTTGTTTCTGCAAATGACGGCATTAAGGCGGGTACGGATCTTACGGTAAACTCAGGAGTGTTTGACATCAAATCTGTGGGAGATGCAGTGACATCCGAAGGAACACTTGATATAGAAGATGGAACCTTTACTATTGCGACAGGAGACGGCTCAGCATCTGTAGAGAAGAAGAGCGAGCAGATGTTTGGAGGTGCCGGCGTCGGAAGAGGGGGAGCGAACCCCATGGAGAGAGATGGCGGCGAAAGAGACGGCAGGAACATGATAGCCGGAATGCTCGAAAGGATGGGAGTTGACGGAGCGTCAGACCTTGTAAGTGCACTTGAAGAGTCCGGAGCCCTGGAAAATGCACCAAGTGATTTCGGCCAAATTTCCGATTGGCTAAACGGCCTTGTGGAGGATGGAACGATTTCATCAGACTATCAGGCGACAATAGATGCAGTCAGCGAAGCACTGAGCTCTTTTTCACAGGGTATGGGAGCCTTCGGCTCCGGCCGGGGCGGTCAGATGCCGCAGTACAGCGCAGATCAAGGCGGAAGCGCATCCCAGGATGGAGAAACGTCTCAGAACAGTGAACCACCCCAGAACAATGATATGCCACAAGATGGCTCTATGCCTCAGGGCGGCCCCGACATGATGGACGACGCAGGAGATTCGCTCGATTCAGATTCAAATGCAGTGAGCCGGAAAGGTATCAAGTCTGCCTCAGATATGACTATAAGCGGAGGAACATTTGACATAGATTCTGCTGATGACGCGATCCATGCAGGAGGCGCAATTGCTATAAGCGGTGGTAAGTTCACGA
This sequence comes from Butyrivibrio sp., assembly GCA_017470505.1. Taxonomy (GTDB): domain Bacteria; phylum Bacillota; class Clostridia; order Lachnospirales; family Lachnospiraceae; genus Butyrivibrio. The sequence goes on along the minus strand of JAFUYO010000031.1, from coordinate 16,448 downwards.
TAAAGTCAGGCGATGACGGTATTCATTCTGACACAGAGCTTACAGTAAACGGCGGAATTGTCATGGTAGATGACTGCTACGAGGGACTTGAGGCAGGTGTGATCACCATAAATGATGGCGAGATAAATGTGACATCATCAGATGACGGCTTCAATGCGTCTTCATCAGAGACAGACCCCGTCATAACAATAAACGGCGGAAATATCTATGTGTATGCGGATGGTGACGGAGTTGATTCCAACAAGGATATAGTTGTGAATGGAGGGACTCTTTTTGTCGACGGACCCTCCAATTCCGGAAACGCAGCAATCGATATAGGGTCGGAGAATCAGGGGACTTTTGTAGTGAACGGCGGAACAATTACCGCGATAGGAATGTCCGGAATGCTTGAAAACGCAGAAGATACTTCAACCCAGCAGACGATTACTTATGTCTTTGACGAGAGTATTGACGCGGGTAGCGAGATTACTGTTTCAGACTCCGCGGGCAAAGTAGTAGCGAAGTTCACTAATGCCAAGAGTGCTAATGCAGTGACGTATTCATCACCTGAGCTTGTAAGTGGCGAGACCTACACATTTGCGGCAGGGGAGCAGTCCGGTGAGATAACGGCAGATTCCATCAACGCAACAAACGCCCAAGGCGGAATGGGAATGGGAGGCTTCGGCGGAGGCCGTGGCGGTAATGGTGGCATGGGCAAGGGAGGCTTCGGCGGAGGCCCTGGCGGAAACGGCGGAATGGGCAATGGGGGCTTCGGCGGAGGTCCCGGAGGAAACGGCGGAATGGATAATGGCGGTTTCGGCGGAGGCACTGGAGGAAACGGCGGAATGGATAATGGCGATTTCGGCGGAAGCTCTGGGAGAGATGGTGCCTCGACCGGAAGCTCAAACGACACCTCAACCCCATAATCATTTTCCAAGAAGGATGAAATAGTCCGCGGCGGTGCCGCGGATTTTTATTTCAATTCAGATTACGGAAAAATGAAGGACTTACCATTATAGTCTGAATGTCATAATTTACCGTAATTTAGCGGTGGCTTTTGCATTAGACCGCAAATAGACGAAGGGATGCGTGCGTTCAGGCACTGCATCCCTCCTCTTAAATCAGGAGCCACGCAAAATTAGTTGATACAACGGCTCACTAGACTTTATATACAATCCTGGATGCCATCTCTTCGGCAGCTTTTTTGCCCTGGAAATGCTCGATGATGGCAAGCCCGAAGGGGATCGCTGTTCCCATGCCGCGGCTGGTGATGAAGTGACCATCAACCGTCACTTCGCTCATCCGGACATCGGCGCCGGCAAGGTCGCCCTCACATCCGGGGTAGCAACTGGCTTTCTTACCGTTAAGAAGCCCCATCCTGCCATACACTGTCGGCGCGGCGCAGATGGCGGCAAGCATCTTCCCTTCCGCATCAAACTCTTTAATCTTTCCCTTTAACGGCTCGCATGCAAAAAGATTTGAAGTTCCCGGCATTCCGCCTGGGAGGATCAGCATATCGCAGCTGTCAAGATTCGCATCTTCAAACAATTCATCAGCTTCCACCGCAATATTGTGGGATCCTTTCACATTCTTTCTACCCATGATTGAAACCATGGAGATCTCAATCCCTGCGCGCCTCAAAAGGTCCACGACCGTGAGAGCCTCAATCTCTTCAAACCCATCCGCTAAAAAAATGGCTGTCTTTGGCATATAGTAACCTCCTCGTCTTTTTCAAAAAAATACCACGTCACATTTATCACAATTATGACATCTTAAATAAAATATTCAAGATGTCACTATAAGCGACTTCTGTTTAAAATTTGACCCTTTTTTGGCATTTTTGACAGCGTTTTTCTGCGTGTTTTTCACTATTCCCTGTTTCGTTTTATTTTTGACCCTTAAAACGGCATTTCAGGGATCAAAATTTTCTTGAATTCCTAAATAGTGAAAAATGGTCTTCAATACAGGCGATTTTCAGGGGCATAAGGGTCAAAAAATTATTGATAAGGCGCTATAGTGAAAAAAGCCGTTACAATTCAGATGCCAGCCAGGCGGACGCAAATGCACATCTGAATTATAGCAATCACTTCGTCATGCAGCCGGCAGCATCTTCCCATCCCCGTGAAATGAGTGGTATCATTGATGCATGGAAAGTGCCAGCGGTATTTATCATGCAGCTATTTGCATCTGCAGCGCGCGGCGCGGGAATATACTATCCTGGGAGGATCAGCATGGGCGTAGAGATAGAGCGTAAATTTACAGTGAAAAAGCTTCCGGATAACCTTGAGAGTTATCCCTTTCATGTGATAGAGCAGGCGTATCTGAACGTGAGTCCCGCGATAAGGGTGAGGCGCGAGGACGACACATATTATATGACTTACAAGGCAAAGCGTCCTGAGAGCGCATCTTCCGGGCAGCATTTTGTGGACTTGGAACATACTGTAGATGCCGGACGGCGTATTGTGGACTCGGAAAATGCTGCATCTGCCGGGCAGCATTTTGGTGACTCAGAGCATACTTCATCTGCCGGACAGCATTTTTCAGGCGCGGAACATACTGCTGATGCAGCAAGCACCTCCGTGCAGCAGATCGGTCAGACCGAGTACAATCTGCCGCTGGATGCAGAGTCCTATGAGCACCTCTCTGCCAAGGCCGACGGAAATGTCATCAGGAAAAAGAGATATCTCATTCCTTTAAACGAAGATGCGTTCTCACCTGAAGTGGCCAAGGCACACCCCGAGATCAAAAAAGCTCTTGAAAGCGGGAGCATGAAAATAGAGCTGGACGTCTTTGAGGCGCCGTTTGAGGGCAGGATCCTGGCTGAGGTCGAGTTCCCGTCAGAGGAAGCAGCTTCTTTTTATAAGGAGGCAGATTGGTTTGACGAGGACGTGACAAGCAACATCAGGTACAGCAATGCCCATATGAGCCGCGAGATACCGCATCACGCATGAGCCTGTGAGTCAACATGAAGCGTCCACGGCGACTTTGCCTGTGAGTCAACATGAAGCGTCCCCGATGACTCCCCGGCGACTCATGTAAAAAAATTATAAAATTACTCTAAAGTTTTATAATTTCCTTCCGATATAATCTACGACGGAACAAAGAGGGTAATACCCCGAGAAATGTACAGATACATGCGATTCTACAGGTTTGTTTCATATAGCCCGGGATGTATTTTTGCCGGCCTGTCCCTGAAAATTTCGGGGGAATTTTTAGAAAAAGGCTAAAGTAATGGCAACTTCTACCGATAAATGAAGTAGAAAGTAAAAAATACTCCAGGGAAGGAGGAAGAGATATGCGAATAGAAGCATACAGTCAGGTTCAGCAGATTTATTCAAACAGCAAAATAAGTAAACCGCAGGCAGCTAAGAAGACCAATGACATAAGAGATACTGTATCTTTCTCATCAATTGGAAAAGATATCCAGGTTGCCAAACAGGCTGTAAACAATGCTCCTGATGTCAGGGAGGATGTCGTTGCAAAGTTAAAAGCTGCTATTAAGAACGGTACTTATGATGTGAGTGGAGAGGCTTTTGCTGATAAGTTACTTGCAAAGTACGAAGAGCTCGCTTGACATTCACATTTAATTAAATATCATGGAGGATGATTCCGGTGGCAAGTTTGATGGAAACACTCATTGACGTTCTTGCAAAGGAATGTACGATGTATGAAAAATTACTGGGGTTATCCAGCCAAAAGACCACAATCATAATAGAGGGTGATCTTAAGGCACTTGCAGAAATCACGGATGAGGAGCAGTACGTTATAAGCGGTATCCAGAGCCTTGAAAAGCAGCGCGTAAGCGCGATGAGGGATATTGCGAATGTACTTAACATGGATGTTAATTCATTGAAACTGACCGATTTGATCCGGGTACTTGAAAAGAGACCGACGGAGCAGAAAAATCTGGCACTGCAGCGGGATAAGCTCGTTACCGTTGCAGCAAATGTCAGACGAGTGAACGGACAGAATCAGGAACTTCTAAAGAGTTCAATAGAGATGGTCCAGTTCGAGATCAATATCATCCAGGCGTCTAAAAGAGCTCCTCAGACAGCAAATTATTCCAGAGCTGCAGACACTACTGGCGATTGCTTAGGATACACATCGGGCGGGTTTGATGCAAAGCAGTAAAGTACCACAACAGGTGGTACTGATGCATGTGGATAATCCGCCTGGGGAGTACCGCAACCGCGGTGGTGTCTTTCTTATACCCCAAAAACGGAGGTACGTCTATGTCATTACTGGCTAACTTATATGTAGGAACCTCAGGACTCCAGACATCGCAGAATGCGCTGAATACCACGGCGCACAACATGGCGAATCTGGACACTGAAGGGTATACGAGGCAGCAGGTTTCGCAGGGTACGAGAGCATACCAGACCCTGGAAAAAAGAAATGAACAGATCGCCTGGAAACAGATCGGAACAGGCGTTGAATATAATAACTGTAAGCAGGTCAGAAGCGATTTCCTTGACAAGTCCTACAGACAGGAATCAGGGAGAATGGCTTTTTACGACGTATCGATAAAGGCGATAGAAGAGATCGAGGATCAGCTCCAGGAGATGGAGGGCTCTGAATTTGCAACCTCGCTCAACAATCTTTGGGTCTCAGTCCAGGAGATGGCCAAAGATCCGTGCTCGGCAGTTACGCCGGGCGCCTTTGTGACAAGAGCCAACGAGTTTCTGACAAGAGCCAAGAGCGTGTACGACGGACTTGTTTCCTATCAGGAGAACCTCGATTCCACGATAAAGGGAATGTGCGATTCCATCAACGAATACGGCGACAGGATCAGACAGATTAATGAGAACATCGTCTCCATCGAGTCCGGCAAGCAGGAGAAGGCCAACGACCTTCGTGACGAGAGAAACGTTCTTCTGGACAAGCTCGCCGAGTTCGGAAAAATAGAGTATTCAGAGGACGTCTTCGGGAATGTCACGGTTCTTTTCGAGGGGGCGTCATTTGTCACAACGGATCACGTGAACCATATCGGAGTTGATACCACACTTGAGAGCCCTGTGGGATACGCGACGCCCTACTGGGAGTACGCAGCCCAGACAGTGGACAACAGGGATGGCAGCAAGACGGTTGTATCGATCGACGGAGCGCACATCTTTGACCTGACACAGACTATCTCGACCACGATCAACACGGATATCGGCAAGCTCAGATCGGTACTTCTCGCAAGAGGAGACCACAACGCAACCTACCACGACATCGTGGAGAATGAGCAGTTTTACAACAGCCATATTTCACAGTCGGTCATCATGAACGTGCAGGCTGAATTTGACCAGATGATCCACAGCATCATGACCTCCATAAACGACATCATGGAGAACGCCGAGAGCAATCCTGCTTTTATCGACTCTTCCATGGGCGATGCCAGGGACTTCACACTTTTTGTCTGCGCCAATGATGAGGACAGACTGACTTACGACATCAGCAAAGACAAACCTGCAGGAACAGTCATGACAGGCTTTACCATAAAGAACGCGCAGATAAATCCCAGGCTTTTGCAGGAGCCTACACTCTTCACATACAGGACGATTGACGGCAACGAGGACAATACCACAACAACACAGTTAAAAGAAGCTTTCACCAAGGAAAACTACGTGCTCAATCCCAACGTGACGACGAGGAACAGCTTCATTTCCTATTACAACAGCCTTGTCTCCCAGGTGGCCAACACCGGTGATGTCTACAACAGTATAAAGGCGGCCCAGGAAAAGACAGTCGACTCGGTATCCGCGGCGCGTGAGCAGATAGTCGGCGTATCGAGCGACGAGGAGCTTGAGTTTATGATCATGTTCCAGAACGCATACAACGCATCGAGCAGATACATTAACGTAGTCAGTGAGATGCTCGAGCACCTGGTCACCACACTCGGAGCATAAAAACTGTTTTGGGGAAGCGCTGACTTGGTGCTTCCTGTGCGAAAACTGCGGACACGAAGTGCCGGTACGCTGCAGATTTTTGCGCACCCTCATGGAGCGGATAAGGAAACTCTGAATGAATCAGTGCTTTAGCATGGGCTTTGCCAAATAAGGAGAGATGACTATGACTTCTCAATTCTTTGGACTTAATATCGCGGCGTCGGGCCTTCGGGCAGCCAACGCATCGCTGAACACCACAGCCAACAACATATCCAATGCCAGCACGGACGGCTACACGAGGCAGAAGGTCTCGCAGGAGGCGACAGACGCTCTGAGGGTTTTTGCCACATACGGCTGCGCGGGTGCGGGCGTTGAGACGATCGCCATCGAGAGAGTCAGGGACAGCTTCTACGACAACAAGTACAGGAGCAATGAGACTCTTCTTGGCAACTATCAGCAAAAGAACTATTACAACGGACTTGTTGAAGGATATCTTGACGACGACGGCACGACAGGGTTCTCAGCTCTTTTCGATAAGATGAAGACAACACTTGAGTCAGTCAGGACCGCTGCCGGCACGACAGAGACCAAGTCGACGTTCATATCCAGCTGCAAGAGCATAACGGAGTACTTCAATAACACATACAATTCCCTGCAGAATGAGCAGGCGGATATCAACTCGCAGATCAAGCTGACTGCCGACAGGATCAGCTCCATCGCGCAGGAGGTTGCTTCGATAAACAAGCAGATCAACATCATCGAGATGACCGGGGCGAAGGCCAATGAGCTCAGGGACAAAAGAGATCTCCTCGTGGACGACTTATCCAAGATGGTTTCGGTGGAGGTCAAAGAGAGTCCCATCATCGATGAGACACAGCCTGACAGGGACACAGGCGCGACGAGATACCAGGTCTGGGTTGCGGGCGGTTATGAGCTTGTCGACTGCTACGAGTTCAAAAAGATGATCTGCGTCTCGAGAGACGACGACGGCTCCACGGGACAGAACGATGTCAAGGGACTCTTCGATATCAAGTGGGGAAACGGCAATTACAAGGACGGCGACAATATCAGCGAGCTGTCTGATTTTGCTCTCGACTCACAGCTGATAGGAGGAGAGCTCCAGGGCCTCCTTGCGATGAGAGACGGAAACAACGGCCAGTACTTCCACGGAAACGTGCCAAACGACGGCGTTCATCAGACTCCTGACGGGAAGGTGCGCGTGGTAGTAAATGTGGATTCATCATACTTAAAGGACATGACGAAGTGCGCACTTCCTGAGGACGGCTCGATCAAGATCGGCGCCAAGACCTACAAGTATGACAGCTGGGAGTACGACGGCGATTCGACCTATGTTTTCACAATAGATGACTCGACGCTGACGAGTATCCCGGATGCAGGCAAGACCGTCAGGATAGGCTATGCCAACAATTATCAGGGAATACCCTACTACATGTCACAGATGAACGAGTGGATCAGGCAGTTCTCTGATTCGGTCAACCAGATAATGACAAGCGGCTACACCTCAGATTCCATCGACGGTGTGAATCTCTTTTCCGGAATGCTGGATATGTCATCCGGCGAGATCGCGGAGTACAGCTACGAGGAGCTCACAACTCTCTCGGAGAACAAGGGCTACTACAAGCTGCGCGGCGGAAACTTCACGGTGAGCTCGGTTCTTTTGGACAATGCGGACAGGCTCGCTACAAAGAGCGATGTGACCGAGGGTGAGTCCGAGTTTGGAAACCTCACCAACTTAAAGAACATGATGGAGCGCGACAAGATCTTCAGGGGAGCGACATCGGGTGAGTTCCTGACCAAGGTCCTTGCGGACATTGCGCTCAATAAGAGTAACTCCCAGACGCTGGAGGACACCTACACGGCGCTTGAGAACACGATCGGGAATCAGAGGCTGTCCGACTCGGGCGTTGACGAGGACGAGGAGGCGTCAAACCTCGTCAAGTTCCAGAACGCGTACACACTTTCATCCAAGATGATACAGGTTCTGACCGAGATTTACGACAGACTCATCTCGCAGACCGGCGTATGATACAAAGCGCGATGCAAAATTATATTTTTGCTCGCGCTTTTATTAAGAAGCGCGGGAATTGTGCCGATAAAAAAGATATAAAAACATGAATCTGAATATAGCTGCATGGATGCGCTTGTAAACAAGGACAAAGGATGGTCCGACCCGGAGGGAAACTATGCGTATCACGAATAAGATCATGCAGAACAACTCACTTTACAATATCAATAACAACAAGGTATCTGAGGATGAACTCAATACCATGATGTCTACAGGCAAGAAGATCACAAGGCCGTCCGATGACCCTGTGATCGCCATCAGGGCGCTCCGCCTTCGGAGCAATGTCACCCAGCTTTCACAATATTATGAAAAGAATGCCAAGGACGCCGAGAGCTGGCTCGATGTAACGGCAGATGCGCTCTCTACAGTGACTGACGTTCTGACTGACTGCGTAAAACAGGCGACAAAGGGCGCCAACAAGGACCTTACGCTGGATGATCTCTCGACGATCATCACTCAGATGGATGCCCTGGCAAAAGAGTATTATGCGACGGGTAATGTCGACTACGCGGGTAGATATGTCTTTACGGGGTACAGGACAGATACTCCTCTCACCTTTGAGAAGACCACGACTGCGGCTTATACGGACATCAACGACGAGTTCAATGCGGGAAATATAGCAGACACGAGCAGGATCGTCGGGATGCACAACCTGGATTCCGCTACGATCCTCGACCCCGAAACTGTTCCTGTCAGGGAAAACGAGATAATCGAGAGGACGGTCGGGAGGATCAGGCTCTCTTATGACAACTTAAGCTATATAGATGGCGACGGAAAGAGCGCAACATTAAAGTTCAGAGAGGAACTCACGCAGCCCGCTACCAGCACGGTTGCGAGCACCATGAGCGCTTTTAACCTCACATTCAAGTCCACTGACGGAGTGACGCACTATGTGTCGGTGCCGATAAATGACAGGGGTACGAACTACGAGATAGAGAGCGAGGGGATCACCTACAACGCGATACCCAGAGATGACGGAACTTACTCGATAACCGGAAGGAACTATGATACGGGTGAGCAGTATATGCTCAATGTTTCGCCTGACGGGACATATATTTCCGGTACCGACAACGTGGACTCCGCGATCTCATCGATAGAGACCAAGCAGGTTACGACCATCACATATACCTCGGGCGGCGAGACCAAAAAAGTGGACATACCTCTTTTGCCTGCTATCGACCAGTCGTACAACATAAATCTGGACGCTGCCGGATTTGTTGCGACCGTTAACAGCGACGGGACCTACACGCTGACAAATACGACAAGGACTGACAATCCGGACGGAACCTACAGTAACGAAGTGGTCAGGGTAACCGGAAACGGAAGTGTTTACGCTTCTTACCGTGAGACGACTCTGGACATCAGGCCTGAGAGAATCATCTATGCGACGACGCCGGATGAGAAGATCGACGATGCCTACAACAATCTCGTTGAGAATCCGAATATCGCGATGGCTTACATGAACGCCGCCACAGGTGAAATTCTCTTAAACGAATACATGAAGAACAAGCTTTCAACCCTGCCGGATATCATCAATTCCAATACGGTGGATGTCATTTATGATAAAAAAGAGTGGGTGAACGGCGACATCAGACCTGAAAACCTCTTTGGCTGCGCCTACACCAACGACCAGGGCAAGAAGATCCTCTACAACAAGGGATCGGCAGGACATGACATCGCATACGATGTGGGCTTTGCGCAGTCGGTAGTTGTAAACACATCGGCTGATGCTGTTTTCACAACAGGCGTGAAAAGAGATGTGAGCGACCTTCAGAGTAAGCTATCAAACCTGCAGCAGCTCGATACGACTTTAAAGACCCTCAAGGATAAGAGGAGCTCGACCTCAAATCAGGAGTACATAGACAAACTCGACAAGGAGATCGCATCGGCAACCAAGGCGTATGACTACTTAAGAGATGACATTCAGAAGGAGTTTGAGCACAAGATCACGTCGCTTCAGAAAGCACTTGACAGAGCGAACATAGCGGTCACAGATAACGGCACGAGATCAAAGCGCCTCGACCTCATAAATTCACGACTCATGAGCCAGACCACAACCTTCAAGACCCTGCAGTCTGAAAACGAGGACATCGACCTCGCCGAGGCCGCAACCAAGCTCACGACAGCCCAGGTGACCTACGAGGCTTCCCTCATGGCAACCGGCAAGATCAGCCAGACCAGCCTCATGAACTACATCTGATGATACAGATTTTTATGGTAATTGCACGGAATTGCGTTTATAATTAATAGAGTGATAACCGGGGCTTCCTCGTGTTAAGTTAGGAACTGTAGCAGAATGACTAAGTTATTTCGCTACAGTTCCTTACCTAAAGCGCTGCCCCTTAGGACCAAATATGGAGGTTACAGTATGAAATTATCAACAAGGATTTTCGGCGAAGTAGAGATTGAAGACAGTAAGATCATTAATTTCCCCAACGGAATTATCGGTTTTCCTGATTTGAAGAGATTTACACTGATACATGACGCAGACGAGGACGAGTCCCAGAACACTATCCAGTGGCTCCAGTCGATCGAAGAGTCCGGATTTGCGATGCCTGTCATAAACCCTCTCATCGTGTGTCCCGACTACAGTCCCAAGGTCAACAAGAGCGAGCTCCAGACGATCGGAGAGCTGAACGACGAGGAACTTCTGGTCCTTGTGACAGTGACCGTTCCCCATGACCTCACCAAGATGACCGTCAACTTAAAGGGGCCCTTCATCATCAACGTGTCCGAGAGGAAGGCCAGCCAGACCATCATCGACAACGACGAGTACCCCGTCAAGTTCCCTATCTATGATATCCTCCAGAAGAACAAAGAGGCTAAATAATCAGGAACAGTTCCTTAGCCGCAGTGGCAGGAGGCGACCAAAAGATAGTACAAATATACGGAGGACACACAGATGTTAGCACTTTCGAGAAAAAAGAACGAGGCCATCGTTATCAATAACAACATAGAGATCACGGTCCTGGACATCAGAGGCGATCAGATCAAGCTCGGTATCTCAGCGCCCAAGGACATCCCGATCTACAGGAAAGAGGTCTATATCCAGATCCAGAACGAGAACAGGCAGGCAACAGACACGGCAGGTATCGACGCACTGAAAAAGCTGCTGTAAATTTTATAATTATTGCATATTTTTCAAAAGCTCTGCATTATGGATGTAGAGCTTTTTTGGACGGGAAGTTATTATAATAAAAATACGTATGGGTCGAGGCTTATGGGTAAAGAATGGCTGATAATGCACGGAGAACACTTCGTTGCCGAAATTTCACAGACGGGACTGGCTAAAATATCACAGGCCCGGTTTATGCCCTATGACCTCTGGTTTGATATGGCTGACGATATTGATACCAGGGTTAATAATCTTGGCAACTTCTATTTTTGGTGTGCATCAAGAGTTCTTACCCTGGACAGGAAGTATGCAAAAGAGATTCTTGGCAGTATCGGGGCAATGCAGGGGAGGACAGATAAAGACCGCGCGCAGATTGCGCTGAGTTATCACTGCCTCACTCTGACAGATATTTATTGGGTAAAAGAAAAAGATGAAGACATTTCTTTTTCCGACATAAATCTGTACGAAAATCATTTGAGTAATGCGTTTGTCGATTTATCACTGCGCGGAAGGTCAATGACAGTGCAGAACGCCCACCTGATAGCGGATAATGCGTCCACAAGTGGTGTGTTTCCCAAAGCCTGGCTCAGAAGAGAAGATGGCCTTTATCTCCTGAAGGACGGGGGGAAAGAAAATGTAAAGAGTGAGATCATGGCGAGCCGGATAGCGGGGTGTTTTGACTGCAATCAGGTGGAGTACAATGCAGAAGAATACGAGGGACTTATGGTGTCGTCCTGCAGGCTGATCACGAGCCTTAAGGTCAGTATGGCAAGCCGCGAAGCGTTTGAAATCTATGCCGTAAACCGCGATACGGATCCCACAGATGAGCTGATCCGCCTCGATGCGTACGGCTACTACATGATGAACATAATTGATTATCTGGTCGGGAATACGGACCGGCACTGGGGCAACTGGGGAGTACTTATCGATAACGAGACTGCAAGACCTCTAAGGCTCTATGATCTGATGGATTTTAACCAGTCGTTCAAGTCGTACGATGATCCTGACGGTGCGCTTTGCCAGACAACTCTCCCGAGGCACATCTCCCAAAGGCAGGCGGCTGTCGAAGCTGTCAGGAAGATCGGCCTCAATCAGAAAAAAGAAATCGACATGAGCGTTTTTGACGGCAGGGACGATCTGAGGGAAATGTTTATTAAGCGACTTGAGATACTGAAAAATATACGGAAATGATGATCTGATGAGAATATTGTATTATGACTGGGATGAATTTAACGGCAGAGACCTACGGGACGCCATGTATAGAATGGGATATCATGTTGACTGCTTCAAGGCTGACATATCCGGAGACAAATATCGCACAGGACTTGAGACCCTGATCAGGGACAGACTGGAAAGATATGAGGACGGCAGAAGGTTTTACGATGCAGTGTTCAGCTTTGATTACTTTCCGGAACTCTCGGAGGTTTGCCAAAAATATGGCGTTTCGTATACTTCGTGGGTGTTTGACTGCCCGCATTATCCGCTCTTTTCAGATACGATTTTTAATGATGTAAACAGAATACATATATTCGACAGAAGCCTCTGTAACGAGCTGACTGCCAGGGGAGCGAAAAACGTTTTCCACACACCGCTGGGTGTCAACAAAGTGCGGCTGACGGAGCTTGGACTGTCATTGCCTGAAACCGAAAAACAGGAAAATGTCAGTGCTTATGCGAGCTCTGATAGCAGCCGTTCTGAGAGCCGGCAAGGTCAGACCGACACTAGTGGCCGCTTTATTGAGCCGACATATATTCATGATGTCTGCTTTCTGGGCAATCTCTACGACAACGAATTTAATTTCTACGATCAAGCGAAAATCCCGCAAGATCTCAAGGCTTACCTGGATGAGGTTATACTTGCGCAGCAGAAGATTTTCGGACGTGACATATTTTCAGATGAGCGAGTTATTAATAAAGAACTGCTGGAGGTTCAAGGTGAACCCTTTAGATTTGAGAATACAGGAAATTATAGCATTGATTACTACAGAGTAACGCTGGATATTCTGCGAAAAAAGACAACAGTAGATGAGCGCCGCAAAATAATAGAAGAACTTGGTAAGAGATATAACACTGTTATCTATACAACGCCCGACGCTGAGCCCGTTCCCGGTGTCACCAACATGGGGGTGGCGGATTACAAAACGAAGATGCCCTATATCTTCCATAACAGCAAAGTCAACATCAATATCACTTTGCGCTGTATTCCATCGGGAGTGCCCCTCCGCGTTATGGACGTTCTGGCGGCAGGCGGCTTTCTCATAACCACGTATCAGGAAGAGATTGCCGATTACTTTGAAGATGGGAAAGACCTTGTGATTGTCAATACACCGGAGGAAATGATAGAGCTCGCCGGCTATTACCTTGAGCATGATGACGAGCGGAAAGAAATCGCAGTAAACGGACAGATGAAGGTATTCGAAAGGTTTGCGTATAGAAAGCTTTTGCCAAGAATTCTCGGAGAAGAGCATGACGAGTGAAATTTGGAATAAACTTGATATAAAGGAACAAATCTAAAATTTTTATAAAATATTATAATAATAGATACACTACACCTAAATATACATCTAAAATTGCCGATATAAGGGATAAGAAATCGTATATAAACATTTCGTTTTCAAGCAGATACGGTAACTAAATTGTTTGATGCCCGGTTCTGACACGGAGGTATGATGATTATGGGAATGGAAGCTATTAACGGGTTTAGTCCGCTATTGCAGCAGACAACCCCACAGGTTAAAACACAGGTTGCAGAACAGAATCAGTCTCAGTCTGAGATTGCTAACTTCGAGGCAGCTGCGCCCACCATGGAGTTAAAGGTTGAGGCAGCAGATAATTCTGCGGGCTCAAACAATAATTCACAGAACGGACTCCTTGAAAAGAAGCAGCAGGAGCGTGCCGAAGCTACAGAGGAGCAGATTCAGGCCGACAACGAGAAGATAAAGAAAGCCATCTCAGACATGGCAAAGAGCGCCAAGTCCAACGCCGAGGCGGTCTTTGGAATCCACGAGAAGACCAACAGAGTTACCATCAAGATGGTCGATAAGGATACCAAGAAGGTCATCAAGGAGTTCCCGCCTGAGGAAACTCTCGACATGATTGCCAAGATGTGGGAAGTTGCCGGAATAATGGTGGACGAGAAGAGGTAAACACACAAATAAGACCGCGCTCCGGACGAAAAGGAATATGACATATACCGGATGTAAATTGCCGGTATCAAACAGGAGTTGCCCAAAAAGTTATCGGCAACACATTGTGCACCCACGGAAGCGGTGCGACAGGGATGTCAATGTAACAAGCTCACGGATTGAGAAAGGAGAAACATATGCCTATACGAATTACGGGAATGAATTCAGGACTGGATACTGAGAGTATCATAACCGCCCTGACCAGTACCAAAAAAACTAAGCTGCAGACTGCACAGAGTGATCAGAAAAAACTGACCTGGAAACAGGACAAATGGAAGGAACTCAATAAAAAAGTAGTGAGCTTCTATAATGGTGCGCTCAGCAATATGCGCTTTTCGTCAGCATATACCAAAAAGATTACTACAGCTTCTAAGGAGTCTGCTGTTTCGGTTGTAACAGGCGACAACGCCATGAATACAGATCAGAAACTGAATATTAAATCGTTATCTACATCGGCCTATATGACTGGAGATAAAGTCAAGACTACAGATGGTAATAATGCAACCAAGACGACCGAGATGTCGAAAATAGGTCTTGGGGATTCAACGCTGGAATTCAAAGTTGGAAAGAGTGCCGATTCGGCGACAGCGTCCATGAGCGTAGATATTTCGGCAAATGACACAATATCGGATGTTCTTGGCAAACTGAAGTCACAGGCATCATCAAATGGACTGGATCTTGATTTTAATTATGATGAGAATAATGGAAGATTCTATGTTTCATCTAAAAAGGCCGGTGAGGACTTTAACTTCTTTGCATCAGGAGATGCTGCAGAAAAGCTTGGTTTTAACAGCACTAACTATGTACAGGGATCCAGTGCCAAGATAGAACTTAATGGTGTTGAGTACACATCAAACACAAATACATTTAATATCAATGGCCTTACAATAACTGCAAAGGCAGTTGAAAATGATATCACTCTTTCAACCAGACAGGATACAAGTGGCATCTACGACAATGTCAAGAACATGATTAAAGAGTACAATGACCTTATGAAGGAATTTGCGACTCTTTACAATGCTGATCCGGCCAAGAAATACAGCATGCTTACCGATGAGCAGAAGGAAGAAATGTCTGACAAAGAGGTTGAGGAGTGGGAAGACAAGATTAAGACCGGGCTCCTTTCCGGAGATGAGACAATATCAACAATCCGTAATGCTATGAAAGATGTGATGCTGACAGGATTCGATATCAAACTTAAGGATGGAAGCACCTCAAAATTGAACCTTGCAAGCTTTGGAATTACTACAGGAAGCTATTTTGCAACAGAAGAAAATGAAAGAGATCTTCTCCATATAGATGGTGATGCTGATGATAACGTGTCTAGCGGAAACACGGATCTCTTAAGGGCTGCAATTTCCAACGACCCCGAGATGGTTCAGAGCTTCTTTACAGAACTTTCGAGATCTCTCTATTCCAAGATGGGCGATCTTATGAAGGGCACTCAGTACAGCAGTTCCTTTACCATTTATGAAGACAAGCTGATGGCATCACAGTATAGTGCCTATAACACCAAGATTTCTGATGCTCAGAAGGCTCTTGAGGCAGCAGAGGACAAATACTATAAACAGTTTGCTTCCATGGAGACAGCACTTGCAAAGATCAATTCGTCCAGTGGATCGCTCTCCAGCTTCTTTGGAGGAGGCTGATTATCTTAGCAGTTGGGAATAAATGATGCGAGGGAGACAATATGCCGGTACTTACAGCACAACAACGAGCAGCATATGCGCAATACAAGAACAATAAGGTCAATGCGGCAAGTGGGCCTGAACTTACGCTTATGCTCTACGATGGGACTATAAAGTTCTTAAATATTGCAGAGGTTGCGATTGACAATAAAGATATTCAGAAGGCCCATACCAATATAATTAAAACTGAGCGCATAATAGATTATCTCAGAAATACTCTCGATATGAAGTATCCGGTTGCCAGGGATTTTGAGAATATGTACTCATATATCGCAAGGCGCCTTGTCGAGGCCAATATGACCAAGGATAAAGAAATTGTCTCTGAAATAAATGAGCATATGCATGCCATAAGGGACAATTGGATCAAGGTTATGAAAGCCAATAACATTGTTGTTAAGGATGCATAGGAGCGGCATTATGGTATCAGCCAGTCTGGATATGTTGGAAGAGAGTCTTAATAAAAAGATTGATATTCTCAAAAGGATTGAGGAACAAAACGAGATACAGAAAGAAGTCCTGAAGGATT
>JAFUYO010000001.1 GCA_017470505.1 Butyrivibrio sp. | reverse complement strand
TTATAGTGCAAAATGATACCTACGGATTGTTCCGTGCTTCGCACTCCCACAATCCTCCCCGATATTCGCAAACCGCGGGGCCCCTGCCCCACTAATTGCTCATATCGGGGCGTGCAATAAAGTCATTTCACCACTTTCATGCAAGCATGAGTGGTGAATGACTTTTTGCACTGGTATCATATATTGAAAAAAGCCTCCGATCATATCGTAAAAACCGGGCCGGAATCATAAGTTTTTTTAATAAACATGACTTCTTGAAAATTACAGTGTTCCCTCTCATGCAATTCAGGCGATACCCTTCCGCCGTATAAAGATGTTGTAATAGATAAAGAACAGCACAGATGTAGTGATCCAGGTTATGGGATAGCTCATCTCGATAGTCTCAACCGTGTGATGCGAGGGGAAATACAGAAGTATCCACATGACTCTCAAAATGCAGATACCGCTCAGGGTGATGAACATCGGCACGAGCGCATCTCCCATTCCGCGCAGTACCCCTGCAAAGATCTCAACTGCGATATAGGTGCAGTAGAACGGTGCAAGGAATCTGATCATCCGGTTACCGATTGCTATGACGTCCTCATTTGTCAGGAAAATCCTCAAAAACAGTGCGCCATAGAAGTACATTATGATACTGAGCGGGATCGTTATCGCCGCAGCAATGGCAAAACCCTCCCTTGTGCAGCGTCTTACTCTCTCGTATTTGCCCGCCCCATAGTTCTGCCCCGCAAAGGTGGTCACAGCCGTTCCGAGGCAGCTCACCGTCAGCCAGAACAATACGTCAATCTTGCCGTATGCCGCCCACGCCGAAGCCGTATCCTTGCCAAATTCGTTGAAAGATGCCTGTATCAGTGTGTTGGAGAGCGTGTACATCGTGGTCTGTATCCCGGCAGGAAATCCGATGCTGATTATCCTTGCAAGCATCGGAATGTCAAGCCTTATCCTCCTAAGGTTCAGCCTGTAGGAATCGGTGCTCCTCATGAGCATGACAACAATGATAACGGCACTTATCAGCTGGCATAGGATCGTCGCCACAGCAACTCCGGTTACGCCGTAGACATCTCCTTTTTTCCCGAGACCAAGTACTATGACAAACAGGACATCAAAAAGAATATTTGCCACGCAGCTGATCATCAGTACGATGAGCGGTCTCCTCGAGTCGCCTACAGCCCTTAATATCCCTGCTCCCATGTTGTAGACAAGGTTTGCTATCATACCGATAAAATAGATCCTGAGGTACATAATCCCCGCCTGTGCCTGTTCAGGAGCCGTCTTCATCACGCCGATTATCCAGGGCGATATCAAAAGACCTATGATCGTTATCAGGGCTCCTCCCGCTATTGCAAGTGCAATTGCCGTGTGGACCGACCTCTCAACTTCCTTTTTCCTGCCGGCTCCGTAGAACTGCGAAATAACCACCGTAGCCCCCGATGAGAGCCCCAGAAAAAATCCCACAAAAAGATTGACCACCATGGCAGCTGACCCGCCAACAGCACCCAGTGCATCGCTGCTGACAGCCCTCCCCACAATGACCGCATCAATCGTATTATAAAACTGTTGGAAAAAGGCCCCGAGTAACAGGGCCCAGAAATACGAGAGCATATTTTTCCAAATAGGACCCTCGGTTATTTTATTTTTCTCCATTTTCCTGACGGCAGGACTCTTCCCAAAATCCTGCACAACTCCATAACTTAGTAGATCATTTCCTGCGACTTGTCCAGGATCTGCTCAACGATGGCTCTCCTTGCCTTGCCGCTCTTAAACGCGCTCTTCTGCTTTCCAAGGCATGAAATGCAGTTTCTGTCAAGCTCTCTTAAGAGTTTGGATCTCTCAGCATTTTCCAAAGGCTCTATATCCTTCATGGCATTGTTGTATTTCTCAAGGACTTCCGCAACACTGCTATATTTAGCGATGTCAATGTGCTTTATATTATTTTTGAGAATTATTTCAAGCTGTTCAAGACTGTAATCCTGATAGTACTCACTGCTCCTCATGTCGCCGTGGTCATTTCTGACAATCTCGTCAGCAGAGTCCGTGGTGTTCCTTAGCCATGCGTCCTCAATCCTCTTCTGCACCAGCTTGTGTTCATTCCTCTTTTGTATGAACGCCTCTGCTTCTTTTGAAGCACTGCTCTTTTCCATATTTTGGAATGTATTGTTTACCACTCCGTAAGAAAGCTCCTGACTCTTCCGGGAGCTCATCTGCGACTGTACTGCAAACTCCTTAACGCGCTCTTTTCCATTGAAATACATTGAATCCATAATGAATCCTCCTCATTATATTCCCCATTTGAACATCTTTATGGGGACTTCTTCACATTCGCTAAAGATACACTTTACGGCTTCTCTTCCAAGTCCGTCACATATCAGGAACCTGAGCTTCATCGACGGCTCAAATTCGTCCAGCATAAGCTTTTTGATGGCTGCGGTGCCAAACAGAAGTGCGTGATTGCTCTTTCCATAGACGTAGGTGACCTGAATGCAGTCTGTCAGCTCCTCCATCATCACCACAGCATCTATCTTGTCGTCCTTGACACACACCAGTGACGCATCGGAAAATCTGTCCATGTCCAGATACCCTTCCGGGAACTGTAAAAACTCATCCTTGCGCGATGCAAAAATAAACTTCTCCAATCGCTCCGGCGCAATCCTGTCAGCCGTCTGAATCTTGATATTTGACTTTTTTGACGGAAGCTTTATGTCAATCAGATGTCCGAGCGTACCCTCAATGTAGGAATAGCTGTTCCTGACGTCCTTAAAGCCGATTTTCATGAGATAATTCTCATTGATCTCCGACTCTTCACCATACACACAGAAGGGCATCCCGCTCTCCTTGGGCAAATCTGTCATGATGCGCAAAAGCTCTTTTGACACACCCTGAAGCCTGTAATCGGGATCGATGAATATCCTCTCCAGCCAGATGTACTGCGGCATCACCCTTGCTGCGACCATGCCGATAGGCTGATCCTGATTCTCATCAAACGCGCCGATCAGAGTGAACCTGTCCTCGTTAAAGCCAAATATCTCTTCGTTAGTCAGAATATGCAGGTATTTTCCGATTGACTTGCCGGTGATCATCTCAGTCTTCATTCCGTCCACCTCATGAAAAATAGATTCATAGTACTCCAATACTAAATTCTATCAACTAAAAATCCGGCGGTCAAGCCGCCCCACGAAATAAGACTAATGCATCCGGGGTATCACCTTTTTATGTCTCGTTTATTTATACGAGCCAAGTCAAAAGATGGCAAAATCCCGAAAAGTATATAATCTTGAATTATATTTCAGAAATCCGCATGTACTGCGGATTTCGTGAGAACATGATACAGAATGCAAATAGGCCCGCGACGAAGTCGCTCTAGGATGGCCTATTTGCAGTCATCTTGAATGTTTCATTCAAGATGTCATTAATTCATCCAAATATCTTAAAAGAAAAAGGCGCTCCGCAAGCCTACACGAAGCACCATAAAAAAAGTGCGGATAACAGGACTTGAACCTGCACGGTTGCCCACTGGAACCTAAATCCAGCGCGTCTGCCAATTCCGCCATATCCGCATGATTATCAGTATAATATTGAGAAAACAAGCCGCCCAACCTCATCAATTGGGCGGCTTGTCACAATGAGACATGGGGGATTCGAACCCCCGACAACTTGATTAAAAGTCAAGTGCTCTACCACCTGAGCTAATATCCCATATGCAAATATGTAAATGTAAAAAATGAACTGGGCTAGCCGGATTCGAACCGTCGTATGCAGCAGTCAAAGTGCTGTGCCTTACCGCTTGGCGATAGCCCAACGTTGCCCAAATGCATTTGCATGAGGGTGGCTAGAGGGACTCGAACCCTCGGTCTCCAGAACCACAATCTGGCGCGTTAACCAACTACGCTATAGCCACCATCTTTAAAAAAGAAAAATAAAAATGTGCCCGAAGGGATTCGAACCCCCGACCCACGGCTTAGAAGGCCGTTGCTCTATCCAGCTGAGCTACGGACACACGATAGTGGGATGCTCCACCAGGCTCGGGAAAACCTCGCCAAGTGGCCACCCATGGCTCGCACTAAGCTCGATAATACCTCGCTAAGTGCTCTGCTCAAAGCGGGTGATGGGAATCGAACCCACGTGTCCAGCTTGGAAGGCTGGTGTTCTACCATTGAACTACACCCGCAGATAAACTGCTGCGCTACTCCCCAAAATACATCGGGGTGACAGGATTCGAACCTGCGACCCCCTGCTCCCAAAGCAGGTGCTCTAGCCAAGCTGAGCCACACCCCGTCTCTAATGATTAAGGCTAAAGCCGTAACGCAAATAATATTATATTATAGTGCCACAGCACTTGTCAACATGATTTTCACAAATATTTTATTTCCGGGGAAATATCTCTATCGTCCCCTATACAGAGGATGAGATAGCTGGGCCTGCGGCCCTCCTGCCGCGGATAAGAAAGGCTCCCCGGATTAAAGAGCCACACGCCCTGCGAATTTCTCGCGACAGGCCTGTGGGTGTGACCGAAGAAAATAAGGTCTGCTCCGCGTGATATTCCTTCGGCCTTGATGTTCTCAAGGTCCATCGAGACCAGATAGTTGTGCCCGTGGGTCAAAAAGGCCCGGTGCCCGTCGAGTTCAAATTCCAGTTCCCTGTTAAGGCTTGAAAAGAAATCGTTGTTTCCCGACACAAAGTACACCGGGCAGTCTGCCGCGAGAGCAAATCTGCCCTCTGAGCCCTCAAAGTCGCCGCAGTGTATTATACCGTCCAGGGGCTCCTCGATATCCAGCACCCTGTAAAAATTGTCATCATGTCCGTGAGTGTCACTGACTACTAAATATTTGTGCATCTGTCACATCAGCTCTTTTCGAAGGAGCTCCTCCATCTTTCTAAGTGCCTGTCCCCTGTGGCTTATGGCATTTTTTTCATCCGCAGACAGCTCTGCCGAAGTCTTGCCGTACTGCGGAAGAAAGAACAGCGGGTCATAGCCAAATCCGTTCTCGCCCGCAGTCTCGTGGGCTATGACACCCTCCATTTTGCCTACAGTGTCAAGCTTCCTGCCGCCGGGAAGACGCGCCGCAATCGCGCACACAAACCTGGCCGTGCGCTCATCCTCCGGGGCATTTTCAAGTCTTTCTATTATAATGCGGTTCTTTTCAGTGTACGGAGTATCCTTCCCAAGATATCTCGCCGAGTATATCCCCGGTTCTCCCCCGAGATAGTCAACCTCCAGTCCCGAATCATCCGCCAGAACAATCGTCTCATCCGCAAGCTCAGGCTCTTTTTCCATCAAAAGCTCATAGATGGCATCCGCCTTGATCCTCGCGTTTTCAGAAAACGTTTTCCCATTCTCCTCAACATCTTCATAGACGCCGGCTTCCTTCATCGACAGGACCTCAGCATCTATTCCCGCAAGGATCCTCTTTATTTCCTTCATTTTGTCCTTGTTTCCCGTTGCAAATACAATTCTCATTCCATCTCACCAAGTGCCTCGACAATAGCATTGTAGAGGCCTTCTGCCACCTTTCTTTTATAAGTATCATCATATGCTTCCGCACCTGCATCCCCCGTTATATCAAGGCAGAGCCTTGCAGAGGGCACCGTAAGAGACCTGATAAAATCATCATCAGGAGCCGCATAAATCCCGGCCGCATCCGTCCCGCTGTTTGAAGCGCAGTTTCTCAGCACGATGTCCGCAAACTCGGCATTTGTCATGCTGCGTCTGAAATACCTGTCGTTGAAAAAAGCGCTGAATCCGCTCTCCTTATCGCCTGCGGCAGCCTGAAGGTCAAGTGACACGCACAGATCTGCTTCGGATTCTGTTACGAGTAAGAGCCTCTCGTCCTCGGATACCCTCCTCTCAGAGAGCCTTGTGAAGTATAGCTTTATGCTCCTGTCTGTGTCCTTATCCGCAATGTCTTTCAGCAAAAGAGCTACATCAAGTGAAGGATCACCGCCTGCTCCATCGCTTTCGCCCGCCACGTCAATCACAGCGACATGCTCGTATTTCTGCGAAGGTTTAAAAAACTTTACCTCGATGGTACTGTTCTCTGTCAGCGTGCTCTCATTTACATACAGCTCATCCGTAGTAAAATCAAGGCACACACTGCCGCTCTCATTCTGAGGAACGCACACAGCCCCCTTTAAAATGTCAAGGTCTGTAACAACTGGGTTGTCCAGATAGAACCCCTCTTCGCGGCTCTCTATGTATATTCTGAGTTCGTGGTCGATATAATCATCCTCAAGAATTATGTTATCGGAGCTCACATTTCTGGAAATGGGAATTATAAGAGTCCCCTCCCTGCCTTCCGGAACCTTCCTGTCAACGAGAAGATTGTAGGACTCAAGAGTCTGCCCCCTGTCAATCGGAGCGCCCGCAGCATCAGTTATCATGATGTGCTTGGTCGCCGCCCTGTAAAGCATGAGTACCATGGCAACAGCCGCGAACACAGAGGCCTTTATGGCCGTTTTTTTCATGTATTCATTGGTCATTCCTGCTTATCTCTTTCCTTGGAGGCTTGGGCCCCATAAACTGATAGAAGTATGTGCGGATCATTCCGTTGTATATCTTCCTGTTTTTGTCGGCCTTTCTTCCTATATATTTTTCCGCATCCTCAAACCCGGTTATCATGTAAAGAGACCATGAATCAAGGGCTCTGTATCTTTCTCCTATCTTCCTGTAAAGAGCCGAGAGCTCGTTTCTGTCTCCTATCCTCTCGCCGTAGGGCGGGTTGGTTATGATGAATCCGTATTTTTTTCTGTGGGAGAGATCTGCAATATCCCTCGCCTGGAAATGGATCAGCTTCCCCACTCCTGCCTTTGCGGCATTTATCCTCGCAATCTCCACCATCTGAGGGTCGAGGTCGTACCCCTGAATGAAAGTCTCTATGCCCATATCGATATCATCACGGCACTCATCCCTCACATCCTTCCAGTTTGACGGTGTGATGATGTGCGTCCATTTTTCAGCGGTAAAAGACCTGTCAATCCCGGGTGCAATCCCCGCCGCCATCATGGCCGCCTCAATAGGAAAGGTACCGCTGCCACAGAATGGGTCCACGAGTATCCTGTCCGCTCTCCAGGGCGTCAGCATGATGAGAGCAGCAGCAAGGTTCTCCGCAATCGGAGCCTTCGACTCCAGCTTCCTGTAGCCCCTCTTGTGGAGCGAGTCGCCTGTGGTGTCAAGCGCCACAGTCACCTCGTCCTTCATGATAAAGACCCTGACAGGGAACTCCTCTCCGTCCTCTTTAAACCAGTCCGTGTGGTAGGACACCTTCAGACTCTCTACCATGGCTTTTTTCATGATTGACTGTATGTCCGAGGGGGAAAAGAGCCTGCTCTTAACGCTGCTGGCCTTCTTGACCCAGAATCTTCCGTCTGATGGTATATACTCATCCCAGGGGAGTGCTTTGGTCCCCTCAAAAAGCTCATCAAAGCTCTCAGCGTGAAAGCTTCCAACCCTGATGAGGACTCTCTCCGCTGTCCTGAGGCCTATGTTGGCGCGACACACAGCGTCAGCATCCCCGTGAAAACAAACCCTTCCGTCTGCCACCTCGCTGATCTCATATCCCAGTTCCGTTATTTCTTTTTTCAGTACTGCCTCCAGACCAAAGTGGCATGGGGCTATCAAATCATATTTTTTCATATCTTTAGGATTATAACACACTCAAGCAGGAAACCGCCACAAGAATGGTAAGTTCCTGTGACGGTTTCCCAAGGGATTTTATTTTACTTTATTTCTCGCTTATTTATTTTGTTACACTTTAACACACAAAAATAGCGGAAAGCCTTGATTTTACCAGGCTTTCCGCTATTTTTCAGTAAGTGTGCGTGACAGGATTCGAACCCACGACCTTCTGGTCCGTAGCCAGACGCTCTATCCAGCTGAGCTACACGCACATCTATGCACCTCTCGGCGCTACCTTACTATTATATGTACCTATGTTCTCTTTGTCAAGATGCTTTTCAAAATTCAGCTACAGATGCTTTTCAACTTTCAGCTTTATCTTTCTGTTCAGCTTTATCTTTCAGTCTTTCAGCTTAACAGATGTTTTTGTTATTGGCTAACAGTGCCACCAGCTTGTCAAGCATCCTTTTCTGCCTGCTCGGCTGCCTTAGTCTGTGCGAGGAACTTCTCCATGTCCGGCCGCGCAAATTCAAAGCAGGCCATAAGCTTCTCGTTGAAGACACCGGTCTCGCCGTTCTTGATCATCTCGTAGGCCCTGTCAGGCGTGAACGCCGACTTATATACGCGGTCGCTGACAAGGGCATCGTAAACGTCAGCAAGGGCAGTTAACTGTGCGCCTATGGAGTTCTCTTCGCCCTTGAGCCCGTCGGGATAGCCTCTGCCGTCGTATCTCTCATGGTGATGTCTGCAGATATCCAGACACATCTCATAATATTCTTTGTCCTGGACTTCCTTAAGAAGCTCGATGATTTCGCTCCCTCTCGTAGTGTGGGACTTCATCACATCGAATTCCTCGTTGGTAAGGCGCCCCGGTTTCAAGAGAATAGAGTCCGGAACCGAAATCTTTCCGATATCATGCATCGCGGACGCCTGAGTAATTACATCAATCAGGTGAGGCGTGAGCCCCAGCTCCGGATAGTTGTTCATGGCAGTCAGCGCCAGTATCCGGACAAAACCCTTTATCCTCTTGATGTGATAACTGGACTCCATATTTCTGAACTCAACGATGGTCGCAATGGTATCTATGACTTTTTCGTTGCTGTTTCTGAGCTTCTCTTCCTGTTTTTTGAGGTATACAAACTGCTTCTTTAAAACCCTGGTCTGATCGTCAATCTGATTCTCAAGGTTGTTCTTGTGGTCATACAGCTCTATCGTCCTCGAAACTCGCCTGTCTACGATAACAGGGTCAAAGGGTTTGTGGATG
Organism: Butyrivibrio sp.; assembly: GCA_017470505.1. GTDB lineage: Bacteria > Bacillota > Clostridia > Lachnospirales > Lachnospiraceae > Butyrivibrio. The sequence continues at coordinate 1,068 of JAFUYO010000001.1, read as the reverse complement.
ACATCCGCTGCTCCCTTCTGATAGCTGGTTCGCTCGGCCTCTGTTGACGTATCGGCAGTGATCATCAGAACCGGTATCGTCTCATTGAGGTTGTCCCTCTGGGTCATCTGCTCAAGGACCTCATATCCGTCCATTTCGGGCATGACGATATCGAGCAGTATAGCCGCAAGCTCTTTTGGTCTCTGCTCCATTATCTTGATAGCCTCAAGGCCGTTTCCGGCCTCGAGGATGTTGTATTTGTCTCTGAAGATTTCTCCGAGAATACCTCTGTTGATCTCGTTGTCGTCTACTACAAGGATTGAACGATCAGCCATTAAAACCTCCTGCGGACACTTTGCGCACGTTACTGCTCAGTTCCTGAATGATAATTATCTTTCAACTATAGCGGCGCAGCCCATTCCGCCTCCAACGCAGAGTGTGGCAAGTCCCTTGTGAACATCTCTTCTCTGCATCTCGTAGAGGAGTGATACCAAAATCCTGTTTCCGGAGCATCCGACAGGGTGCCCCAGCGCAATGGCTCCTCCGTTTACATTGAGCACATCATTTGAAAAACCAAGGTCATGCTGCACAGCAACTGACTGGGCCGCAAAAGCCTCATTGGCCTCTATCAGATCAAAATCGCCTATGGTGTATCCGGCTTTTTTCATGACCTTCTGAGTCGCTGCAACAGGTCCGATTCCCATGATGCTGGGTTCAACACCTGCAAGTTCTCCTGCAATCCATGTTCCGAGCACCTTCACTCCGAGCTCTTTTGCCTTCTCTTCGCTCATGACCACAATTGCAGATGCGGCGTCATTGATTCCGGATGAGTTTGCTGCCGTAACAACTCCTCCGTCCTTCTTGAAGGCGGGCTTCAGGTGGGAAATACCCTCAACGGTCACGCCCTTTCTGGGACCCTCGTCCTGATCAAAAATGATTGTCTCTTTCTTTTTCTTTATCTCAACCGGAACAATCTCTTCCTTGAACTTGCCCTCAGCAATGGCCTTCTCAGCCTTGTTCTGGCTCCATGCAGCGAACTCGTCGAGCTGCTGCCTTGTCAGGTGCCACTGCTCAGCGATGTTCTCAGCC
>JAFUYO010000030.1 GCA_017470505.1 Butyrivibrio sp. | reverse complement strand
GGAATAAAATCGAAGCATTTCGTCGTATGACTAGGACTAGGAAGGCAATACAGGTTGTGTTTGTCACTACTTATGGTGTTAAAGAAAATACATATAGTAGTATAGTTCAAGGGCAGGTTACATTAGATGGGTTGTTTGAGAACACACGTTGATATTACTTATCTATATCCGTTAGATAATAGGAGATAAAGATAAACAATAATAGTAATACGCAAATGAGGAATGATTGATGGGAGCATAGTATGAATCCATTTTTATTTGAAGATATCGGTTCAGCAGTTCCCGATATATATAATGATTTTTGCAAAATGCTTGGCAATCGAAGTATAACCATAGATAATAGCTTTGCCATTGCAAAGGAGTATATTAGCAGTTTTGGTGCTGACTATATTTCAGAGGCTTTTGGGTGGAGATACTCTTTAACACGGGTTACGCGATTAACCCATTGCAAAACAGGCGCTTCTGTTGAATAATCAATTCAAAAGGAGCGCTTTATTATGTGGGATGAGAATAAAGTCAGGATAATAGATATAGCAAATGAACTGGGTCTTAGTACTGCAACTGTCTCCAATGTGCTTCACGGCAAAACTAAAAAGATTTCAGATGCAACAGTAAAAAGAGTAGAGAAAAAGCTTGAGGAGATGGGCTATATACCCAATATGGCGGCGACACTCCTTGCAAGGAACAACTCTAAGATAATTGGTGTTGTCGTCAATGATCATGAGAAATATGAAGGACATGTTTTTGAAGACTCGTTTATCAGTGCTTCTGTCAACGCACTTTCTGATTCTATTGAAGCATATGGCTATTTCATGATGCTGAAAAAAACAAAGGATATCAGTGACATTATCCGTTTTTCGACTATGTGGAATATTGATGGCCTTGTGGTGATTGGATTTTGCGAAGAGGATTATTACGATCTCAGAGAGCACATGAGAGTGCCTTTTGTTGTTTATGACGGATATATGGACCAGCATGCCGGGATAAGTGACATAAGTATCGAAAATTTTGATGGAGGAAGGCAGGTTGGGCAGTATTTAAAGAGTCTTGGACATAAAAAGGTGTTGTGCATTGCAGACAATAGTGTCTGTATGGATCTTGACCGTTACAATGGCCTCTGTGATGGGCTGGGGCAAAAAGCCGACTTCCTTTTGATACCGATGGATAAGGATAAGCGAAAGATTTTTTATCAAAAGAAACTAAAGACGATTCTCAGGTATACGGCAATCTTTGCAGTGTCTGATTACTACGCAATAGATATGATGAAGGTTTTGTTTGAGAATGGGATCAGGGTTCCTGACGATATTTCAGTGGTGGGATTTGATGGCGGCAGAGACAGTCTTATGACGGTGCCGGCTCTTACATCTGTTTATCAGAACAATGAAGCCAGATCTTTGATGGCTATGGAACTGCTGGTAAAAATGATCAAAGACCCGAGTTTTTTTGAGAGTGTTTCTGTTCCGGTGAAACTGGTGATAAGAGACAGTACATGCAAAGTCTGACATCAATATGACGTGAGCGGAGGAGTTTTCGTGGATAAGTCTTTTCAAAGAGAAGTTGCAAAAATAGCTATACCGGTAGCGCTACAATCCATGCTACAGTCATCATTTTCGATGATTGATCAGATCATGGTAGGCCAACTGGGAGAAAAGAGCATAGCAGCTGTGGAGATAGCCGGTAAACCAGGCTTTATCTATGCATTTGTCATAGGCGCGATTGGGACAATTGCCGGGATTATGATCTCTCAGTACATTGGAAAAAAGGATATCCCGGCAGAAGAGAAATCAATTTGTGTAAATACACTTATTATGCTTATTGTGGGATTATTATTCATGGCAATATCAGGTCTTTTTGCCAGACCCTTTATTTCACTTTTTACTGAGGATAGTCTTGTCATCACTGAAGGAATACAATATCTTCAGCTCATAGGACTCACATATATTCCGCTGGGCGTCTGTAACATTTCCGGTGTTGCCATAAGATGCAGGGGAAAGTCTTCCTGGCCGTTATATGTGGGAGCACTGTCTGCGGGCATAAACACTCTATTAAACTACTGCCTGATATTTGGCAATTTTGGTATGCCCAAACTGGGGGTGAGAGGAGCGGCCATCGCAAGCGTCATATCTTTGCTTGTGGGTGCTTTAATATCGCTTTTGCTGTTTTTTAGGCTCTATAAAAACATGCACATATCAATAAGACTTGGAAGAGATGGGTATATTCAGTATTTTGCCATGCTCCTGCCGGTTGTTGTGAATGAGTTTTTGTGGTCCGTGGGCCAGAGCATCAATACCTTTGTCTATGGACATATTGGGACAAAAGAACTGGCGGGTATGTCTCTGACAGGCTCTGTTCAAGGGCTGACTATCGGCGCTATGAGTGGCCTTGCCCAGGCTGCAGGGATTCTGATCGGAAAAAGACTTGGTGAAAGAGAATACACAAAAGCCTATGAGGAGTCCAAGAAACTATGTGTTTATGGATTTATTGGCACTGTTTTCTTTTCTATGATGCTGGTAATACTACGCTATCAATATGTAGGTATCTTTAATGTGAGTGGTGATGTGCGCCGTATTGGAGCTGAAATTCTGCTGGCTTTTGCAGTACTTATGCCTGTCAAGGTTCAGAACATGATACTTGGAGGCGGCATTATAAGGAGCGGTGGCAGGACCAAATATATCATGATAATAGATATACTGGGAACATGGCTTGTCGGGGTGCCACTGGCTCTTTTCACAGGACTGTACTTAAGGCTTCCCATTGTGCCGGTGTACTTTATTCTTTCTCAGGAAGAGTTGGTGAGATTTGTAATATCTGTATTTATGTTTCGAAGCAGAAAATGGATGAATACTATTTAACGTTTTTAACTCTTGTGAAAATTAGGCTCATATATTAAAGAGAAAAGGAACATTGCTTTCCCTGTGTATACGGAGATAACTTGCTGTGCTAAAATAATGAAAAAACATAAGAAAATTCTCCGTACATACTGAGATAATATCAATAAATATGGAGGCAATGTATCATGTCTGAGATTTACCATGTAATGTATATGGATACACCTGTTGCTGATGTGATACGAGAAAACGACGGTCTCGTATCAAAAATTCAGAAATATGTTCCTGATTCGCCCAAACAGCCATTTTGGGGAAACACTGACGAAATGAGCAGACAGGCTCTCACAGACAGATTCTATGTATTTTTAAAAGACAGATGTTACGAAGATAATCGGGTTGATTTACAGAATATATTAAAGCAGGCAGGTCTTTCGTTAAACAATCCCTATGAATGGGTCAAGATAGTCCACGGGGTAACCTATGAAGATTTCTTCTGGGTAAAAATAAACGACGAGAACCTGCAATGGAAAGACGTAAACATCAGATAAGGAGTTTAAATATGGCTGAATATAAGATGACAGCAAAAGAAGCTATATTGACCGCAGGTAGTTCAAGAGGTTCACAGATAAAATTCCACAAAGGCAATTATTGGTACAAGATTGATGAAAGTGGACCTGAGGGAAAAGCTGAAGAGCTTGCTTCAAAAATACTATCCTGCAGCAATCTTATTCATCGTATCCTTGATAATGAACCTGACAGTCGTATGAAAGATATTGCTTTATTTTCAATAGAAAAATACCAGAAAGTAGAATCACTATCTTTCAAAAAGCTGCTGGAAAATGAAGAAAATAGAGAAACAGTCGCTGACTCATTAGTAATGGAGCATTTACCCATTTGACAAAGTGGTTCAAAAGAAAATACGAGACCAGAACTCCCCTTTCTCTGCAACTTTGCGAGACCACCAAAAGTTCGATCCCGGTCGCCGGCAGTAAGAGAGAAGCGTAAGGTGCTTCTCTTTTTTTTACGATATCGGTAAGGTATAATATAGCTATGATTTTACGATATAAAGTAAGGGGAAAAAGATGATTATTCTTGAGCATGTTTATAACAAAGATGATATTTTGGAAATAAACACATTTCAAAATGGCTTTGTGAAGGGAGTTGTTGATATTGAAGAGGAGCTTGTTGCACTGGACGCAGATATGCATTATCAGTTAGCTGACTATTTGAAGGAAAAATGTGAGTCAAAAGAAGAAAATCTTTGGGGATTTAATCTTTGGCTGGAAAATGATAATTTTGAAGATATTCTTGAATATGATTCTTTGATTAACATACATAACAATCAGATCCATGGTTTTCCGAGAGGTGGCATGAGCATCTTAGATTCAAATATTGAGCAGAGAGCTACGGAGGTCATTAAGAAATGGATTCAGATTTAAAGGATAATTGGTTCAAACTGAGTTTACCTGAACAAATGGTAAATATAGGTAATGAGGTTAAAAGAGCAGTAAGATTTGATGAAAGTATCGAAAAACGTAGGCCATTTATAGAAAAAGCTATTCAGTATAATGAACTCTCTATTAGAGATCCTAAAAATTCTAGCTGCAGACCTGAATTAGAAATAGGGAGCATGATGCTTAGAGATTATATTGGAAATCATTATCTGAATTGTACCAAAGAGCAGATTAGGGATTATTATTTGTCATTTACTAATTTGCTGTAAGTTCAGAATAAAATAAGGTTTAACAGAATAGAAAACACAAATTTGGCCTCGACGATGGTGATCGGGGCTTTTTTAGTAGAAAGACGATCAAAGCTATTCTAATGATTAAGAGAGTGTGAAAAATGGTTATACATCCGATAAAACCTGTTTATGATAAAAATTCAAAAATTCTTATTCTTGGGAGTTTTCCGTCTGTAAAATCCAGAGAAGAAGGGTTCTTCTACGGACATAAGCAGAATAGATTCTGGAAGGTGGTTTCGGGAATATTTGAAGAGGAAGAGCCGGAGTCAATAGAGGAAAAGAAATCTCTTTTGATAAGAAATAAGATAGCGTTATGGGATGTGATACAATCCTGCGATATTGTAGGATCCTCGGATTCCAGTATCAGTAATGTGGTGCCAAATGATTTAAGCATTATTTTAAGTACAGCAGATATTAAGGCAATATATGTTAACGGCAAAACAGCACACAAATATTATAAAAAGTACACAGAGCCTGTAATTAAGAGGTCTGCAATATGTCTTCCATCAACCAGCCCTGCAAATGCAGCCTGGAGTATGGAAAAGCTTCTGAGTGCTTGGAAGATTATAAAAAAGTATTGACCTTGCCCTTGGGGCAGCCCTTACCATTAAGTAATCACAGGAAGCCTTGATTCAGAAAACATTCTACATGCCTTTGATTCTTTTAAGAAGGAGACCGGCAGTAATGAGATTGGCTGTGATCTTAGAGTTTAGCTGAGTTTGCAGCCGTTTTCTTTTTTTGCTAATATATTGGAAGAAGTTTGAAATGCTTGAGAGAGTTTTAGATGAAGCTTGGGATGTTTGCTAAAAACTCAATATTGCTTCTTATATTGTTTACCATTGTTGTAGGTGGTATCTTTTTTGATGCCAATGAAAGTCTGGAATTATCAGATTGGTTTAGCTATGGCGTAACTGCTGAGCAGTCTCGGACATCAGAGCCATTGAATGCAAACTCTTATATAAACTATAACATCACGCATATACTGTCAGCAGCAGAGATGTTGGAGGACTGACGTAAGCATCCGCAATCTGGTCACTAAAACAAAATAATGACAACCATCAAACTTTTTGGCTGTAGCATTTGGCGGGGCCACCTATAAGCAGTCTTGGGCAAATATGCGACCTTTATCAGTAGTTGTCAAGGAAATGATGCTTTACACCGTCTTCTTTGTAGGCAATCAGTGTGCGGAGGTTGACGTTTTCGGCGCTCTTGAATATGTTTGCCTCAACGTAGGGGTTATCCTTTTTGAGCTGCGCTATTAGCTTTTTGGTCTCAAGCCTCTTGGAGGAGGTTGTCCCGTCTTCGTGGCAGGTGGTGCAGGTGTCCGTGAAGTGACAGGCGCACTGCAGAAAGTGCAGGTCGTTATAGTCGCGCCATGCACAGATATCGCTCTCCCGCACAAAGTAAAGGGGCCTTATCAGCTCCATCCCTTCAAAATTGGTGCTGTGAAGCTTGGGCATCATGGTCTGGAACTGTCCCGCGTGGAGCATACCCATGAGGATGGTCTCGATGACGTCGTCATAATGATGCCCAAGAGCAATCTTGTTGCAGCCAAGTTCCTTGGCCTTTCTGTACAAATAGCCCCTTCTCATTCTGGCACAGATGTAGCAGGGGCTCTTCTCTATATTGTCTACTGCATCAAAAATACTGCTCTCGAAAATCGTGATGGGAATACCGAGGGCCTTTGCGTTGCTTTCTATAAGCTTTCTGTTTTCCTTGTTGTATCCTGGGTCCATGACCAAAAATGTGAGCTCAAAATTGCACTCCTTGTGCTTTTGGATCTCCTGAAAGAGCTTGGCCATGAGCATAGAGTCTTTGCCGCCCGAGATGCAGACTGCGATCCTGTCGCCCTCATTTATAAGGCGGTACATCTTGCAGGCTTTTGCAAAGGGGGAAAAGAGCTGTCGGTGATATTTCTTGATAATGCTCCGCTCGGCCTTTTCCTGCCTCTTACTGTCATCGGAAAACTCTGAGATCTGAGAGCACACGTATCCGGTATAGCCGCCGGCTAAGCTGTAGCACTCCCGGTCGGAGAGCACTCCTCCGTCGTCAAGCTCCCTGGTGTTGCGGCCAAAGTCGCAGTAGAAGATCAGCTTTTTGTCGCGAGGGATTTTATCAAGCATGCTTTTGACTGTCTCGGGATCCTCATCAATGGAAACTGCCATTGCTCCGGGGATGATGCCATAGTTTCTCTTAGCCTCATCCCTGATATCTATAAGTTTATAGGTGTCACTATCAAGTTGTCTGAGTTCTTCCTGTGATATTTCTCTCATAGTTCCTTCTATAATTAAGCAAATAACAGTTACTTAGCCACTTTAGCAGAACAGGTTTTGTTTGGCAACACTTAATTTCTTTTCATCATTGTGTGGAAGCGCGTTCTTGTTTATAATTTATAGGTAAAGGAGTGGCCAATGCAGAAAGACAAAGTGAACGATAGACAGACCAGTGCGATTGACGTATATCTCAGCAGGGCGTTCAGGTTTCTGGTGATAGCCCCTACTGCTGTCGCCATGTATTCGGCGGTTGCATATACCATTTCTTATTTTGTGGGCACGTACAGATCAGTCTCATTTGTGGGACTTGTTGCTTTTGACATCACAAACCTGATATATCTTGCGATAGCTCTGTATTTCCTTTTTACCGGGTGCGACAAGGATGGCTTCATAGACAGCAGGAAGTTCAGGCTGCACAAGATCTTCGTGGGCATAGGTATCCTGGTACAGTGGAATTTTACTGCGTATCTGATCCCGGCTAAAGAGTTTTGGGCGTGGGGGCCTTTCTTTGCGCTGTTTATAGTCTTCTTCTTTGATTCAAAGCTGGCGCATTTTGTTATTGTGGGGCTTACGCTTTCAACAATTGTTTCCTATTTTTTGAAGCCGTCACTGTTTGTTCCGAGGACTGACGAGTATTTTCTTCCGGATGTGACATTCAGAATTGCACATCTGTTCATGTCTATGGTATTTATATACACGATTGTGCGTCTTGGCGAGAAATACCTGATCCATGAGCTTGAAAAATACGCCAATCTCGATCCTCTGACCAAGCTCCTCAACAGGAGATGCCTGAATACCTACATGCAGGACGCCTGCAAGAAGGCGAAAAGAAGCGGCGAGCCTCTGTCAGTTATGATTATGGATATAGATGATTTTAAAAAAGTCAATGATACCTACGGTCACGAATGCGGCGACGAAATTTTGAAGATGGTTGCACTTGAAGTCTCCACAGGAGTGAAACCCGGCGATATAGTATTCAGATGGGGCGGAGAGGAGATATTTGTCATTCTGAAGACCGATGAGAAGCAGGCCGTACAGGTTGCTGAGCGAATAAGGTCAAGCATTGAGAACTGTCCTGTGAACTACAAGGACTCTGTCAAGGTTTCGGTGACCGTTACTATAGGCGTATCAGCCTATACAGAGGGCGCAACCATTCAGTCAATCTTTGATGATGTTGACAACAAGCTCTATTATGGAAAGCGACACGGCAAAAACCGCGTGGTGAGCAGAATCTGATAATATTGCAGATAAAAGAGAATCGCAGGTGGAATGCGGTTCTCTTTTTTGGTATAATCTATTGGGTTTATACAAGAGACATATGAGGCACAAGTTATCAGGAAATGTTAAAGAAAAAGAATAACAATATATATTTCAGCAGAAGAAGTAAGTATTTACTGTTGCTGTTATCGGCAACAATTATAGTACTTCTTCTTGTTATGCAGTTTTTTATCCAGACATGGTCGAACAGAAAACAGGCTGCACGCACCGCGGAAGTTCTGATCGATCAGGTCATAAATGTAATGGAGACCAACGAGAGCAAGCAGAAGACTCTCACGGACTCGCTCAAAGAGGACTATATCACACGGGCTAAGGCCGTGTCCTATCTTCTGGATCACAGCAAGTGGCTCTGCAACAATGTACTTGAACTTCAGCGGATAGCAAAGCTTATATCTGTCGATGAGATCCATGTTCTTACTCCGGAAGGGGCAATATATTCAGGGACAGTCCCAAAATACTTTGGCTACAGCTTTGATTCGGGAGTTCAGATGGCATATTTCAAGCCAATGCTGAATCGAAAGACACTCAGCATGTGCCAGGATGTGACTCCGAACACAGCAGAGGGAAAGTCAATGATGTATGCCATCTGCTGGAATACTGCAGGCACCAGGATGGTACAGGTTGGAATAGAACCCGTAAGGCTTCTCGAAGAACTCAGGTCAAACCAGATCTCTGAGGTTGTACAGAATATGCCTTCGAGTGAGGGGCTTGACATTGTCGTGGCTGACAGGGGCAACTGGAGTATAGTCGCATCGACCAGGGGAATAAGGCAGAGCAAGCTTGAGCCCACGACGGCAAATGTTGAGGTGGCTCCAGACAGGGTTACGCAGTTTTACGTGGATCTTGGTGACGACGGGATAAACATCTGCTCGGCGTCTGCCTATGAAGACTACATAATTGCCATAGTGCAGGACAGGGCGGAGATAAACGCCAACGTCCCCCTTGCCATTGCGATCAGCTTTGCCTATCTGGTGTTTGCGGCTGCCATATTGTTCAATGTCTTTAAGTATCTCACCGGACAGATCATTGAGGAGCAGCAGAATGCAAACACTGATCCCATGACAGGGCTTAACTCAAGGAGAGCATACGAGACCGCGCTCGATAAGTACCGCGAGACGCCGCCTGGAGAGCGCTTTGTCTACGTTTCAATGGATTTAAACGGGCTTAAAACGACCAATGATACCATGGGACATGAGATGGGAGACAGGCTTATAGACGCCGCTGCAAAGTGCATGTCAGAATGCTTTGGAAAATATGGCAGAGTTTACAGGATAGGCGGCGATGAGTTCGTAGCGCTCATTTTCGACGACGATGAACATGTTGACGAGGTCAGAAACGACTTTGAGAGGGCGCTCAGAACAGAGTCGAGGGAGCAGAATATAGAGGTATCTGTGACCAGCAGTTTTGTAAAGAGAAGCGAATTCCCGGATATGACAATAGACCAGATAGCCAAGATCGCCGACGAGAGACTGTATGAGGGAAAGAAGGAATACTACAGGACCCATGACAGGCGCAGCCGTCGCCGATAAAAAGGTTCAGGGGAAGATATAATGGCAGGGATCAGCATAATCATAACGGTTTACAACACAGCCAAATATCTGGATGAGTGCATTAATCCTGTGCTTGACCAGACTTTTCGCGACCTGGAGATCATCCTTGTCGATGATGGCTCGACTGATGGCATCAGCCCCCAAAAGTGCGATGAATACGCGGGGAAGGATGACCGCGTGAGGGTCATACACAAGGAAAACGGAGGCCTTCAGTCCGCGTGGATAGCGGGACTCATCCAGGCGACATCCGAATATATCTCGTTTATTGACAGCGATGACTGGATCGATACTGAGATGATGGGCGAACTCTACAAGCTGACGCTTGCAGGAAATGGCAAAGGCGGAGCCGGAGCAGGGAAAGAGATCATTTCCGGCAACTACATCGTTGAGAAGGCGGGAGAGCGCAGAAAAGAGACGCAGGCTCTTGCGCCCGGTGAGTACACAGGGCAGGAGCTTGAGAAGGTGAAGGAAAACCTTCTCGGGTGCGAGATAAGGCCTGTCACAATGTCCAGATGCATGAAGCTGATATCCAGAAAACTCCTTCTTGATAATATCAGATACTGCGATCCAACCATTGTGATGGGGGAGGATGTGAACATAACTCTGCCGTGTTTGTGCGACTGTGAGCGGCTCGTTATTGCGGATGGAGCGTACTTTTACCACTACAGGCTCCTTCGCGAGTCCATGTCCCACGCCTACAATCCGGGGCTACTTAAAAACCTTGAGCTGACAGATCTGACCTTCCGCGAAATACTGAAAAGTAAGAAAATATCGACAGCGGATGAGCAGCTCGACAGGGAGTTTGTGATGATGCTGCTTGTCGTCATGAGAAATGTGCTGCGGGCAGATAACAGGGACACATTAGGGCTTGTAAAAGAAATTTTTCTTAGAAGAGATATAAGACAGAAGGTGCTTGGAACAAAGGTAGAGATAAAAGGAAAGTCAAACAGGCTGATCTATTATACGATGAAGTATCCAGGTGCCGTAACGGTCGGCATCGCCAAAATGATAATAAACGCCTATGACAGGCGAACAAATTAAGCAAGGAGGTTTTGTATGGGTAAGGTTTTCCACGTTGATCGACAGATCGCGAACAAAAATGTGGAGGATTCCGTCACAGAGATGACAAAGGTGATCAGGTACAACGACATCAATTCAGAGGGGAGGCTCTTCGGAGGGCAGCTCATGAGCTGGATTGACGAGGTCGCAGGTACTGTCGCCGTGAGGCACTCAGGTAACCCTGTCACGACCGCAGCCATTGACAACATGCAGTTCAAGCAGGGCGCCAAACTCGATGATATTGTTGTCATCATCGGCAAGATGACCCATGTGGGAAGGACATCAATGGAAGTGAGGGTCGACACCTATGTGGAGGACAGGCGAAACGGCATGAGACACGTCCTCAACAGGGCATATCTCACAGAGGTGTGCATCGACGAGGACAACACTCCCGCCATCGTTCCCTATGGACTCAACATCCGCACTGAGAGCGAGAAAGCGGAGTGGGAGGGCGCAGAGAGGCGCCGCGAATTACGCAGACAGCGCCGCATGGAAGGATTCTAAAAACGCTGTTTTGGATTGCAATAAACAGCGCACAGTGTTAAACTTTTATCATGCTATTTTTTATGGAGGGATTTTTAAAATGAGCAAGAATTTTGATGACATTATAGCCAGGCTTAAGAACGCTGACATGAAGAAGATGTCAGTTGCTGTGGCTCAGGACTCGCCTGTACTTGAGGCTGTAAAGAAGGCTAAGGACAGAGGGATTGTTGATTCGATCCTCGTAGGTGACAGGGAGAAGATTGAGTCCATCGCAAAAGAGATAGGAATGGACCTCACAGGGTTCGAGATCATTGATGAGAAGGACACCACAGCAGCGGCAAGGAAGGCAGTTTCACTGGTTCACGACGGCAAGGCAGACATCTATATGAAGGGCGCGCTTGAGACCAGGGATTTTTTGAAGAGCGTTCTCGACAAGGAGGTCGGACTCAGGACCGGCAAGCCTCTCTCTCACGTATGCGTGTTTGAGATTCCCGGCATGAACAGACTTCTCTTCCTTACAGACGTCGCTTTCATGCCATATCCTACTCTTGAGGACAAAAAAGTCATCATTGAATACACTGTAGAAGTTGCAAGGGCATGCGGTGTCGAGTGCCCCAAGGTTGCACCTCTCGCAGCAGTGGAAGTAGTTAATCCCAAGATGCCTGTTACCGTTGAGGCAGCCGAGCTCACCAGAATGTGCGAGGAAGGCGAGATCAAGAACTGCATAGTTGACGGACCTCTTTCAATGGACCTTGCCATCGACCCGGAGGCAGCCAGGCACAAGGCGGGCGCTCTTGACAGAAAGATCGTGGGCGATGCTGACATACTTCTTTTCCCTGATATCCACGCAGGTAACCTCACATACAAGACAATCGTCAGGCTGGCTCCTGTCAAGAACGGCAATATCCTGACCGGAACACAGGCACCTGTAATCCTCACTTCAAGATCCGATTCTGTTGACGTCAAGGTCAATTCGATCGCACTTGCAGCTGTTGTAGCAGAGGACAAAAAGCAGGGCATTCTTTAAAGAAAACGCTGATAAAAAGGAGGCTATACCATGATAAAGAGTCTTATAATCAATCCCGGTTCAACATCCACAAAGGTAGGCATCTTTGAGGATGAGACCCTTATAAAGGAAGAGACGCTGCGCCACAGCACTGAGGAGATAAACAGCTATGCGTCGATAATTGACCAGAAGGACTTCAGAAAGAACATCATCCTCGATTTTCTCAAAAAAGAGAATATCGATATCAAGTCATTCAATGTAATTGTTGGAAGAGGAGGACTGCTTCGTCCCATCCCCGGCGGCACCTATGAGTGTACGGACGCTCTTCTGGATGACCTCAAAAAGGGAGTTCAGGGGCAGCACGCATCTAACCTCGGCGGCATACTTGCCAGAGAGATCGGAGATGAGATTTCAGTTCCTTCATATATAGTTGACCCTGTTGTAGTTGACGAGATGGAGCCTGTTGCACGTATCTCCGGCGTTCCGGAGATCGAGCGTGTGTCTATCGACCACCCCTTAAATCAGAAGGCAGTTGCCAGAAGATATGCCAAAGAGATCGGCAAGAGATATGACGAGATCAGTGTGATCGTCGTACATATGGGCGGCGGCACATCCACAGGTGTTCACAAAAACGGCAAGATGATAGATGTATTTGCTGCCTTGAACGGCGACGGTGCTTTCTCCCCGGAGAGAGCAAACGGCATCCCCGCAAAGGCACTGGTTGACATGTGCTTCTCAGGAAAGTACAGCTACGACGAGATGAAAAAGAAGATCGTAGGTGGCGGCGGACTCAATGCCTACCTTGAAACCAATGACATGAGAGAGGTAAATAAGATGTGCGACGAGGGCAATGAGAAGGCTATTCTTGTCCGCGATGCTTTTATCTATCAGATCTGTAAGAACATCGGAGCCTGTGCAACTGTTTTAAAGGGCAAGGTTGACCAGATCATTCTGACAGGCGGAATTGCGTACGGACAGGTTATCACAGATGCCATCAAAGAGAGAGTTGAGTGGATCTGCCCTGTTACCGTATATCCCGGTGAGGATGAGCTGCTGGCTCTCGCCCAGGGTGCGATCCGCGTTATGAACGGCGAGGAAAAGGCTTTAGACTACTAAGCCAAATACACAGAAAAATAATGTGATCTTCAGGCCTTCGGAATCAGTGTTTCCGAAGGCTTTCACTTTTCTTGAAAATAGATTATAAATCTGCTACAATGTGCTTTGGATTTTTACCTATTTTTGCCATAGGAGATAGTTATGAGCATACTTGATAAGATAATTGGAACACATTCTCAGAGAGAGCTTAAGAGGATAAAGGGGACGGTTGACAGGATAGAAGCCATGCAGCCACAGATGCAGTCCCTCTCGGATGAGGAGCTCAGAGCCAAAACGGATGAGTTCAAAAGAAGGCTCTCAGAGGGTGAGACACTTGACGATATCATGCCTGAAGCCTATGCGGTTGTGAGAGAGGCAGGCAGGAGAGTACTCGGGATGGAGCATTTCAGGGTGCAGCTCATAGGTGGAGTTATCCTTCATCAGGGCAGAATTGCCGAGATGAGAACAGGTGAAGGTAAGACACTGGTTGCGACCCTTCCGTCGTACCTCGATGCGCTTGCAGGCAAGGGAGTACATGTTGTCACGGTCAACGATTATCTGGCAAAGCGTGACGCGGAGTGGATGGGAAGAATCCACGAATTTCTGGGGCTGACTGTCGGAGTTGTCCTTAACAGCATGACCAGCGAGGAGAGAAGGGCGGCATACAACTGTGATATCACCTATGTAACCAACAACGAGCTGGGGTTCGATTATCTTCGTGACAACATGGCTATTTATAAAGAGCAGTGTGTTTTAAGGGGACTTAACTTCTGCATCATCGACGAGATAGACTCAATCCTCATCGACGAGGCCAGAACACCTCTTATTATTTCAGGACAGTCGGACAAGTCGACCAAGCTGTACGAGGCCTGCGACATCCTCGCCAAGCAGATGACAAGGGGCGAGGACCAGGAGGAGCTCACCAAGATGGACGCCATCATGGGCGTTGAGAGAGAGGAGACCGGAGACTTTATCGTCAACGAGAAGGACAAGATCGTCAACCTCACTGAGCAGGGCGTTGCCAAGGTTGAGAGATTTTTCCGCATAGAGAACCTGGCTGATCCCGAGAACCTCGAGATCCAGCACAATATTATCCTGGCTCTGAGGGCCAACAACCTGATGCAGAAGGACCACGACTACATCGTCAAGGACGATGAGGTCCTCATCGTAGATGAGTTCACGGGCCGTGTAATGCCGGGCCGCCGATATTCAGACGGACTACATCAGGCGATAGAAGCCAAGGAACACGTCAAGGTTAAGCGCGAGTCCAAGACACTTGCGACCATTACCTTCCAGAATTTCTTTAACAAGTTTGAAAAGAAGTGCGGAATGACAGGTACAGCTCTCACGGAGGAGCGAGAGTTCCGCGATATATACGGGATGGACGTTATCGAGATCCCTACCAACAGGCCCGTTATCCGTAAGGATCTTCAGGACGCTGTATACAAGACAAGAAAAGAGAAGCTGAATGCCATCTGTGATGCGGTGGCGCAGGCGCACGAGAAGGGACAGCCCGTCCTTGTCGGCACCATCACCATCGAGGCATCGGAGGAGCTCTCCAAGATGCTGAAAAAAAGAGGCATCCGACATCAGGTCTTAAATGCCAAGTTCCATGAGATGGAGGCTGAGATAGTTGCCGAGGCGGGTAAGCACGGAGCCGTGACCATTGCGACCAACATGGCAGGCCGTGGTACCGATATCAAGCTTGACGAGGAGTCCAGGGCAGCAGGCGGACTTAAGATCATCGGAACCGAGAGACACGAGTCGAGGCGTATCGACAACCAGCTCCGCGGCCGTTCAGGAAGACAGGGAGATCCCGGTGAGTCTAAGTTCTACCTCTCACTGGAGGACAACCTGATGAGACTCTTTGGATCAGAAAGACTCATCTCCATGTTCAATGCACTCAAGATCCCGGATGGACAGGAGATCGAGCACTCATCTCTTTCCAAGGCCATTGAGTCTGCACAGAAAAAGATTGAGTCCAACAACTACGCAATCCGTAAGAACCTCTTAGAGTACGACCAGGTTAACAACGAGCAGAGGGAGATCATCTATGCCGAGCGTAAGAGGGTGCTTGACGGTGACTCCATGCGCGACTCCATTTACAAGATGATAACAGACATCGTCGAGGCATCTGTTGAGACGGTTGTGGGCGAGGAGAATGATGCTGACAACTGGAACATTCAGGAGCTCAACGAGATACTTCTTCCCACGGTTCCTCTCAAGAAGATCACAAGAGGCAGGATAGATAACCTGACCAAGTCAGGACTTAAGCAGCAGCTGAAAGAAGAGGCGGTAAAGCTCTATGAGGCCAAGGAGGCAGAGTTCCCTGAGCCGGAGACAATCCGTGAGATAGAGCGCGTGATCCTCCTTAAAGTCATAGACAGAAAGTGGATGGACCACATCGACGATATGGATCAGTTGAGGCAGGGAATCGGCCTTCAGGCCTATGGTCAGAGGGATCCCAAGCTCGAGTACAAGCTGGCCGGCTACGAGATGTTCGATGACATGACCAGAAACATCGAGGAGGATACGGTGAGACTCCTCTTCCATGTTCACATCGAGGAGAAGGTTGAGCGTGAGCAGGTTGCCAAGGTCACGGGTACCAACAAGGACGACACGGTTGCCAAGGCTCCCATCAAGAGAGTTGAGGCCAAGGTTTACCCCAACGATCCGTGCCCGTGCGGAAGCGGCAAGAAGTACAAGAACTGCCACGGCAGGCTCTGAGCGATAGCAGATGAAAATACAAATTTTGCGCTGCAATCGGTACCACTAAGCCAACAGTAAGGAGACACGTAATGGTTATACTTGATCAGATGAAGGTCGAGATACAGGACCTTCAGGATACACTAAAAGAAGTTACGGCTTCCCTTGATCTGGAATCCAAGAAGAAGATAATCGAGGAGCTCAGCAGGGAGATGGAGGAGCCGACCTTCTGGGATAATGCAGAGAAGGCCAACAAGAAGACCAAGGACCTCAAGAACATGCAGGACCTTGTAGCTACAATAGAGAACCTCAATGCGCAGTACACAGACATAATCGACCTCATCGACATGCAGAATGCAGAGGGTGTCGACGACGATGACATGGCTTCTGAGATCAGGTCGGAGCTGGATTCTTTTGAGGCGACACTTGAGAACATCCGGATTAACAATCTCTTAAACGGGCCATATGATAACAATGACGTAATCCTGCGTCTCAACGCCGGAGCGGGCGGAACAGAGGCCTGCGACTGGGCCAGCATGCTTTACCGTATGTATACCAGATGGGCTGAGAGAAAAGGATTTGCAGTGGAGACTCTTGACTATCTTGACGGGGATGAAGCCGGAATCAAGTCGGTTACCTTCCAGATAACGGGAACCAATGCGTACGGACTTCTCAAGTCCGAACACGGCGTCCACAGGCTTGTGCGCATCAGCCCCTTCAACGCTCAGGCCAAGAGACAGACATCCTTTGTCTCCTGTGACGTAATGCCTGATATCGAGGAGGATGTGGATATTGACATCAATCCCGATGACCTCAGGATCGATACCTACCGATCCAGCGGAGCCGGCGGCCAGCACATCAACAAGACGTCCAGTGCCGTGCGTATCACACATATACCGACAGGAGTTGTTGTTGCCTGTCAGAATGAGAGATCCCAGTTCCAGAACAAGGACAAGGCTATGCAGATGCTGAAGGCCAAGCTCTTTATCATGAAGCAGGAGGAACAGGCAGAGAAGCTCTCAGGTATCAGGGGAGAAGTCAAGGACAACGCCTGGGGAAGCCAGATAAGGTCCTATGTGCTCCAGCCCTACACAATGGTCAATGACACAAGGACAGGCTACAAGGCGTCAAATGCTGACGGAGTTCTCGACGGAGACCTCGATCCCTTTATAAATGCCTACCTCAAGTGGCTGGCAACAGGAGGAAAGCCTGTCGGAGACACATCCGAGGAATAAAATATAAAAGCCGTTACCGGACTAACCTGACCGGCAACGGCTTTTTTCAGTTTTTTAGTAAAGGCTCTTTACGTCTGTTATATTGTTGTCTGTGACTTTGAAGCTCCAGATTGAATGGCCGGGCAGGCGGTGCTCTGTGAGAAAATAGGTGTCGCCGACGCTGGATATGTTATAAGGCGTTCCGCCTCCCTCAAAATAATCGGCGTATATATCTTCATATTCGTTTTCCGCAAGGTCAGACAAAGACCTCGTCCGCACGAGCGTTGCGTAGCTCTGGTCGCCCGTTATATCTGTTGAAACGGTGATGTAGTAGTAGTCGCCGATCTTTGTGACCTGCACCATACCTGCGAGAGCATCCGGCACCGGATAGCTCTTTTTTATCTGCATGGTCGTAAGGTCGCACTGGAGAATCTGTGGCGCGTGTCCCTCACCTGACACCCCGGACGGGAAATAGATGTCTCCGTCTATTATGGAAAAAGAGCGTATATAGACGTCTGAGATCTGCTCGATCTTCTTTATGTCTGTTAAATAAACCCTGCTCGAATCGGGGGTGTGCCTGAAGCAGTACAGCTCTCCCGTGCCGGAACTCAGCACATAGAAGGTATCGGTTTTCTCATCATAAACCGAAAAATGCGGGCGTACTCCAATGTCTTCAAAGACCTGGGTGTTTATCAGGTTGTAGTCTATTTTTTCGTAAACGAGAACCCTGTTGTTCTCGGTGTCGTCAACGAGGTAGACCTGTCCGTCACTTGCAATTGTGTGCGGGTGTGAGAGGTCTCCCTCCATGACAAACCAGTTATCGAGAGGAAGCGTGATGCCGTCGTCAAATTCGGAGTAGAGGACCCTGTCGTGGTAGCAGTCAACTATGTACCACTTGTTGTCGATGAGGGTTACGTAGGTGGGAACGCTTAAGGTTACATCCTTGTTTATGAGCCTTGAAAAAGACTCTGCCGCGGCCTGCGGATCCTCTCCAGCGGGGGTAAGAGATGACTCTTTTATATATTCTTTTCCATCGTATGGAGGAGTCTGTTTGGTATGAGACTCAGAGCAGCCTGTTACTGTCATGGCTCCCACAAAGAGGGAGAGAAGTGCTGCTATAATATATCTTTTTATCATTTGACGGACCTTTCAGTTATCTTTATTCATCCTTTCCGGAGAAAACAACAGCCGGTATCAGGAAGGGAATGGCGCAGAACACCGAGTATACATATCTGAACTCCGAATAGACGGGAGCTGAAATCTGCAGGGTGAAAACAAGAGCGATAATGGGCATGGCGATGACACATCCGATGCGGTTTCCTCTCACAAAGGACACATGGAACAGGACCCATACCATCCAGACATTCAGCCCTATACATAAGAATAACACAAGAAAGGGATTGTTCTCAAAAAACCACTGATACGCGTAAAAGTGCCTCGCAAAAAAGTCAGAGAATACGGTGCGGTAGATGTCGTACCCTTCCTCGCTCGTGGTGTCATCAATCCATCTCCAGTAGTCGTAGCCGCTGTTCCAATAGCCCCTGGTCTGATCGACCCACGCCTTTAAGTAGCTGCCAGGGTGTTTGAGCCCCAGGGTGATGTACAAAAAAGCGTAGTCTGCGACGTTTTCTTTTATTGCCATCTGATTACCCTCGTGGCGTATCAGGTCTTTTTCCGGGTCGGCGTAAAGGGGGTGATAGACCTCCTTCATCCTGTCGGGGGATACGACTTCTTCGATGAGCTCTGTCTCTCTCTGAGTAAGGTCATCGTTTTCTATAATGGTGCGGCTTATCTGCTGAAGCGGGATGCAGAGCATTTCCACGGTGTCGGGCTGGGATACGTCGAGTGCATGAAGCACAGGGTGCTTCAGGATGAAGGCCGCTATAAGAGTTCCGGCAAAGATGATCGCGCCCGTCCTCGGGAGAGACGACTTTTTTGAAAAAATCTCTTTCCTGAAGATGAGAAGATGAATTATGACAACTATGAGAAACATTATATAGCCGTTGCTCCTGAAAAGGCATGCGCCGAGGGAGAAAAGAGCAAGCAGCACGCAGTTTGGGATCTTTTTCCCGATTCCGAGAAAGAGCCTTAAATAGTACACGCAAAAGCCAAGGACTATACCGCCGAACATCACGTCCTTCCACATGGAGAAGGAGTAATTGATGTGGTGCGGAAAGATGGCGTAGATGATGGCAGGAATTACGTAAAACGCCTTTGGAAGCTTCATCTGGCTGAGGGTCATGACTGCAGAGGAAAAGCACGCCGCCATAAAGAGTATCTGGAACACGCTGTAGGTGGCGATTGCGGCATTAAAATCGTGAAAGACCATGAGACCAATGCCCATGAAAATGCGAATAACCTGAGTGTGATAGAAGGGGTGGTGGTTGTTGTACCAGCCCTCCATGAACATCTTGATCTGGGTCAGACTGTCGGAGGTGACGACGCCGGGATATCTGCACAGAAAGAGGACCGAAATGTCTATCGCGCTGATACTGAGAAACGTAACGAGAAAGACTTTGGCCGGATGCGGCGCGGGAAGGGTGCTTTCCTTTGCGTGTATCCTCTGAATACAGTCCCTAAAGGCATCTGATGTAAGCGCCTTAAGGATATGGAAGGCCATGAGGTAGGAGCCCACAAGCACTGACAGGAACATGGTGATGCCAAAGACAAAGCGACCTGTCACTCCAATCTCATCCGGGTACGAAAACTCCGCCCAAATGGGATAATTTGCACCTGTCACAGCAAGTGCAAATACAATAGGAGATATGTATGTAAGGATATGCGGTTTTTCATCGGAAGGAGCCGTAAACATGCAGACTACCGACAGGCCCCCTATCAGCAGGTGAGGGGTAAAATATGCATCCGTCTCAAGGAGAAAGCCAAGTCCTAAAACAATGATTATAAGCTCTATTATCCTAAAAATACGTTTGTTTTTCATAACTAAAATCGTACTTTACTTTAGAACCGCAGTCAAGAAACAGAACTTTTTAAAAAGTTGAAAAAAAAGCACATAAAGGCTAGGATATATTTATGGAATTGAACGCATCGTTATAGGAGGAACCTTATGGCAACTATAAGTCTTTGCATGATCGTTAAGAACGAAGAGGACAATCTGAAAAAGTGCCTTGACTGCCTGAGCAGAATTGTGGATGAGATGATAATTGTGGACACGGGTTCCACTGACAGGACCGTTGAAATTGCGCGTGGGTACGGAGCGAGGGTAGAGGAGTTTAAATGGACCGGCGATTTCAGTGAGGCGCGGAATTACTCCTTTTCGCTCGCGACATGCGACTACATATACTCGGCCGATGCGGACGAGGAGATAGATGAGGAGAATCAGGAGAGGTTTTTAAAGCTCAAGGAGGATCTCGACAGTCTTGACATAGACATTGTGCAGATGAATTACTGCAACCAGCTCGCGGTCAGGAGCATATACAACTTTGACAGAGAGCTGCGCCCGAAGCTCTTTAAGAGGATCAGGTACTTTGTGTGGGAGGACCCCATCCATGAGCAGGTCAGGATAGAGCCCATGATAGTTGCCAGCGAGATCGATATCATCCACAGGCCAAAGGGGAGCCACACGGAGAGAGACCTCTCATCTTTCAGGCGGATGGTCGACGAGGGAAGGCATATCTCCAAGCGCCTCCACGGAATGTATGTGAGGGAGCTGTTCATGGCGGGCGGCGACGACGACTTTTTAAAGGCCAAGGCGTTTTTTACCGAGTCGGTCATGGACAACACAAGGGACATTGACGAGATCAAGGAGGCCAGCTGCATCCTGGCGCACATCGCGGTGATAGAGGATGACCCTGCGATGCTCCTCAAATACACGCTGAAGGATGCGATAACTGAGATGTCCAGTGAGATGTGCTATGAGCTCGGAGATTTTTATTTCAAAAAAGATGACATAGACGAAGCCATCGTTTGGTATTATAATGCTGCCTATGAGTGTCAGAGCATCATCGACTTAAAGAGGAACACTACTCTTCCCAGGCTATCCATTGCAAAGTGCTACAGGAAGCTTGGCAATGAGGAGCAGGCAAGAGACTATGAGCGCGAGGCCAGGGAACTTGAGGCCAGGGAACTTGAGGCTGAGGCGGATTCTGAATAAAACGTAAAGCGGGAGGCGCAGAATTTTATGCGTATCATTGTTGTGGGCTGCGGAAACGTGGGCATGACCCTGACCCAGCAGCTTAGCAAGGAGGGCCACAACATCACTGTTATCGAGGAAAAGAGCAGTGTGGTTCAGGCTGTGGTCAATAATTTAGATGTTTTGGGCATAGTGGGCAACGGTGCCAGTTATTCAATAATGAAGGATGCGGGGATAGAGAGCGCAGATCTGATGATCGCGGTCACGAACTCTGACGAGCTCAATCTCCTGTGCTGTCTGATCGCCAAGAAGGCAGGTAACTGCCACACCATTGCGAGAGTGCGAAATCCTGTCTACAAGAAGGAAATCAACTTTATCAAGGAGGAGCTGGGACTGTCGCTTGTAATAAATCCCGAGGAAGCTGCGGCGGTTGAGGCGGGAAGGCTCTTGAAGCTCCCGTCAGCAACCAAGATTGAGACCTTTGCGCGCGGAAGGGCAGAGCTTGTGAGGCTCGTCATAGACGACAACTCAAGGCTCAGGGACCTTGCGCTCAGGGATATCCCCTCCGACCTCAAAAAGCAGGTCATCATCGCGGTTGTATCGAGGGGAAACGATGTCTTTATCCCCGACGGTAACTTTATAATCCGCTCGGGAGATGAGATAACCATAATCGGACCCAGCAGCAACACCACGAGCTTTTTCAAAAAGCTGGGGCTCCCGGCTGTAAAAGTCCACTCCTCTATCATAATAGGAGGAGGAGGGACAGGATACTACCTGGCCAAGCAGCTCATCGCCCTGGGGATCAAGGTCACTATCTTTGAGAAGGACTCATCAAGGTGCAAGGAACTTACGGATCTTTTGCCACAGGCTCTTATCATCAACGGCGACGGCACTGACAAGGACATGCTCCTTGAGGAGGGCGTCATGAGCACGGAGTCATTTGTCGCGCTCACTAACCTCGATGAGGAGAACATCATGCTCTCCATGTACGTAAAGAGCATCAACCCCAAGGCCAAGCTCATAACCAAGGTCCACAGGGTCAACTACGGAGAGATAATAGGCTCCCTCAACATAGGCTCAGTACTCTATCCCAAGAACATCACGGCCGACAGGATAGTGCAGTTCGTCCGCGGCAAGAACGCGTCACAGGACAGCAACATTGAGACTCTGTACAAGATGAATGACGACCGCGTTGAGGCTCTTGAGTTTATCGTAAGGCAGGGGAGCCCTGTAGTCGGAAAGCCCCTTGTTGATCTCAAATTAAAAAAAGGAATCCTTATTGCCTGCATCAGTCACTACGGCGAGATAATATCTCCCTCCGGTGAGAGCGTCATCAGAGACGGGGACTCGGTCATCGTTGTGACAACGCGCACGGGACTCAAGGATATAAATGATATACTGGAGAATTAAAAAATGAACTATTCAATGGTCAGATTTGTGCTTTTCAGACTCCTGACTGTGCTGGGAGGATTGCTCATTCTGCCGCTTCTGGTAGCGATAATCTACAGGGAGTACACCGCTGCGCAGATCTTTTTCCTGGTAGCCATCAGCTGCCTGGTGCTGGGAGTTGTGGGAGCGCACAAAAAGCCTCTCAACAAGGTCATCTACGCCAGGGAGGGTTTTTTTATCACTGCAGCGGCCTGGATAATCATGAGTATAGTAGGTGCGGTCCCGTTTTTTCTGACGGGAACAATACCTGATTTCGTGGATGCCGTTTTTGAGACTGTTTCGGGATTTACGACAACCGGAGGCTCCATCCTCACATCGGTTGACTCCATGGCAAAGAGCGTCCAGTTCTGGAGAACCTTCACCCACTGGGTCGGCGGAATGGGAGTTTTGGTGTTCCTCATAGCTGTTGTACCCATGGCTGACGGCTACAGCATGCACCTCATGAGGGCGGAGAGCCCGGGACCCGTCGTCGGCAAGATCGTTCCCAAGGTCAAGGACACCGCCAAGATACTGTATCTGATATACTTCGCCATTACCGTTGTCGAGACGGTCTGTCTCATGATATCGGGGCTGGGTCTGTACGAGGCTGTCACAATATCTTTTTCAACTGCTGGTACGGGCGGCTTTGCCATAACTGACAGCGGTATAGGTGGATATTCCACCCTGACACAGGGCATTATCACTGTCTTCATGGCTCTCTGCGGCGTGAACTTTACGGTCTACTACTTCCTCATTCAGAGAAAGCCCAAGGAGGCCTTTGCGATTGACGAGGTTAAGTTCTACTTTGGAGTGATGCTCTTGTCGGCATTTCTTATAGGGCTCAACGTCTATATGGCGGGGATTGTCAATAATCCGGGTATGTCCTTCCACCACGCGCTGTTTACGGTTGCCTCTGTCATGACTACGACGGGGTTTGGAACACTTGATTTTGACAAGTGGCCGATGTTCTCCAAAACGCTTCTCATGGGGCTTGCCCTTGTGGGAGCCTGCGCAGGATCAACGGGCGGCGGCTTCAAGTTCTCGAGGGCTCTGATCGCTGTGAGGAACGCCAGAAATGAGCTGAACTTCCTGGTACACCCCAAGGCGGTAAAGAGGGTGTTCATGGACGGGCATACACTCGACGGGACAACGGTCAAGTCTGTATCGGCATACCTCGGACTCTATGTCATTACAATGGTCGCATCGATCCTCGTCGTGTCACTTGACAACTTTGACTATGCGACGACAGTTACCAGTGTAATTGCGACGCTCAACAACATAGGACCGGGTCTTTCGATGGTCGGTCCTACAGGAAACTACTCGCAGTTTTCGTATCTGTCCAAATTTGTCCTGATGTTTGATATGCTGGCCGGAAGGCTTGAGCTGTTGCCGATGTTCATCATGCTAAAGCCCGGGACCTGGAAAAAATAAGCATCTTGCAATGTAGATTGCCATGATATGAACGGGGTAGAAAGCGTAGAAGAGGTATTTGAGTCTTCCGAGCTTTCTGCCTCTTTTTTTGTTGTAAAAAAGAAGCAGTATGAAGCCGGGTAAAGATAGATACTCGGTGCTGTAGCTGCAGATTGAAAGGTACCCTCCAAGTATATTGGCGGGCTCTATGCTCCGGAGGATGTAGAGGACTGCTATAAGTGCGATGCCCCACCCGTGGTAGTCGGTGTGAAGTGCGTTTGCGACAAGGACACCCGGAATAACTGATGCGGCGGCGGGGATTGCCGAAACAAAAACTGGGATATCAAACTTTTTGGATAGGGAGAAGGCCCCTTCGAGCCCCCACATGACAAGGAGCCCTAAAAAGAGCGTGAAATAGACGTTGCAGTGCTTCGGGAGATACTCGGCGTTGGCTTTCAGGGCCGAGATGATATCGAGGCTGAATGACTCGTTCCTCCCGTAGAAGGTCAGGTCAAAAAAGGGCTCCGATATGATGCCAAAAATTAACAGGCTAAGAGCGTATCTCAGCCTGCTTTTTGTATGGATGAAGCCCTCTACCAGAAGAAAACAGAAGATGGGAAAGGCCTGCCTTCCGACTCCGCGGAGGATCTGATATATGAGCTTTAAGTTGTCAAAGGTAATATAGCCCTTGTAGAGCCCTGCCCTTGTGACCGGCAGGATGATGCCGGCGGTTAAGTGATCTATGAACATGAAAACGCAGGCGATGACCTTTAAGGTGTTTCCGTTTATTTTCCTGTAACGCTCCAAAGGTGTCTGCATATGTGCTCCCGATCATTCAAAGATTACTTTGTCCCAGGTGTCTGCGGGAATGAGACCTATATATGTCTTGCCGGTGTTGATCTGAAGTTCATCGCCGTTCTCGTCGTAGAACCTTGTGACGTCGGTCTCGCTTGTCTTGGCCCAGGTCACGTCCTTGGCGACGCCGTCTGTTATGTACCAGGCGTACTCACCTGCGCCGATGCAGTTGTAGATGAGGTAGCCGTTGTCATCGAGCTGTGAGAAGGAGCACTTCTGAAGAAGGACATTTTTGAAGCTGAGCGGCTCGTCGTCCTCGGCATCCTCGTGTCTGTCGCCGTACTCGTAATACTCATATTCATCTGTCTCGTCGTTGTAGACAAGGCGTGAGCCATTATGAGTGAAGGGGAGGGATATCGCGTTTGCCGTGTAGGACCTTGAATACTTCTCGGAGAGGTCTATCTCCTCGCCGTAGGGAACGAAGTTGAAGTGGCTCCCCTCGTTGGCGTATTCGTTGTAAGTTGTCTCGTACCCGGCTGTTCCCGAGTAGCTCGAGAAGTTGCTGTCGAGGTCGCCGCTTACGATGTACTCAGTAAACTCGCTTGCCTTGCCGTTGTTGATGCGGGAGAAGGTTCCCGAGAAGTGCGCTGACCAGGGCTGTGAGAAGTACTGGTCGTTGTAGTAGGGGCCGCCGTCGTGGCACAGGACCGCGTTCCACTCAGCAGCCAGCATGATGTTGGTGGGACGTGTGCTCCTGATGGAGCCCATCTGCTCGATCTTGCCCCAGTCCTTGACCACGCACATAAGTCTCGTGATCCTGTCGTTCTTGGTGCTGTTCATAAGCTCGTACACGACGTCCGCTTCAGACGTGCCGTAGTGCGGAAGTGCGATTGACTCGTTGTCGACCATTACCGCGATGGGCCTCTGGTCCTTGATCTCTTCGCTGATGGGTTCACCTGTCAGCTCCGAGTAGTACATGCCCTCGGGAAGAACGTAGTCCTCATCGGGCTCGGGCTCAGCTTCCTGAGTCTCGGACGGCTCCTCAGAAGCGGCGCCGGGTTCTGTCACATTCTCAATCTCGACGCCCACCGCTTCTGTTTCATCTGATGAGCTGCCGCAGGCCGTCATCGCAAAAAGGGACGAGGCACAGACGATTGACAATACAATACTCTTACTGTATCTCCTGAACATTTTCATAATCTCCTTGATGTAAAAAAGAATATATACATTTTACCAAAGACTAAAGGTTTTTTCTATGCGTTTTTCAATATTAATTATGGCGCAAGTTATGATATACTGATAACGATTATTCAGTAACGTATATATTCTTGAATTATATTTCAGAAATCCGCATGTACTGCGGATTTCGTGAGAACATGATTCAACAGGCAAACAGGCCCTTCGGCGAAGCCGACTTTTATGGCCTGTTTGCAGCATTCTTGAATCTCTGATTCAAGAATGTATATTTCGGAGGGCGCATACATGAAGCTGATCTTTATAGGTGCTGACCATGAGGTTACAGGGAGCTGCCACTACATCGAGGCTGCCGGCAAAAAGATACTCGTAGATTACGGAATGGAACAGGGCAAGGACTACTTTGAGAACGTGCCCCTGCCGGTATCTGCTCCCGAGATTGACTATGTCTTTCTCACACATGCGCATGTCGATCACTCGGGGAATCTGCCGCTTCTCTATGCGAAGGGCTTTCGGGGCAAAATCTTTGCCACAGAGGCAACAGCCGATCTGTGCAGCATAATGCTCCGCGACTGCGCGCATATCCAGATGCAGGAGGCGGAGTGGAGGAACCGCAAGGGGAAGAGAAACAAGGACATTGCCCAGATCGAGCCCTCCTACACGATGCGCGATGCGGAGAACACCATTAAGAGCATCATCCCCTGCAGATACGGCGATGAGGTCACAGTCTGCGAGGGAGTCAGGATCAGGTTTACGGATATAGGGCATCTTCTTGGCTCTGCCAGCATAGAGGTCTGGCTCAGGGAAAAGAACGTCGAGAAGAAGCTTGTCTTTTCCGGCGATATAGGAAACAAGGATCAGCCGCTCATAAAAGACCCGCAGATGACGGACTCTGCGGACGTCGTTATTATGGAGTCGACCTACGGCGACAGGCTGCACACCAAGGATCGCCCCGACTATGTGGCGGAGCTTGCAAGGATATTAGAGCGCACCTTTGCAAGGGGCGGAAATGTGGTCATCCCGTCTTTTGCAGTCGGAAGGACGCAGGAGATACTGTATTTTATCAGGAAGATAAAAAAGGAGAGACTGGTACATATAAACCCGAATTTCCCTGTGTTTGTCGACTCACCTCTTGCGGTTGAGGCGACGGAGATTTTCCAGAAGAACCAGTTTGACTGCTACGATGATGAGGCTATGGAGCTGATAAAAAAGCACATCAACCCGATAACCTTTCCAAACCTCAATTTGGCGATAACGACCGAGGAGTCGAGGGCGATAAATGAGGACCCCGAGCCCAAGGTCATCATATCGGCGTCGGGAATGTGCGACGCAGGGCGCGTCCGTCACCACTTAAAACACAATCTCTGGAGGCCGGAGAGCACCATTTTGTTCGTGGGATACCAGTCGGTCGGAACGACAGGAAGAGCCATCGCGGACGGCGCGACTGAGGTCAGGCTCTTTGGCGAGACAATAGATGTAAAGGCTGAGATAACGCAGCTGACAGGGCTTTCGGGGCACGCTGACAAGGAAGGACTTATAGAGTGGATAGAGGGCTTTAAGGTAAGGCCCAAAAAGGTCTTTGTCGTACACGGCGAGGACAGCGTATGTACTTCTTTTACAAAGTGCCTCTCAGAGGAGCACGGATTTAATGCGTATGCGCCCTACAGCGGTACCGAGTACGACATTATTTCGGGGAACTTTATCAGGGAAGGCGTTCCGATCCCGATCAGGAAGAAGGAATCCACGCTTGTATCCGATGTCTATGCGCGTCTCAAGGCAGCAGGCGCCCGTCTCATGGGCCTTATTGCAAGAGCGGAGGGCATGACCAACAAGGACAAGGCGAAGTTTGCGGACCAGATAAATTCACTGTGCGAGAAGTGGAGCAGATAGGAGATATAATGAGCAGAGCGGATGAGATTTTCATAAATATGTGCAGGGATATCCTGGAGAACGGCACATCGACGGAAGGGGAGAAGGTAAGACCCCACTGGAGCGACGGGACACCTGCCTACACGATAAAGAGGTTCGGCGTTGTCAACAGATACGACCTCTCCAAAGAGTTCCCTATTATGACTCTCAGGAAGACTGCACTTAAGAGCGCCACGGATGAGATGCTCTGGATCTACCAGAAAAAGAGTAACAACATCCATGACCTCCACAGCGCAATCTGGGATGAGTGGGCGGATGAGACCGGCTCCATCGGGAAGGCATACGGCTATCAGATCGCACAGAAGAGCATATACAAGGAGGGCGAGTTCGACCAGATGGACAGGGTCATATACGACCTCAAAAATAACCCTTTTTCAAGGCGCATCATGACAAACACCTACGTGTTTGCGGATCTGTCCGAGATGCATCTGTACCCCTGTGCATACAGCATGACCTACAACGTGACGCAGAAGAAGGGCGATGACAGGCTGACACTGAATGCGATTCTGAACCAGCGCTCGCAGGATGTTCTGGCAGCCAACAACTGGAACGTGGTACAGTACGCGGTACTCGTTCACATGCTGGCTCAGGTCTGCGACATGCACGTGGGCGAACTTGTACACGTCATCGCGGATGCCCACATCTACGACAGGCACATCCCCCTCATCAAAGAGCTGATAAAGAGGGAGCCAAAGCCGGCACCGAAGTTCATACTAAACCCGGATGTAAAGGACTTCTACGAGTTTATGCGAAACGACGTATCCCTTGAAGGATACGAGGTCGCAGGCGACCAGATAAAAGATATTCCGATTGCGGTGTGAGCGATAAAGGGATGCAAAGTCATGCAGTGCCGTGCATGCACAGGGCACTGCGTGACCTTGCAGACCGAACGGACATGAGGATGTAGTGCGAATAGCACGGAATCCGAATGTCCGTAGGATTGCGAGAGCGAAGCGGAGCAATCCGCATCGCTCCAAGTACCGAAGGAGGCACATATGCAGGCAATAGTTGCGGTAGACAGCAATTGGGCCATTGGAAATAAGGGGCAGCTCCTTGTGAGCATCCCCGCGGACCAGAAGGACAATTTCAGGAAGCGGACCCTTGACAGGACCATCATCTACGGGCGGAAGACCCTTGAGACCTTCCCACAAAAAATAGTCCTTCCGAAGAGGCGCAATATCATACTATCAACAAGGCCTGACTTTGAAGTCAGAAACGCAGAAATCGCCCACAGCAGGGATGAGGCGTTAAGGCTCGTTGATGGAGTTGACCCGGACGACGTCTTCATCATCGGAGGTGCGAGCGTATACAGGGAGTTTCTTCCTGACTGCAACAGGTGCATCGTAACCTTCATAGACAGGGCGTATGAAGCAGATGCTTATTTTCCCAATCTCGACGAGATGGATGACTGGGAGATGACAGATGAGAGCGACGAGCAGGTATATTTTGACCTGACATATACTTACAGGATCTACGAGAGGAAGGCATAAGGAACTGCAGCAAAAAGACTTGGTTAATTCGCTATAGTTCCGAAAGGTTCTAAAAATGGCTAGAAAGAAAAGAGCGCTTGTTCTGATCAACAAGACGGCTGGTACAGGCAAGGCAGGAAGCGATACTTTTGACATAATTTCAAAGCTGGCGCAGAAGGGGTACGAGCCGGTTGCTTATCCAATCATTCCGGGAACGAATCTCACATCGGAGAGGCTGATTGAACATTACGCACCGAGGGTGGACCTCATTTTGTGCAGCGGCGGAGACGGAACGCTCAACCATGTGATGAGCGCGATGATGAAGCTTGAAAAGAAACCTCTCCTTTCCTATGTTCCTGCGGGGAGTACCAACGACTTTGCAAAGGGACTCGGAATCCCCGCATCGAGAGCGGGAGCCATCGATGCTGCCGTCGCGGGAGATCCTTTTTGCTATGATGTCGGGAAGATGAACGACAGATACTTTAATTATGTGGCTGCATTCGGAGCTTTTTCCAAGGTGAGCTACGCGACGGACCAGGAACTCAAAAATGTCATGGGATATGCGGCCTATGTGATAAGCGCGATCGCGGAGCTTCCGCAGAACATCGGCTACAGCACGCACATGAGGATCGAGGCGGACGGCATCTCGGAGGAGGGCGACTACCTCTTCGGGTCAGTCTCTAACTCGGCTTCTGTCGGAGGGATGAACCTCTTTGGCGACACAGATATCCACCAGGACGACGGTAAGATGGAGCTGATGCTGATAAGAGCACCCAAAAATCTTGCGGAGTTCAACGCGGTACTCTCGGCGCTTGCGACAAGAGAGGCGGGAAATCCCTATATCACCTTCAAACAGGTGAGATATGCAAGCTTTTTTGCAGATACCGAAGTTGAGTGGACGCTGGACGGGGAATTTGGCGGAGCCACGAAAGAGAGCAGGATAGAAGTCGTGGACAAGGCAATCACGATAATGACTAAAAAGTAAAGCGCTCATCGGGCATCCTTTTTTAATAAATGTGTAGATATTTTCTAAATCACATGATATAATGCAATGGCGATTGTGCCTTAACATATGCACATGGCACAGGATTTTTTTTCAGAAGGAGATATACGAAATGAGCGTAACAGTAGAGAAGCTTGAGAACAGCATGGCCAAACTCACGATCACAGTTTCTGCAGATCAGCTTGAGAAGGCAATTCAGAAGGCTTATAACAAGAACAAGGGCAGGATCCAGATTCCCGGTTTCCGTAAGGGCAAGGCACCCCGCAAGATGATCGAGCAGATGTATGGCAAGGGAGTATTCTATGAGGATGCAGCCAACGATCTTATCGAGGAGGAGTATCCCAAGGCTGCACAGGAGTGCGGAGAGGACGTTGTATCTTCACCCAGGATCGATGTTGAGCAGATTGAGGCCGGTCAGGACTTTGTCTTCACAGCAGAAGTTGCACTTAAGCCTCCGGTTAAGCTTGGCAAATATAAGGGTGTCGAGGTAGAGAAGATCGACCTCGAGGTTACAGATGATGAAGTTGACGCAGAGATCGACAGGCAAAGAAACATGAACGCGAGATCGATCGACGTTACAGACAGAGCAGTTCAGGACGGCGACACAGTTAACCTCGATTTCGAAGGCTTTGTTGACGGAGTTGCATTCCAGGGCGGAAAGGGCACGGATTACCCTCTCACGATCGGTTCGGGATCATTCATCCCCGGTTTTGAGGAGCAGCTCATCGGCTTTGAGATCGGTCAGGAAGGCGATGTAAATGTCAAATTCCCCGAGGATTATCAGGCAGAGGATCTCGCAGGCAAGGATGCAACCTTTAAGTGCAGGATCAATTCAATCAGGGCCAAAGAGCTTCCCGAGCTCAACGATGATTTCGCTTCAGATGCAGGCTTTGATACCGTTGCAGAGTACAAAGAGGATATAAAGAAGAAACTCACAGAGAAGAAAGAGGCTGATGCCAAGGCAAAGCGTGAGGATGAGGTAGTAAGGGCAGTCATCGATGATTCCGAGATGGAGCTTCCTGAACCCATGATCGAGACCCAGCAGAGACAGATGGTCAACGAGTTCGCTCAGAGACTTCAGATGCAGGGCATGAACCTGGATCAGTACCTTCAGTACACAGGCACATCTGTTGACCAGATGCTCGCTCAGGTCAAGCCCCAGGCTATTGACAGGATCAAGTCAAGACTTGTTCTCGAGGCGGTTGCGGCAGCAGAGAACCTCGAGGCATCCGAGCAGGATGTTAATGACGAGCTCGAGAGAATGGCCGATCAGTACAAAATGGAGGTTGATAAGCTCAAAGACCTCATGGGCGATGGCGAGATGAAGCAGCTTAAGAGCGACCTCGCAGTTCAGAAGGCAGCAGACTTCCTTGTAGAGAACGCCAAGGAAGGAAAGGCCGCCAAAAAGACAACCAAAAAGAAGAAGGCTGACGAGGCTGAGGGCGAGGAGAAGCCCAAGAAGACAACAAGGAAAAAGAAGACCGAGGAAGAGGCTGAGTAATGAGCTTTTTCCGGTTATAACATCGGATTATCTGACACGGCGGAGAGTGTATCTTCGCCGTGTTTTTTTAAAAAATGTTTTACAAAACCGAATTTAGCTATATAATATAGATTGGCTTTGTATAATTGAAAGGAGCAGAAAAAATGAGTTTAATACCTTACGTCATTGAACAGACCAGCCGCGGAGAGAGGTCTTACGATATTTATTCCAGGCTGTTAAAAGAGAGAATCGTATTCCTTGGTGAGGAAGTCAATTCCACATCAGCAAGCGTAGTTGTTGCACAGCTTCTTTTCCTTGAGGCTGAGGATCCCAATAAGGACATCCATATGTACATCAACAGCCCCGGAGGAGAGATCACATCCGGAATGGCTATCTATGACACGATGCACTACATCAAGTGCGATGTGTCAACCATCTGCATCGGCATGGCTGCCAGCATGGGTGCATTCCTGCTCGCAGGCGGCGCCAAGGGCAAGCGCATGGCACTTCCCAACGCAGAAATCATGATCCACCAGCCTCTCGGCGGAACACAGGGGCAGGCGACAGAGATTGAGATCGCGGCTAAGCATATCCTGAAGACCAAGGAGAAACTCAACAGGATGCTGGCTGAGAATTCGGGCAAACCCTATGAGCAGGTTGCAGCCGACACAGAGCGCGACAACTGGATGAGCGCACAGGAGGCTCTGGACTACGGCCTTATCGATTCAATCGTTGAGAATCGCCCGAGAGAGAAGGAAGAGAAGTAAGGAGACAAGATGGCAAAGAATTCCGGAGAGATCAGGTGCTCTTTTTGTAACAAGACACAGGATCAGGTAAAAAAACTAATAGCGGGCCCCGCAGGGGTTTACATCTGTGATGAGTGCGTAGATATATGTGCCGACATCATCGAGGAGGAGTTCGAGGATGAACCCGAAGAGAGAGAGGGTCAGGAGATCAATCTCTTAAAGCCTGTTGAGATCAGGAACTTCCTGGATGAGTATGTTATCGGCCAGGAGGAAGCCAAGAAGGTACTGGCTGTCTCTGTGTACAATCACTACAAGAGAGTGCTCGCTCCCAAAAGTGATGACAAGAATGATGTTGAGCTTCAGAAGAGCAACATCATCATGATAGGACCCACAGGTTCCGGCAAGACCTATCTTGCACAGACCCTTGCCAAGATCATCAACGTGCCTTTTGCGATTGCGGATGCAACCACTCTCACAGAGGCCGGCTATGTGGGCGAGGATGTTGAGAACATTCTTTTGAAGCTCATTCAGAATGCGGACTATGACATAGACAGGGCCCAGTACGGCATCGTATATATCGATGAGATAGACAAGATCACCAAAAAGAGCGAGAATGTATCGATCACCCGCGATGTTTCGGGCGAAGGCGTTCAGCAGGCTCTGCTCAAGATCGTTGAAGGAACCGTTGCGAGTGTTCCTCCCCAGGGAGGAAGGAAGCACCCTCATCAGGAACTCATCCAGATAGATACCAGCAATATCCTCTTTATATGCGGAGGCGCTTTTGACGGTCTGGACAAGATAGTTGAGGCGAGACTTGACCGCAACTCAATCGGTTTTAACGCTGAGATAGCTGACAAGTCCGAGAGGGAGATCGGAGAGGTGCTGAAGGAGGTGACTCCGCAGGATCTCGTCAAGTTCGGGCTTATCCCCGAGTTTGTGGGACGTGTGCCCATCACGGTTACGCTTGAGGGACTCTCGAAGGAGGCGCTTGTGAGGATCCTCACAGAGCCCAAGAACGCGCTTGTCAAGCAGTATCAGAAGCTCTTTGACTTCGACGATGTAAAGCTCACCTTTGAGGATGAGGCTGTACAGAAGATCGCATCCATGGCTTATGAGAGAGAGACAGGAGCAAGGGGACTTCGCTCAATCATGGAGAAGTCCATGATGGATGTCATGTACCAGATCCCGTCTGATGAGTCGATCAGTGAATGTGTTATCACTGAGGCGTCTGTCGACGGCGCAAGCCAGCCGCTTATCGTGCGCGGCAAGGAGCAGAAGAAATTGAAGCCTGCAAGGTAAATAGTGAAAAATGATACCTGCGGATTGTTCCGTGCTTCGCACCGGTATCATTTATACTTGGATGAAAGTCCGGTCAGGCGGTCGATGCCGGCAAAATAAGATTTTGCTTCGCTGACTGCAGACCGGATTTTTGGCTTGACAGGAAAGGATCAGAAGGAGCTTTTATGGTCATAAAGAATGTGAATCTCGAGACGGTGTGCGGAATAACCAGCAAGCTTCCGGACAATCAGCTCCCTGAGTTTGCCTTTGCGGGTAAGTCCAACGTCGGCAAGAGTTCTCTCATAAACGGGCTCATGAACCGCAAGAACTACGCGAGGACGTCTCAGGAGCCGGGCAAGACACAGACCATCAATTACTACAATATTAATGACGAGTTTTATCTGGTGGACCTTCCGGGGTACGGCTTTGCCCGCGTATCGGAGAAAACAAAAGAGCAGTGGGGCAGGATGATAGAGAACTATCTCCACACATCGCGGATGCTGAAAAGAGTCTTTCTGCTGATAGATATAAGGCATGACCCTTCGGCAAACGACGTTCAGATGTACAAGTGGATCGTGCACCAGGGCTTTCAGCCGGTCATAATCGCGACCAAAGCCGACAAGATCAAAAACTCCCAGATGGAGAAGCACCTTGGTATCTTAAGGGCAGGACTGGGGCTTCCCGAAGAGGTTAGAATCTACCCGTACTCGGCACTCAAAAAGACCGGGCGGGATGAGATATATGAGCTGATGGATGAGATCCTTGCAGAGGATGAAGCCATCCCCTAAATGGGGCATTCCCATGCAGAATTATCGCAAGCGGTACAATCAAGATTAAAATCGGGAGGTTGGTAATATGAGAGAAGCACTTAAGAAAATGAGACTTGATTACATCATACAGGCGGCAATCGTCATCGTGATAGGCCTTGTCCTTATCATATGGACCAGGGCCAGCCTTGTCTTTATGGCGAGAGCGCTGGCAGTTCTGCTCATCCTGGTCGGCGCGATCTTTGTTGTCGCTTATTTTATGAAGACTGACAGGGAACTTGCAGACTCATTTTACCTTGTAGTCGGGATTCTGATAGCAGCCATAGGCGCCTGGATCTTCGTAAATCCGGGAACCTTTACAGACTTCATTCCAAAGCTCTTTGGCGTGTTCATCCTCGCGAGCGGCATCAGGAACGTGGTCCAGACGATATCTCTTTTCAGGCACGGCTACAGTTTTTGGTGGGTGGCTCTTGTCCTCTCGTTTATCACACTTGCACTCGGCGCGGTGCTTCTGTTTAACCCTACCGGAGTAAAAGAGTTTGCGGTGACCCTTATAGGCATTTTCCTCGTGTATGACGGGGTATCAAACCTCTGGACACTCAGCCGCGTCACAAAATACGTGCATAAAGTTGAGCAGGCAATTCGTGACTCGCAGGCAGTGGATGTCGAAGCCACGGTCATAGAGAGTGACAGTGCAGAAAAATAGCTCTTTCTGGCCCGAACAGACTTATTAAAATAAAATTAATAATATCACTCCCTCTTCCATAAAACCACTAGATGATGTAGAATAGTTTAAATAGTTAATACATTTAGTGGTAGTATATGAGAATGAGGGAGTGATTTTGTATGAAGAGATTATTGGCTAGTATTTTGTGTGCTTCACTTATCGTGAGCCCTGTCGGGTATCATACAACTGCTTATGCCACAGAAGCTGCACAGGAGACGGGGATGGTTTCAGAGCTCGTGGCCGGTGATGATGCTGTAGGAGCAGCAGTTGAGGGCGCAGACGGCGATGATGATGCTGCAGATCAGACTGCAAAGTTCGGTGAGAGCAGCGATGACGCATCAGGTGCTGCTTCGCAGGCAGAAGGAAAGTCTGAGGACGAGACAAAGCCAGATGATGGAGCTGCAGGCGATACCTCGGAAGAGGGTAAGTCCACAGATGATGCCGCGGCAGGAGATACTTCTTCTGAGGGCGAGGCAGATGGAGCAGCGTCAGATGGTACTGACGGAGCTGCAGAGGACGCATCAGGCGAGGTAGCAACTGCAGATGGCACAGACGCAGCGGCAGAAGGCGCGTCAGGCTCTGATGCAGCAGCTGCTGTGTTATCGCTTGAGGGTGAGGCGGTTTCTGCGGAAGAGCCGCTGGTACTTGAAGCGTCATCGGACGATGGGAGCGAGTGCTTTGAAGTTGACGCGGACGGAGTCCTTCATCTCAAGAGCGGTTCCAGCCTTAGCTCAACCGTGTACATTCCGGAAGAGGCCAAGGTAATACCTAAGGGTATTTTTAACAACAACTCGGCTGTGAAGAATATCGAATTTGTCACTAAATCATCAGCGGGCAGCCAACTTCAGACTATTGAAGCAGAAGCTTTTTATGACAGTGATATCAAGAAGATTGAGATACCTGCGGGGGTGACCGAGATTGCAGCCGGCACATTCGAGAGCTGCGACAGCCTGACAACAGTTACATTTAAGGGCAAGGTTACCAAGATCGGTGAGAACGCTTTCAGAGATTCGGCGATTACAAATATTATAGCCAGAAATGTGACAGAGGTCGGCAGGTCGGCTTTTGGAAACTGTACTTCACTGACTGCTGCTACCATGACAAATCTGGTTACAATTGGGGATAGCGCTTTTTCAGGATGTACAAACCTTACCCAGATGTCATTCCCCAAGTCTCTTACTTCGATTGGAGCAAATTCGTTCCTCGGATGCTCTATTGAGGGCGTGGTAGATCTGAGCGGATGCGCAACACTTACACTTGGAGACTCATGTTTCCAGAACAACAACAAAATGACTTCTCTTGTGCTTCCTGACGATCTGTACGTCATTCCCAGAAAGGCATTTTCGGGATGCAGCAAGCTCAAAGACATTGTCTTTGGAACAAGCTACGGCGATATCAGTGTTATAAAGGAAAACGCCTTCGAGAACTGTTCATCGATCACCGGACTTGAGTTTTATAATGTATACGACTTTGCTTCAAAGGCATTTGGCGGGTGCAGTGCCCTGACAGAGATAATCATAAACTACAGGGATACCGATGAAGTGACTATTGCTACGGATGCCTTCCCCGAAAACAAGAATATCACAATGAAGGGATATGACGGCAATGTTCAGGATTATGCCGAGAAGAGGGGATACAAGTACGAGTCCCTCGGAAGCAAGTACACGATCAGCTGCACCAATAAAAACAAGGATCAGCTGTCAGTTAAGCTCTCAACTGATAGTGCGCATAAAGGAACAGAGATCAAAGTCACTGTGAAGCCTGCGGAAGGGTATGTTCTCAAGTCTATTTCCGGAACGGGGCTTATCTTTACATTGGTTGAGGCCACAGAAAGCCAGCAGGTATTCTCATTTGAAATGCCTGAGAGAAACGTGACATTTACGGTCACCGCAGCCAAAAAAGAAGATGCAACATCAGGGTCTCTCAAAGGATCAATTACAGGACTGGAAGGGTATTCAGTCGGCATGGACACAGACGGAAAGACCTATCTGTTTGACTCAAACGGTCGTGTTGCACAGATGAATGTCGCAGACAAAAACGGCACTACCAACAAATGGCTATGGAATTATTCATCATCCAATGCGTCTATTGCAAGTGTGACAAACACAGGTAAGATCACAACTCTTGCTGCAGGAAAAACCACAATCAAGGCAACATTAAAGACTGACAATGAGAAAACTGTTTCAATTCCTATCAGGGTTACTGAGACACAGAGCGTTGAAAAGATTGCTCTTAAGTTCCCCAAAGCTATTACACGTGGAATCATTTCATACGAAGATTATGGCGATGATGTGATACCGGTTGTTTCGTTTGTAAAGTCTGCTCTTTCATCGCAGGCGAGGAGCTTTGATGTGGAGATAGCAGCCTTTTCCGATGCTGATGCGGATGTGGATACGGGAGATAATCTGTATGTGACGTCTACGTGGAAGAGTGCAGATACTTCTGTTGCCAAGGTTACAAAGAGCAGTCTTTCCAATAAGAACATCGTAAATGTTGTAAAAGGCTCTGTCGGTGAATCGATGATAACGGTGACAGTGCTCAATAAAGGCGAGAAGGCTGCATCTGATGACAATACAAAGAGCTTTATTGTCAGGGTTGTTGATACGACACCAAGACTTGCAAGCAGCACATATACGGTAGATTCTAATTCAACTCTTGGAACAGCTCTCGGTATCGTTACGGTCTATGACTATACCATCAATACGGACAGCCTTGAGCTCTGCACGAGATCAGTTGCTAAGAGCGGTGAGGTCACTTATACCAAGAGCAATGAGCTTGAGGTATATGAGAGTGGCTCAGAGTTTTATATAAGAAACTGCAGTGGATCGCCTTTTTCCAAAACCTTTACAGAAGGCTCGAAGCTATACCTGAAGGGTGATTTTGAAGGTGATGGTGCAGGCTCTTTTGAGATACCAATCTCAAAAATAACCGTGACAAATAATGCACTTAATCCGACTATCAAGACCAGCGGCAAGATCAACCTCTTCTACAATGAGACGGCAGGATCGGATCTTACTGGTTCAGTTATAATTACCCAGTCGGACAAGAATCTTGTAGTCAACAGTGTTGAGCTTGTATCCGCAGCAAATTATAAGAAGGCAAACAGTGAAGATGAAGACAGTTTTGCTGCAAACTTCAATATTGATAAGCTTGATGGCAGTAATCAGAATTTCATCGTTACGAGAACTGATGATGAACTTGTTGAGGTAAACGGCAAGCCTGTGACATCGGGTTACTTATATATTTACTGCAAGGGATATTCATCGGTTATCAAGAAAGCAATCACAATCCCTACCGCTGTTACAACACCGTCCTATGTGCTCAGCAAGACTTCTGCAACAGCAAGTACGTGGGGAGAGGATCAGGAGTATAAATTACAGCTCCTTGATAAAAAGACAAAAGAAGTTCTTTCGCTCGATGATCTGGACGATGATCTGGACGAAAGTAACAACACTGTAGGACTTGGTCTCACACTTGCATCAACAGAAGGACTTTTTGAGGAACTTGATATAGCAGATGCAATGTCGAGCGACACCATAACACTTAAGGTTGACGGAACGCCTTTCAAGGGGACTGCTGTTATTTATGTTAAGAAGACTACATGGAGCAAGGCACTTACCTATAAGTTCAGCCTCAATGTGACAAATTCCCTTCCGACAATTAAGCCAAACTCCAGCACCGCCACTCTGAATAAGACATACCCTGGTCAGAAAGCTGTTATCAGATTCACTTCAAACCAGGAAGAGGCGGCGCTTACAGATGATATCGATTCTATTTATTATTCCGGGAGCAGTAAGCTGTTTGACGCGGGGGATGCGATTGCAAGTACGATGGATGCTTCGGTTGATCCTGATAGCGGAGAGCTGCTGCTGGAGATGGGGCTTCCTTCTGCCGATATTCCGGATGGAACCTACAGCTTCAAGTTTGCCCCGGTTGTTTCTTTTGACACAGGAGAGACTGCGAACACAAAAGTGCAGACCTTCAAGGTTGTGGTTAAAAAGACAACTCCTACACTCAAGTTCAGCAACAGTACATTCAAGCTCAGCACTCTGATGCCCGGGACCGAAGAAGTTGAGAGAGCCTTTACCATAGGCAATCTTCCTACAGGAGTTGCGGGAGAAATCGACAGTAAAGTAGCACCTGATATGATTGCAGTTGGATCGGCACCTAAGTTTGAGGATATCGCGGAGATAGAGTTTGAGAGCGACTCGGCAACAGTCAAGCTCAAGGACAACAGCAAGGTTAAGGCTCTCTACGCCGGTAAGACCTTCAGTTACAAGGTACACGGTCTCCAGGCATCATGTGGAAGTGACTCAGCACAGGTTGATGATGCTACAATCAAGATACAGCTCAATAAAGCGGAGCCTGTTATCAAGATAAAGAGCACCGGTTCAATTAACCCTGTTGACACGACTTCAGAAGTGAAATTTATCGCGACGGTGTCAAATGTAGTGAGCGAAATTGCAACTGTAAATGTCTGGGAAGCAAATGATTCAGGAACCGGTTACTACAAAGATGGTTCAGATTACTGCTCTAAGCACTTCACAATCGAGAAGGACGATGAGGACAGCATGGTTTCACACCTGATGGTAGCAGATGATGAGATCCTGACAAACAATAAAAAGTATAACCTCGTAATTGTTTATACTCTTTCAGCTGATACTAAGGCTGTGAAGTACAAAGCCAAGGTTACTGTTACACCGAAGCAGGTTCTTCCTGATATCACAACCGACAAGAAGGAAGCAGTCATCTATGCAGGAGCTAATCAGGAAAACAGAGAAGTTAAGGTCAAGATAAGTCTTAAGAATAACAAGAATATCAATGCTAAGCTTCAGGCACCAATATTTGCATCGGGCACATCTGCTGAGATTAAGAAGGCGTTCACAGTCACAGCCTTTGAGGTGAACGAGAAAGAGGGTTACGGTATCATGACGCTAAAACTTACCACTCCTTCTGCAATTGCCCAGGACAAGACATATACACTCAACTTTGAGACAACCTATGAGAACCAGGCCGAGAAGTCAACCGGCAACAAGTTCTCACTCAAAGTAACAGTTAACAAGTAATCAGATAATACAATTTCACACCACTCATAAAAGGGAGCTGA
Source organism: Butyrivibrio sp. (assembly GCA_017470505.1). Lineage (GTDB taxonomy): Bacteria > Bacillota > Clostridia > Lachnospirales > Lachnospiraceae > Butyrivibrio. Next base: position 9,639 of record JAFUYO010000030.1, on the reverse strand, counting down.
TAGCATTTTGCTATCAGCTCCCAAATCTTTAAGATACTATAATTGCTGTTAAAATCTGATATTCCTTAAGTCTTCGCCTCTTGCGAATTTTTCGTACATATCTATTTTTCTTTTGTACATTTCCAGTATGAAGTCTATTCTGGATTCGCTTACCTGAGAATCCTTTAAGTACATTTCCTTTATGTAATCTGTGTCTGGCAATAAATGAACGTCTATAAGCTTTCTGTCTTGAACCAACTTCAAAAGTTCGAGTTCTGTTTCTTTAAATCCTGCTGCGTCCTGAGATAGAACATACTTGTCTGTTACAGGAACAATGTCCCTGCCTGCAAGCATGCTTTTGCCATTGTCATAAATTGGTGCCATCGATATAAATTTTAGAGTGTCTGCGTCGCGCAATACGGATATGTTGGTCAAATGCCTGTCGCGGTTGCTAAAGATAAAATCTATCAGAATCTCAAATTCAAGATGATTTCTGACGGTGTTTCTGTCCAAACCATTTCTTTCGCATACATTGATGAAATGCTCGTACTGAGAAATGTTATTGGCTTTTGGTTCGCTTGTTATAACAGCATATGCGGAAACCAGTTCTTTTTGCTGCGAAGTAAACAGAGTTGAAATGCAGCCAAAATCATATTTTTTTCCATCGATATGAAGTAAAGAGTATTGCACGACGTCTCTTCCCTGGGATTTGATCGCCTCACTTATAATGACTTCGTTTATACTCTCGGCGGAATAAACATCGTGGTTGCCTTTTACGAGCTTTCGTATACCATTCTCGATTATCCATGTCTTTTCCAGATTGCCTTGCAGAGATGAGTTGGGTTGGTATTCACAGACATCAGTTTCATTGTAGCGGATTTTGCCAAGCAGGAGGTTTTCTTTGAAATTATTATCAAATAAATTAACATCTTCCCATGATAAGTCTGCTCCCAGTGGTCTTATCCAATAGTAATCGGTGAGACCAAGACCAAGATTATGCATGAGAAAAAGACCTGTAGTCTCAATGCCGTTTTCTCTGAGCATCTGTTCTACTTTCCCCTGCTTTATCGGAATAGCCCGGTCGCGCCACCATTCTATGACTCCTCTGTGACCGGTTCGGTTTTGCAGTGGAAGGATTGCAGTGTTTTTGGTCTTGCCGGTTTTGATGATATTCCCGTCTGCACCGATTTGGAGGATCATGATTTCTTCGTTCTTTCTCATCAAACTAAACATTGGCATATTATTCACCACCTAATAAATTATTTTCAATCTCATCTTCAAGCTTCATCCAGGCATAGTCAGAAATAAAAGCGCTCGGAACATCTTTTTGCTTATCCAGTTTCCTGATCTTCCTAACTCCGTTCATAATATAATCTATTTCATAATGCTCATCTGATGATAAAAGAAGTTTCCCTGAAAGGTTATACTCATCACTGTGGGTTGTTTCAATCAGTATTTCTCCACGATCACGATATATTGCCTCTGATATTGCTCTGTTAACAAATTCGCCCATGGTTTCTCCCATGGACTTTGCGTGGGCTTTGATGAAGTCAATATTCCCTTTTTCGGTTCGCACTCTTATCTGGTCGGTTGAATTGATGTATCGTTTAGTGGCTTCTTTTTGAGCTTTGGTATAAGTTGATCCCATATTAAATACCTCTATGTATAGATGCACTATATTTGTTATTATAGTGTAACTATATATTTTGAAACTGTCAATTGTGGCGTTATTTATTAAAATGTATTATTATTGTTTATATGGGTATTATTAAAAACTTGGAGGGGTTCGATGGATTACAACAAACTGATAAGTGATGTTCTGGAGCTTTTTGAGCACGATTACAGGTATGCGGAGTGGAGCGTCGTGAGTGAGGATATACTGAGGGACGATGATACTCCGAGTGAGGTTCTGAACAAGCTGTACGAGATAGACAAGAACAACCTTGCAGTTCTGCGCGGAATTTCAGCTCATCCCAAGGCTTCGACAGAGCTGCTCGAGGTGCTGTCCAAGGATTTCAACGATGCTGTCCGCTGGGGAGTTGCCGAGAATGCCTGCACACCTGTTGATATGCTGCAGAGGCTCGCAGTCGATGAGAGCGATGTTATCAGATACAGAGTTGCCAAGAATCTTCACACCCCTTCCGGATCCTTAAGTAAACTCGCAGCGGACCAGAGCCAGGTTGTGAGAAGCGGAGCTGCAGGTAACCCCAATACACCGATAGATATGCTGGGCAGACTCTCTGACGATCCTGAGGATGATGTCAGGCTGGCTGTTGCCGAGAATCCCGGATCCTCCGCAGCGGTTCTGGAGAAACTTGTAAGGGACAAGGATGAGAGCGTAAGAGCGGCGGTTGCATCAAACACGCACGCTTCCGAGGGCGCATTCACCGTGCTTGCCCGCGACAGATCAGGCGAAGTAAGGGAGAATGTGGCCAAAAATCTCAACACTCCTTTGAATATATTAAATGCTCTTTTGAATGACGAGGATGCCGGCGTAAGAGGCGCTGTGGCGGAGAATCCAAGGACTTCGGGAGACCTCCTGCTGCGTCTGTCCAAGGATGTGAAGCAGTCAATACGTTCTGCTGTCGCAGGAAATGTCAATGCATCTGACGATATTTTCAGGCGCCTGTCAGAGGATGATGACGGCTATGTGAGAAAGGCTGCTGCGCGTAACGAGAAGACCCCTATACAAGTCCTCACAAGGCTTGCCAAGGACGACGACTGGAGAGTGCGCGAGAGTGTCGCCATGAATGTCAATGCCCCGCAGAACGTCCTTGAGTTCCTGGCGGGCTACAACGATACCTACATCAGAAAGGCGGTTGCCAGCAACAGAAACACCCCGAGTGAGTCCCTGATGCGCCTCGCCGCAGACGGTGAATGGCTCGTGAGGGAAAATGTCGCCAAGAACCCCAGTGCTCCGGTCGAAGCCCTCATGAACCTCAAAAGCGACAACGACTGGCGTGTCGCCAAGCTCATCACCAAGAACCCCGGCATGACTGTTGAGGCTCTTTTGAGGCTCACCACCGACTCGGTCTACCGCATTAAGTACAAAGCCTACACAGCTCTTTTAAAGAGAGCGGCCTCGTCCGATGCTTTTTAATTGAGAGACTCTTATCGTGGCTGTTGCCCGTGATCGTGAATGGCAGAGCCAAATACAGTTCCTAAGTGTAAAGGATATTTTGTAAAATGCGAAGATACCTGACAATACCGGCCCTGATAATATTACTTGCCTTAAGTGATGTAAGATACGCTAGTGCGACGGACATCCCTGCCGATGTTGTGGCGGCTGATCATCAGATTTACTCATATGGAGAGATGATTGAGGACATTTCTCTTTTGGCGGCCAAGTACCCGGGAATCATCACTGTTTCGAGTATGGGGACTTCTTCTTATGGAAGGAATATTCCCGTAGTCATAATTGGAAATACCAATGCCACCAAGAAAGTTCTGGTACAGTCCACGATTCACGCGCGGGAGTATATGTGTACCCTCGTTGTGATGGAGATAATTGAGTACATATGCGACAGCTATTATTCAAATGAAGTGAATGGGATCAAGTATTCTGACCTGCTGAACAATGTATGCTTCCATGTAATACCAATGGTCAATCCTGACGGAGTTGAGATAGCACAGAGAGGATATGACGGCGCGGCCACCGAAGCCACCAGGATGTGGCTTCAGAGTCAGGTTGCGTCGGGTGCGAAGATGTCCAGGATCAAGTCCAATGCCAATGGGGTTGATCTGAACAGAAACTTCTCCATCGGTTTTGGAAACGGGAAAAAAATAAGTGCAGCTCCATGTTTTGAATTCTATCCCGGCGGCAGCTCAATGGATCAGGCAGAGACACATGGGCTGGCTCAGTATTCTTCAAAAGGTTTTTATGCGTTTGTAAACTATCACAGCAGTGGGCAGATAATCTATTACGGAGCCGGTATAAATACACCTGAGAATGCAGAAAGATCCAAGGCGCTTGCTAACCTTCTGGCCGGTTATAATAATTACAAAACGGTCAGCGAATCTCAGACCGCTGTTTACGGCTCTTTTGGTGATTATGTCCAGAAGACATATGACCGTCCGTCTGCAACTTTGGAGATTGGAACAGTAACTCCCACTCCCATGAGCCAGTTCAAAAAGATATTTAACGCTAATAAAGACAGCTGGGGCGGGGTGGCATACGCGATTTTTATGGGGCAATTTTGAGGAAGGCTTTTATAGGACAATAGTTCATGTGAAAAAGGCTGACCTTCAGCGCTCATAACAAGAGTGAAAAATAGCCCATCTGTGTCATAATCATAATAAAATTCCGAGCCAAATTTGTCGGGGCCCAGAGCATCATAGAAATTTTGGATAAAATCCCTCAAAACCTTCTGGAAATCCCATTTTATCGGATAGTCAGCTACCAGCTCCAAAGGGATATCCACTCCGTTTTTACCATTGTTTTGCATATTCACATATTTCCTTTCTGTTTTCCAATATTATTCTGTTCATCTCAAAAAGCATGGAGTGAAATGTTGTGCTGGAGTCCCCTCCGAACTGATGAAGGAGCTCGTGGATGTAAACAGGCAGAGTGCTGTAAAAAGAACTGTTATCCAGTGTTTCTTTTGCCAGATATATTTCACTGATATCTCTGGAAATCTTTACTCCCAGTGTGTTTCTGATATTCCTGTTTGTCTTATGAGTACATGCCTCGCCTAGCACAGACGGGCTCTTATTCACAAGAACCTTGCATGTTGGCAGCTTGTCGTATTAGTAGACGTTTCAACTTGTGGGAAGTGGTTGAAGGCTATGCATTTGAACATCTGGAATATAATGACGAGCCTATACAAGCAAGGCATTTGATGGGGATAATCCCAAGCTATCTAATGCAATATGCAGGAGGAGTGGACCTTACTGATTTACTCTATATAGATAATGGGACAGAAGCTCTATGTGAAACGGAGGTTATGGTAGGAACATATCCGGCGGATGTTTTGAAGTGTAAAAAAGCTATTGAAGTTGCTATTGAAAAATGTGGTGCTGAGGAAGCATATTCCTTGATTCTTGAAATGCTCAAAAAGAAATATAGTGTGAGAGAAAGTGGATGTCAGGAATACATTCAAGCTTTAGCAGAATGCTCGCTAAGCATACATGCAAGGACGATTCTTTATCTTACCTGCGAATTGCTTGATAAGCATTTTTGGGTTGAATGGAAGAGTGTAAAAGATGAGGCGTATAACGATGAAAAGATGCCTAAATATGTCTCAGACGAATTATTGTCCTATAGAAAAGAGGGACGTGAACGCCCGATAAGGAAGATAAAAACTTCAGAGTTTTTAAAGAATGATGGCTATTTTACATTCTATGGGACTCCTGATGAATTAAAGGGTTATCCGAATTATTACATTTCTGATGCAGATAGGTTGTTCTGGTGGGACGGCTCTGACGAAGTGGAAATAACTGATGAAACAGAAAAGTGGCTTAACAAAAGAGTTGAGGAATATAAGGAAGCGTTAAAGGGTACTCCGGATGAGTGTGATACGCAGCAATTTGTTAAGGAGCTAATTGATTTACTTTTTGATGTGGAAAGTAGATATAAGCGAGTATTTGCTTTTCAGGATATGTTTTATGAGTTTATAGCTAATGGTAGCAAAAAGGAGTATCGTGCAGCGGTAGAAGTACTAAGAAAGCTTTATGACGATAATGCAGAGGCGGGAAAAATTATCGAAAAGGTTAAGGGGAGCTGGGATCTTTCAAGTAAAAATGTTACCTGTAACAGCGGGAGGATGAATATGAGGAGATACCTGGCTTTGCTGGCTAATGTTGAACTTAGAAAAAAGTATCTCGGATTTTGATTGGTGTTGATATGGGAGATTATCTAAGATGACGTCTCATTTATCATTACTGATCCAATGAATTTGTATGAGCATCAGTCCACATTCAATCCCAACATGCCGCTACGAATGATGAGGTATGCTGGAAATCTCTATGGTAAGTACGTAGACGAGAACGATCTGGATGTTTATGGAGAAGATCTTTTAGAACTGCCGGTTCCTAGGGAAACCATAGAGAAGCAGCTGTGGAGGGTAGAATACATGACGTATAAAGAGCACATGGATGAAGAGTACAATCGTGGAAAAGAAGAAGGAATAAAAGCATTTATTGAGGATAAGCTCGAAGATGGTGTTACCAAAGAGGTCATCATCGAAAAGCTCATGAAGAGATTTGACCTTACCAAAGAAAAAGCTACTGAATATTTGCATAAGTATTCAGAGTGAGTGCAGCCTGGAATTGAGCAGTCTGTTGGAAAAGCGATCGTGGAGATGCCTGAAGATTTCGAAATCAGGGCATTTCTTAAGAGCAATCAGGCGGAGGTGAGCAATATGTTGACAGCAGAATATCATGAAATCAATGCGCTGGATCTTGTGGCAAGAGCAAATAAAAAGAAGGGATTAGAAGAAGGCGAGAAAAAGGGATTCGCCAAAGGCGAGAAAGAGAATCATTGAAACGAGAAAATGAGCGCCTTCGTGAAGAAATTGAAAATCTGAGAGCGGCTTTAGCAAAATAAACAGTATTTAAGAATAGAGTTGGATGGGCAAAAACATACCTTAAAAAGGCTGGACTTCTTGATAGCCCCGCTCGTGCAACTATTGTAATCACCGAAGCCGGGAAACAGGTTGTTTCAGAGAACCCTGAAAAGATAGACAAGAGATATCTTGAGCGTTTTCCTTCTTTTGTAGACTTTGCATCTGCGAGCGAATTATCAGGTGATGATAATTCGACATCTGAAGATCTTAAGCAGACAGACCTCACACCGGACGACCAGCTTGAAGATGCATATGAGCAGATAAATGCAAGCCTTGCGTCAGATTTGATGAGTGAAGTTTTAAAAATTTCTCCATACACCTTTGAAAAACTCGTTGTCGATCTGCTATCAAAGATGGGCTATGGAACTGTGGCATATGGTAGTCATGCGACGGTTGCATCCGGAGATGATGGAATTGATGGAGTTATCAAGGACAAGCTTGGCTTCTCTCTGATCTACATGCAGGCAAAGGAATGGGCAGTGGACAGAGTTGTTGGGCAGCCGGAAATTCAGAATTTTGTCGGGGCAATCGCTGGAAAACACGGGGATGGATTGTTTGTTACAACAGCAAAGTTCTCGCAGAAGGCCAGGAATTATGCAGATGCACATCATATTATTCTCGTTGATGGAACGAGACTGGTTAACCTGATGATTGAGCATAACTTTTGCGTTTCTACTCGTAAGACTTTTGAAATTAAGGCAATTGATACGGACGCTCTGGCTGAGTATCAAGACGAATAGAGGTAGGTAATCCAGACTTATGAAGGTACTTGACGAATCTGTTTATTTGCTGTACGATGTCTCCTGTCGAACAATCATAAAGGTTTCGGGACGTATCGTCCACAAATCCCCTCTTTTTATTAAGCAGGCCGGGTATTATAATTAGAGTAACAAACAGATAAATCATCTATTATTATCCTTGTTTCATCTATTTCCTTTATGGTTGTTTGAAAGAACATAAAGGAGGATGACAGCTTGTCAAGAAAGAAGAGAAGAAGAAAAAGACATAAAGCAGCAGTTAACAGAAAAGGCAAGGACAAAGTATTTTGCTTTATTTTCGGGAACGAAAGAAACCGCAAGTGGACATTGTCGCTGTACAATGCAGTAAATGACTCGCACTATGAGGACGAATCGCAGATACTCTTTAATGGGCTTCAGGATTATCTATACCTGAGCATCAAGAATGACGTCTCATTTATCATTGCTGATTCAATGAATTTGTACGAGCATCAGTCTACATTTAATCCCAATATGCCGCTACGAATGATGAGGTATGCTGGAAATCTCTATGGTAAGTACGTAGACGAGAACGATCTGGATGTTTATGGAGAAGATCTTTTAGAACTGCCGGTTCCCAAGCTCGTAGTTTTCTACAATGGCAAAAAGGATGCGCCGGATGAGACAATTCTCAGATTAAGCGATTCCTTTAAGTCAGAACATGGTGGCAAGTCAGATATCGAAGTGAAAGTGAGAATGCTCAATATCAATTACGGGCACAATGCGGAGCTTTTGCAGAAGTGCAGGCCGCTCTATGAGTATTCATGGTTTATAGATAGAGTCCGCGAGTACAATAAGAGCATGGAGATTGAGCAGGCTGTAGGAAAAGCAATCGTGGAGATGCCTGAAGATTTCGAAATCAGGGCATTTCTCAAGAGCAATCAGGCGGAGGTGAGTAATATGTTGACAGCAGAATATCATGAAATCAATGCATTGGATCTTGTGGCAAGAGCAAATAAAAAGAAGGGGAGAGAAGAAGGAAGAAAAGTAGGCAGAGAAGAAGGATTGGCCGAAGGTAAGAAAGAAAGAGAGTCATTGAAACGAGAAAATGAACGCCTTCGTGAAGAAATTGAAAATCTGAGAGCGGCTTTAGCAAAATAAGCAGAAGTCTGATGCGGGGACAGATGCCAATAAAAACTATGGCGGAAAAGAGCGGAATAGCTACTGACGAAGTGAAGAAGATTCTTACGAACGCATGAATGCTGTAATTAAGAACAGACTATTTGTATATGTATTCTGGGTGATCGCAGCATGACAATTGCAAGCTGACATTATTGAAAAAGGCTGTCTTCGGGACTATGTCATCTTGTCTTAATGATGTTGCTCTCGGGGTGCATCCAGAATTCATATCGAGAATTACGTGAAATATGGAAATTATGCGTATTTTACCGTAAGCAAATTAGTGGTCTCTCAAATTTACGGAAAATATCAAGTGTTATCTCAATTCGCACGTAGTTTTTACCGTTCACGCTTGCTGTTTTTGAGCTTCATATGAGATAATTTGGCTGTTTTTACGGGAATAAGAAGCTGTTTGCTGCTTGTTTCCGTAATTTCTATTGGCTGGAGACAGTAGAAGAGCTGATTTTTACGGAAGAATGCGAATAAACACTTGCCAGTACCGTAATTTTGAAAGCATCCAAAATTGAGCTACGGAAATATGGGCAATAAAAGCAGATTTTGCCGTAATCAATAGTCTGAGAGCCGGTTAACTATGATAATTTTCTACTAAGGAACAGTAGCAGAATTAACTGAACATTTTACGCAGAATGATTTTTCAAAGGCAAGGAAGAAAACGCAGACAATGCGGGCATTGTCGAGGCTTTCTGACGCAGCATTTGGGAAATCAGGCAAGTAAAATGTTCGAGTTATTTCGCTACAGTTCCTAACTGACAGAACCAAAGAACACACAAAAATGTATCAGATAGGAGAACAGAAACATGGCAGTGCCAAAATATGATGAATTAATGAAGCCTTTACTATGTGCAGTGGCGGATGGAGCGGTGTACAAAATCAAAGATGTCGCTGCTACGTTAGCGCAGCGGTTTAAGCTATCTTCGGATGACCTTTCGGAGATGCTTCCAAGTGGAAGACAAACAGTATTTAAGAATAGAGTTGGATGGGCAAAAACATACCTTAAAAAGGCTGGACTTCTTGATAGCCCTGCTCGGGCTACAATTGTTATTACAATGTTAACAACCCAGTAGTGTTTAGTGGTATAAAGCAGGCGTAATCTGATGTGGATGAATGATGGGCTTGCGAGGTTGGTGAATGAACTCCTAAAAAAGGCCGCACTTGCCCCTTGGTGCTTTTAGCGGGATTTT
>JAFUYO010000029.1 GCA_017470505.1 Butyrivibrio sp. | reverse complement strand
CCATTAAGAAAAAAAAAAAAAAAAAACATAAAATTTTTATAAACACAACCACTTGTTATCGTTCTAAACCCGCATGTTTACTGGTTTCTTAAATTTTAGTGCTCAAAGTGAAAAATTTATAAAATCAGAATTTCAAAGAAAATGCTTGACAAAATTTTAGACGTAATATCGTTTATTTTGAAGGACATTAAAAGAGCGGTGCCGACATTTTTCTGCATTGTCTGTCAGCACCGCTTTAGTTTTACGTATTCAGTTTTTCATTAACCAGGTTGTCACAGCCAAAAATCTTAGAAGATTTACTTCGTTCCTGTAAGGGCTGTGCCGTTTACATAGAGGGTGTGTCCGTTTGAGATGATGCTCGATGCATCGCCGTCAAAGGATGTGATGTAGGTATCGGCCGTGAGGTTCCAGGTGCTTGTGCTGTCGATTGATACAGCCACCTTACCGACCTCGGTAGATACGCTCTCGCCCTTGGCATTTGTGATCTCGCCGCTCCTGGTATCCGCGCTTGTTATCTCCTCTGCTCCCTTGTAGTCGATGTCGGCACTGCTGCTCCCGCCGCCAAAGCCGCCGCCCTCACCACCGGGGCCTCCCGGCTGTCCGTCAGGAGGATTTCCCGGAGCTCCATCCCCGGGGGCGCCATTAGGCCTTTCTCCGTCAGGTTTTTCTCCGTCAGGCTTATCACCATCGGGGGCTTCGCCCTGTTCGGGCCCTCCATCAGGCGCCTCGCCCATTTCCTGAGCACTTTCCTGTGCGTCCTCAGTGCTTTCTGTAGACGCTCCCGAGCACGCAGCCAGGGATAAACACAAAACTGCTACTGTCGCAGTTGATAATAGTTTTTTTACAATGTTTGTCTTCATAATTAATTGACACCTCTTGATCAAATATTTTTTACGATGTCTATTATGATGAACCAACCTAAAAGTATCCTAAAAATAATTGTCTTCTCATTATAATGATAGAGTAACTGCAGTGGAACAGATGCTGCTCCGCCGCTTCCCATAGGAACTATCTCTCAGCGCCGCTGATCATTTTCATTAACATAAAACAGCAAGATTGCTTTCCCTTATTAAGACGGATAGAAAAAAATTTTTCAAACTATTTTTTCCATACCCCCTTTTTTGATTCTGTGCATCCGTATTAACTCGCAGAAAAGCAAAAGACAGATCTACAGGATATTGTGCGTTGAGTCGTCCAAATATCCGGAAAGGAAGAAGGTATGATAAACAAAAAACTATTGACAGCAGGACTTGTAGCAATAATGGTGAGCAGCTCGGCATTTTCGTCAGCTGCGTCAGGTGGGCCGGGAGGTCCCGGCGGCATGGGAGGCCCGGGAGGTCCCGGTGGAGAGAGTCAGATTGTCTCCGAATCCGGAAACGACGACTCCGACAGGCAGGCGCCACCTGAAATGCCTGAAATGAATGACCAGGGCGGAGAGCAACAGGCTCCTCCTCAGATGTCCGAACAGAGTACAGATCAGCAGGCTCCTCCTCAGATGCCCGAGCAGAACGGAAATCAACAGACTCCTCCCCAGATGGCACAGCAGAGCCAGAATCAGCAGAGTACAGATCAGCAGACTCCTCCTCAGTTGCCTGAGCAAAGTGGAAATCAGCAGAGTCAGGAGCAGCAGACTCCTGTTCAGATATCACAGCAGAGCCAGAATCAGCAGACCCCTCCTCAGATGGCACAGCAGAGCGGAAATCAGCAGGGCCGGGATCAGCAAAGCGCAGAGCAACAGGCCCCTCCTCAGATGCAGCAACAGAGCGGGAATCAGCAGACTCCTCCCCAGTTGCCGGGACAGAATACAGATCAGAACACTCTTACTCAGGTGAGCGTACAGGATCTCAGGTATCAGACACCCGCTTCGCAAACGGGCGGCGATAACAGCGACATGCGGACACAGACCGGTATGAATGGTGAGAATAGCGAGCGCCCGACTCCTCCCGGAATGAGTGGCGCTTCTGAAAGAACACAGACAGGTCCCGGGATGAATGGTGAGATGGGCGATGAGCAGGCTCCTCCCGAAATGGGCGCTGCAAATGACCCTCGGCAGGGCCAACCCGGGATGAATGGTGAGAGTAGCGAAACCGGCGAAGGGCAGACACAGCCTGAAATGAATGGCGATGACAGCGAGAGGCCGGCCCCTCCGGAGATGAACGGCCAGCAGCCCGGTAACTTTACTGATGGCGACACCCCTGAATCGGATGAGTTTTCTGAGAATAGAGGTCTTTTCGAACAGATAGGTTCCTCCATACGCGATAAGTTTGACCGGATTGGCAACTGGTTTAAGGACTTGTTCCATATAAATGATGATTCCGGCTCAGGTGAAACGACATCGTCTGGTGGAGAGAGTGCCCCCGGCGATAGCACTGGCAGCACAAATGACAGCATGCCGGTTAACATGAACGGTGAGATGCCCGGTATGCCCGGCAGTACGAACGGCGCTCCAGGTGAGATGAACGGCGAAACGGGCAGTGCCCCCGGTGGAATGAATGGCGAAATGCCTGGCGCCCCCGGTGGGATGAACGGCGAGATGGGCGGCCAGGATGCGCCGGAGAGCTATAATGCCGTTTACACCGCTACAGAGGATATAGATGGAGACGGAACAACAGAATTTAGTTCAAGCTCAGATGATGAAAATGCAATCCTGGTTGACGCATCAACGGTATCTCTGTCAGGCATAACAGTCAGCAAGACCGGTGACAGCGACGGAGAAAGCGCCGATTTCTACGGCACAAATGCCGGGATTCTGGCAGATAACGGCGCCGATCTCACTCTGAGTGCTGTGACAGTTACAACAGACGGCAAGCATGCAAACGGCGTGTTCAGCTACGGCAGCGGAACAACAGTCACGATCACGGACTCATACATTACTACCACTGGCGACAACTCAGGCGGACTTATGACTACGGGCGGAGCAACCCTTGTCGCTGATAATGTAACCATTGAGACCTCCGGCAACTCCTCAGCGGCAATACGTACAGACCGCGGAGGCGGAACAGTCACAGCAAGTAACACTACCGGCACAACCTCGGGTACAGGCTCACCCGCAATCTATTCAACAGCGGACATCACTGTCTCAGGCAGCACCCTGTCAGCAGCAAATTCTGAGGCTGTAGTTATAGAAGGAGGCAATTCCGTTACAATCACCGATTCAGATCTCACCGGGAATAATGCCACCCTGAACGGTCAGTCCACCACCGCAACCAATGTTCTGATCTACCAGTCAATGTCGGGAGACGCATCTGAAGGAGAGTCAGAATTTACCATGTCCGGCGGAAGCCTTACGGCAATCACGGGGTCCATGTTCCATGTAACCAACGTGACCACGACCATCAATCTGACCGGCGTATCTTTAAACTACGCAAGCGACAGTGACGTACTGGCTGATCTCTCGGCTGACAGTTGGGGAACTTCCGGCTCTAACGGAGGTAATGCGACAATCAATTTATCAGAGCAGACAGCAGCAGGGAATATACTTGTAGACAGCGTATCAAGCCTTACACTCAATATATCCGACAATTCGAGCTACTCCGGAGCCATCAATCCCACGGGTGCAGCAGGAAGTGTAACTGTCACTATCGATTCAGGATCTACATGGACTCTGACAGGAGACACCTACATCGATGCCCTGAACGGGGACCTTAGCTCCATCAACTTAAATGGATATACATTATATATCAACGGAGTCGCCTATACTGCATGATTTCAAGTCGATACATACAGGGCTGCCAAAGCGGCAGCCCTGTTGCCATACCGATTGTTTCAGCGAGGATCTCCCGGGTCCCGGAATATTATAGTGCCTTTATTCCGGTGCAGCTCCTGACAGTACCGGGATTCTCAGTAAGGTCTCATTGAGCCTTTAATTATGATACAATATCTACATGATTTCTGATAACGACCGAAAAAAAGCCGACGATGAACGTGCTGTCATAGCAGGCAGGAGCAAAGAAACTGCCAACTTTTTTCTACTCGAAGAACAGTATCACATACTGCATCTGACCGCCAGGATACTGGGGCGCACTGTGAGTATGGAGGACGATGAGTGGTCTGTGGCTCTGATTGCAGTGGACGAAGCGCTGCACTCTTATGCCCCGGATCGCGGGCACTTCTGGAACTATGCCGCTCTTGTCATCTCGAGCCGGCTTAAAGATCATTTTAGAAAAGACTCTTTTTCCGCATCGGAATTCAGCGTAAGTCCTGACTCTTTCGAAAACGAGATCCCGGAGGACGAATCTGCGGGTATCACGATAGAGATACAGGAAAAAACCGCTGTTGTCGTCGACACCCGTCTTAGAGATGAGATATCCGCGTTTGAAACTGAGCTTAACAGATTTGGCATCGATCTTTTTGATCTTCCGAAGGCTTCCCCAAAAGCATCAAAAACCAGATCGGCCTGTGCGAAGCTGATCAGCGCCTTATTTAAGCCGCCACCGCCGCTTACGGACAAACTAAAGGCCAGCAAAAATCTCCCTGCCGCAGAGCTGATAGCGCGCACGGGGATAGCCCGCAAACTGATAGACAAGCATCGCAAATACCTGATCGCCGCTGCTATTATCGCAGACGGAGATTATCCGGAAATGAAGGAATACCTTCCGGTTGAGACAAATAACGAGGTAAATCCCTGAAGAATGAAAACGTATGTACTGGGAATAAAAAATGGAAAAGCTGCTGTATGGGCCAAAAACGGTCAGATCAGATATATCCCCGACAAAGGGTATCAGGTCGGACAGTTATTGGATATTCCTGATGCTCCGACAATGTCTGTCATCCCCGGCACCGGCATTCACCTGAAGCGTTCCGCCATCCGCTATAGTATTGCGGTTGCGGCATCGCTTATAGTTGCCACGCTTGGAATCGGTATCACGGCTACTACAGCCACCGCTTCGACAGTCACATTGGGGACAGAGCCGCAGATAGAATATCGCGTCAATGTCTTTGACAGGGTTGTGGGAGTATCCATTTCAGATGCTTCAGACAGAGAGCTTGAGAAGGCGATCAAAAACCGGGTTCGTGGCAAGAGCCTGACAGAAGCGATAGATATAATGTTTGATGACTACTCTTCGCAGATTACGCTCTCTGAAAATAATGACAGCATTGATATATCTGTAAGCAGTCTTTTCCAAGGCAAATCGGAAAAGCTAAAGGAAGAAGCAGAGGACGAAATAAGAGCCAGAACTCAGCAGACGCCTGAGTCTGATGGTGAGAAGTCGCAAATACAGGATACGTCTCAGGAGCAGCCCGATACGCCTGCTTCGCCTTATGAACAGCCCGAAGATAAGCCCCGGGATCCTTCTGAAACAGAAGAGCAGCCGGAAGATCTCCCCGAAAAGCCTTCTCAGGCAGAAGAGCAGACTGAAGATAAGCATAAAGATCCTTCTCAGAGCAATAATAGCAATGACCGGCCTGTGTCTGGTGATGACAGGCAGCCATCACCCGGTACGACGAATGATCGTCCCGAGCCGCCTGCGTCGTCTGACGAACAGTCAGGAGAACAGCCCCAACAGTCTTCTCAGACAGAGGGACAGTCCACAGATCGCCCGGAACCTCCTGCCGCGCCTGACAGCGGTTTTGAGCCACCCTCTGCTCCGGAAGGCGACCCGCCGCAGCAGCCCGATTTTTCAGGAGAGCCTCCTGAGCCGCCGACCGGTTCGGACGGCCGCCCGGAACCTCCCGGGGATTCTCCGTTCTAAGGAAATGCTGATTAATTCAGCATTTCCCTTGAATTATACTCATTAACGAAATTCTTTTCCCTTTCGTTAATGCGTTAGCTCAGGCCGCATGCAGCGTAGCTGCAAATTTCATTATACTCTTGTGTGCATAAGTTTATACCGATAACGGAATGCAATTCCGTTATCGGTATAAAAGATCAGTACGGATACCCTATCTCAGAACCGTGCTTGTTGAGCATGGCTTCCATCTCCATCGGCGTGTAAATCTCAATGCCGTATTCCTTAAATCTCTTCACGATCTCGTTCGAGTCGCTGTAGGTGCCGTCCTCAAAGACAGGGTTGAAGTTGTCGTCTATCATATTAAATGAGACGTAGTCCGTGCGCTTCGATAAGTCGTCATCAAAGTAGTAGGAGTTTATGACAAGGTGCTCCGTGTCGAGACCGTCAAGCGGCACCTCGGTGTAATCACCGTCTTTGTAGTAGTAGAACTGTCCGTAGGGCGTGGTGTTCTCCTCACTTCCGTAGTGGTAGTGATACTCGCCCGCCGCATCGACATACGCGCACTCATATATATGAAGAGCTGCTCCGCCGGAACCTGAGCCGATTATCGTTCCGTTGTCGTTTACCTTGACGTCGCTCCTCGACCACATATCCTCATCATAGCAGATGTCCAGCTCGCCGCCCATGTCCTTGATTATCATAAGAAGAGTTGTCACTTCTCCTCCCATCGCATCAGATACATACCCCTGCGATACGAGGAGCTCTTTGTTGCCATCGCTCCCGCAGTCTATGAGTCTGTAGGCGGCATCGCCGTCCGCCTTAAAAGAGTAGTCCTCATACCCTGCAAGCTTTTCGCTTATCTCTGAAAGCGTATAGCTCTCGCCCGCCTTCAGCACGTTTTTGAGTTCGATGTATGAAGCCTTGTCGGCCTTGCCGGTATACTTTGCTCCGACCTGCCCGCCCTTAAAGGCCTCGTACAGATCGTCGAATGAAGCATCTGCGCCCGCTTCGCTCTGGCCGGCATCCCCTGCATCAGGCGCCTTCGCCCCGGCATTGTTATCTGCGGCTGCCGCCGCATCTGAATCCGTCCCTGCCTTCGCATCTCCTTCCGACTGTGACCCATTCTCATTTTCTTCTGTCCCGGCACCCGACTCCTCTTCACTCACCTTCTGAAAGAGGTCTGATGAACCGTCAGACTCCGCTTTACCTGCAGCGCCGCACCCCACAAGGAGCATCCCGGCCGCAGCAAATACTAATAGTTGTGTTGCTAATCTCTTTTTCATAACGCTTCTCCTCTTTATAACTATTTAAAACTAAGTATACATCTTATTCTTCATGCTGGTAATACAATTTGTCAAACAGTTATTCTTTCAGTTAAAGTAACCCAATTGCCTCGGATTCGAGGCAACTTTTCAAATTTCTAAATAAGTAACCCTCCAAATTTCTGTTGACAATTATTCCAAACCTCTTTAAGATAATAGTCAAGAAATGGGTTTATCACCGGGTAGGGCATCAGCCTGACAGGACTTGCTCGTTTCTTTTTTTATTTCCATAACATCGTATAAGTATTTCTTTCCACTTCCTGCGTGCCTGATTAAAAGTCTTGCATGGAATATGTTGTATCCACTGATTTCCTCATCATCACCATAAACAGGTAGCCCGAATCTCGTATCATATCTGTACCATCCATTTTTCGCATCAGTAGCTCTTGCTGTTGGTTCCGTATGATATTATGATGGTTATTTCTTGTCCTGCTCCTTCTGGGCATCCTTGATTCTGTAGTAGTCTTCCATCTTCAGATTCAGGTGCACATATGAGTCAGGTTTTCGGTTGCTCAAGATGCACACAGTCTCATCTGTTATTTCTTTGTCCCAACCAACAAGATTCTCTTTAGTCAGATTGTCTGCATATTCTTTCAGTGCATCTTCACCAAATGCAATAGTAGTAAACTCCTTATCATTATAGTACACAGGGAATGCAAAGGATATGCTCTTTAGGAATCTTCCATTTTCCTTTGGCTGCTCATATATTTGCACTTCTTCAATAAACGACTGCATGAATTTCTTTTTTTCTAGATCCGTGAAGTTGTCATAAAGCTTATCAAATTGTATTAGCACTTTGTAGATTGTATCCGCAGAAAGTCTCTCTTTCAAAAGATTATCAATTCGCTTGTTCACAGTTTCTATCTTCTCTTCTATATCCCCCATCTGATCATAGAGCAAGTCTAGTCGATCCTGCATATCCTGATACTTTCTGTCATAGTGCTTATCCGTAATATCAAGTGCATCTATCTGTGCAGCAAGCTTATTTTTTGCGCCTATACACTGCTGAAGACTTTTTCTGTAGCTTTCACGCTCCGTTTTCAGTTCGCTTGCATCTACATTGGCTCCAATCTTATCTTTCAATGCCGCTCTAAATTTCGGATTATTTACCATTTTCTTAACTGTCTCTTCCACAGCAGCGTTTACCTTATC
This sequence comes from Butyrivibrio sp., assembly GCA_017470505.1. Taxonomy (GTDB): domain Bacteria; phylum Bacillota; class Clostridia; order Lachnospirales; family Lachnospiraceae; genus Butyrivibrio. The sequence continues at coordinate 26,720 of JAFUYO010000029.1, read as the reverse complement.
CTGCCCCCACTGCCTGTGATAGTCACAATGGTGTCCATCCAATTTGATTCTATGTTTGCAAGCATAATAGAAAAAGTCCTTGTAATATGACCCGTCACTCTTCTTTTTACGGTTGACGTTTGCATACATGGAGCCACCACATACAGGGCATTTTAGAATACCCGAAAGGATATGCTCATGTTCAAGGCTATGCGTCTTCTCACGCTTGAAGCCAGTGCGTTCACGCTTTTCTTTTGCAAGCATGAAATCTTCCTCTGATATAATGGCATCATGTTCACCATCATATATTGGAAATTCCTCCTGCTTCACTACATGAAACTCATTTCTTGTTCCCTGAATCTTCTCCGTAGCCCTGCGCCCATATGCAAGTTTCCCCATATATACAGGATTATCAAGAACACCTTTTATAAATGATGGTGCAAATGTTGTAAGTGTATTATTCTGCCTCTGCTTCTTTTTATACCCATGATTGTTAAGATACTCAGCAACGCCATTGGCACCCATATCCGTATGTATGTATTTATCAAAAATGAGACGTATCATCTCTGCTTCATCTTCTGCAATGGCAAGACTACCATCAACTAGCTTATATCCATATGGAGCAAATCCACCATTCCACTTGCCTTCCCTGGCTTTTTGTCTTCTGCCTTCCATGGTCTGAACCAGAATATTTTCTCGCTCAAGTTCAGCAACCGCAGACAAAATAGAAATCATAAGTTTTCCAGACTCTTTTGCGCTGTTAATTCCATCCTCAACACAAATGAGATTTACTCCAAAATCCTGCATTAACTGTAAAGAATTAAGAACATCAGCAGCATTCCTTCCAAATCTTGAAAGTTTGAATACAAGTACATAGCTTACATCATCCTTGCAATCTTCAATGTCTTGAAGCATCCTCACAAACTCCGGTCTTCCATTTATGTTTTTACCAGAATGTCCCTCATCAGAATACTCCCCGACTATCTCCATTTCTTCATAGTCTGCATAACGTTTGAGTTTTTCTTTCTGAGCATCCAAACTATAACCATCAACCTGCATAGCAGTGGAAACTCTAGTATAGATGTAACATTTTGTTCTCTTACTTTTTGCCATACATTCATCCTTTCAAAAATTTTTGTTGACAATCCCCAGTTGCACCATTAACATAAGAGTCAAGAAATGGGTTTTTTACTGAGTAAGGTCTTCGGACTGGAAAAGGTCACTCGTTTCTTTTTTTATGTTCATAATGTCGTATAAGTATTTCTTCCCATCTTTATCATGTCTCAAAATCATTGCCACATGAAAAACATTGTATCTTTCTACTTCACCATTATCAGCAAATACCGGTAATGCGAATCGTGATTCATATTTATACCAGCCATACTTTGCATCTTTTTTATGTTTTGCCTTTGAATTGTCTGTATGTTCCATATTTGTAGCAGTGATTATAAGCTCAGGCAATCCTTGTGCTGCATTGGCTTTTGCCTTTTCATTAGTGCCTTTTAGAATATGTGTATATTCCGAATGAGCATACTCATCAGGTAAATCTGTACCGATATACACTACTTCATTTGTCTCTGCAATCGTGTAGAACTCCCCTACATATTGTCTGAGGTATTCTTCAACATCTATCCAGTTTATCCCTCGCTTTCCGCGAAAAATGATGTCATTGATCATTACAACATTATGTCCCAGCGCATCCTTGATTACTGAAACATTTCTTGAATTACTTTCTTTTTCCAACGTTAACATTACTCTCTTTCTTATCTTCTTTAGCGATGCCATTCATTTGCTTAAGCCCATCATAATAAGCTTTATACCTGTAGGCTGTACGGCGGCTGATTGCTCCCTGATTTACAATCTCCATAATTGTCAAACCATTTTCATATTGAATCACAAAGTCGTTATATGACTTCATCCAATGCTCATCATGCTTCTGTCTGCCGGCAAACTTTTTGCTCTTATAGAATGCAAGTTCTTCCCTAAGTTTTTCATTTTCTTCCTCAAGTTCCGATATTCTTTTCAAAGCATCATCAAGTGTCATAGCAATAATATCCTCCTTTGTGCCAATATTCTTATGGCACAATTATAGTATTGCATGATTGCGGTGTCAATTTGCACTTGACACTTATGCAGCACTCTTTTTATTTAACAGCCGAGAGCCATGGAGTATTCCTGACTTTTTGGAATATAACTCCATCAGTTTATAGCGACTTATCCTTGGCGCGAATTCTATTAGATAAGTGGCATCAGCAACTGTTACAACATAGTCAAATTGATACCCCTTGTCGGCTTCTTTGCATCAGGATTATATTTAACTGGAAGCCTGTTTGAACAGAACTCCTTCTCCGTAGTAAATCCGCCATCAAGAAAGAACGTACCATTTTTAAAATGAACCCTGTCTATGTGCTTGGGGAGCTCTTCACAGTATACATCGGTTTTCGGGATAAAGGGGTTCTAGGGGAAAGCCCAAAGGGCTGTCCCCTAGCAGGTTGGGGGTTTGATATACGTTTTCGTATACAAACCCATTACCTGCATTTTTTCTGCGGTTGGAATCGTGCTCTGCCCCTTTTTTTAACAACCGCTCATATTTTGAAAGGAGTTTTTGAAATGGATAATAAAGAAAAAGAAACCAATACTCTTGACCCTGTTAGTGTCCGACTCTCTCCTGAGATTCTCTCTGTGATTGATATTATCGTTGCCAATAATGGAAGAACTCGTTCTGAGATTTTACGACTTTTGACCGATAAAAGACTTTTATGGTATGTTCCTAAAATACATTTTGTAGAACATGATGATGCTGAAAAATATCACAAAACACTATATGCCTTATATTCCGAAATGGAAGGGATTCGGAGTGAGTTGAAACGAATTGGTATCAATTATAACCAAGAATTGAAACTGAAACATATCGAACGAAAATATGCAGGTTCAAGTAATTTTGATGACTTAACGATGAAAGCGGCTGAGGAAGAAGAAATCAAAAAAGAATGTCTTCCTGCGAAAGATTTAGACGCTATTATGAACCGATACGAAGAAGTCACAAAGAAGGTAGGTGAGCAATTATGCCGTATACTCGAATAACAGCAACTGCTTTTGGTAAAGCGGCTATTGACTATGCTTTAGGTGGTAAAGAAGGTAAAGGTCATAACAACAATGAGAAACGAAATTTGTTTGTAACTACTGTCGGAATGTTTCCAAATCAGCCGCCTTCTTATGCTGACCAAATGAACGAATATTGGTCTCGTGCTTCAAGCAGAAATAAGAATCAAGTTCGCCGTATTGTTCTCTCTTTTAGTGAACAAGAATTAGACCCAAAAGACCCAAACTCTGCTCTTATTGCAGGTGAGATTTCTAGAGAATTTGCAGAAAAATATTACCCAAATAGACAGACTTTAATATGTGTTCAAAATGATGGTGAAGGTGGAAAACTTCACTGTCACATTATTGTGAACAACGTTTCAATGACAGATTTTAAAGGCTGTTCTGATGAGCAAACCAAATTTACATATGTTGCAAAAGGTGCTGATGAAATTGCAAAAAAATACATCGATGTTGATATGGATTATAAGGATATTTTTGATAATAAAACGAGCCAAATAAAGTTATCAAAGGATAAGGTTTCTAGGCACGTTAGAAGGATGCGTCAGGAGAACCAAGAAGCAATCAAAAATGGAGAAGATGCTCCGCATTACATTTGGGAAGATGATTTAAAAAGTCGTATCAAACTTGCAATGAACGAAGCTACATCAAGGGATGATTTTTTTAGCAAATTAAATGACCGTGGAGTCACAATTGTAAGAAATGGAACGCTCAAAAGACATGGTGAATATTTCACTTATTCGATGCAAGATGCTAGCAAAATCAAATCGGAAGATGAGATTCCGAAAGGCAAAAGGAAAATCAGAAGTGATAAGCTTGGCGGAGATTATATGCCAAAAGCCCTTGATGAAAAGATTGCTGAGAAGCAGAATGATAATCAAGCTACTGCTTATTATGATGAGTCTGAGGTTATTTCTGATGCTCCTGTTATCTCTGAATCAGAGAAGAAAGAACTGGAAGAAGAAGCTAATAAATTCAATGATTGGGTTTACGAAAATGGATATGCTTATCTTTCAGATGATGGTGAATTTGATTTAGATGCATATGAACGTGCTCAAGAGGCTTACAAAGTCTTTTTGAGTCATCCTCAAGCAAATGTGCCTGAGACACGTTCAGGGCTACATACAGACGTTTTAGAGCCTGCGAAGGCACACCGCAAGGCTACAACTTCAAAAATGGCTGATAAGGCATCTGAGAGCACTTATCAAAAATCATATCAACAAAAATTGATTGATAAAATCAATCATGATGTTGAGCAGATGAATATGCCTCTTGACATACTTCCTGATGATGAGGAAGACTATGGAATTTAATATATAAATAATTGTATTTTAATAGGTATTTAATGGCAGTTTAATTGTCATTAAATACCTATTTTTTTACGTCATGGATAAAAACTGATATTTAATTGCTATTAAAATCCTGTTTTTATCTTATTTACGTGCATTTAATTGTAATTAAATGCCAGAGTGCCAATAAATAACTATTTTATTACCATTTAATTGTAATTATTTAGCTATTAAATGACATAAAAAAAGCGTATATAACATATCCTTTATGCTTGAATAGCATCAATAATTTTTATATAATTTTTATTGAAATATTATTTAGAAAATCATGTGCGAAAGGAGCACTATTATGGCTAAGAGTAAGGATGCTGTTGAAAGAACTGTCATGTCCGTTTCTTTGAGCGTTAATGATAAAGAAAAGCTCAAGGAATTGGCTATAAAACATGAAATGACTTCTTCCGCTCTTTTATCACAATGGATTAAAGAAAAATATGAAGAAGAAATGAAAGGTGGTGGCAAATAATGCCAAGACAGGATGTTCTTACAGCAGCAAAGAGCAATAAAAAAGATGAGTTCTATACTCTTTATGAAGATATTCAAAAAGAGTTGAACAATTATGAGAAACACTTTAAGGACAAAACTGTTCTTTGCAATTGTGATGACCCTTTTGAATCTAATTTCTGCAAGTTCTTTCTAAAGAACTTTAATTATTTGGGATTGAAAAGACTTATATGCACCTCGTATACAACATCACCTATTGTAGGAACACAGATGACTATATTTGATTATCTTGATGAACCTGTAAAAAGAGGTCATGGCTATGTTATGGATATAACAGAAGTTCCAATGGCAAATGGTAGAGGTGTTTCTGATGACGATATTGAAAAATTGCTTAAGTCTCCAAAAAGAGGAGTAAAAAAACTCGAAGGAGATGGCGATTTCCGTTCTGATGAATGCCTTGAATATCTTAAACAGGCTGATATTGTTGTTACAAATCCACCCTTCAGCTTATTTAGAGAATTTGTTGCTACTCTCATGGAATACAAAAAGCAATTCTTAATTATTGGAAATATTAATGCAATAACCTACAAAGAGATATTTCCACTTATCAAGGAAAATAAAGTTTGGCTTGGTACTGGGATGGGAAGATGGATTTCAGGATTTATAGTTCCTGATAGTTATGAATTGTATGGCACAGAGGCTCGAATTAACGAAAACGGAGAAAGGATAGTTTCGACAAATAATTGTTTATGGCTTACAAATCTTGACCACAATAAACGACACGAAGAACTTGATTTATACCGAAAATACTATGGTTCTGAGGAAGATTACCCAAATTATGACAATTACGAAGCTATCAATATAAATAAAACCACCGAAATACCTTGTGATTATAAAGGAGAAATGGGTGTTCCTATAACCTTCTTGAACAAATTTAATCCAAATCAATTTGAAATTGTAGGAATAAGCGGTGATTTAGCAAAACCGATTATGATTAACGGAAAGAAAAAGTCAGGAAGATTCTATATTCAAGGTAAAAGAATGTATGACCGTATTGTTATAAAAGCAAAAGGAGATGGAAATAATGGCTAAGAATTCTAGCTTGAATGCAGCAAAAGATGCAAAGAACGATGAATTTTATACTCGTTATGAAGATATTCAGGCTGAATTGAATCATTATGAAGAACACTTTAAAAATAAAACAGTTCTTTGTAATTGTGATGACCCTTTTGAATCTAATTTCTGCAAGTTCTTTCTAAAGAACTTTAATTATTTAGGATTGAAAAGACTTATATGTACATCATATACTTCTTCGCCTGTCGTCGGAACACAGATGACTATATTTGATTATCTTGATGAACCTGTAAAAAAAGGTCATGGTTATGTAATGGACATATCAGAAGTTCCAATGGCAAATGGCAGAGGAGTTTCCGATGATGATATTGAAAAACTCTTAACATCGAAAAAACGAGGAGTAAAAAAGCTAGAAGGCGAAGGCGATTTCCGTTCTGCAGAATGCGTGGAATATTTAAAGCAGGCTGATATTGTTGTTACAAACCCACCTTTTAGTCTGTTTAGAGATTATATCAACTCTCTGATGGAATATGATAAGAAATTTCTTATCATTGGAAATCAAAATGCATTGCATTATAAAGAGATATTTCCATTAATCCAAAACGATAAGTTTTGGATTGGATATAATCATGTTAAGGAATTTTTGAAACCTGACGGTACAACACAGAAATTCGGAAATGTACTTTGGTATACCAATCTTGATATAACAAAAAGACACGAAGAATTGATAATGTATCGCAAATATAATGAAGATGAATATATCAAGTATATAAATTATGATGCGATAGATGTTGGAAAGGTTGCTGAAATCCCAATGGACTATTATGGGAATATGGGCGTTCCTGATAGTTTCCTTGAAAAATATAATCCAGACCAATTTGAAATTATTGGTCTAGCAGAAAGTGAACTTGGAAAAAGTATCGGAATGAGTGCAAATCTATCAGATGATGAGAAGGATGCTCTTTTTAAAGAAAACAAATCTTTTAGAGCTGGAAATCCTATTTATAGGGACCAAAACGGAAAACTACATAAACCCTTCTCAAGGATAATTATTCGCAGAAAGGAATCAAATAATGAAGATTGAATTATATAACGTTAAAGTAAAAGATGTTTTCAATGGGTTTAAAGATGATGGCGAAGATGGTGTTTTTGCTTATGGAGGAAAACTCACTATAAGACCACCATATCAAAGAGAATTCGTATATGATTTAAAAAAACAAGAAAATGTTCTTCATACCATGATAAAAGGATTTCCTCTCAACACTATGTATTGGGTTCTAACTAAGGGAACTATCACTAAAGATGATGATAAAAAACTTGTTTTTTCTGATGATGTGGAATTTGAAGTTCTTGATGGTCAGCAAAGAACACTATCTGCTATGTATTTTTTGAATCACAAATTACAAATCGCTTTAGATGGTAAATCTTATTATGAAGATTCACTTCCTGATGATATGTATAATAAGCTTATGGATTATGAATTCATGGTTTATATTTGTGAAGGCACTGAATCTGAGAAGCTTGAATGGTTTGAAGTTGTAAACATCGGCGGCGAAAAACTTACTGACCAAGAGCTTAGAAATTCTGTTTATACAGGCTCTTGGCTCTCTGATGCAAAGCGTCATTTCTCAAAAAGAAATTGTGCTGCAAAGGGATTAAGTGATAAGTACATCAAAGCTGACCCTATAAGACAAGAATTGCTTGAGAAAGCATTGAAGGGTATCTGTGAGTATCAAGGTCTTAAAGATATCACAGATTATATGGCTGCTCACAAATCAGATGCTGATTCAGATGAACTATGGCAGTATTTCCAAGATGTTATCAATTGGGTACAAAAGATATTCCCTAAATACTATCCTGACATGAAGGGACTTGATTGGTGCCATTTATATAACAAATACAATGGCAAGACATATAATTCCACCACTATGAGTGATGAAGTCAAGAAGCTTCATGAGGATAAGGAAGTTCAAAAGAAAACAGGCATTTATGAATATTTGCTTAGTAAGGATGAAGACCCGTTTGCAGCCAAGTTACTGAGTCTTAGAACTTTTGATGATGAAGATAAAATGGTTATTTTTGAGAAGCAAGACCATAAATGTGCTAAGTGTAAGCGTGTTTTTGCTTATGCTGAAATGGCAGGCGACCATATTAAGCCTTGGAGTAAAGGCGGAAAAACTGTAATAGAGAATTTGCAATTACTGTGTAAAGACTGTAACAGCAAGAAATCAGATATGTATTAAAAAAAATTAGGGAACCCGTTATGGGTTCCCATTTTTGTTATTCAATCATGTTAAAATGCTTCAGAGCATCAATGATAGCTTCTCTCTTTTCAGGAGTCACCTGTCTAGGCTCATAATCGTCCGATTTAGACAGATTATAGTTCTCTCCCATCTCTATACCCATCTCACGCTTTACTTGGGCTATATAGGCAGAATGGAGCCTAAAACCGTATTTCTCAAGCACGTACTCATTGATTTCTTTATATGTGGCGTGCTTGTTGATATTATCCATATAGCTGCCATCAGGCGTATAATCAATGGCTACAGACTTTTTGATTTGTTGGTGGGACAAGAGGACAACAGTCTCCACATGTCCGCTCCAGGGGAACATGTCGCAGGGGCGAATGGCTCTTAGCTCGTAGCCGCCTTCTGAAAGGATCCGGAGGTCGCGGGCGAGGGTTGCGGAGTCGCAGCTGACATAGACGATGCGGGATGGCTGCATCTTGAGCATGGTGTCAAGGCAGGCGCTGTCGCAACCCTTGCGCGGCGGATCGACCACGATGACATCGGGGCGAAGCGCAGCAAAAGCCACGCTTTCTATCTCTGTCTTTGTCATGTTGGCGGAATCTGCCTGAGTATTGCTGTCATTGCCCTGGTTTCCCGGCTCTGTCTGAGTATCGTTTCCATTGCCCTGGTTTCCCGGCTCTGTCTGAATATCGTTTCTATTGCCTCGGTTTTCCGGTTCTGTCTGGTTGCATGGCTTTGTCTGCGCATCTATCCCCTGTATTCTGCCTTGTTCTTCCAGGACAGGATCATCATTTGCCATACTGTAGAACCGCGGCAAAACCTCCTCCGCCTTGCCGCAGAAGAAGGTTGCATTTTCTATTCCGTTGCGCACTGCGTTCTTTTTGGCATCCTCGATTGCCTCGGGGATGACTTCTATTCCGTACACATGCCCCGCTGTCCCGGCCATGGAGAGGGTGATCGTCCCTATTCCGCAGTAGAGGTCCCATACGGTCTCCGTCCCGGTAAGACCTGCATACTCAAGCGCCTGGCCGTAGAGCTTATCGGTCTGGGCCGGATTAACCTGGTAAAAAGACAGCGGCGAAATCTCAAACTCCAGGCTCCTTAATGTATCCCTGATGACTGGCTCTCCCCATATAGTGTGAATCTCTTTTCCCATGATGACGTTGGTCTTCTCCGTGTTGATCGACACCGAGATGCTTGTCATCCCGGGAATCGCGCTCAGTTCATCTACAAGAGCCTGCTGCCCGGGGATAAAATTTTCAGCTGCCATGCCGCTATGCCCTTTTCTGATAGCTCCGCCACGATCTATCCGGCTTCTCTCCTTCTTTTTGCGCTCCCCAAAATAGTTCAGCACCAGGCAGACCATGATCTGACCGCTCGCAAAGCCCTTCCTGATCAGCACGTGCCTCACAAGCCCTTTGCCTGCAGCCTCATCGTAGGCGCTGATATGATACCTTTTCATGTGAGAGAGCAGAACGTCAAGCACCTGCCGGTTCTCTTCTATACCTATAAAACAGTCACCGACCGGAATGATACTGTGGGTCCTTCCTGCGTAGTAGCCTGCCACAGGATTTCCGTCTCTGTCAGTTCCGATCGGGTACTGTGCCTTGTTCCTGTATCTCCATGGCTCATCCATTCCGATGATCGGCTCCATTATGCTGTCCACAAACTTCCCGTCAAAACCGCCGAGGCGCACAATGTTGTTCCTCACCTTGTTCTGCTTGTATTCAAGCTGTCTCTCATAGGTCATGTTCTGAAGCTGGCACCCGCCGCAGGCCCTCGCAATGGGGCACTTCGCCTCCTGCCTAAACTCTGAGGGCGAAGTCACTTCTTCCAGGTGGGCGTAGGCATAGCTTTTCTTAGCCTTCATGACCTTGGCCCTCACCCTGTCTCCAATCACCGCATCTTTAATAAAGAGGGTATAGCCGTCAACCTTGCCTATGCCCTCCCCGTCATTTCCAATATCTGTAATTTCAACTTCTAGAATGTCGCCTTTCCGGCAGACCGTTCCCTTATCGCTACTCTTTTTTTCCACTGTGCCTCCCTTGTCCTTCACTTCCAGTGCAGCCTGTGGAGCTCACCCTCTCTTTCAAGCCCCGAAAAGTCATTTTGCCGCAGGGCCTCGTAGAGCACGATTGCAACGGAGTTTGACAGGTTCAGCGATCTTATCTCGCTCCCCATCGGAATCCTGATGCAGCTCTCCTCGTTGTCAACGAGGATCTCCTCCGGGATGCCCGCGCTCTCTTTGCCGAACATGATAAAGTCTCCCATGGAAAAAGAGACCTCGCTGTAGGCGCGCTTTGCCTTGGTGGTGGCGTACCATATTTTTGCCCCGGGGTGCTGCGCGCAAAAGTCAGCGTAGTCGATGTACCTCGTGACATCAAGTTTATCCCAGTAGTCCATCCCGGCGCGCTTTAGCTCCTTTTCATTTAAGCGAAACCCCAGGGGCTCTATCAGATGAAGGCTCGTTCCTGTCGCCACGCAGGTCCTTCCTATATTGCCGGTATTCTGTGGAATCTCCGGCTGATGCAACACAATATGCATGATATCATCCTCCCGACTTCGCCTCTTCCACTATCCGTGCTGCCTCCGGCTTATGCAACACAATATGCATGGTATCATCCTCCGCCTTGCCTTGACGAATCCATCCTGCGCAAGTTGCAACATTCATCTCTACGAGGTCCCTTACTCGTCATCCTCCTCGTCCATCGCCTGGGCCTTGGGAAGCGAGAAGATAAACTCCGTCCCGACGCCCTCGGTGCTGATGACGTTGATATTCTCGTCGTGCGCCTTGACGATCTCCTTGACTATGGCGAGCCCAAGGCCCGTGCCCTTCTTGTCTTTTCCTCGGGAGAGGTCGGATTTGTAGAACCTGTCGAAGATCATCTTCTGATCATCCTTGGGGATACCGATGCCGCTGTCTTTGACGGAGACAAAGACCTTGCTGTGCTTCTCCGTCGTCTCAATCTTGATCGACGAGTCGTGGTGGCTGAACTTGATCGCGTTGTCGAGGAGGTTATAGAGAACCTGCTGGATCTTGCTCATGTCCGCATTTACCAGCATCTTGTCATCGGTCAGGACCAGCTCAATCGCAATTTTCTTCTCCCTACAGGTCCCCTCGAAGGATGCCGCCACATTTCTGATGGTCCGGTTTATGTCAAAATCGCTCTTATCGAGCAGCATCCCCTTGGTGCTCATGTTGTTGAGGGTCAGCATCTCGTTGGTGAGCTTGGTTAGCCTGTCCGTCTCGTTTATGACGATCCCGAGGTACCTGTCGTACATCTCCACGGGTATCGTGCCGTCCTGCATCGCGACAAGGTATCCTCTTATCGAAGTCAGGGGAGACCTGAAGTCATGCGAGACATTCGCGATAAACTTTTTCTGGTCCTCCTCCTGGCGCGCAATCTCGCCCGCCATATAAGAGAGCGAAGCCGCCAGATACCCCATCTCGTCCTCGGATTCAACAGAGAACTCGTAGCCCATGTTTCCCGCGGCGTACTGCTCGGTCGCCGTCGTTATCTTGCGAAGCGGCACGTACACGAGCTCTGTGAAGAAGATGAGTATTATGAGAGACAGCAGGAAAAGAACTATCAGCATAAGATATGATATATTCAAAAAAGTGTTCGTCTTCTCCTGAAGCGCTGCAAGGCCGGTGTGTATGACAACATAGGCCTGGACCTTGTAATTGGCGGTTATCGGCGCAAAGACGCTGAGCATATCCTGGTTAAAAGAGCCCCAGAAATTCCCTATCGTGTAATACGAGCTCCCCGTGACCGTCGGGTCAAACCCCTCAATTATTATCTCCTCCCCGGGCCCCAGTGCCCTCGCGGAATCAAGGACCAGTCTCCCCGACGGGTTCACTATCCAGATCGGGGATGAGTCCATATATATGGAAAGAGATCTGAGCTCGTGGTAGACGGTGTCAAGCGAAGTCTCAGAGTTGTACAGGTCTGCGGCATAGGTGTTCGCTATCTGGGTCGCCATCTGGTACATGCTGTCGGCCTTGTCGCGCCTCAATCTGTCGTAGGTCATGCCGTAGACGAAGGTCGCGACGACCACAAAACCGAAAATTCCGAACAGCAGATATGCCAGCAGGAATTTTAAATAGAGTGTCCTCTTCATTTACTGCTGTACCTCAAATTTGTAGCCTATTCCCCAGATGGTCGCAAGTCTCCACTTGTCGTGGTCGCTCAGCTTCTCACGAAGGCGCTTTATGTGGACATCGACAGTCCTGGTGTCGCCGATGTACTCGTAGCCCCAGATCTGGTCGAGGAGCTGCTCTCTGGTAAATACGTGATTTGGCGATGCCGCAAGGAAGTACAACAGCTCCAGCTCCTTGGGCGGCATGTCCACCCTCTCTCCCATATATGTGACCGAGTAGTTCGTCATGTTGATCTCGAGGTCGGGGTATCTGACCACCTTGTCGTCCGACTTTGGCGGCTCTGCAACCTGCGGCTTGTAGCGCCGCAAGACCGCCTTGACCCTCGCAACCAGCTCTTTTGAATCGAAGGGCTTCTCCATGTAGTCGTCGGCGCCCATCTCAAGCCCTAATACCTTGTCGAAGACCTCGCCCTTGGCGGATAACATGATGATGGGTGTCTGCGATTTCATCCTGATCTCGCGGCAGACCTGATAGCCGTCTATCCCCGGTAGCATGAGATCCAGCAGCACGAGGTTCGGCTTAAAGCTGTCAAAGGTACTGATCGCGGTCTCGCCGTCGTTGCATATCCTGGTCTCGAAGCACTCTTTTACCAGGTAAAGAGAAATGAGCTCCGCGATGTTGTTGTCGTCATCTACAATTAAAATCTTCTGTTTGCTAACCATTCGTCCCCCTTTAATATAGGAAACACTCCGATTGCGTGCGCAATCGTGTGCATATTCTACTCCTTGAACGTCACAATTGTGACACCTGCGTCGCCCTCTCCGAATTCACCGAGCTTGTAGCTCTTTACGTAGGGCACGCCCTTTAAAAATCTGTGTACCGCCTGGCGAAGCGTCCCCGTCCCCTTGCCGTGTACAACTCTCACTGATCCAAGGTGCGACATGTAGGCGTCGTCCAGGTATTTGTCGAGCGCCGCAACTGCGTCGTCGCTGTTCTTGCCTATCAGGTTTATCTCGGTGCGGATGCCCATGGCCTTGGAGAGGTCCATACCTCCGCCCTTCACAGAGCCCTTGGAAAAACCGTATTTTTTGCCCTTCTTGTCGTCGTCAGATACGATCACGAGGTCGCGGATGTTGGCCTTTGTCTTCATGATACCGCACTGGATAAAGAGATTTCCGTCCTTGTCGGGCTTACTCGAAACAGTGCCCTTAAGGCCCATGGAAACTATTTTGACGCTCTCACCGAGCTTTAGCTGCGACTCCTTCAATATGGGATGAGTCTCTTTTGGCGAAAGAGAACTCTCCTTTGCAGCCTGGCTGTTTCTGTCTGAGATCTTTTTGTTAAGGGCTGTCCGCTGCCTCTCAAGCTCCTGCATTGTAGCTCCGGGGCCTGCCTTTCTGAAGGCCTTTATCGTGTCGTCTGCGACCTTCTTGGCTTCGAGCAGGATGTCTCTCGCCTCCTCGTTGGCCATCCGCAGGATCTCCTCGGTGTCCTCATCGAGCTTGTCGTTCTTTTTCTCGAGCTCGCGGCGGAGCTTCTCTGTCTCGCGCCGCAGATTCTCTATCTCGAGGCGCTCGTTCTCAATGGTCTTCCTGCTGATCTCAAGGTCCGCAAGAAGATCCTCGAAGCGCTTGTCGTCCGTGCTGATCTGCTCCTTTGCCGCCTCGATTATCCTATCGGAGAGCCCGAGCTTACTCGATATCGCAAAGGCGTTGCTCTTTCCGGGAAGCCCAATCAGAAGCCTGTACGTGGGCTTTAGGGACTCGACGTCGAACTCGCAGCTCGCATTTTTTACCCCTTTTGTGTTCAGGGCGTATACCTTCAGCTCGCTGTAGTGGGTGGTCGCCAGCGTCCTCGTGCCGCGGCTGTGGAGCTCGTTGAGGATAGATATCGCGAGCGCCGCGCCCTCTGTCGGGTCCGTTCCCGCGCCCAGCTCATCGAAGAGGCACAGGGAGTTTTCGTCCGCCCTCTCAAGTATCGAAACCGTGTTGGTCATGTGAGATGAGAAGGTCGAGAGCGACTGCTCAATACTCTGCTCATCGCCGATATCCGCGTAAATCTCCTCAAACACTGACAGCTCCGACCGATCCCCCGCAGGGATTGCGAGCCCCGCCTGGCCCATCAGATGTAACAGCCCCACCGTCTTAAGCGTAACCGTCTTTCCGCCGGTGTTCGGGCCTGTTATTATCAGCATATCAAAGTCGCGCCCCGCGTAGACGTCGATTGGGACGACCCTGTCTTTGGCAATTAAGGGGTGGCGCCCCTTCCTGATGTTGAAGACGTGATTCTCGTTAAAGACGGGAGTTATCGCGTTTATCTCAAGGGCGTAGGACGCCTTGGCAAAGACAAAGTCAAGCTCTGTCATTATCTCTGCGTTATAGCCTATCTCACTGACGTGCTCCGCCGCCTTCAGGGAGAGCTCCGCGAGGATCTTCTCAATCTCCGCGCTCTCATCGAGTAGTAATTGTCTCAGCTTGTTGTTCAGCTCAACGACAGCCGCAGGCTCTATGAAAAGAGTGGATCCCGACGACGACTGGTCGTGCACAATGCCGCCTACCTGCGACTTGTACTCGGCCTTGACCGGTATGCAGTACCTGTCTCCCCTCATGGTGACGACCGCGTCCTGAAGGTAGGTGCGAAGGGACCCGTTTATCATCCTGCCCAGCTGCTCGTGAATGCGGTCGTTTGTCAGCATGATGCCGCGCCTGATGTGGCGGAGGGCAGGGCTTGCGTCAGGGCTCATCTCTTCCTCAGAGACTATGCAGCGCCTGATTTCGCCCGAGAGAAGGCTGAGCGGCTCGAGCCCGTCAAAGAGGTCAGATAGCGAGTCCCTCGCATCATCATCCCTGGCTGATCTCCCGTAGTTTTTGACCCTTCCGACATTCTCAAGAAATGCCGCAAGGCGAAGGAGCCCCGCCATGTCGAGGGAGCTTCCTATCTTGAGGGCCTTTAGTGCGCCCCTGAAATCCCTGTTGTCCCCGAAGTTAACGGATCCCTTTTTGAAGATCCTCGCGATGGCATCACCAGTCTTTTTCTGATTGCCTCTGATCTCTCTGATATCTGATGACGGCCTCAGCTTGCTGCACAGTTTTCTTCCGGGATCGCTCGTTGCGTGCTCCGATAATTTCTCTATTATCTTGTCGTACTCAAGTACGTGAAGTGCTTTTTCATTCATAAATCCATACCTGCGCTCCAAAAAGCCGGAGCTACGGCCGGTGCTGCTGTCATCAAAACAGTCGTGGCATTTGATGACATCAGCACTTTGCCACAGTGCCAGCTCTTTTGTTCATATATTAACAGTTTACCATTTTAAGAGCGCCAATAAAAGGAAAATGCTATATTGTTAAGCTTGGCGAGAGTACGATAACTGTAGTATTATAATATGAAGTAAATCAAGGGGCTGCAGCATGATTGCCCAAAAACCATTCTGCTGCAGTTCCTTACAGAGGAGAATCCAATGAGCATAAGAGAAGAGATACTCAGCATAATTGAAAAGAACAGCCGCATTGGTGTACACGATCTGAGCGTTCTGATGGGCGAGGATGAAGTCCTCATCGCCAACGAGCTAAAGACCCTCGAGGATGAGGGGATCATCTGCGGCTATCACACGATGATAGACTGGTCCAAGACCGACATCGAGAAGGTGAACGCCCTTATCGAGGTCAAGGTCACACCGCAGAGAGGACTGGGATTTGACAGCATAGCGGAGAGGATTTACAAGTACCCTGAGGTTACAAGCGTGTACCTGATGAGCGGAGGGTTCGATCTGATGGTTATCCTTGAGGGCAAGACCCTGCAGGAGGTTGCAGGCTTTGTCAGCAACAAGCTCTCGACACTTGACACGGTTCTCTCGACTGCAACGCACTTCATTCTCAAAAAGTACAAGGATCACGGAACTATACTGGACAGGCAGTATGAGGATACCAGGGAGAAGGTGTCACCATGAGAAATCCGATAGGACGTAAGGTTGTAGACATAAGGCCCTCGGGCATCAGGAAGTTTTTTGACATAGTGCTGGAGACTGAAGGCGCGATATCACTGGGTGTCGGCGAGCCGGACTTTGACACGCCCTGGCACATAAGGGATGAGGGCATATACTCGCTCGAGAAGGGGCGCACCTTCTACACCTCGAATTCCGGGTTAAAAGAGCTGAGGAGCGAGGTCTCAAATTACATAAAGAGGACGCAGAACGTCACCTACGACCCATTAAAAGAAATCTTCATAACTGTCGGAGGGTCGGAGGCAATTGACCTTGCGCTCCGCGCCATGGTTGACCCGGGTGATGAGGTGCTCATCCCACAGCCAAGCTACGTCTCCTACGAGCCCTGCGCGATCCTGGCGGACGCAAAGCCTGTTATCATCGAGCTCAAAGAGGAGAACCAGTTCAGGCTGACGGCGCAGGAGATTCTGGACAATGTCACTGACAGGACCAAGATACTCGTGCTTCCCTTCCCGAATAACCCGACCGGCGCCATCATGGAAAAAAAGGACCTCGAGGAGATCGCAAAGGTTATCATCGAGAAGGACCTCTATGTCATCTCGGATGAGATATACTCAGAGCTGACCTACAGCGGGAAGCACATATCAATTGTATCCCTCCCCGGTATGAAGGAGAGGACGATTCTAATAAACGGTTTTTCCAAGGCCTACGCCATGACAGGATGGAGGCTTGGCTACGCCTGCGGACCCGAAGAGATCATGGCGCAGATGGTCAAGATTCACCAGTTTGCCATCATGTGCGCGCCCACAACCAGCCAGTACGCAGCCGTCGAGGCGCTCAAAAACGGCGATAGTGACGTTGAAGTTATGCGCAGTGAGTACAACCGAAGGAGAAGGTATCTCTTAAGCGAGTTTGAGAGAATAGGTCTCACCTGCTTTGAGCCCTTCGGCGCCTTCTACGTCTTTCCCTCCATCAGGAAGTTTAACATGAGCAGCGATGAGTTCTGCACGAGGCTCCTCAAAGAGGAGAAGCTCGCAGTAGTTCCGGGCACCGCCTTTGGTGACTGCGGCGAGGGCTATATCAGGATATCCTACGCGTACTCGCTGGACAACCTGAAAGCGGCGATGGAGAGACTTGAGCGATTCATACAGAAACTGCAGTGATTCATTATCACATTGTTCGTGAGAGCATGATTCAGAATACAGATAGAAAAGCAGATACCACTTTTGTGTTGGCATCTGCTTTTGTAGTATACAAACAATTTCTAAACCATATCGGAGAATGGATCGTGGCTGCGTTTTGTGGACGCAGTTCTTACGCTTTGTCGGTCTTTTTCAGGAAATTAAACATTCCCTTGTCGTTCATGACGCTTATCGCTATGGATATCGCAATGCTGACAATCGCAAGCAGAAGGCTCTTTTCAAAGGTGTCGACAGTCATCGTCTCGGGATCGTATCTCATCGAGAAGCCGGTAAATCTGCAGATGATCCAGGCGATGAATACGTGGTACATATAGAGGTAGATCGAGTGTGATCCGAGGTAGGCGAGAGAGTCAACGTTAATACCTGTGTCCTCAATCTGCTTGCAGAGAACTGATAACCCCAGGATGCATGCGGTTCCGAGAGCGAACTCAAACACCATGATGAGGGGCTCGGGCTCTTCAAATGTGCCGCGGAAGAGGTTTGTGCCGTAGCCGAAATAGGCGGAGAATCCAAGGGTTAAGACAGAGATCAGGATTCCGATGATCCAGGCTTTTGCCCCCGAGAACTTGTCAAAAACAGCCTGCTTTCTGCAGATGTAGCCGAGGATCAGGAAGGATGCGTAGAACGGCACGATCTGCAGGTTGTAGGGAAGACTTATGGTGAAAGCCCTCAGGATCCCCGTTATCAGTAGCAGAAGCACAATTGAAGCAATCTGCTTGGGGAGGGTCGTTGCAACTTTCTCAATCAGCAGGATGAAAACGATACTTGCAAAAAAGAGCGCGGGCAGAAACCAGAAATCTGCCAAAAACGGATAGTTCTTGCCGAGGGAGTGGTAATCCCAGCTGAATAAGTCCTGGATAGTCCTGTTCCAGATCGATCCGGCGTAAAAGTTTCTGAGGCAACATACCGCGTCCAGAAAAGTCTCAGCACCCTGCGCGATGAGGATAATGCTTCCAACGATCCAAAATCCGATCGAACATGAAAAGAACGGCCCGAGAAGTGACTTGGTGCGGCTCTTTAGGCTCTCGCCAATCGGGTGCTTGCCAGGGCTGTAGAAGTAGCCCGAGAAGAAGAAGAACGAAAAGAACATCGAGCCGATAGTTCCCGCAAAAAAAGTTCTGAACATACCCGGCGCGATTATGTGGTAGATTGCAACGCTGAGTATTGTCAGGCCTTTGACCATGTCGATAAACTGAACTCTCTTTTTTTCTTCCATAACATACCTCGCTTTTTTCTGAAAACTGAGTTTATATATGTCTTAAATATAGCACAGTAATATACGACTTTGCGTTCTTTATTGATTTTTAATAATTGATGCCCGCGGACCGGTCAGTGCTTCGTGCTCCGCAATCAATCCGGCGGCATTCCCACTACATCCTCAGTCAACTCTGGTCTGGTAGATATTGGATTCAAAGAACTTGTTGAAGCCCTGCCAGCCGGGAGCTGAGACGTTTGACAAAAGCTCGGTGAAGGTCTCCATCTTGGCATCTGTGTTGTCGGCGAGGTTCAGCGCGACAGCCTCCATGATGGCGGGCTTTTTGGGGGAGCCGTACTCAAACTCGCCGTGGTGGGCGAGGATGCAGTGCTGAAGCTCCTGCTTCAGGATTTCGGGGAAGCCCTCAATCTGGCGGGCCTTCTCGCCGACCATCTCGCACCCCATAACGATGTGGCCGAGGAACTGCCCCTCGTCTGTGTAGTCATTTACCGGGAAAAGAGAGAGCTCCCTGGTTTTGCCTATGTCGTGGCAGATAGCTGCGGTCAGGAGAAGATCTCTTTTAAGAAGCGGATAAGTGGATGCCATGTAGTCACAGAGCTTTGTGACAGATAAAGTGTGCTCTAAAAGGCCGCCGATAAAGCCGTGGTGTACTGTCTTGGCAGCGCTTGATCTGCGGAAGCGCTCGATAAACTCCTTGTCATCCACAAAGAATTTGTCAAGCAGAGCCTTAAGATAGGGGTTTTCGATGGTTCCGATGATCGCAAGGAGCTCCTTGTACATATCGTCGTTGTTCTTTTTGGATACAGGGAGATAGTTGGAGAGGTCAAACTCGCCCTCCCCGCACTTCCTGGCGCGCTTGATGTTGACCTGGAGGGCGTTGTTGAAGCTCGTCACCTCTCCGAAGACATCTATGCAGTCGGTCGCCTCAAACTCCTCTATCCCGCCGCTTCCCGGCTCCCAGATCTTGGCGTCGACAGTCCCCGTCTTGTCCTGGAGAATGACGGAGTAGTACTCCTTGCCGTTCTTGGTTGTGGCGGAGAGCTTGTGCTTGCACATGTAGATGTCAGCTACTCTGTCGCCGGGCTTAAGTTCGTTTATAAATTTCATTGAATGATCCTCTTTCTATTTATTCAGCTGTGTGTCGAGCTGCCAAGTGTGACTTCAAGTTCGAGCTCTATGTAGCCTCCAGGGCCCTGCCGCATCACTGTGACGTTTATGACATCGTCCGGTGAGCATTGGGCGAGCTTTGAGAGAAGCTGCTCGTAGGATGAGATCTCCGCATCGTTCATCGAGGTGATGATGTCTCCGCTCTGGATGCCTGCCATCATGGCGGGTGAGTTCATCTCGGTCTGTGTGATGTAGGCTCCGACGGGGATACCTTCCCTCGTTATGACATCTGCAGGGATAGTCGCTCCGTGGATGCCCATGTATGCCCTGTTCCTGCCGTTTGAGAGATCCTCGAAAAGAGCTTTGAGCTCAGTGATGCCGATGGCGCTGATGTGGTTCTCGAGTCCGTCGCTGTTGTGTGACATGTCGATTATGCCGATGACCTGACCGGTGAGGTTGACAAGTGCGCCGCTTGCATGTGTGCTTCCGTAAATATCGGTTGTGAGAAGTCTGTAGTACGAATCCTCGAGCTCGAGAGTCGTCTTTTCGGAGGTGAGGATACCGTATGAGACCGAGTCCTGTATGCCTAAGGGGCTTCCGACTGCGATGACGGGAAGTCCTGTCAGTGAGTTTGAGTTCGAGCTCCCGAGGTCTGCGGTCATGACCTTATCTCTGGTGCTCTCAGTAAGAGCTGACCTGCGGACGCTGATGACCGAGAGACCTGTTATGTCATCAGAGAGGCTGAGCGCAGCGCTTGCTACCGCTCCGTCCACGAACGTGACCCTTATGGTCTCCGCGTCAGTTATCGCATCAGACGGAACGACAATGTAATAGTAACTTCCGTTGTTTGCAATTATGACTCCTGACGATGAGCCGCTGCTCTCGAAGGATTCGTTGAACCAGTTGGTATCGTTTGAAAGAGCCGTGACCGTGACCATGCTCCTCGAGCTTTCGGTCGCAACGGCTTTGAGTGACCCCATCATCTGTGCGTAGTCGAGGGCAGTGAACTGATAGGAGGCGATAGCCTCGTCAATCTGGTCCTTCTGCGTAGCCTCAAGGCTCATGGCTTCGCTGGCTGCAATCTCGTTGTCGTCGGCAAACATCTCCTCGGGCGTCAGCTCATCCTGCGCGCTCTCCTCGGGGAGCGAGATGCTCTCGGGCTCTGCCTCGGGGTAGAGCTTGTCGCTGAATACGGGCTGCAGCAATAGGAACGTAAAGCACGCGACGATTCCGAACACGATCGCCAGAAAAAATGTGATGGCGGTTCGCCTAAGGAGCTTCTTTCTGTTGATGGGGCGCTGCTTTATCTTTTCACTTATAAAGCCGGTATCGGCCAGCTTTTCATTTTTCTCATCAGTATTCTGTGGCACGGATAATATCCTTTCGGTATAAAAACGATATGTCTATTATAACTTTTAGAGATTTCTGATACAACTTTTCACTTGTATTTCTCATGCTTTAGATTTCAAATGAAAAAAAGCATCTGTTTTCGCTGATATTCCGGGATTGTTAAAAACAAGCGATAATATCGCTGATTATCTGCACTTGTTCTTTAGAATTTCAGAAAACAAGCGAAAAACAAACAATTTCTTCGCTTGTTTTATCGGCTTTCTATAATAGAAGCGAATATACATGTCCCCGCCAAAGTATCTTTTCCCGAGGCAGGAAATGCGCGAAATCTACAGCACAGTAAGAATCGCGTCGCTCTGCGGCATTTCAAGGAACCTCTCCTCGTCATCGTTTACGAGAATGCGGTCATTCCCTGAAGTCAACGAGCCGATCATGACCGCAGGTATGCCCCGCCGCACAAGCGCATCTGCAAGCTTCTCTCCGTCGTCTGCCGCGATCAGCATGGCGCCTCCCGACAATAGCTGATACGGATTCAGCTCAAAAAACTCACAGATTTCGATCGTCTCCTGCCTGATCGGGATCTTCTTGAGGTCCACCCTCATTCCGCATCCGGCTCTTACGCCCATCTCCCAGAGCCCCGCAAAGACGCCGCCCTGTGACAGGTCATGAATTGCCGCTGCCCCTTCTACTATCGCCGCCTCAGCATCCTGCCGAAGGGCTATGTACTTCTTAAATGCAGCTGCTTCCTCTATAAACGGGACGGGGTATCTTGAAGACAGCTCCACAAGCTTTTCTTTTGCCAGCATTGCCGTTCCCTCAAGTCCGACCCACCGCGTCACAACAAGGTCCTGCCCGGCAACCGGCTTTTCGTCAAAAAGAGCTCTTCCCCCGCCCTGATATCCGACCGCGTTTGCCGTCAGGACAGGCCTGTTGACAGCCCCCGTCGTCTCCGTGTGGCCGCCTGAGTAGGTAACCCCCACATCTCTTGCTGCCGCCACAGCGTCCCGTATTATCTGCTTCAGCGCCCTCTCCTCAAACTCCACAGGTAGCAGCACCGACAGCGTCACGTGGTCGACGACAAGCCCCTGACAAAAGAGGGCCCCTGCCGCCTTACAAACCGCGTAGTATGCCCCGTCCGATATGCCGTAAGATACTGGGCACACCGCGGAAAAGACTTTTTTCTCCTTAGAAAAAGCGCAGTCTGACCCTACAGCTGCGCTTTTTAATCCCTTGTATTTGGTTTGTATTTCTTTTAACACAGAACGCTTTAAGGCGTTCTCGGTAATCTTGCCTGTTCTCATATTACGATGTGTTCGGCGTGTCTGGAACTTAGGAACTGTTACAGAATAAATTTACAATTTCCCTTGCCTGATTTTCCGATTACTGCGCCAGAAAGCCTCGGCAATGTTAGGAACTGTAGCGAAATAACTTGAACAGTTCCTTAGCTTTACTCCCTGACATCTTTTTTCAGTCAGTCTGCACTGCTTCTGCCGTGTCAGCTTCCTCTGCAGGGGCAGGTGCCTCCTCTGCGGGAGCATTCTGCTGTGCAAGGAGTGCGTTCGCCGCATTCACTGCATCAGCTGCTGCCTGTGCTGCCGCTTCTGCGTTCTCGGTCCCCGCAGCTGACTGCGCTGCCGCCAGTGCTCCGGCAACTGCCTTGACAGTTCCCGTATCGCCGGTTGCAATCGCGGTCTGAAGCTGGGAAACAGCCGTCCCGTCAGCGCCTGCGGTCCCGACGGTCACTATCCTCGGCACCATCTTGTAGTTGCTGTGATTGATAACCTCTTTGGTCGTCTCGCCGTTCTCGGTTACGACCTTCCAGAGCTGCGCCTTGTAGCCAAGGTGCGCCGACTGCGTTCCAACATACCCGAGCGCCTTGGAGCCGTCAGTGACAAACTGATCGGCAGATGCAGGGATCTTCTCGAGAACTTCGCTCTCGTATTTCACCTTGCGGCCTGAGCTCCTCTCCTCAACTCCGTAGACGGTGAAGGTTATCGACTTGTCCTGAGTGGTGTAGCCTTCTATATATATAGGGTGATCCGTGCTGTTGATGAACTTGAAGTTCTTGCCGCCTGACTCCGCAATCGCAGCATCAGCCGAAGGATCAACGTAATTTACGATCATTGAATGGTTGTGCCTCTCGGTGACCTCGAGCTCTGCGAGCAGGACCGCATTGTACAGCGTCGTTGACACCTGGCAGATTCCGCCGCCGATACTCTCCACAACCAGTCCGTTAAGGTAACTTCCTGCGGGAAAATAGCCGTTCGCCTCGGTGAACGGTGTTATGGTACCGAGCACCGAAAACTCCTCGCCGGGATAAATGGTCGAGCCGTTTATGAGCCTGCATCCGTTTGCAACGTTGGCACTTCTGCTGGCGCCCGACGACTTGTAGCTGGTAGTAAAGGTTCCGAGCACGTCTCTAACCTTGGCGAGCTCATCAGCACTTCCCTGCGGCTCGTCAGCCTTGACAGTCAGATTGATGACTCCGCTCTCATCAGCCATTCCGCTGTTAAGATATTCCTCGACAGCTGAAACCGAACTTGGCCTGTCAACCACATATCCCGTCTGCCCGTCCGTCACTTCAAAGCCGCTTTCTGTCTTCGTCAGGCTGTAGTTGACCTTCTCCTGGTCGTACTCATCCGCGCACTCATCAACGAGCCTTTCAATATCCTCTTTTTCATATCCGTAGCTGATATTGTAGGTGTGGCCCGTATTCTGCAGGTCCTTAAGAGTCTTGTACCTCTCTATTATGTTGCCGTGGTGCCCCAGTGAAAAAGCGTCCTCGACAACTCCGGTATTGCTCCAGTAAAGTCCGATATCGCCACCTGTAAACGAAAGCTCTTTTCCCTCGTCGACATGAAGTGTCAGCTGACGGGCCGCAACCTCGTCCACATAAGCTGAAACCCTGGTCTCTGCCTCGGTGACATCAAGCCCCGAGACGTCCACGGGTCCTATAAAAACCCCGCTCGGTATGGTTCCCCCATCCGCTGCATAGGCTTTCGTGCCCGGAACGATTACAGCAAGAAGAAACGCTACAGCAAGTCCCTCAAAAAATTTTTTCATAATACTTCCTCTGTGATATCATGTATAGGAAACAACCCCATACACATTCCCTTAAATAACTGAAAGGAATTATAGATGATATTCCCTTTTTTAGCAAGCTTCATAATGCTGGCAGTTATCCTCAATATTAATATGCGGAGAGTCTCGCGAAAGACCGAGGAGAGGGAGGCTCAATTCTGGGAGAGAGAGCGCAAGTCCAACAATGTGCGTAAAAAAAGTCTGGAAAATCTGGACTATATTCACATCCCGTTTGACCTTCTTCCCTTTGATACCGCAGGCGACAATCCCGTTCTGCAATCTGCCGAAGAGGAGCTCCGTGCCCTGTCCGAGGAAAAAATCGTGAATTTCACCGGCATCACCAACACCGATCTAAAGCTCGAGTACGGGACCGCCAACATCACGGTCCTGACGCAGTACGACCAGAACTACACAGCTCTCGTGTGCGCCCTCCAGAAATGGGGAAAAGAGCTCTACGACCAGGGCAGATACGAGGACGCCGCAAAGGTGCTGGAGTTCTCCGTAAAGACAAGGTCGGACATAACCGCGACCTACAGGATCCTCGCAGACCTCTACAGGACCAAGCTCGGACTAAACGAGGATGAGATCGCCAAAAAAATTGACGCCCTCATCCCCATCGCCAAAAACTTAAATTCACTGAGCCGCACCACAATTCTGAAAATCCTGGAGCCGGAGCAATAGTTTCGGCTTTCTCAGTTCTCTTTCACCGCTTCTATAAATCTGTCGAAGGCCGCCTGGCCCTCGGGGGTGCGCTTGTACACGCCCGCATCCTCGAGAACGTGCATGAACACTTCTCCGATTTCATTCTGAATGATCTCATCTATATTTTCTTTATTAATAGAGTCATACTTTGACTTAAACTTCTCAACCCAGTCCGCGTGCTTCTCAAGCGCCTCGCTTGCGCGAAGGTCTGCTCCGGTCAGGATCGCTTCTTTTAACTCAGCCATCTCCCCTTTAAGTCTTGCCGGAAGAACCGCAAGGCCCATGACCTCGATAAGTCCGATGTTCTCCTTCTTGATGTGATGGAGCTCCGCGTGAGGGTGGTAAACACCGAGCGGATGCTCATCAGTTGTAATGTTATTCCTGAGAACAAGGTCGAGCTGGAAATCGTCGCCAACCTTCCTTGCGATGGGAGTTATTGTGTTGTGCGGCGTTTTGTCTGTCTCAGCGAAGATAAATGCAGCTTCATCCGTGTAACCTCTCCACTTGTTAAGGATGATGTCTGCAAGCTCAATTATCCTCTTATAGTCGGGGCAGGAGAGCCTTATTACTGACATCGGCCACTTGACTATGCCGCTCTTTACATCCTCGAAACCGGGGATTGTAAAGGTTCTCTCAACCTCTGCTTTTGCCATGGCGAAGGTGTAATGTCCGCCCTGGAAGTGGTCGTGGCTTAAGATCGAGCCTCCGACAATCGGGAGGTCTGCGTTCGATCCCACAAAGTAGTGCGGGAACTGTTTAACAAAGTCAAAGAGCTTGCAGAAGGTTCCGTGCTCTATCTTCATCGGGATGTGCTTCGAGTTGAAAACAATGCAGTGCTCGTTGTAATAAACATAAGGCGAATACTGGAATCCCCACTTGGAATCCTGTATGGTGACAGGGATGATCCTGTGGTTCTCCCTTGCGGGATGGTCAACTCTTCCTGAGTACCCCTCATTCTCCCAGCAAAGCTGGCACTTGGGGTAACCGCTCTGTTTGGCGTTCCTGGCCGCAGCGATTGCCTTGGGGTCCTTCTCAGGCTTGGAGAGGTTGATCGTGATGTCGAGGTCTCCGTAGGGAGTCGGAGCGACCCACTTCATGTCCTTTGATATGCGGTAGCGCCTGATGTAGTCAGTGTTCCTCGAGAAGTTGTAGTAAAAGTTTGTCGCATCCTCGGGGCTCTTTTCATACTCAGCCCGGAACTTCTTTATGACTTCGCTCGGTCTCCGGGTCATTGCGCCCATGAGCTTTGTATCAAAAAGATCTCTGTAGACCACGCTGTCAGACTCTATAAGGCCGTGTTCTGCCGCGTAGTCCGTCAGCTCTTTTAACACGGACTCAAGATACTCTCCGCTCTCTAAATCGCTCTCTGATATCTCAGATGCAATTTTCTCAATATCTACCGTCTCAAACTCAGCTGCATCAAGCCCCAGCTGGATGAGCAGTGTGTTGACTGTGTAAATGATGTCTTCTTTCTCTATAAGCCCGGTCCTGAGACCATAGGCCACAAGCTTGTTAACTGCTGTCATTTTGTCTCCTCTTTGGTCCTAAGGGGTAGCGCTTGCGACAATTTGACATGATGAGGGACCCATTTATGGGTGGAGCCCTGATACCATTGATCCCTTAGGACAATCTGCTGTTTTCATTATGTGCTATACACTATCTTATATGCCGTCGCTCTTATCTTTAGGAACTGTAGCAGAATTAACTGAACATTTTACGCAGAATGATTTTTCAAAGGCAAGGAAGAAAACGCAGACAATGCGGGCATTGTTAAGGCTCTTGACGCAGCATTTGGGAAATCAGGCAAGTAAAATGTTCAAGTTATT